>NZ_CP023691.1:4857721-5464936 GCF_008704855.1 Streptomyces platensis
GGCAGTTTCTCTGGCTCCGAAACCGGGAGAACGGCACGTGTCGGATCACCATCGGTGCCATTGCGGATGATTCGACGTCACTGCCCCAGGACGCCCTCGAAGTACCCGAGTCGAGGGTCGTCGGGGGTACCGACGAGCAGGGCGCGGTCGAGCAGGATGTTGTTGTGCTCGCAACTCGTCTCCGGGAGCATGACGCAGGCGTGGCAGGCCGCCAGGTTGATTCCGCCGGCACCGGACGCCTCGGTCTCCATACAGAGCGGGTCCGAGGAACACCACTCGGCACGGTGGACGGCCGAACGCACCGTACGACCGAGAGTCTCCGGTTCACCTTGGGCGACCAGACCACCCAGGCTGCCCGCCGAGTCGCTCGTCGCCGTGTAGACGAGTACGCCGGCCATGTCGTCGGCGGCGTACAGGCGCTCGCGCAGGGCCGCGGCGGGGTAACCCGCCTCCAGGCTCCACTCGTTGATGAGGACGTGGGCCAGCGTGTGCAGCAGCACCATGCGAGGGGTAGCGGGGGAGGGTACGACCCTGCTCGGGTCATTGGCCCGCTGCTCGAGCACCCGCTGGTGGGCGGTACGCATCCGCTCGACCCGGGCTGCCACCGCCACACTCTTTTCCCAGGCGCCGAGTCGGTCCTCGTCCAATCGGAGGAAGACTCCCTCACCCCGTACCTCCATGGCCGGGAGCCAGCGCAGGGGACGTTCCGACAGCGGCATCTCCGTGGAGTCGGTCGTCGATTCGGCGTCGACGAGCCGGGTGAACGCCTTCAGGGCGCGCACCTCGCGAAGCTTCTTGACCAGCATCGGGCCCGTGACGCCGAGCGGGTCGAGCACGCTCTGGTCGCCCAGCGGGTTCTCACAGACGAACTGCTCGTTGCGGGAGTGCTCGCTCTCGTCGTTGCCCGCGCGGAGACGCTCGTACTCCTTGTTGCGCAGCGCGCGGTAGCGGTGGTCGAAGGTGGGGGCCGACTCGCTGTCGGGTTCCTCCGCGCGCTCCGCGTCGAGGAGCGCCATCACCTCGTCCAGGGGTACCGGACACTTTCCCTTGAAAGCGCCTTTGAGATAGATCTCGACTTGCTCGCGTGCGTCGTACTCACGGAGCGCTGCCCAGTGTTCGGCGAGCGGATCCGAGCGGCCGTCGCTCCACGGCGGGATGGAGAGCGCCGACTTCAGCACCGGCTGCCACAATGCCGACGAACCTCGCTGAAGTGTGCGCAGAGGGAGCCCGCACTCCTGAGTGGGGACGGACGCACCGAGCCACGGGCGGGTTCCTTGACACTTGAGGCCCAGGTCCCTGAGTGCGCTCCTGCGGAAGGCACCCTCCATCGAGACCTCGGGAGCTTGCCCACAGGCGCAGGAGACGAGGATGGAGCGGAGCGCGGAGGTGCGTCCGGACGTGCGCATCTTGAGCTTCCCATCGCACTGTGCCGCCCTCGTGGCACCACGGTCCGTGGAGCGGTGCACCCACTGCCAGTACGGGAACTCGCCGAGGTGTCCGGCCTCGCAGGCGACGACGAAACGGGAGGGGACCAGGTCGACCTCGCACGTGCCGCAGACGCTTCGCCCGGCAGGCGGGTTGAAGTCGCGGTGCCGTTGCAGGTCATTGCACTCGGGGCAGAAGTGCATCAAGGGGAATCGTCGGACCCGGAGACCGTCCTTGCTGGTGTCGTCGGAAGCGGGCGGCAGCCGGAAGTAGTCGACGTCGAGCACTCGGGCCAGGCGCCGTTCATGGATCCTTGGGGACTCATCATGGCTCCAGCTCTGCTCGGCCTCATCGAGTCCCGAGACGATGAAGGACTCGTGGTCGACCGCGATGAGCGACCCGACGCCGTACGTGGTGATCGCCTGGGCACGGCGGACCGCACCACGCCGCGGCAGGTTGTGGGCGGGCGCGGCGCCGTTCGCGCCGGTCCGGCGACGGCGGGCGGGAGGTGGGGTCATCGGGTTCCCTCCATGAACAGGGCGGTCTCGGCATCGACGTCGCGCAGGCTCCACAACGTGGACCATGCCTCGGCGTCCTGGGACGCGTCGTCGTACGCTTTTAGAAGCGAAGGGGTACGACTGCCCCTCTGAGGTTCGAACAGCAGGCCGTTGTGGATGTCGGCCTCGGCGCACCACCACTCGACGAACTCGTCGAAGGCCAGCGACACGGCGCCGGTCTCCTCCCTGGTGACCGCCTCCACGCGCCGCAGGAGGATCGACTTGATGCGTCCCCGGAGCACGTGTTCGTACGACTCGACCTGGCCGGCGCCCTCATTGGGCCGAGCGGCCGGGATCATGATGCGGGCGAGGGCGACGATCACCGCGTGCAGGCCCCGGTCACGGGCCCGGGCGGAGAACGGGGTGACGGAGGTGGACTCGACCTCGCGGTACAGGGCCGAGTGGAAATGCTGGAAGCTCTCGTAGTGGGAACGGTCGCGGGCCCGGCTCGAGTTGAGCATGACCGCGACCAGCCCGGGGTGCGCGCGGCCGACACGGCTGGTGGCCTGGATGTACTCGGCGGTCGTCTGCGGCTGGCCCATCACGGCCATGAGGCCGAGGCGGTCCACGTCCACGCCGACCGCGATCATGTTGGTGGCCAGGAGGACGTCCACGGTGTCATCGTCGGGTCGCCGCTTTTCGATGCCCTTGAGGCGAGCGGGGATCTCGCTGGCGTCGATTCGACTTGTCAGCTCCGAGTAGTTGGCGACCGAGCGGACTTCCACCCCCTCCCGCTCGGCGAGCATCTCCAGATAGGCCACCACGTCGTCATGGACCTGGAGTTCGGCCGCGGACAGCAGCCGGAGGCTGTTGAAGTAGCCGACGAGACTCCAGTACGCGTCGCGCACCTCGTCCTCCGTCTTCGCCTGCTTGGCCCGGTGCAGCAGGGTGGCGTACGTGCGGATGAGGAGGGTTGACTGGCTTGTGCCGGGGGCCAGGAGGCCGACGTAGCGGCGGCTCGCCTTTTCCTCGCGCGGGGTCTCCACGGCGAACCACGAGTCGCGGGCGTCCAGACCGGCGGGCGGGAACTGCCGCACTTCGCGAGCGAAGAGGTGGCGGCCCTGATCGGCGGCGCGACGAATGGTCGCCGTGGAGGCGATCACCTTGGGCTGGTCGGCGAGCGCGTCCACCGCGGTCTCGTAGAGGCCGGTGAGCGTGCCCAACGGCCCGGAGATCAGGTGGAGTTCGTCCTGGACGATCAGCTCCGGGGGTGGGGTGCCGCCCTCCGGGGCGTCGTCGCGGTTGAAGAGCGCGGAGGTCGCCGGACGCCACGGCATCGACGCGAACTTGTCGACAGTGGCGATCACCAGAGTCGGCCGTGCGTCGTACACCGCCTCGTCGATCAGATGGACGGGCAGGCCGTCGGCGAAGTCGCAGTCCGCGCCGGGGCATCGGACATGCATCCGCCTGGCGTCCTCGTCGACTTCGTAGTTCCGTGCGTCGAGGCGGGTCCCGCACCAGGGGCAGGCGTGTAGCTGGACGGGATTCTCGGTCGCGAGGCGCTTGTCGAGGTTCTTCCGCAGCTCGTCGAGCTTCAGGCCTGCCACAGCCAGCGTGTTGGGGGTGGCCGAACGTCCCACCCACATGCCGACGGAGAACTCCTCATGGCCCAACTCGGGCGTCCGGCGCCGCATGCGCTCCATGGCGCAGAGCAGGATCGTCGCGCGCTCGAACTGCTGGAGGGTGAGCAACCGCAGCGTGTAGCGCATGAGGACGGTGACACCGCCACCGTCCGCACCCTTGCGGATGCGACGCAGGAACGATGTGAGGGCGATCAGCCCGAGGTAGGCCTCCGTCTTGCCACCACCGGTGGGGAACCACAGCAGGTCGGAGATCTGCCGGTCGTGGTGGTCGCGGTCGTCGATGCCGGCCAGGCAGAGCAGCACGAACGCGATCTGAAAGGGGCGCCAGCGGCCGGCGGCCAGGTCGGGGGCCCCGACGCGTCCGTCCTTCACCCACTTGCTTCGGGCACGCTGTTCTGCCATGGCGCGGTTCGCGAGACGGAACGCGTGCATGAGATCGGGCTTGGTCCGCAGCAGCTCGATGCCCTCACAGATTCGGTCGAGCGCCTCGCGGCAGGCCGTCACCTGATCCCGCGCGGGCTTCTCGTGGGGGCCGCCCGTCAGGGCGTCTGCCTCGACCGACTTGCTGTCGATCCAGTGCTCGTATCCCGTGGCGAGTCCTTCCAGAGCGGCCAGGACCTCGGCATCGGACTGCTCGGCCAGCCCCAGCATGGACAGCGTCGAACTGTCGATCTCCGGGTTGGAGTCGGTGAGCAGCACCTCCACGGTGGGCACGAACTGACTCCGTACCTCGGGGACGGCGGGCGTTTCGGCTTCGGTCATACCGATCGGCTGCGGAGTCCAGTCCCACTCGGCGGCGCAGCCGTGGCCGACCGCGAAGGTCGGGGCGTGGCGGTGCAGCAACCGGCTCGTGGCGATCTCCGGGTCATGGCCGGCCGCCGGGGCGGGACGCTCGACGAACGCGGTGGAGCCGTCGGCGGCCCGGACCGTCAGACCGCACTGGAACAGCGAGAAGGCGTCCTGGAGATCCCATTCTCCGACCTTCTGGCTGTTGATCAACGTGACCGTGACCGTGACCGTGCCGGTGTTCGGATCGAGACGCCGGACGTTGACGTGCAACGAGGCTTCCGGGGCGAGCTCGATCGCCTTCTTCGGATCCGGCTCGGTCACGTCGATGGTCCGGTCAGGGAGGGCGAGTTCCTTGCGCCGCCACCGCTCCCGCTGGTCGGCGGTGGTACGGGCCTCGGCACGGCGGGCCGGGACGCGCCTGCCATCGACGTCGGTGGGCTCGTAGACGGCCGCGTGGGCCGAGACCACGATCGAACTGCTTATGTCCGGGCGGACCGCGAAGGTGAGACCCATCGAGGAGGGGCGCCTGTCCCCCGAGGCGCCGACCTCCTGCGCGGTGCCGGACTCCTCGACGTCGTCGCGGGTGAGCAGAGGGGCGGCGTCCAGTCCTTGCTGTTCTCCAACGTCGTCGTCCTGCTGCGCTTTTGCGGCCCTGTCCGCGGCACGCGGATACAGCACGCCGGTCAGGTAGCGGTCGATCGGCGCGTCCTGGGTGAGTACCTCGTCCCGATCGTCCGGCATAGCGTCCTCGGCGGGGCCGAGGAGCTCACGGCGGAGTCCCACGAGGAGTTCCTCGTCCCTGACCCGGTAATGCTCGGAGTGTCGGCCTGCCACCTGCGTCATGCGCGCTGCTCCTCGTAGTCGTCGGCTCTCCGGTACCGGCCGATGCCGGTGATCCGCGGGGCGATCCACACGCCTCGCTCACCGAGACCGGCGTTGGCGCCGGCGGCGGTGCTGCCCGTCACGGTCTCCAGGGTGTCGATCCGCAGGCCATGGATCTCGTCGGGCCACCAAGGGTCCCAGGTGCGGTTCACCTTCTGCACCTGGAACAACTCCTCACGAAACCTTCGCGACGCCTCGCCGATCTCCCGCCCTTCGTGCACCAGGGCGTACGGCGGGCTCTCGGTCTCGCCCATCGGCAGATCGTGGCGCCTGCGCAGCAGCACCTCCTGGCCGGGACGGACCTGTTCCAGGAGATAGGCCTGGGTGGCTGCGGCGTCCGTCTCCTGGCCGGGCGGGTCGTCCCGGTCCACGTCGCCCGGCTCGGCGACGATCCCGTACCTGTCGTACGACCGCCACGATCCGAGGTAGCGACGCCCGTTGCGTTGACTCCCCGCCCTTCTGAAGAGCGGCAGTTCGGGAGGGGACACGTGGTACAGGTCCTGGCGGGCACGTGTCATCGCCACGTAGAGCGCGCGGGCTTCTGCGGGCAGGTCCAGCTCGTCCTGGTACCGCTTGTGGAGTTCGGCGAGGCTCGGTGGTGTCAGGACGATCACCCGGTCGAACTCCAGACCCTTGGCCCGGTGCACCGTCGAGACGACGATGCGGGCCATCTCCGGGTCGGCCGCCTCGTCGGGGAATCCGCCCTGGGCGACCAGCCGGCGCAACCGGTCCAGATCGAGTACACCGCGTCCCGCTCCGCGCGCGGCCCGACGCAGCACCGTCCACAGGGCGGCGTCGGGTTCGTACGGGAGAGGGATTTCCGTGAGGAGCGCACGAAACCGTTCCTCGGTGAGGACGTTCGCCTCCGTGCGGCGCAGCAACTCGGCCACCCAGTACGGCACCGGGCGCTCCTCCAACGGGCGCCGCAGCCGGTGATCGATACCGTGTGCGTGCAGCAGGCCGGAGACCACGAGGGCCTGCTGGTTGTCACGGGTGAGGACGGCGCAAGTGTCGGAGAGGTCCCGCAGGCTGGTCAGGGTGAGCTCGTCGTCCAGGCCGCCTATGCCGTTCGCCGGGTCCAGGAGGAGGTCGCGCAGTTCGTCGTAGAGCGTTCCCGCCTCGTCCGGATCGCTCAGTTGCTGGAGACGGGGGCCGAGCGCCAGTGCGACTCGGGCCTCGGCGGTCGTGGCCCGGAAGTTCCGGGTGAGGTGCAGCTCCACCAAGTCGTCGGGGTAGGAGCAGCGCAGCCAGTCGAAGAACCGGCCGGTCTCGTCGGTGCGTTCGCTCACGTCCTCGATCTGGAAGCCGTACACGGACTGGGCCGCGTCGCCGACGACGGTGAAACCGCAACTGTCCTGGTACCGGTCGAGAAGCGTCTCCACCAACTCGCGTCGCCCGCCCAGCAGGTCCTGCACCTCGTCGATCAGGACATGGGCGGGCGGGACCGCGTCGCCGATCTCCAGCGCGCCCTTCTCGATCGCGCGGGTCGCGGCGGCGATCCGTTCGTCGAAGCCGACCGCTCCCCACTCGCCGTCCGGATGCGCCTGGTGGAGCACCTCGTAGGCCCACGCGTCGAAGGTACGGGCGCGTACTCGGTGGGCTCGTTCCCCGTGCCGGGAGATCCGTTCGCGCAGCTCCCGGGCGGCGGCCCGGGAGAAGGTCAGCACCAGGATCTCGGCGGCCTCCAGCGCCTGCTCGGGGTCCTCGTGACCGCACAGCGCGTCGAGCCGGCGTACCAAGGTGTGGGTCTTTCCGGCACCAGCGCCCGCGCTGACCAGGACACGAGCGTCCCAGGGCTGCTCGACCACGGCCAGTTGCTCTTCGGTGAGCGGGGGGCTGTCCTGGTAGACGTCGGTCACTTCCGGCTCCAGAGGTGCTCGAACTGGGTGAAGGCGAGGTGCGTGTCGAAGTTGGCGATGTTGTCGCTGACGTTGAGGATCAGACAGCTGTCCTTGCCGCCGTTCCGCCGTCCGCGCAGTCCGCGACCGATCATCTGCTGGTACACGTTGGTGCTGTAGACCGGCCTGGCCACGACCACGGCACGAGTGGCCGGAGCGTCGAATCCCTGGGTGAGGACACCGTAGTTGGTGAGGACCCGGATGCGTTCGCGTCGGAAGTTCTCGATGCGATTGCGACGGTCCTGCGTGCTGGTCGTCGAGTCCACGGCGGCGGAGGGGACACCCCGGTCGTTGAGCATGGCGGCCAGGTATTTGGCGTGATCCACGGAGGTGGCGAAGAGCAACGTCGGCCAGTCGTCCGGAAGTTCGGCCACTGAGTCGACGATGCGTCGACTGCGAGCGTGATCGTCGGCGAGCCGCTGTTCGGCGGAGCGGGAGAGCATGGCCATGCGATCGGCGTGTGTCTTCTCGTCCCGTGTGAGTTCGATGCGACCGCCCTCAAGGGTGCGGTGCTCGACCTGGGCGAGCATCCCCCAGCCCTGGAGGTCGCGATACGGGTCGCCCGACGGGAAGACTCCTTCGTCGAGTCGCCGATTGCCGAAGCGGCTGACCAGGCGGCGGGTCTCCTCCTCGTTGGTGTTCCGAAACGGGGTGGCGGTCAGGCCGAGCAGATGCCGTCCGGTCTCGTATTGGGTGAGTCCCAACTGGCCGAGGATCTCGGTGTATCGCTTGGAGATGGCGGTGTGAGCCTCGTCCACGATCACCAATGCTGCCTGGCGCAGCCAGGTGTACTGGTCGGTGCCCAGGCAGCGTTCCAGCTTGGCGTCGGTGGCGACCACCAGGTGAGGGTGGTCGACGATGTTCCCGACCTCGTTGGTGCTCCACAGCCTGCTGATGGTGAGCGGGCGTTCGGCGCCGACCTTGCTCCACACGAACTTCCAGCTCTGAACGGCCTGTTCGCACAATTCCTCGGTCTGCGCGATCCACAGCAGTGGACCCTTGAGGTCGCCGACTCGCTTCACCCAGCGGATCACGGCCTCGGCGGTGACCCGGGTCTTGCCGGCGCCGGTCGGCAGCGACAGCATGCCGCGCTGCGGCGCCAGTCGGTCGAGCATGGTGGAGATGTTCCGGACCAAGTCCTCCTGGTACTCGTGGAGACTCGGGAAGTCCCGAGGGCCCTCGACGGTCTCGAACGGCGGCGGGGACGGAGTCCTCGAACCGGCGAACGCGACCGGCAGCCTCAGCTCCGAGACGAACGCGATGGCCGCAGACGAACCTCCGTAGGCGACCGGGGCGTTGGGGAAGCGCGCCTGGATGTCCCGGGCATGCTGCTGGAGTACACCGTCACCGTGCGCGTTGAACGCCATCTGCGCGATACGACGCCCGGACGGCTCCCCCCCGTCGGTCGATTGCAGTTCGGCCTCCATCAGTCCCTCGGGGAGGCCGGTCCGGAGCGCGTCGGCACCGACCAGCAGTTCGATCTTGGCCACCACGTCCTCGGCCTCGCGAACTGCCTTCTGTGCCGCCTTCAGCTCGCTGTCCCGGGCCATACGGTCCTGGTGCTCCAGCACCGCACGGCAACCGGCAGCGCCGAGGCCCAGGCCGAGTTCGCGGTCGATCAGGCGCAGCATCGGCTCGGGGTCCAGAGGAAGTCGGACCTTGACGGTGCTGTCCTGGCGCACGGCGTCCAAGGGGGAGGCGTGCGTGCCGTTGGGCGTACGGGTGACCTCTTCCAGTTCGCTGCACCGTTGCACCATGCTGTTCCGGTTCCCGCTGTTCAGACGCTGCCGCAGGGCAGGGAACAGCTCGACCAGCGGCACGGGGTCGCCCTCCGGTACTTCACGCGTCTCCAGGCTGATCACGTCGGCGTAGCGGAGCATGCCCCACTTCTCGATCATCAGCTCGGCGTCGTCGGCGGTCGGTACGAGCAGCGCCGGGAGCTGCTCGGCGCGCAGCGCCTGGTACTGAGCGGCTCCCACGGCGACGGTGATCTCACCGTCGGGCCGGGTTCCCCAGGCGTCGCCGATCCTGCAACGGGTCAGGGAGTCCTCGGGGAAGTCCGCACCGAACCGGGTCAGCATCACGTAGGTCGCGCCCACGAAGGAGTCGTCCTCGCTGCGGGTCACCTCGTCGAGGAGCGTGTCCCATTGGTCGGCGGGAACATCGTCGACGGTGGTCGGGAGTCGCAGCCTGCGGGCCTTCTCGGGAGAGATGTCGGCGACCGGCAGCACATCTCGGTAGCCGGCGAGCTGAGGGCCGACGGCCTCCTTGAGTGGCTTGATCCCCTGGGAGGTGGCGATCGTGCCGAACTTCCTCAGGATCCACCGGATCGGCGAGGGCACGGCCTGTCGGGTGTTGGTCTGTGCGCCGATCTGGCGCGTCCAGTTGTCCACCACGGCGTCGTCGGGCAGCACTTTCAGGAAGGCGGCGCGGGATTCCTCGGAGAGGGCGCGGAAGAGGTGGAGCGGGCCGCCGATAGCGGCGCCCTCGACCTTCATCCGGTTCAGTGCGGGGCGCGGGGCGCGACTGTCCAGGCCGCGCAGGTAGGCGGCGTGGAGGGCTTCGCGGTACTCCACGAACCACCCTTCGTCCTCCTGGGGGCGGACCCCACCGGACGGCCGTTCCCGCAGGCCGACCTGCGAGAAGAAGGGGGTGTCGTCGGAGTGGAACGCCATGTCGACAGCGATGCTCGGGTCGCGCTTCGCATCGGCCACGACACCCGGCAGCATGCAGTCCTCGACCGGCCGGAACCGACCGTCGGCGGTCCGCACCCGGAGCGTCGAGCGCGGAGTGGGCACCCTCTCCAGGACTTTGTGAGCCAGCCGACGCACCCCCGCCTGACGGAACAGCTCCCAGAACCGCTCCCAGTCCGAGTCGCTGTAGTGGCCGAAGCCCTGATCGAGGATGCTGACGAACCGGCCCTCGACATCGGCCTCTCGGATGCCCAGGACGTTGAGCGCGTGAGCCAGCGATGGGTCCTGGGCGAGCTCGTCGACCACGTACACCAGGGCCTCGCGTAGGCCGCCCTGGTCGGCACGGCGGAACACCTTGCCGTGCACGGGTGCGACGAGACCGTGCTCCTCGGTGAGCACGATGTGGGCCTTGCGGGCCTCCTCGGCATAGGGAGAGCGGTTCTCGATCATTTCCGCGAGGATGCGAACGGCCGTCGCCGACGCCTCGGGGGTGCCGCTCTCGACCAGAGCCTCCAGCCATTCCCGGACATCAGTCCGCTCATGCCCGGCCGCGCTGATGATGTGCTCGACCTTTCCGGAGCGCAGGGCGTCCGCCTCGGCACTCGGATGAAGCCAGTTCGAGGGGCGTCCGGGGCACTCATGCCACATCCGCAGCCAACTGGACAGTTTTTTCAGGTCCCTGTCGAGGCGCGGGTGGATCCTCAGCGCCGTCGGGATGCGCAGGACGCCGTCCTGGTCGGGCAGCGACGGACGGTCCGCGGTGCGGGCCCAGATCTCCCGGGTCAGGAACTCGTCGGCCCAGCTGATCGCCTCCTTGACTCGGCCGGGCAGCAGGGGGAGATAGGCGGCAGGGTCCTCCTCGGGTGCAAGGGCTGGGAGGGAGTCGACGACCAGCTTCGCCGACACCCGGATCATCTCTTGGTTGAAGGGAGAGGAGTCGAGGAGATTCTGACGGTCCTCGTTCGTCTTCCAGGCGCCGTTGAGGATGCCGCTCAGCGACATCTCGTACTTGGTCGGGAAGAAGGACCAGAACTTGCCGCGTCCGCGCGAGCGCGGGCTGACGTACAGACCGCTCTCCGGGTCCTTCTCCAGGGCGGGGACGCCCCAGGCGAGGTCGAGCGAGAGCCGGCCATGCAGTTCTCCGGCGTCCGCGCGGGCGCTCGGACCGGGTTCGTGGGTGGTGGTGAACACGCGCCACCGTTCGGTGGCGACGGCTTTCCCGGTCCGCTCCTCGACCACGGTGTGCAGGTCGCCGGTCTGCTGGGCCGTCAGTGTCCGACGGGCCATGGGCCGTGGCCGGCGGTCCTCCAGCACGACCTTCGCGACGTGCGGCGAGAAGAGCTGGAAGCCGACCGGGAATTCCTCTCGGGGCTCACCGTGGTTCTTGGCACGTCCGCCGTGCATGTCCCTGCCCAGCCGGTCATCCGCCTTCGGGAGCAGGGGCAGACGAACGACGGTGGTGGCCCAGTTCAGCAGCTCGTTCAGGACGTGATCGGAAGCGCGCTCGGCCTGCACGTCCAGAGGTCGGGCCATCCGCAGCACGGGGGCGTCGAACTCAGGGCCGTAGCGCGCCGTCACGCCGGGCACGGCCCTGATCTGCTCGTACGACCAGGCGCGGGCGAATCCGAAACTTCCGGTGCTGCTGAAGAATTCCGGTTCGTCGGTCACCACGAGAACCGATTTGACGCCCACCCCGAAACGCCCGATCTGGCCGCCACGCTTCTTCGACATGCTCATTCGGAGAATTGTCTCCGCGCCTTCCGGGGTCACCGGATTACCCTCGTTCGCGCAGTACAAGTGGGTTTCCGTGAGGACGACATGAACTCGCCCACCCGACTCGTCGGCCATTTCATCTGCCGCGTTCTGAACGAGCTCGAAAAGCTGACGATCGCCATATCCGCCCTGGGTGATACGGCGTTCGCCATTGGCGTGCTCGGCTACGAGACCGGGGTCCACGGCGTAAGTCTGCAGGACACGCGAGGACTGTTCGAGAACGGTTTGAACAACCGAAGAGGACGATGACGGCACTGCTTCTGCGCTCCTGGGTGTCAAGATCCGGACGAAAGAGAGAACGGCGGGCCGGCCACCGGCGCGTCGGCCGGCCCGTGTTCGTCGTGGCGCTGGGCGTTATTTTCCACAGTGCCTTCGTGAAGCGGAGGGTTCACGGTGAAGTCGCCGGTTGTTGCGAGACCGAGACTTCGGGCCCGTGACGTGCTGAATCAGACCGGGGGAGCGGTCCCGTCCGGAACGTCCGACAGCCCCTGGGCCACCTTCGCCAGGACGGGGAACCTGTTGATGAACGCCTCCTCGGACAGGTCGTGTTCGTGAAGAATCTCCAGAACCTCGACCTTGCTTTCCGCCGTCTTAATTGCCAGCTCGAATGCGCTCGACTCCCGAAGTGAGTCCAACGATTCACTGTCCTGCTCATTCATCTGGTCTACCCCTGTTCGGTCGCATCCTGCAGCTGCACAGGGGTGTATTCGGGCACACGTCCCCCGTGTGAAACGAAATAGATAAATCGAGGCCTTGGGTGAGACTTCATTCCCCCGAATTAAGCTAGCGAATGGAGGTCTCGTGCAGCCAGTCCTTTTCGGAAGGCTTTTCTCCGTAGGGCTCTGTAGAGGTGTCGGCTGGGCGTAGGGTCGGAATTTGGGCAGAGTTCTCCCCGGTCGCCCGGCCTTCCCGATTTCGGGTTTCGCGAGCGAGATGGGGTCCCCATCGTCGACGAACGTATCCGGTATTCGCTCCAACGCGCAACCTGAACTCCCTCCCATTTAAAGGGAGTTGGCCGCTCCGCTTGTGGAAGTGCCGTACACGGGGCGGAGGTTGCTCATTTCAGGCAAGTTGGACACCGGACTTGAGTGGTCTGAGTGATCGAGCTCGATCAACTGTTGGTTGACGCTTCGGTACTTGTCAAATTAGCCTCGTGGTCCACACCATGCGATTCGGCATGGGACTCCGAGGAAAGAGCAGGCGGCGCGTGGAGACAGGTGAGGAGTTCGGGCCTTGGTTGGCCCGACAGCTCAAGCTCGCAGGGAAGACGCAGGCTGAACTGGCCGACGAGCTCAAGCTGACTCGGGCCGCTGTGTCCGCATGGATCACCGGCAGGTCGACGCCTCGCCCGACCGTCATGGCGGACATCGCCAAGGCGCTCGGCACGGATGTGGGCACGGTGCACACCCGAACCACCGACACCCAAGCCGGCCTCCCGGTCACCTGGTACCACCGCCCCGGCTACCCCGACGGCGGCCGCGACCTGGGCAATGCCGCAGCCTTCGCCTTCGACGCCGACGTGCAGGTCCTCGCGCGAGAGACTTGCCAGAACAGCCTGGACGAGCGGCTGACGGAGAACGGCCGCCCGGTCAAGGTCCGCTACACCCTGCACGAGCTCACCGGCGAAGCCCTGGACGCTTTTCGTGAGGCGATCCTCTGGAACGATCTCTTTCCGCACTACTTCGCCGTCTCGGAGGCCGCCGGTAACCAGAAGGTCGGTCGGGTCGTGGACGCCGGGGTGCGCGACATGTACGAGAAGGGCCGCTTGGTCCTGCTGCGCGTCGACGACTACAACGCCTCCGGGCTCATCGGCGACGACTATGCGGACGGCAAGTTCGCCGCCGTGGTCAGACGCCAACTGGAGAGCCTCAAGTCCGGTCCCGGCGCCGGTGGTTCGTACGGCTTGGGCAAGGCGACGCTGTGGGCCACCAGCGCCCTCGGGCTCGTGCTCATCAACTCCACTCTCTCCGTGCCTCACGAGGGACGTACCGAGCGACGGGTCATCGGGCGTCTCGAACTGCCGTGGCGTGAGGTCGACGGCGAGTCGTACGCAGGCCCCGCCTGGTTCGGGCGCCCCGATCCTGACTCGCCCGGGGCCATGGTCGCCCGTTCCTGGTGGGCGGACGAGGAGACCGTGGAGAGCCTGCATCTGACCCGGGAGAACGACGAACCCGGTACGTCCTTCCTCATCGTCGGTGCGCACGATGTGGCCGGCCTCGCGGCGAACTCCTCCGATCCCGACGACGGGTTCGTCGGCGACGAGGAGGGCGATGAGGACACGCGTGACATCAACACGATGCACGCCCGACTGGTCGAAGCACTGGGGCGTGACTTCTGGGCCGCGATGACCGGCGGGGGCAGCAAGCTCCCCCTCCTGGAGGTCTCTGTCCGTGCCCTGCGGAACGGCAAGGAGGTCGTGGCGGAGCAGCAAGTGGACCCTTCTGTCGAACAGCCCTCCCGGACCCGTGCCCTGAGGGCGCACTACGAGGGCACCACGGTGGATCGCCTCACCGAGGCCGGGCAGGTGGCGGCGCGGAGCGTCCCGCTGAAGCTGCCGCTGTCCGGAGGCGCCCATGGGACGTTCGGTACGCACCAAGCGGTTCTGCTCGTCACCGAGGCGGAGAGGGACAGGGACGGGGCGAAGAACCGGATGCACTCGCTGCGCGGCAATCGCATGACCGTCAAGAGGACCGTGGTCCCGAGGCTGCCGAACAGCACCAACCCTTTCCAGGCCGTTCTGTTGGTGGGGGAGGCGGCCGGAGAAACGGCCCCCTTCGCGAAGGAGGCCGAGGATTTCCTGCGTGCGGCGGAACCTCCCGAGCACGACCGTTGGGGGCAGACGGAAGAGCTGACACTGCGTTGGTCACCGTCCGCGTACCGGCGGATCAACGCGCTGACCGCCGAGGCCAACAATGCGGTGAGAGAACTTGTCGCACGGCCGAAGCGCAGCAGCGGCGAAGGCGGTGAGGCCCTGCGCAAGGCGTTGACAGTGCGAACGAGGCCCAAGGCCAAGACACCCACCGGCCCGGTGGTTCCGGTCCTGGACGGGCTCGACGCGACGGTCGGCGACGGCGGGGAGTGGCAGATCACCGGCGAAGTGAGCATCGCGCGTGGCGACGAGATCGTCCCGATGGTGCCGGTGGCTCAGCTGGACGTGCGCTCGGGGGGCCGCCCCAGGCTGGACTGGGCGGAGCTCATGGGCGTCGAGGGCTGCGAAGCGGAGGACGGAATACTGCGCTTCACACCCGGCGCGCGGCGTGCGAAGTTCCGAGGAACCACCGACGTCACCAGCCACCCGGTCAGAACCACTCTCACCCGTCTCGTTGTCGAACTCCGTGCCGGCAAGGGGGAGTGACGCGTGAAGTTCTACCCGTACAAGCGGCTCAACCGGCCGGTCACGCTCAGGGTGACCTCGGTCTCCCTCAAGCTCTCCGACGGTACCCGCGACCAGTTGGAGATCGCCGCGTACTCGGCCCAACAGCAGGCTGTCGCGCTCGGTATCGCGGGCCACACAGACTGGGTGAGCGCCACGATCGGTCTTTCGGCGACGCTGCCGCCCGGGGCGAACACCCTGGACGCGCCCTGGTCGGATCTGTGTGTCCTCGCCGTGCTGACGGACGGCGAGACCAATGTCCGTACCTCTGCGAATCTCACGCTCGACGCGGAGGACGGCCGGGACTGGTCCGGCTCGCTGGAGCTGTTCCGTGACGATCACCTGGGGCGGGCCTCCCTCGCCGTGTACGCCGTCGGGACAGTGGACGGAGTGCGCGGACGGTCGATCGCCGAGACCGACCGGAGCTGGATCATCGACACGGTTTCCGACGAGCCGGTCCGTGGGCTCCAACTCGACGTCCAGAAAGCGTCGTTCAAGAGAAGCTCCCGGGAGTGGCTCCAGGCCTACGCCGACGCGCCCTGGATCGCGGACATCTCGGCCAGAGTCCCCACCGTGTTCGTGAACACCGATGTCGAAGGTGTCATCGACCTGTTGGACAGCAATGGCTCGGGTGTGGACAGCAAGGTGCGTGACCTCCTGGTCGCCCAGATGGCCACCGACGTCTGGACCGCGGTGTTTCACGGTGCCATCGGCGATCTGGAGGTGGAACCCGGTGGCGGGCCGGTCTTCCCCACCGACTGGCAGGGCGAGGTGCTGCGGGAGATGCTCCCGGACGTGATTCCCGGCGTCCATGTCGAGGAGGCCCTACGGCAGGTCCATCGCCGGCGCACCGGCGACTCGGGCTGGGTGGAGCTACAGACGCGTATCCATTACGCGGCGGTCCGCCGCGCCGATGCCACCAAGGCGCTTGCCTTTGTCATCCGCAGTCTGGAACAGATGAACCGCGAGAGTGAGACGTGATCACCCAACCGAACCACGTACCGGAGCGCCTGGGGCTGCTCGCCACCTCTGCCGTCGATCCGTTTCTCACCGAGGAACTACTCAAAGGCGAACAGGTTCACGGCGGCATCGATCTCGCCAAGGTCGTCGAGCCGCTCCCCGAGGACGACGCCAGGTGGTGGGTCGAGC
Source organism: Streptomyces platensis (assembly GCF_008704855.1). Classification (NCBI taxonomy): domain Bacteria; kingdom Bacillati; phylum Actinomycetota; class Actinomycetes; order Kitasatosporales; family Streptomycetaceae; genus Streptomyces; species Streptomyces platensis. The sequence continues at coordinate 4,873,844 of NZ_CP023691.1, forward strand.
CGATCCGGAGCCTGGTGGAAGACGCCATGTTCGAGTTCCGGGAGGACCGCACCCGAGCCGACGCATGGCTCGCGCCACGGCTCCATGCCACGCTGCGCCTGACGCGGCGAGAAGCGGCGGACAAGCGTCTGTGGAACCACCTCGCCCTGGCTGTGGCCCCGGACTATGTGGTCTGGCGGCACCTGTCGGAGCCGACGGCGAGCAGGCCGGAAAGGCGCATCGCTGCCGAGCGCTTCCGTGGCCCCGCGGACCGTCAGTGTTTCTCCCGCCTGTGGTGGGCGGCCGAACTCTTCAGGAACGGGTCGGACTACGAGCCGGTCGAGGTCGCCTGCGGAAATCAGGACCTCATCCACACCGTTCTCCGGAGCGAGTTGATCGATCACCGTCCCACCGCTCAGGCCTTGGTCCGTCTTCTGAAGAGCGGCCAGGTCTCCGGCGGGCGAGAGGTCAACGGCCTCAGCGTCGCGATCAACGCGGCGGGAGCGACCTTGATCTACGACATCCTCGCGCCGGACCAGCCCCGCGACCCCGCCCAACTGCGGGACTGGATCGCGGAAGCGGAATCAGCGCCACCGGTCGAGCGGTACGAACTCCCGAACGGGCCGGACGAGGACCCTGTCCCGGAGGAATCCGTGGCTGCGCTCACCAGCTACTTCGCGGAGCTGTTCGAGACTGCGCCGGTCAGAGGCAGGAAGAGCGGGGATTGACCTGGGCCGTGCTCGGACTACTTCGCCGACGCCTTCTTGCTCTTTCGAGGGCGCACGGAGGAAGGGGGCGGCACCTGGTCCTTGGGACGCGGGCACCTGTCGGTGCAGGCGGCGGCGGCCCCGCAGCCGTTGCTTCGCAGCTTGGTCCGCTGTTCCTCCGTGGCCGGCTGCCATGGCTTCCTCAACGCCTCCGGGTTCGGTTTGGGGAGTCCGAGAGCGGCACTCAGCAGGTGCGCACCGAACAGGGGCGGTACGGCGTTGCCCACCTGCTGGGCCTGTGCCGTACCGGACCACGGATAGTCCGGGGGGAAGCTCTGCAGCATCCCCGCCTCGTTCATGCTGAACCGTGCGCCCTCGTAGACGACGCTCTCGTCGAGGTGCTGGAACACTACGAAGCGGCTGATCTTGCCGGTGACGGTGAAGGCGGGCTGCTGGTCGCTTCGTACGCCTCGTCGCCCCGGGTGGCTGGAGCTGCCGTAGTTCGAGCGAACCAGGAACGGAGTGCGGCGCCCCGGATGTGAGCCCACCTGGTTCGCGAGGGCATCACCCATCGATCTCCAGGGCTGCAGGTCCTCGTCGCCTGTTGCCTGGTGCTCATCGGTCTCCGGCTCGGTGCCGTCGTAGAGGGTCGCCTGATGGACCTGGCCCGCGGCCTGGTCGTGTTCGTTCTTCCCGTTCCTTCGGTTCCATTGCTTGGCTTCGTAGGAATAGTGAGTCGGCGAGGGAAGCGAGGGCTCACCAAGCCCTTCACGCCGAGCGATCAGCACCGCGCGGGATCGCGTCTGCGGAACCCCGTAGGTCTCGGTGTCGAGGACATCGACGACGACCTTGTACTTGGTCCCGTCGGGTAGCCCTGTCTCCTCCAGCACCTTGGCATAGTGCTTCCAGAGCGCCTCGACCTCGCGGACCTGCTCCAGGACGATGACGTCGTACGGGCGGTGCTCCCGGTTCGGGCTCCGGGTCGCCTGAATCGCGTATCGGAGGGGTTCGAGGACCAATGCGGTACGTGGATCGGTGAGCGTCTTCAGGTCCTCGTCGATCTCCTGGTCGGAGTCGCCCGCCATCAGTCGCTCGATGTACCCCTTGACCCTGTCCAGAGCTTGGCGTCCGGCGCCGTGCCCGGCCACCGAGTACGTCTGGCACGGAGGGCCACCTGCGAGCACGCTGATCTCCGGCGGCAGGGACTCGAAGGAATCCCTGCGTACCGCGCTAACGTCGGCGTGAAGGGTGTCCAGCCCGGCCGCGTATCGGGTGAGGCACGCGCTTCTGTCCCACTCGATACCGAGACTCGGGATGTCGAGTGCGTGCCCAGCGACATCCAGCCCTCCGGGTCCTGCGAAGAGATCCAGGACAAAGGGCTTGTCGAGGATGGACTGGTGGTGCACCGAGCTGGTCATGTGGCGGAAGTTTAGCCGGCCGCGGGGACTCCCGGATCCCCGTTCAACGCTTCGGCGACGGCCCGTCCCAGCGCCTCGCCGACCGGCGGCGGGGTCGCATGCCCGATCTGGCGGTACCGGGCGGTCTTGAGTCCGGAGATCCCCCATACTGCGGGGAAGCCCTGGAGGAGAGCGGTCTGGTCCACCGTGATCCTTACCAGTCCGTCGTCCCCGAGTGACGGATCCCACCTGAAGTCGGGGCCGGGCGGCTCGTTCCCGAACGACTTCGTGTAGACCCCCATGCGTCGCCACTTGGCCTTTGTGCCGCTCGGTCCGAAGTCAGGGCCTCCGTGTGTCTTGGATCCGCCCACCAAGGTCGGCGCCACACTCTTTGCCTGGGCCGCCCAACGGTCGGCGTCCGGCCAGCCGCAGGAACGCATCGACGGTGCCAGCGCCTCTCCGACCGACACGTGTTCGTGGACGGTGGAGCGGGGCGGCCGGAAGGCACTCGCCCACTGCTGCTTGACGGCCACGAGGATGCCTTGCATGCGGTCCTGGGGCACTCCGAAGTCGGAGGCGTTCAGGATGAACCAGGCCAGTTCGTAGCCGAGGTGCTCCAGCTCTTTGCGGAGGAAGTCCCGTACCGGCGCCAGGGAATCCTGGTCGACCAGGGTGGGCACGTTCTCGATGATCAGTGCACGTGGCTGGACGGCGTGAACCAGATAGGCAGTCGCCTCGATGAGGCGTAACTCGGTGTCCGACGACTGGCGCGTCACCGTCGCGCTCGACCTCACCCTGGGGAGACCGGCTGTCAGCAGATCGACGTCGTACACCTCGGGGTGGTCCACGGGGTCGAAGTCGAGAAGGTCCGCTTTCAGCACATTCCAATGCGGCCGGTTGGCTTTGAGCGTGTCGCAAGCAGACGGCTCGTTGTCCAGGAGGAGCCGAGGCGTGAAGCCCGCTCGTTCCAGCCCCAGAGCGAGTCCACCGGCCCCCGAGCACACGTCGACAAAGCTCAGTCCGCTCAACGTTTCCTCCCCCGTCCCCGCTGGGCCTTCCGCCGCTCCACCGCCGCCGCGATACGGAGAGTCACGTCATCCGGTGCTTCATGCTCCCAGAAGCGCAGTACCTCCCAGCCGGCCGCTACGAGGTGCTCCGTGGTCTCCGTATCACGCGCCATGTTGCGGTCCAACTTCTGCCGCCACGACTCTGCGTTCGACTTCGGCTGCGTCGCGTGTTCGGGGCAGCCGTGCCAGAAGCATCCGTCGATCAGGACAGCTACTTTGACCGAGGTGAACGCCACGTCGATCCGGCGCCGCGCCATGCCTGGCACCGGGTACTCCACGCGGTAGCGCAGGCCGGCCGCGTGCAGGAGGCGTCGGACCAGCAGTTCGGCGGCCGTGTCCTTGCTCGCCTGCCTGCTCATGCGTGCGGAGACGGAGGGCGATGACGGCTTCATTGTGCTCAAGGCGGCTGTGCCTCACGATCGTGGCTCGGTCCCGACGACAGTCGAGTCGCCGGACTACGGCTGTCGTGTCGATTTCATCACGGGGCCGAGCGCTGCCGCACCGGATTCCGCCTGCCGGGCCGTACCGCCGATGCAGGCAGCCTCGGGCATCGCCGTGTCAGCCTGTCGCCCGTTTTCAGGCCCCGGGCCGCCGTGACAGGCGTCGTAGTTCTGAGTGGACCCGCACCAACACCCCGCCCCCTCTCCGTCGGCCAAATCTCCGCCCGCCCCCGTCGCCGGCGTTGTCGCAGACTGCGGCAGTAGCGTCACGTCGTCCGGCAATGATCCCTCCGAGGCCGCGACGGCCTCGTACGACGGGACCGTGCCCGTCACGATGCCCAGGTTCGGGGTGCCCGAAGAGGACAGTTCCCGGAGCGACGACTCCATGGTCGACAGGTGTCCCTCATGGGATGGGTACTCCGAGGAGAGGGCCGGGTACGCCGAGATCAGTTCCGTCAGCTCCGTGGCCGGCCAGTGCAGGACTGCCATCGGGAAGGGGCGGGAGAGGGCCTCGCGGTAGGCGCCCAGTTCGGGGTGGAGGCGGGAGATTCCGGCGGCCAGTTCGGCGGGGTTGTCCGAGCCGAGGGACCAGATGCGTTTGGGGTCGTGGAGTTCGTCCAGGGAGACGGGGGCCGAGTGGACGGTGTCCGCCAGGGCGTCCCAGTCGTCGTGGGGCAGGCCCAGCACGCGGCGGACGCGGTGGCGGCCGTAGAGGAGGGGATGGGTGGTGGAAGGGGGTTCCGTGCCCTCCGGCAGCAACAGGCGGGCGGCCTCCGTGAGGGTTTCGGCCGCTGATTCCAGTTCGTCGTGGGCTTCGAGGGATTCCGCCGCGATCAGCCAGGGGCCCGGGTCGCGGGGGCGGCGAGGCGGATGCCCTCGATGATCGCCCTGGCCTCGGCCTCGTGACCGTACTCCCAGAGGTTCGAGGCCTTCACAGGGGAGGGTTGTCCAGGTCGGCGGTGGTCGACAGCAGGCGGTCGTCGAGCGTGGTCGCGGCGGGGCGGTCGCCGGACAGTTCCAGGTGGGCCGCGGCGCGCAGGAGCAGGGCCTCGGCGTCCTCGGGGTACAGGCCAGCGGTCCGCTCCAGGCGTGCCGCTTCTGCGGTGTGGTCACCAGGCGGTGGCGGGCCGGCTCCGCCAGAGCTGCGAAGTGAGGGTGTGGCCAGGGGGTTCGGCGTGTTGTTGCTGCGGGGCGCGGGTGCTGACGGTGCGACACGAGCCGTCACGCAGTGAAATCGGAGCGGGGCGGTGGCGATGGTGGCTGTTGGCTCGGCCCCGGCTGCCCCGGCTGCCCCGGCTGCTTCGGTCATGCCGAACTGGGCGGTGCAGTGCCGCGTAGGGGTCGGTGGAGGCGAGCAGTCGCTCGCCTCCTTGGTGGCGGTGTCGGGTCGAGTCAGCTCTGTGCGGTCGGGCCGGCGTCGATGTGGAGGATGGCGTCGGCTGCGTCCAGGGTTGCCTGGGTCAGGGGGAAGTAGCCCTGGGTGGGGATGGTGTCGGTGCGGGTGTGGGCTGGGGGGATCGCGGTGGGGGCGGTCAGGCTCCAGGTGGTGGTGTGGTGCTGGAGGGAGGCCTCGTAGGTGTCCGGGGCGGGCTCGTGGAGACCGAGGGCCTCGCTGCGGCCCAGGCTGCCGGCGATGAAGGTGTAGCGCTCGGCCAGCAGCGGGCTGATGAGGGCGCCGGCGCCGGACCAGTTGAGGTCCAGGGTGCCCGAGGACCAGTGGCTCGGGTTGCGCTGGAGGTGGGTGTTGTGGGCGAAGACCAGGGTCGCGCCCCGTTGGGCCTCGGCGCCCCGGATGTCGAGGAGGTTCTGGGCCATCAGCGCATCGCGGGTGGCGGACAGGCGGGAGATGCGTGCGCTCTGGTCGAGGGGTTGGGCGGACTGCTGGTGGTAGCGCAGCACGCCGAGGCCGGCGGTGAGGTGGGTCCTGGCGAGGGACCACGCGGTGTGTGAGGTGGCCGCGATCAGTTCCGGGGCGCGCAGGGAGAGCGTGGTGAGCATGTCGTTGGCGAGGGTGCGGAGTTGCCCGGCCTCGGCTGTCGTGCCGGGCGACATGGCCGGGTCCATGACCGCCTCCGTGCGGCTCCATCGGGTGTCGTCGCCGATGAGGCCGTCGAGGTCGAGGTCCAGGCCCAGGTAGTCGCGGGCGTGCGTGAGGTAGTGCCGTGGACTGGGGGCGCTGGTGGTCTCCAGTGGGGCGTCGAAGCCGTGGAACGTCAGTCGTTCCGCCGGCGGGCGGTTCCGGTTGTACTCGCGCATCCAGAGGATCAGTTGCCGGTTGGGCGTCAGTTCGCCGAAGCCGTGGGAGAAGCCTTCGCGCATCACGGTGTCGAGCTCTCCGGCTCCGCCCTGGACGAAGTCGTTCACGGTGAGCGCGGCGATGCGATCGGTCTCCAGGGCGATCGACCGGAAGCCGCGGCCCGCCAGTTGAGCGAACAGTTCGTTGCGGACCCGCCCGCAGGCCGGTTCCTGGTGGGTCGGTTCACCCAGCGCCAGCAGGTCAACTGACGCGGGCACGAAGTCATGAATGTCCTGGGTCATGAGCCTCAAGCGTATCTTTGAAAGTACGGTTGAGGGTTTTGGTGGAGCCTTCGCTTATTGCTGGGTTAATGTCTGTGGACAAGTCTCAAATGGGTGAGAGGTATGCGGCCAGCTGATCTCGCGCGTGAGCACGGCATCTCGACACAGGCGGTCCGCAATTACGAGCGGGACGGGTGTCTGCCGCCCGCTGAGCGCACCCGCAGCGGATACCGGATCTACACCGAGGTGCATGCGGCGGCGCTCCGCGCCTACCTCGCGCTCATCCCGGGGTACGGCCACGCGGCGGCCGGCCAGATCATGAACGCGGTGCACGCGGACGGAATCGGCGACGCCCTGGCGCTCATCGACCGTGGGCACGGCCAGTTGGCCCGTGACCGGGACACCCTCGATGCGGTGCGGAGCGCGGTGGGGCACCTGGTGGGGGAGTCCGATGCCGCGCCGGCCGCCGCGGCGGACCGTGCGCCCCGTACGGTCGGCGCACTCGCCCGCCGGCTCGGCGTCACCCCGGCAACCCTGCGGAACTGGGAGGACGCCGGCATCGTCACCCCCGCACGGGACCCCGGCACCGGATACCGCCTCTTCCGCGCCGGTGACATCCGGGACGCCGAGCTCGCGCACCTCCTCAGGCGCGGGGGCTATCCGCTGGACCACATCGCGACCGTGGTGCAGCAGGTCCGCACCGCCGGCGGCACCGACACCCTGGCCGGTGCCCTGGACGACTGGCGGCAGAAGCTCACCGCGCGGGGCCTGGCCATGCTCGACGCCGCCGCGCACCTGAGCCGGTATCTGGGCCTGCGGGAGGCTGCCGGGCGGTGAGGGGCGGGGCTCGCCGGGTGACGTGGACCCGCAGCTGCTCCCGTACCCGGAGCCGTGCCCGTAGCCGTACCCGGAGCCGTGTCAGGAGCGCGCCTTTCCCCCCAACCGCTAGGAGCTCTGCTCGCCGGGCCCGGCGTCAGCCGCCGTCCCCCGCCTCCACCGCCGGGATGGCGATCAGTGGTTTGTAGTGGCCCTTGGGGTGAGGTTCGCCGATGGGCTGGTTGTGGGCTTCCACCCAGGCGTGGGCGGCGAAGGGGTGGGTGCGGATGCCGGTGCACCAGGTGGGCCAGGAGCCGTGGGCGCGGCAGAGGAGGGCGGTGGCGATGGAGCGTTGCAGGCAGCCCTGGCCGGCGCAGCGCAGGCTGACGGAGACGACGGCGTCGCGGGCGGCGAGGGCCTGGTCGGGGGTGGCCGGGGGTGCGCCGCGGCGGGCGAATTCCAGGACGGTGCGCAGCCGGGCGGGTTTGGCCTTGGCCAGCAGGCGGGCGATGCCGACGGCGAGCAGGGGGACGGGGCGGCGGTGCAGCGGGAGCTTGCGCCGTTCGGAGAGGGCGACGGGCAGGCTCACGCGATCACCAGCTGCGCGGTGCGCAGTTGCTCGATCACCGCGGCCACGTCGAGCTCGGCCCGCCGGTGGTCGATCCGGTGCCGGTCCGCGACCTCGGCGGCGATCCGGGTGGCCTCGTGGCCGTCGAGCAGTTGGCGCAGGACGTGGCCGCCGGTGGCGTTGAGCTGCCAGTAGCGGCCGGTGCGTTCGTTGAGCAGCACGGTGCCGTCGTCGGTGTCGGTGGCCACCACGTCAGGGTGCAGGCGTACGGGCATCGTCGGACCTCCAGGCAGGGGTGGGGCGGGTGGCGGCGCGCAGCCAGAGTTCGCAGCCGATCAGGGGTTCCAGCGCGATGCCCATGGCGTTGTCGGCCTGGGGCGAGAGCAGTTGGGTGCGCAGTTCGGCGGGATCGATCAGGCCGTGGGCGGCCAGGGCGGAATCGGTGAACAGGTCGAGGATCGCGGGGAGGTTGCGGCGCAGCCCCGTGCCGGCCTCGTCGCTGAACTCGCCCTTGGTGCCGCGGCCCAGCACGCTCGCGGGGACGATGCCGTGCATCGCGTCGGCCAGCAGCGGCTTGTAGCGCCACGGGCCCGCGTGCTCGGACACCCGCACGCCCAGGACGGCTTCGACCACCCGGTCGTCGTAGAACGGGGAGTCCAGCTGCACTCCGGCCTCGGCGAACGGGCGGGCCAGCAGTCGGTACCAGGGGGCGCTGGTGCGCAGTGCGACCAGGGTCTGGTGCTGGCCCAGGTCGGTGGAGAGGGGGCGGGACCGCTCGGCGGTGCGCCGGAGTGCTTCGCGGGCCGCGTCGGTGGCCGTGCCGGTGGCCCAGGACGGTGCGCGCAGCGGCCACAGGCCCCAGCCGAGGCTGGGCCGGCGCTTGCGCAGCGGCGGGTCGGTGAGGTGCTCGGCCTGGGCGTGCCACCATGCCGCTTCGTCGCCGGGGCGGATCAGCGAGGCCAGGGTGTGCAGTACGGGCCAGCGTTTGAGGGCGGCGTATCCGCGGACGTGGCGGAGCGCGGTGAGCGGATGGCGCCGGAGCAGGGGGTGCAGATATCCGGGGAAGGGGGTGAAGAGTTCGTCGCCGCCGTGGCCGGCCAGGTGGCGGCGGGCGCCGCGGTCGGCGAGGAGCTGGGCGGTGTACCGGGTGCGGGCCGCGGTGCGGACGAAGGGGTACGGCTCCTCGGTGTCCATGAGGGCGTCCGGGTCGGCGAACAGCGGCGGGAGGTCGCCGGGGGGCACCACGAGGTGTTCGGCGCGGTCGAGGGCGTTGATGGATTGGGTGGCGAAGGCGGCGTCGTCGTTGCCCGCCTCGGCCTCGCCCCATCGGAAGGTGAGGAGATCGGGCGTGTTGCGGGCGGCCAGGAAGCAGAGGGAGGTCGAGTCCATGCCTCCGGAGAGGTCGCTGCTCAGCCGGCCCTTCTCGGGCGCACGGTCGTGCAGTGCCGTGGTGAGCGCGTCCCGCACGGCTTTTGCGCCTGCCGACAGCGGGGCTTCGGGGGCGGGCGGCCGCCACCGGCGCAGCGCGCGGGCCCGTTCGCGGTCCCAGACCAGGCAGTGGTCCGGTTCCAGGGCGGTGATGCCGGACCACAGGGGCTGATCGGCGAGCGGAGCGGGAAGGAGGCCGCCGCAGGCGATACGGACGGCCAGGGCGTCGGTGTCGATTCCGGCGCCGGTCATCGCGGCGAGCACATCGGCCCGGTCCGCGGCGATGTCCACCCCGTCGATCCGGGTGTGGAAGACCCGGCGCAGTCCGGTCAGGCTGCCCTGGACGCGGACCTGTCCGCCGACCGAGGCCACCACATGGCAGGCGCCCGGCAGGGCGGCGGCCAGCGTGTCCACGTCGGACACCGTCCGTATCCGCGCGGTGAGTTCGGACAACCGGGTGGTGGTGACCGGGCAGACCCCGGCCACCACCACCTGTACCGGGCCCGCGGTGGCCACCCGCACCTCCGCGGGGGACCACCTGCCCACCAGCCACGGCCGCCCCGACGCATGCGAGAGCACCCGCGGAGCCGCCCAGGGCGCCACCGCGTGGGCCTCGGCTGCGGCCGCCGTGTCCGGCAGGACCACGAATCCGGTACCGGTCATCTACCTACTCCTGAGAGTGATCAGGGACGGGACGGTCAGCCGCCGTAGTGGCCGAAGATGTCCTTGCCCCAGCCGATGAAGCCCAGGGTGTCCTCGTTGAACTCGCCGACCTCGACCAGCATCGGGGCGGCGTAGGGCTCCACGGTGGACAGCTCGTTCTGCTCTTCCATCACAGCCTCCTTCAGTGAAAGCAGGTGGTCAGGCGGCCACCTGCGGTAAGGCGGCACCTCTGCCGGGGTCGTGACCGAAGGGATGGTTGATCCCGGCCGCGGTGCTGTGCGTGTCCCGCTGGGTGCGGGGCACGACGTTTCAGCAGCCGTCCGGTGCGGCGCCCGTGGTGGGGTGAACGGGCCGCTGCCGGACGGAGGTGGGTGGGGCACGTGCCGGAGCGGCGGGCTCCTATGGGCGCGTGAGTTCCTGGCGGGCGTGCAGTTCGGGGGTGAAGAACTCCTCCACCCCGATCACGCCGGCCAGCGTGGCGAAGTAGCGGTCCATGAGCTCCTGGTCCCCGGCGACGGTGCGCAGCATGGACAGCCGGTGCTCGGCCACTTCGAGGGCCGCCACCGACAGTGTCGAGTGGTAGGCGTCGATGAGGATCTCGTCGCGCTGGTAGGCGTACTCCTCCAGCCCGTCGAGCAGCTTCTCGGGGTCGCGGAGACCGGTGCCGACGCAGTCCACCAGCAGCTGGGCCTGGCGGAAGGCGTCGGTGATACCGCGGGCGGTGATGGAGTCCTTGTGGTGGCCGGCGTCCCCGACCAGGGCCCAGCCGAGTCCGGCCGCCTCGCGGAAGTAGTTGCGCTGGTCGCCGGTGCCGTGCAGCCGTTCCAGCGGGGTCTGTGACGCGATCTTCGCGTACAGCTCGGGGGCCGTGCTGCGGACCGCCTCCAGGTAGGCGCCCATCGCGTCCTTGCGGACCCGCTCGAACTCGGACTGCGGGAAGTACGCCGCGATCAGCGTGGTGTTGTCGTTGGTGGGCACGGTGCCGACCCAGCGGCCCGGTGCCTCGTAGAGCTCGAAGCGGTCCGTGACGCCTTCCCAGTACGTGTAGTAGGCGCAGGTCGCGGGCGGGTCCTCGGTGGTGATGCGGGAGTCGACCATGGTGGCGAAACGGGAGCGCATCCCGTCGGCGCCGACCACCAGGCGGGCGTGCTCCTCGGTGGTCGCGCCGTCGGAGGTACGGCAGCGCACCCCGGTGGCCTGGCCCTCGTCGTCGGACAGCACGTCGGTGACGGTGCAGCCCTGGCGGAACTCCACGCCCGCGGCGACCGCGGCGTCCGCGAGGATCCCGTCCAGCAGATAACGGCGCGGGGCGTACGCCGCGCGGTGGCCGTCGACCGGGATCGAGCACCCCTCGATGCGGATGTCCGCGATCCGGTAGACGGCCCGGTCCAGTGGCGGGCAGCCGGTGGCGATCACCTTGTCGAGCACACCCCAGCGCCGCAGCAGCGCCACACCGGGCTGGTGGATGTAGAGCGTGCTGAGCGTGTCCCGGGGGAACTCGGCGCGGTCCACCATCAGCACGCGATATCCGGCACGTGCGAAGAGCATGGCCGTAGAGGCACCGGCGCAGCGCGCCCCGACCACGATGACGTCGTACACAGTCGACTCCCTGACCCGCTCGTGACCCGCGGTGAGGCGGGCCGAGTTCCTGATCAGGACGTTAGGGAGGGCGGCAATCGCCGCGTCATTGTGTCGTTATTCCCGGCCGGTCTCCGTGCTGCCGGCGGGGTCTTGATACGGCGCCGATAGGGGCGTCCGCTAGCGTCCCGGCCGAGTCCGGCCCCGGTCGTACCTCCCCTGTGCCGTATCTCCCGAAGGGTTGACCATGACTGTTTCCCGCGCCGCGAGGGGCGCGCACCGCGCCCTCGACCAGGAGTGGTTCCGCCGTCCCCGGCCCGTTCCGGACCCCCGGATGCGGCTGGTCTGCTTTCCGCACGCCGGCGGCGCGGCCAGCTTCTTCCGGGACTGGCCGCAGTGGCTGCCGGCGGATATCGAGGTCGTCGCGGTCTGTTATCCCGGCCGGGAGGACCGGATCGCGGTGCCGCCCGCCGAGTCGATGGACGAGCTCGCCGACCGGATTGCCGGGGAGCTGGTGCCCGCCCTGGACCGGCCGCTGGCCTTCTTCGGGCACAGCATGGGGGCATCGGTCGCGCACGAGGTGGCGCTGCGGATCGAGCGGCGGCACGGACGCGTGCTGAGCCGGCTGCTGGTCTCCAGCCGCAGCGCACCGTCCCGGCTGCGGCCCTCCGGGATCTCCCGGGAGAGCGACGAGGTGCTGGTGGCCGATGTCATGGCGCTCGGCGGGACGTTCTCCGCCGCCCTGGACCACCCCGATCTGCGGGAGCTGCTGCTGCCCGCCATCCGCGCCGACTACCGGCTGATCGACGACTACCGGCCGCCGGCCCCGCTGCCCCGGCTCGGGGTGCCGGTGACCGCCCTGCTCGGCGACCGGGACCCGCATGTCCAGGAGGCGGACATGCGGGCCTGGGCGGAGGTGACCGAGGGGGACTTCGGGCTGCGGGTCCGCTCCGGGGACCACTTCTATCTGCTGGAGCAGGCGCCCTCTCTGGTGGCCGAGGTGGGCAGGCTGCTCACCAGCCGCTGAGGGGCCGGCAGGCCCGCCGAGAAGCGGACCGCGAGGGTGCGCAGGGCGTCCACCGTCCGGTCGGGGCCGTACCGTTCCGTCAGATCCCGTGACACCAGGTGGAATTCGGTGCAGCCCAGCACGACGCCGGTGCAGTCGTGGCGCCGCATGAGGTGCTCCACTTCCGGCAGCGCCTCCTGCGGCAGCGGACCGTAGCGCTTCATCCGGTAGATCAGCCGGTGGACCCGGGCCTGGGCGTCCTCGTCGGGGCGCACCACCCGGTGGGCCACGGCGTCCCAGCCGGGCTGCGACTCGAAGATCCGCGCCCGGCGGCTGCCCTCGGTGGACAGCATCAGGAACCGGCCGGCGGCACCGGCCAGTTCCGCCGCCGTGGTCTCCACCAGGGACACCACCCGGCCGCGCAGCACCGGATCGACCAGCGGCAGGAAGTGGTGCGCCGTGAAGCACACCACGACCACCTGATCGGCGCCCCGCTCCAGCAGCTGCGCCAGCCGGTCCTCCAGCCGCTCGGTCATCTCCCGGGCCCTGCCCTGCCGGATGGCCTCGGTGCGGTCGGGGAAGGCCGGGTCGGAGTCCAGCAGCACCCGCGGACGGGACTGCTCAGGACCGTGCCACTCGCCCGCGTACAGCGTCCGGAGGAACTCGGCCGAGGCCAGCGGGCCCATGCCGCCCAGGACGCCGAGGACCGCCGCTGCGGGGAGCACCGGGGTGGTCATCGGGTGCTCCCCGCCGCCGCGGCGGCCGTGGCGTCCCGTGGCCCGGCGATCCGCGGTGCGAGGACGGCGCAGATGTCGGCGGCCGGCGCCGGCTCCAGCATCCTGGCGTGCTCGCAGTCCACCTCGTGGATCTCCAGCTCGCCGTCGAGGAACTCCTTCCAGGCCTGCGGGCTGGTCCACTCCTGCTGCTTCTGCGTGGCCACCACCAGCAGCATCGTGCCGCGGAACCGGTCGGGGCGGCGTGCGTTGGTGAGCGTCACGTTGTTCACCATGATGTCCAGCGCCACGGCTCGCTGCGCGTCGTCGAGATGGCGCAGCTCGCTCTCGCCGCGGCCCAGCCAGTCGGTGATCCGGGCCCGCATCACGCCGGTGTCCGGCAGCTCCGGGGAGGTGCCCTCGGGCAGCCCGTAGATCCCGGCGTAGCCCTCGTACATCTGCGTGAGGATCTCCTCGGGGCCGCCGGTGCCGGGGCCGTCGGCAGGCGCCGGGTAGGCGTCGAGCACCGCGAGCAGCGCCACCTCCTGGCCCTGCGCCTGGAGCGCGGTGGCCACCGCATGCGCCATGATCCCGCCGAGCGACCAGCCCAGCAGGTGGTACGGGCCCTCCGGCTGCACCCGGCGGATCTCGCGGATGTAGTCCTCGGCCATCTCGTCGAGGGAACGGGCGGGCGCCTCCGTGCCGTCCAGACCCCGGGACTGGAGGGCGTACACCGGGTGGTCGGGGCTCAGGGCGCCGAGCAGTGCCGAGTAGCGCCAGCTGAATCCGGCGACCGGGTGCACACAGAACAGCGGCGCGGTGCGGCCCGCCGTGCGCAGCGGCAGCAGCACCTCGAAGGCGCTGCTGCCGCCGCCGTCGAGCTGGGCGGCGAGCCGGGCCGGGGTCGGTGCGGCGAACACATCGCGCAGCGCCGGGGCGCCGCCCAGCAGCGCCGCGAGGCGGCTCACCAGCCGGGTGGCCAGCAGCGAATGCCCGCCGAGCTCGAAGAAGTTGTCGTCCACGCCGACCTGTTCGGCCCCCAGGACCTCCGCGAAGAGCCGGCACAGCAGCTCCTCCTGCGGGGAGGCCGGCGGCCGGGTGGCCCGCCCGGTGACCGGGGCGGGCGCGGGCAGCGCCCGGTGGTCGAGCTTGCCGTTCGGCGTCAGCGGCCAGCTGTCGACGACGACGAACGCCGAGGGCGTCATGTACGAGGGGAGCAGCGCGGAGGTCTCGTCCCGTACCGCCGCCGGGCTCAACGGCGGCTCGTCCGGCGCCTGCTGGACGTAGGCCACCAGGCGGCGGTCGCCCGGCCGGTCCTCGCGGACGGTCACCACGGCGCGGCCCACTCCGGCGCACCGGCTCACCGCCGCCTGCACCTCGCCGAGTTCGATCCGGAAGCCGCGCACCTTGACCTGGCTGTCGGCCCGGCCGCAGAAACGGAGCTGCCCTTCGCCGTCCCAGTACGCCAGGTCACCGGTGCGGTACATCCGGGAGCCGGGGGCGCCGAACGGGTCGGCGACGAAGCGGTCCGCGGTCACCGCCGGCTGGTGGAGATAGCCGCGGGCCACGCCGGTGCCGGAGACGTACAGCTCGCCGACCACACCGGACGGCACCGGCTGAAGGGCCGCGTCCAGCAGATACACCCGGGCGCCGTCGATCGGCCGCCCGATGACCGCGGCGCCGTCCGCGGTCCGCGGGTCCCGGATCGCGAAGCTGACATCGCAGGTGGCCTCGGTGGGGCCGTAGGCGTTGATCAGCGTCCGGTCCCGGCCCCAGAACCCGGCGAGCTCGGCGGGCAGCACCTCCGCGCCGGTGATCATCACCTTCAGCTCCGGCAGTGCGGTCCGGGGCACTTCGGCCAGCACCGACGGCGGGATCATCAGATGGCTGATCCGGCGCTCCCGGAGCACCTCGACCAGCTCCGCGCCGGTGGGAGTCCCCTCCGGGACGACCAGGCACCCGCCGCACAGCAGCGACCAGAAGAACTCCGCCACCGAGACATCGAAGCTGGGCGAGGCGAGCTGGAGCGCCCGGCTGCCCTCCTCGACGCCGTAGTGCGCGGCCTGGTTGGCGGCGAACGCGGCCAGCCCGGTGTGGGTGACCACGACGCCCTTGGGGCGGCCCGTGGTGCCGGAGGTGAAGATGGTGTACGCCGGGTGGTCGAGTCGCAGCGGGGCGGTGCGCTCCGCGTCGGTCAGGTCCGCGCCGGACAGTGCGGCGCACGCGGTCGTGGTGGTGGCATCGTCCACCAGCAGCACCGGCACCGCACCGGTCTCCGGCAGCCGGTCCGCGAGCGCGGCGGTGGTCAGCAGCAGGACGGGCGCGGCGTCCGACACCATCGCGGTCAGCCGCTCCGCCGGATAGCCCGGGTCCAGCGGCAGATAGACCGCACCGGCCTTCTGCACGGCGAGGACCGCCTCCGCGAGGTGCCCGGAGGGCGGCAGTGCGACCGCGACCGCGCGCTCGGGGCCCGCCCCGCGGGTGACGAGGAGCCGCGCCAACTGGTTGGCGCGCTCGTTGAGTTCCGCGTAGCCGATGACGCCGTCCGTCTCCAGCGCGGGGCGGTCCGGGGCGCGGCGCACCTGGCGCTCGAAGAGCTCGGCGAAGGTGGCGGCCGACGGGGCGGGGCGCCGGTGCGGCCCGTCCTGGAGCAGCGCGTCGCGCTCGTCGGGGGAGAGCACCTCCAGGCGGCTGACCGGCAGCTCGGGGCCGGCGCAGGCCTCGGCCAGCACCCGCGCCAGACGCTCGGTGAGCAGCCGGGCGGTCGCCGGGTCGAAGAGGTCAGCGGCGAATTCGAGCAGACCGCCGATCCCCGCCGGGCGGCCCTCGGCCGTACGGGACTCGCTCAGGTTGAACGCGAGGTCGACCTTGGCGGCCCCCTCGGCCTCGCCCTCGAAGGAGACATCGAGGCCCGGCAGTTCCAGGGTGGCGCTGCCGGTGTTCTGGAGGATCAGCGCCACCTGGGCGAGCGGTGCGTGGGACAGCGTCCGGGTGGGGTTGACCGCCTCGACGACCCGCTCGAAGGGGACGTCCTGGTGCGCGTACGCGGCCAGATCGGTCTCGCGGACGCGCCCCAGCAGCTCCAGGAAGGTCGGGTCGCCGGACACATCGGTGCGCAGGACGAGGTTGTTGACGAAGTAACCGACCAGCTCCTCCAGCGACTCGTCGGTGCGCCCGGCCACCACGGTGCTGACCGGGATGTCGCTGCCCGCGCCGAGCCGCGACAGCAGGACCGCGAGTCCGGCCTGGAGCACCATGAAGACCGTGGCGTCGGACCGCCGGGCCAGCTCGGCCAGCCGCTCATGTGTCGCGGCGTCCAGGGTGAACGGCGCGGTCGCGCCGCGGTGACTGGCGGCCGCCGGGCGGGGACGGTCCAGCGGCAGGTCCAGCAACTCCGGCGCGCCCGCCAACTGGTCCCGCCAGTAGGCGAGTTGCTGCGCCAGCACGCTGCCCGGGTCGTCCTCGGACCCCAGCAGCTCCCGCTGCCACAGCGCGTAGTCGGCGTACTGCACCGGCAGCGGCTGCCACCGGGGCGCGCCGCCCCGCAGCCGCGCCCCGTACGCCACCGAGAGGTCCCGGACCAGCGGCGCCAGCGAGGAGCCGTCGCTCACGATGTGGTGCATGAGGAGCAGCAGCACATGCTCCCGGTCCGAGATCCGCAGCAGCGTGACCCGCAGCGGGAGTTCCCCGGCCAGGTCGAAGCCGCGCCCGGTCCGCTCGGCCAGGGCGGCGGCCAGCTGCTCCTCGCCGTCGAGCGTCACGTACTCCAGCTCCGGGCGGGCCTCCTCGTGGGGCAGCACGATCTGGCAGGGCGCACCGGCCACCTCCGTGAAGCGGGTGCGCAGCGCCTCGTGCCGCTCGATCACATCGCCCACCGCGGCCCGCAGCGCGTCCCGGTCCAGGGCGCCGCGCAGCCGCAGCGGCAGCGGGATGTTGTAGGTCGGGCCGGTGCCCTCCAGTTGGAAGGCGAACCACAGACCGCGCTGGGCGTACGACATCGGCAGCTGCTCCGGGCGCACGGCCGCCCGCACCAGGGCCGGGCGGGTGGTGTCCGCCTGCGCCAGCCGGGCGGCCAGCCCGGCCACCGTCGGGGACTCGAAGACGGACCGCACCGGCAGCTCCACGCCGAAGGCCGCGCGGATCCGGCTGAGCAGCCGGATCGCGGTGAGCGACTGCCCGCCCAGCGTGAAGAAGCTGTCGTCGACACCCGGGCAGGGGCGGCCCAGCACGCTTTCGAAGAGGCCGCGGAGGATCTCCTCGGTGGCCGAGAACGCCGTCCTGGCGACCGGAGGCAGCACCTCGGCCTCGTCGTCGGCACCCGGCCCGGGAGCCGGGGCGGCGTCCAGTCGCCGGAACGCGGCCGGCAGCGGGCAGGTGAGGCCGGCCACGGCCTGCCCGGGGCCGGCGACGATCTCGCCCAGTACGCCTTCCAGCGCGCCGAGTACGGCCGCGGCCTCGTCCCGGTCGAAGAGGTCGGGACGGTATTCCAGCTCGATCTGGAGCCGCTGCCCGGTGAGACCGGCGACCACTCGCAGCGGGTAGTGCGCGGAGTCATGGCCCTCGGCGACCTCGACCCGCACGCCCGCGTACGAGGGCCGGGTGCCGTCGTCCCCGGGGAAGTTCTCGAACACCATGAAGGTGTCGAAGAGATCGCCGGTCCCGGCCAGGCGCTGGATCCGGGCGAGGCTGAGGTGGTGCCGGCTGAGCAGCGCGGTCTGTTCGTCCTGGAGCCGGGCGAGGTTGTCCGCGACCGGGGCGCCCGCGTCGAGCCGTACCCGGACCGGGACGGTGTTGATGAACATCCCGACCATCGACTCGATCCCGGCGACCTCCGGCGGGCGGCCGGAGACCAGGGTCCCGAAGACCACGTCGTCGCGGCCGGTGAGCCGGCCCAGGACCACCGCCCAGGCGCCCTGGACCAGGGTGTTGACGGTCAGCCCGCGCTGCCGGGCGAACCGGTCGAGGTCCCCGCCGAAGCCCTCGGGGAACGCGGCCACCACCCGCTGCGGTGCGACCGGCGCCCGGCCCGGGTCGGCGGGCGCCACCAGCGAGGGGCCGGGCAGCGCGTCGAGCGCCTGCTGCCAGGCCCGCTCGCACCCGGCGTCGTCCTGGGCGGCCAGCCAGCTGAAGTAGGTGCGCTGCGGCACGACCGGCGGCAGGGCCCGGTCGTCGCCCCCGTGCTCGTACAGGGTGAACAGCTCCCGTACGAGGATCGGGGTGGACCAGCCGTCCAGCAGCAGATGGTGGTTGGAGAGCACCAGCCGGTACCGGTCGGGCCCGAGCCGCACCAGGGTGAACCGCATCAGCGGCGGGCGGTCGAGCGGGAAGCGGCGGGCGCGGTCGGCGGCGAGGAACTCCGCCAGCCGCCGCGCGGCGTCGTCCCGGTCCGTGAGGTCGAGTTCCTCCCAGGGGAGCGGCACCTCGCGGTGGATCACCTGGAACGGCTGGCCGTTCGCCCGCTGCCGGAAGCCCGCCCGCAGGTTGGGGTGGCGTTTGAGGAGCGCCGCCACCGATGCCCTGAGCAGGTCCGGGCGCAGCGGTCCGTCGAGGGCGAGGACCATCTGGACGCCGTAGACGTCGACCGCCTCGTCGTCGTACCAGGAGTGGAAGAACATGCCTTCCTGGAGCGGCGTCAGCGGAAGGACGTCTTCCAGCGCGGACTGCTTTTTCATCAGAGCGACCCCAGTTCTGCTTCAAGTGCGTCGATCTCGTCCTGGGACAGCCCGAGGGAGAGATCGGAGGGTGTGTGACCGCCGGTTTCGGCGCCGGCGGTGTGGAGGACCAGGGCGTCCAGCGCCTCGAACCAGAGCTCGGCGAGTTCGCGCACGGCCGGCTCCGGGAGGAGGCCGGCCGGCCAGGACCAGGTGGCGTTCAGCCGCGGCCCGCCGGGCAGGTCCTCGGTGAGCGCGTTGACCTCCAGCGCGTGCGGGACCGCGGCCCCGGCGTCCCGCGGGGCGGGGGAGGGCAGACCGTTCGCCATGGTCCACAGCTCGCCGTCGCCGGCGCCCGCCGCCGCGAACCGGCCCAGGTAGTTGAACCCGAGGCGGGGGGCGGGGAGCTCGGCGAGGCGCGGTGCGGTGCGCGGGTTGAGGTAGCGGAGCATGCCGTACGAGACACCGTTGCCCGGCAGCGCGCGCAGCTGCTCCTTGACCGCCTTCAGGGCCGCGCCCACGCCGGGCCCGCCCGCCCTCAGCTCCGCCCAGTCGACGGCCGCGGGGGCCAGCAGTGCCGGGTAGAGGCTGGTGAACCAGCCGACGGTGGCGGACAGGTCCGCGCCGTCCAGGATGTCCTCGCGGCCGTGGCCCTCCAAGTCGACCAGGACCCCCGCTGCCGAGCGGTCGCCGCGCCGGCGGCGCCACTCCAGGACGGCGAGGGCGAAGCCGGTCAGCAGCACGTCGTTCACGTTCGCGTGGAAGGCGGCCGGGACAGTCGTCAGCAGCGGTTCGAGGCGCTCCGGCGGCAGGCCGAGGGTCAGATGGCGCACGGTCTCCGCGGTGTCGGTCCGCGGATCCACCGGCCGTACGCCGGGCAGCGCGGCCGCCGACGGGTCGCTGAGGACCGAGGTCCACACCCCGAGGCCGTCCTCCCACCGGGGCTGCTGCGCGCTCTCGTGCAGCCCTTGGGCCCACTGGCGGAACGAGGTGCGCACCTCGGCGAACGCCGGGTCCCGCCCGTCCGCGGCGGCCTCCCAGGCCGCCCGCAGATCCGGCAGCAGGATGCGCCAGGAGACGCCGTCCACCGCGAGGTGGTGGATCAGGATCTGGAGCAGCCCCGGCGCCGCGTCCCCGGCGTCGTACCAGACGAGCTGGACCACGGCGCCGTCGTGCGGGGAGAGCCGCAGCCGGGCCTTCTCCCCGTGCTCGGTGAGCGCCAGGTCCCGGGCACCGGCCGCCAGTCCGGCGATCTCCACCCGGCGCAGGACGGAGTCCGCGGGGACGGACCCGGGCGCGCCGACCGTCGGCCGGTCCGCGCCGTCCCCGGTTCGCGCCATCCGCAGCCGCAGCACGGCGTGGTGGTCGAGCCAGCGCTGTACGGCGTCGGTGAGCCGCCGCTGCCCGAGCCCGGCCGGGACCCGGATCGTCATGGACTGGTTGAAGCCCGCCGTCGGTCCGTCCTGTGCGGACAGCCAGTGCATGATCGGCGTCATCGGGAAGTCGCCCACGCCGTCGTCCGCCGGGCGCGGTGCGGCCGCCCCGGAGATCTCGGTGGCGACGGCGGCGAGCGCGGCGGCCGTACGGCACTCGAAGACCTGCCGGACCGTCACGTCCAGCCCCGCGGCACGGGCCTGGGAGACCAGCCGGATGGAGCTGATGCTGTCCCCGCCGAGCTCGAAGAAGCTGTCGTCGATCCCGGCGTGCGCGAGGCCGAGCACCTCCGCGAAGACCCGGCACAGGGTCTCCTCGCGGGCGGTGCGCGGGGCCCGCCCGGTGGTGCTGCCGGTGTACTCGGGCGCGGGCAGCGCCTTGTGGTCGAGCTTGCCGTTGGCGGTCAGCGGCAGGGCGTCCAGGGCGACGACCGCGGCCGGGACCATGTAGTCGGGCAGTGCGCCGGACAGATGCTCCCGCAGTACGGCCGCGGCGGGCAGCCCGCCCGCCCCGGCCTCCGGGACCGCGTAGCCGACCAGTCGCTTCTCGCCGGGCCCGTCCTCCCGGACGACGACCCGGGCCTGCGCCACCGCCGGGTGGGACTCCAACGCGGCCTCGATCTCGCCGAGTTCGATCCGGAAGCCGCGCACCTTCACCTGGTCGTCGGCGCGCCCGAGGTATTCGAGCTGCCCGTCGGCCGTCCAGCGGGCCACGTCTCCGGTGCGGTACATCCGCGCGCCCGGCGGGCCGAAGGGGTCGGCCACGAACCGCCCGGCGCTCAGCGCGGGCTGGTGCAGATAGCCGCGGGCCAGGCCCGCGCCCGCCACATACATCTCGCCGGGCACGTTCGGCGGCAGCAACTCCAGCCGGTCGCCCAGCACATAGATCCGCAGATCCGGGATGCCCCGGCCGATCAGGCTCCGGGTCTGCCCGGCCGCCGCCCGCTCGTCCAGCGGCAGATGACTGACGTGCACGGTGGTCTCGGTGATCCCGTACATGTTCACCAGGACCGGCGCGGTGTCCCCGTGGCGGCGGTACCACTCGGCCATCCGGCCCAGATCCAGCGCCTCACCGCCGAACACGACGCGGCGCAGCGCCAGTCGGGCACCGAGGCCGGGGTGTTCCGCGTCGGCCTGCATCAGCTGGTAGAACGCCGACGGCGTCTGGTTGAGGACCGTCACCCGCTCGTCGGCCAGCAGCCGCAGGAAGTCCTCCGGGGAACGGCTCACCTCGTACGGCACCACGACCAGCCGGCCGCCGTACAGCAGCGGCCCCCACAGCTCCCACACCGAGAAGTCGAAGGCGTACGAGTGGAACAGCGTCCACACGTCGTCCGGGCCGAAGCCGAACCACTCCTCGGTGGCCGCGAACAGCCGCGCCACATTGCGGTGCGGGACGACGACGCCCTTGGGGCGGCCGGTGGAGCCCGAGGTGTAGATGACATACGCGGCGTTCGACGGGGAGAGCGGGCCGCCGCGGTCCGCGTCGGTCAGCTCGCCGCCGTCGTACCCCGCCAGTGCACGGGCGGTGCCGGGGTCGTCCAGCAGCAGGGTGCGGGGCCGGGACTCCGGTAGCCCGGCCGCGGCCTCGGTGGTGCTCAGCAGCAGCTCGGGGCCGGAGTCGGCGAGCATGTACGCGGTCCGGTCCGCCGGGTAGGACGGGTCCACCGGGACATACGCCGCCCCGGACTTCACCACCGCCAGCAGCGCCACTACCAGTTCGGCGGTCCGCGGCAGCGCGAGCGCCACGAAGCGCTCCGGGCCGGCGCCGTGCGCCACCAGCAGCCGGGCCAGCCGGTTCGCCCGCGTGTTCAGCTCGCGGTACGTCAGTGACGTCCCCTCGTACACCACCGCCACGGCGTCCGGGGTGCGCGCCGCCTGGGCCTCGAACAGCTCCGGCAGCGAGGCCGGGGCCGCCTCCCCGGCGGCGCCGTTCCACTCCACCAGCAGCCGCTGCCGTTCGCCCGGCGCCAGCAGGTCGGCCTCGCTCACGGGGCGGTCCGGTGCGGCCGCCGCGGCCGTCAGCATCCGCTCCAGCCGCGCGGCGAGGGACCGCGCCCCGTCGCGGCCGAAGAGATCCTCGGCGTACTCAAGAGAGCCGGTCAGACCCGCGGGCCGGCCGTCCCCGGTGAACCGCTCGCGCAGCCCGAAGGACAGATCGGACTTGGCGGCCTCCAGCGTGGTCGGCTCGGTCGCCATCCGCACGTCCTCGTGCAGGCTCCCCGGCGCGTCCGCGTTGTTCTGGAGGTGCAGCATCACCTGGGCGAGCGGGATGTGCGAGAGCACCCGGGAGACCTGCGCCGCCTCGACGACGCGCTCGAAGGGCACGTCCTGGTGGGCGTAGGCGGCCAGGTCGGTTTCCCGGACCCGGCCGAGGAGTTCGCGGAAGGTCGGGTCGCCGGAGACATCGGTGCGCAGCACCAGGGTGTTGATGAACAGGCCGACGAGGTCGTCGAGGGCGTCGTCGGTGCGTCCGGCGACGGCGGTGCCCAGGGGGATGTCGGTGCCCGCGCCGAGCCGCGACAGCAGCGCGGCGACCGCCGTGTGCAGCACCATGAACAGCGTGGAGTCGGTGGCCTGCGCGAGCGCGACCAGGCCCTGGTGGACCTCGGCGTCGACAGCCAGGCCGACCGTGCTGCCCCGGTGGGAGGCGACGGCGGGCCGGGGGTGGTCGAGCGGCAGCTCCAGCAGCTCCGGAGCGCCCGCCAACTGTCGGCGCCAGTAGTCCAGTTCGCTTGATATCAGGCTGTCCGGGTCGTCCTCGGAGCCCAGTACCTCCCGCTGCCACAGGGTGTAGTCGGCGTACTGGACGGCGAGGGGCTGCCAGCCGGGGGCGGTGCCCTGGCGGCGCGCGGTGTAGGCGGCGGACAGGTCGTTGAGGAGCGGGGCGATCGACCAGCCGTCGCCCGCGCTGTGGTGCAGGAGGAGCAGCAGGACGTGGTCCTGTGCGCCCAGGCGGTAGAGCGTGGCGCGGAGCGGGTTGTCGTGGGTGAGGTCGAAGGCGTGGGCGGCCTGTTCGGCCAGGTGGTGGGGGAGCTGGTCCTCGGTGGTGGGGACGAGCGGGAGTGCGGGGCGGGCCTGCTCGGCGGGGACGACGGTCTGCCGGGGCTCCCCGTCGTGCTCGGTGATGCGGGTGCGCAGGGTCTCGTGCCGGTCGGTGAGGTCGGCGAGGGCCTGGGTGAGGGTGGCGTGGTCGAGCGGCCCGGTCAGGCGCAGGGCGTGCGGGATGTTGTAGGTGGGGCTGGGGCCTTCGAGTTGGTAGGCGAACCACAGGCGGCGCTGCGCGGGGGAGAGCGGAAGGTGCGCCGGGCGCGGGTCGGCGGCCGTGAGGGGGGTGCGGGCCGTGCGGGCGCCGGCGAGCCGGGGGGCGAGTGCGGCGACGGTGGGGTGCTCGAAGAGCGCGCGGAGCGGGATCTCGGCGTGCAGGGCGGTGCGGATCCGGCTGATGAGGCGGGTGGCGAGCAGGGAGTGCCCGCCGAGGTGGAAGAAGCTGTCGTCGATGGTGACGGCGGGCAGGCCCAGCACGTCGGCGAAGAGCGCGGTGAGGGTTTCCTCGGTGGCGTTGCGAGGGGCCCGGCCGCCGCTCTCGGCGTGCGAGGCGTAGTCGGGGGCGGGCAGGCGGTCCCGGTCGACCTTGCCGTTCGGGGTCAGCGGCCACTGCTCCAGGACGAGCACGGCGGACGGGACCATGTAGTCCGGCAGCGACTCCGCGACCAGCTCCCGCAGCGCCGCCGGGTCGGGCGCTTCCGCACCGCCCGCCGCCGTCACATAGGCCACCAGCCGGCGCCCGGCGGCCGCGTCGTCATGCACCGTGACCAGCGCCTCGGCCACCCGCCCGGTGGCGCTGAGCGCGGCCTCGATCTCGCCGAGTTCGATGCGGAAGCCCCGGATCTTCACCTGGTGGTCGGTGCGGCCCAGGAACTCCAGCTGCCCGTCGGCCCGCCAGCGCGCCAGGTCGCCCGTGCGGTACATCCGGCTGCCGGGCGCACCGTACGGATCGGCCACGAAGCGCTCCGACGTCAGCCCCGGCCGCCGCAGATAACCCCGCGCGAGCCCCGGGCCCGAGACATACAGCTCGCCGGCGACCCCCGCGGGCACCGGGCGCAGCGCGGCGTCCAGCACATAGACCCGGGCATTGCGGATCGGGCCGCCGATCGGTGGCACCTGGGCGCCCGACAGCGGTTCGCTCATGGTCGCGCAGACGGTGGCCTCGGTCGGGCCGTAGGCGTTCACCATCCGCCGCCCGGCCGACCAGCGCCCGACCAACTCCGGGGCGGTGGCCTCGCCCGCCACCACCAGCGTCATCCCGGCGGGCAGACCGTCCGGCCCGAGCACGCCGAGCGCGGCGGGCGGCAGGGTGGCGTGGGTGACCCGCTGTTCCGCCAGCAGCCGGGCCAGCGGCTCGCCGGGCGCCAGCCGGTGCGCGGGGGCCACCACCAGTGCGGCGCCGGTGGTCAGCGCCATGATCAGTTCCCAGGCCGCGGCGTCGAAGCTCAGCGACGCGAACTGGAGCACCCGGGACCGGGGCCCGACCGCGAAGGCCTCGGCGTGGGTGGCCGCCAGCGACGCCACTCCGGCGTGGGTGACCTCGACGCCCTTGGGGCGGCCGGTGGAGCCGGAGGTGTAGATGACGTACGCGGGGTGCTGGAGGCCGGCGCGGGGGCCGAGCGGGGTGGCGGGCAGGTCGTTCAGGGCGGCGACCACGGCGGGGTCGTCCAGGAGCAGACGGGGGCAGCCGGTTTCGGGCAGGGCGACGCCGCCGACGGTGAGCAGGCAGGTGGGGCGGGCGTCGCCGAGCATGTAGGCGATCCGCTCGGCGGGGTACTCCGGGTCGACGGGCAGATACGCCCCGCCCGCCTTGTGCACCGCCAGCGCCGCGACCACCATCTCCGGTGAGCGCGGCACGGCGAGCGCCACCACCGTCTCCGGGCCCACGCCGTGGCGTATCAGCAGCCGGGCCAGCCGGTTGGCCCGCTCCGCCACCTCCGCGTAACTCAGCACCAGGTCCTCGCACACCACCGCGGGCGCCTGCGGATCGGTGCCCACCCAGGTGTCGAAGAGCTCCGGCATGGTCGCCGGCGGGACCGGGTGGCCGGTCGCGTTGCGCTCCACGATCAGCTGCCGGTGCTCGGCCGCGTCGAGCACCGGAGCCTGGCTCACGGCCCGGTCCGGGGCCGCGGTCACCGCGTCGAGGACCCGGATCAGCCGCTGCGCCAGGATCTCCGCGCTCTCCTCCCGGAACAGGTCCACGGCGTACTGGATCTCGCCGACCATGCCCGCCGGGTCCTGCTCGGGGGTGTACCGCTCCTCCAGGTAGAAGGTGAGGTCCGTCTTGGCCACCCCGGTCGCCACATCGCCGAAGGAGGCCTCGACGCCCGGGATGGCGAAGGTGCTGTCCGCGTTGCTCTGGAGGGTCAGCAGCACCTGGAAGAGCGGGGTGTGGGACAGC
Source organism: Streptomyces platensis (assembly GCF_008704855.1). Taxonomy (NCBI): domain Bacteria; kingdom Bacillati; phylum Actinomycetota; class Actinomycetes; order Kitasatosporales; family Streptomycetaceae; genus Streptomyces; species Streptomyces platensis. The sequence goes on from NZ_CP023691.1 coordinate 4,899,256, forward strand.
GACCGGCCCGGGTTGACCGCCTCCACGACCCGCTCGAAGGGCACGTCCTGGTGGGCGTAGGCGGCCAGGTCGGTGTCCCGGACCCGGGCCACCAGTTCGCGGAACGTCGGGTCGCCGGAGAGATCGGTGCGCAGCACCAGGGTGTTGACGAAGAAGCCGACGAGGTCGTCCAGCGCCTCGTCCGTACGGCCCGCCACGGCGGTACCGACCGGGATGTCACGGCCGCCGCCCAGCCGCGACAGCAGGACCGCGAGCCCGGCCTGCACGACCATGAAGACGGTCGCGTCGCAGGCGCGGGCCAGCTCCACCAGCCGCCGGTGGAGGCCGGCGTCCAGGGTGTAGCGCACGGTCGCGCCCCGGTGGCTCGCCACCGCCGGCCGCGGATGGTCCAGCGGCAGTTCGAGGAGTTCCGGCGCGCCCGCCAACTGCTGCTGCCAGTAACCGAGTTGCTCCGACAGCAGGCTTTCCGGGTCGTCCTCGGAGCCCAGCACGTCCTGCTGCCACAGCGCGTAGTCGGCGTACTGGACGGGCAGCGGCTCCCACTGCGGCCCGGCGTCCGCGCACCGGGCCGCGTACGCCTCCGACAGATCCCGGGCCAGCGGCGCCATCGACCAGCCGTCGGCCGCGATGTGGTGCATCAGCAGCAGCAGGACGTGCTCCCGCTCGGCGACCCGGTAGAGGGTGACCCGCAGCGGCACCTCGGCGGTGAGGTCGAAGCAGTGGCGCGCCTGCTCGGCCAGCGCCTCGGTCAGCGCCGCCTCCCCGGCCAGCTCCACGAACCGGACCTCAGGGCGCCCGTCCTCGGGGGTCAGCACCACCTGGCCGGGTTCGCCGTCCTCCTCCGCGAACCGGGTCCGCAGCACCTCGTGCCGGCCGGTCACATCCGCGACCGCGGCCGCCAGCGCGTCCCGGTTCAGCTCGCCCGACAGGCGCACGTACAGCGGGCAGTTGTACGTCGGGCTGGGTCCCTCCAGCTGGAACGCGAACCACAGCCGGCGCTGGGCGTACGACATGGGGAACAAAGGGACTCCTTCAGGGACGCACAAAAGGGGGGACCGGCCGGGCGGACTGCACCAGCGGTGGTTCAGGACGGCCGGCGGCGCATGGAACGGAGGGACGGGCGGGCCTTGCGGGCACCGTCGAGCTGCTGCGCGAGCTGGGCGACCGTCGGATTCTCGAAGATCGTCCGGACGGTGACCTCGGCGCCGAGCGCGGCCCGGATGCCGCTGATCAGCCGGGTCGCCAGCAGGGAGTGCCCGCCCAGCCGGAAGAAGCTGTCGTGGATGCCGACCGCCGGCAGCCCCAGCAGCTCGGCGAAGAGCCCGCAGAGCGTCTCCTCGCGCGGGGTCCGCGGTCCCTGGCTGTCGGCGGACGGCGCCGGACGGCCCGGTACGGGCAGCGCCTTGCGGTCGACCTTGCCGTTGGGCATCAGCGGCCACTGCTCCACCACGACGACCGCGGAGGGCACCATGTGCCGGGGCAGACTGCCGGAGATCTGCTCCAGCAGGTCCTCGGCGGGCAGCGGGCCGGACAGCTCCGGCAGCAGCTCGGTGTAGGCCACGATGCGCTTGTCGCCGGGGCTGTCCTCGCGGACCAGCGCCACCGTCTGCTTGACCCGCGGATGGGCGTCCAGCACCGCCTCGATCTCACCGAGTTCGATACGGAAGCCGCGCACCTTCACCTGGGCGTCGGTCCGGCCGACGTACTCCAGCTCGCCGTCGGCGCGCCACCGCACCAGGTCCCCGGTGCGGTACATCCGCTCCCCGGGCGCGCCGTACGGGTTCGCCACGAAGCGCTCCGCGGTCAGCGCGGCCCGGTTCCGGTAGCCCCGTGCGAGGCCGTGCCCGGCGATGTACAGCTCACCGGGGACACCGGCCGGCACCGGCCGCAGCCCCGCGTCCAGCACGTACACCCGGGTGTGGGCGACCGGGACACCGATGGGCGGGACGCCCTCGCCGGACAGCGGGCGGCTCATCGTGGCGGCGACGGTGGACTCGGTCGGACCGTACGAGTTGATCATGCGGTACCGGGTGGCCCAGCGGCCCGCCAGCTCCACGCTCACCGCGTCCGCGCCGGTCACCAGGGTGCGCAGGTCCGGGAATGCACCGTCCGGGATCGTCGCCAGGGTGGCCGGCGGGATCAGGGTGTGGGTGATCCGGGAGTCCCGCAGGACCTCGGCCAGCGCCTCACCGGCCAGCGGCCCGCCGTCCGGGACCACCAGGGCGGCGCCGGTGGTGAGCGCCATGACCAGCTCGATCACCGAGGCGTCGAAGCTGGGTGAGGAGAGCTGGAGCACCCGGCTGTCGCCGTCCAGCAGGTAGTTCTCCCGCGCGGAGACGGACAGATCGGCCACTCCGGCGTGGGTGACCTCGACGCCCTTGGGGCGGCCGGTGGAGCCGGAGGTGTAGATGACGTACGCGGGGTGGTGCAGCCCGGCGCGGGCGTCGAGGGGCGTGGCGGGCAGGTCGTTCAGATCGGCGACGACGGTGGGGTCGTCCAGCAGCAGGCGGGGGCAGTCGGTTTCGGGGAGGGGGGTGCCGGTGAGGGTGAGCAGGCAGGTGGGCCGGGCGTCGTCGAGCATGTAGGCGATCCGCTCGGCGGGGTACTCCGGGTCGACGGGCAGATACGCCCCGCCCGCCGTGACCACCGCCAGCATCGCCACGATCAGGTCCGCCGACTTCGGCAGCGCCAGCGCCACCACCCGCTCCGGGCCCACCCCGTGCCGCATCAGCAGCCGGGCCAGCCGGTTGACCCGCTCCGCCACCTCCGCGTAGCGGTACGTACGGTCCCGGTGGACCAGTGCCGGCGCGTCCGGAGCCTGCGCCACCCGCTCCTCGAAGAGCGCGGGCAGGGTCGCCGCCACCGTGTCGCGGGCGGTGTCGTTCCAGCCGGACAGCAGCTGGTCGCGCTCCTGCGGCGCGAGGATCTCGATCTGCCCGACCGTGCGGTCCGGGTCGGCGACGGCGGCCCGCAGCACCCGCAGCAGCCGGTCCGCGATATCCACCGCGGTCCCGTGGTCGAACAGGTCGGTCGCGTACTTCACTTCGAGACCGATGCCGTCCGGGACCAGGTCCGCGTCCTGCCGCTCCTCCCAGAAGAAGATCAGGTCGAACTTGGCGATCTCATTGGTGACCTTCGGCGCGGTCGCCTCGGTGCCCGGGAAGTCCAGGGCGCCCCGCTGGTAGCTCTGGAGCGTCGTCACGACCTGGACGAGCGGGGAGTGGGACAGCACCCGGTCCGGGTTGACCGCCTCGACGACCCGCTCGAAGGGCACGTCCTGGTGGGCGTAGGCCGCCAGGTCGGTCTTCCGGGCGCGGGCCAGCAGCTCGCGGAACGTCGGGTCGCCGGACAGATCGGTGCGCAGTACGAGCGTGTTGATGAAGAAGCCGACGAGGTCGTCCAGCGCCTCGTCCGTACGGCCCGCCACGGCGGTACCGACCGGGATGTCGGTGCCGGACCCGAGCCGCGACAGCAGCGCCGCGATCGCCGCGTGCAGCACCATGAACAGCGTGGCGCCGGAGCTCTGCGCCAGCGCGACCAGCTGACGGTGCAGCTCGGGGTCCAGCTCCAGCTGCACACTGCCGCCGTGGTGACTGGCCACCGCGGGACGGGGCCGGTCCAGCGGCAGCGCGAGCAGCTCGGGCGCCCCGGCCAGCTCCCGTTCCCAGAACGCCAGCTGCTGCGAGATCACGCTGCCCGGGGCATCCTCCGACCCCAGCAGCTCCCGGTGCCACAGCGCGTAGTCCGCGTACTGGACGGGCAGCGCGTCCCGCTCCGGGCTCCGGCCCGCCAGACGCGCGCCGTACGCCTCCGACAGATCCCGGGCCAGCGGCGCCATCGACCAGCCGTCGCTGGCGATGTGGTGCATCACCACCGCCAGCACATGCTCCCGCTCGTTCAGCGAGAACACCCTGACCTGGAGGGGGAGTTCGCCGACCAGCCCGAACGGGTGCAGCGCGGCCTGCGCGAGCGCCTCGGTCAGGCCCGCTTCCCCCGCCACCGGGACGAAGGACACCTCCGGCGTCAGCTCACCGGCCGGCAGGACCTGCTGATACGGCTCGCCGTCCGCCTCCGGGTAGACGGTACGCAGCACCTCGTGCCGCGCGACCACGTCCGCGACCGCGGCCCGCAGCGCGTCGTGGTCCAGCGGGCCGGACAGCCGTATCCAGGTGGGGATGTTGTAGGTGACGCTGGAGCCCTGGAGGCGGTGGATGAACCACAGCCGCCGCTGGGCGAACGACAGCGGCACCCGCTCCGGGCGGTCCGCCGCCAACAGCGCGGGACGGGCCCGCTCCGCCTCGGCGAGCCGGGCCGCGAGACCCGCCACCGTGGGCGTCTCGAAGACCGCCCGGATGGACAGTTCCACGCCCAGCGTGCCGCGCAGCCCGGCGATCAGCCGGGTCGCCAGCAGCGAATGGCCGCCCAGATCGAAGAAGCTGTCGTCCACGCCCACCCGCGGCAGGCCCAGGACCTCGGCGAACGCACCGCTGAGGATCTCCTCCTGCGCGGTGCGCGGACCCCGGCCCGGGGCGCGCGCGGCGCCGTAGTCGGGCACCGGCAGCGCCCGGCGGTCCAGCTTCCGGTTGACCGTCAGCGGCAGCTCGTCGAGCAGGACGAAGGCCACCGGCACCATGTAGTCGGGCAGTTGCCGCGCGGCGTAGCGGCGCAGCTCCGCCGGGTCCGGGGAGCACCCGGGGGCCGGGACCGCGTAGCCGACCAGCCGCTTGTCGCCGGGCCGGTCCTCCCGCACGATCACCGCGGCCTGCGCGAGTTCGGGGTGGGCGCCGAGGACGCCGTCGATCTCGCCCAGCTCGATCCGGAAGCCCCGCAGCTTGACCTGGTCGTCGACCCGGGCGATGAACTCCAGCTGTCCGTCCGCCCGCCAGCGGCCGAGGTCGCCCGACCGGTACATCCGGCTGCCGGGCGGCCCGAAGGGGTTGGCGACGAAGCGGGTGGAGGTCAGGTCGGGACGCCGGTGGTAGCCGCGGGTCACCAGGTCACCGGCGATGTACAGCTCACCGGGGCTGCCCACCGGGACGGGCTGGAGCCGCGCGTCCAGCACGAACATCTGGGTGTTCCAGACGGGCCGGCCGATGGTGACCACACCCGCCGGGACGGTGTCCCCCGGCTCGATCCGGTACTCCGAGCAGCCGACGGTGGTCTCCGTCGGCCCGTACTCGTTGATGACGGTCGCCCCGGGGTGCCGGCCCCGCCACTCGTCCAGCACCTCGCCCATCAGCGACTCCCCGCCGAGCACCAGCTGCTCGTCGGGCGAGAACGCGTCGGGGAGTTCGATCAGCAGCGGCAGATGGCTCGGGGTCGCCTTGACGAAGCTGGGGCTGCGCCGGCCCTCGGCCGCCGTGCTCGACGCGTCCAGCTCGATCAGCTGCACACAGCCGCCCGAGGTGAGCGGGGCGAACAGGCCGGTCGCCGTGAGGTCGAAGGCGACGGGCGAGTGCACCAGCGCGGTGCCCGCGACACCGGGGTAGGCGGACCGGGTCCAGGACAGATAGCCGTCCAGGGAGCGGTGCTGGACCGTGACGCCCTTGGGGCGGCCGGTGGAACCCGAAGTGAAGATCACGAAGGCGGCGTTGTCCAGCGACAGCGGGCCGCCTCGGTCCGCGTCGGTGAGGTCGGCGGCGGAGTGCGCCGCCACCTCGGCTGCCGTACCGGGCTCGTCGAGCCGCAGCAGCGGGCACGGCGCCGGGACGTCCTCCATCACCCCGCGCCCGGTCAGCACCAGCACCGGGTCCACGTCGGCCAGCATGAAGCCGAGCCGGTCCGCCGGATAGGTCGGATCCAGCGGCAGATACGCGCCGCCCGCCTTCAGCACGGCCAGCAGCGCGACCACCAGCTCCACCGACCGCGGCATCGCCACGGCGACATAGCTCTCCGGCCCCACACCCCGCGCGGCCAGCACCCGGGCCAGCGGGTTGGCCCGCTCGTTCAGCTCGCGGTAGGTCAGCGCGGTGCCCTCGTGCACGACGGCGGGCGCATCCGGGACCTGCGCCGCCCGGTCCTCGAACAGCTCCGGCACCGTCCGCCCGGACAGTTCGCGCGGCTCGCCCTGCCAGGCGTGCAGCAGCCGGTCCCGCTCGGCGGCGGTCAGCAGATTCAGCTGCCCGACCGGCAGATCGGGCCCGGCGACGGCCGCGCCGAGCAGCCGGACCAGCCGGGCGGCCAGCGCCTCGGCCGTGGCGTCGTCGAAGAGGTCGGTGGCGTACTCCAGCAGACCGTCCACCCCCGTCCAGGAGCCGTCGGCGGCCTGGCGCTCCCAGGTGTGGAAGGACAGATCGAACCGCGCGGTCCGCCGCGGCACCTCCTCGGCCACCGCGTCCAGGCCGCCCGCCGCGGTGCCGTGGTCCGGGGTGTTCTGCGAGGTGAGCATCGTCTGGAACAGCGGGGTGTGGGAGAGCGTGCGCACCGGGTTGACCGCCTCGACGACCCGCTCGAAGGGCACGTCCTGGTGGGCGTAGGCCGCCAGATCGGTGTCCCGGACCCGGCCGAGGAGTTCGCGGAAACTCGGGTCACCGGAGACATCGGTGCGCAGCACCAGCGTGTTGACGAAGAAGCCGACGAGGTCGTCGAGGGCGTCGTCGGTGCGTCCGGCGACGGCGGTGCCCAGCGGGATGTCGGTGCCCGCGCCGAGCCGCGACAGCAGCGCGGCGACCGCGGCCTGGAAGACCATGAAGACGGTGACGTCACACTGCCGGGCCAGCCGTGCGACCTGCTGGTGCAGCCCGGCGTCCAGGGCGAAGCGCACACTCGCGCCGCGATGGCTGGCGACGGCGGGACGGGGCCGGTCCAGCGGCAGCTCCAGCAGCTCCGGCAGGCCCGTCAACTGGTCACGCCAGAAGTCGAGTTGACGCCCGGCGAGGCTCGTGGGGTCGTCCTCGGCGCCCAGGATCTCGCGCTGCCAGAGGGTGTAGTCGGCGTACTGGACGGCGAGCGGCTGCCAGGTGGGCGCGGTGTCGCCCCGTCGGGCCGTGTAGGCGGCGCCGAGGTCCTGGAGGAGCGGGCCCGTGGACCAGCCGTCGCTGGCGATGTGGTGGGTCAGGAGCAGCAGCACGTGCTCGCCCTCGGCCAGACGGTAGAGAACGGCGCGCAGCGGGTTCTCGTCGCTGAGGTCGAAGGCGTGCGCGGCCTGCTCCGCGAGGTGCCGGGGGAGCTCGTCCTCGGTGGTGGCGACGAGGGGCAGCTCGGGGCGCGCCTCCTCGGCCGGCAGGACGATCTGGTGGGGCTCCCCGCCGTGTTCCGCGATGCGCGTCCGGAGGGTCTCGTGGCGTTCCGTGACGTCCGTCAGGGCGGCGGCCAGCGTCGGATGGTCGAGCGGGCCGCCGATCCGGAACGCGTGCGGGATGTTGTAGGTGGGGCTGGGGCCCTCCAGCTGATAGGCGAACCACAGCCGGCGCTGGGCGGGGGAGAGGGGGAGGTGCGCCGGACGGGGAGTGACGGCCGTCAGCGGGCTGCGGGTGCTGGGGGCGGTGGGGAGCTCGGGCGCGAGCGCGGCGACGGTGGGGTGCTCGAAGAGCGCGCGGACGGTGAGGTCGGCGTGCAGCGTGGCGCGGATCCGGCTGATGAGGCGGGTGGCGAGCAGGGAGTGCCCGCCGAGGTGGAAGAAGTTGTCGTCGATGGTGACAGCCGGCAGGCCCAGCACGTCGGCGAAGAGCGCGGTGAGGGTCTCCTCGGTGGCGTCACGGGGCGCCCGGCCGCCGCTCTCGGCATGCGAGGCGTAGTCGGGGGCGGGCAGTTGAGCCCGGTCCACCTTGCCGTTGGGCGTCAGCGGCCACTGCTCCAGGACGACCACGGCGGACGGCACCATGTAGTCCGGCAGCGACTCCGCGACCAGCTCCCGCAGCACCGCCGGATCGGGCGCCTCGGCGCCGCCGCCCGTCCCCGTCACATAGGCGACGATCCGCTGGTCGCCCTCGCGGTCCTCGCGGACCAGCACCACGGTCCGGGACACCAGCGGATGCCGCAGCAGCGCCGCCTCGATCTCGCCCAGCTCGACCCGGTGCCCGCGCACCTTCACCTGGTGGTCGGTGCGGCCCAGGAACTCCAGCTGTCCGTCGGCCCGCCAGCGCGCCAGGTCGCCCGTGCGGTACATCCGGCTGCCGGGCGCACCGTACGGATCGGCCACGAACCGCTCCGACGTCAGCCCCGGACGCCCCAGATAACCCCGCGCGAGCCCCGGCCCGGCGATGTAGAGCTCACCCGCGACACCCTCCCCGACCGGCCGCAGCGCGGCATCGAGGACATAGCCGCGGGCGTTGTCCATCAGCCGGCCCAGCGGCAGCACACCGTCGGGGGTCGGCTCACCGGGCTCCAGCCGGAACTCGGCCGCGTTGACGGTCACTTCGGTCGGCCCGTACACATTCAGCACGGTCGCCGCCGGATGACGCCGCCGCCACTCGTCCAGCACCGAACCGATCAGCGCCTCACCGCCCAGCATCAGCTCCTCGGTGGGGGAGAAGCCCGCCGGGAGCACATCGAGCAGCGGCAGATGGCTGGGCGTCGCCTTGAGGAAGGTGCACTCCGGCGTGCCGCCGAACGCGTCCTCCTCCAGCGGGCCCGCCAGCACCCGGCCACCGCTGACCAGCGGCACCCACAGCGAGGTGACGGTCATGTCGAAGGACACCGACGAGTGCCACAGCGAGGTGCCGCGGGCGCTCGGGTAGGTCTGCCGCGACCAGCCGAGGTAGTCAGCGAGCGCCCGATGCTCGATCACCACGGCCTTGGGCACGCCGGTGGAGCCCGAGGTGTAGATGACGTAGGCGGGGTGCGCCGGACGCAGCGGGGCGGTCCGCGCCCCGTCGTCGAGGTCGCTCGCCGCGGCCCGGGACAGCGCCTGCGCCACGTCCGGCGCGTCCAGCAGCACGGCCTGCCCGGCGAAGCCCTCCGCCGCCGCCCCGGCCCCGGCCGTGGTGAGCAGACAGGCCGGCCGGGCGTCGGACAGCATGAACGCCACCCGGTCCACCGGGTAGTCGGTGTCCATCGGCAGATAGGCGGCACCGGTCTTCGCCACCGCCAGCAGCGACACCACGAGATCGACGGACCGGGGCACCAGCACCGCGACGATCCGCTCGGGGCCCACGCCCCGCTCCGTCAGCAGCCGGGCCAGCCGGTTGGCGCGGGCATTCAGCTCCCGGTAGCTGAGCTGCTCGTCACCACAGCCGAGGGCCGGGGCGTCAGGAGTACGCCGCACCTGGTCCTCGAAGAGCTCGGGAAGCGTCAGCACGGCGAACGGCCGCTCCATTCCCTGCCACTGCGCCTGGGCCTTCGGACCACTCATCGGGGAACTCCTTGTGCATCAGCAGAAACGCGGCACATCACCGACGGGAGGCTAAGAACCTCGGGTTTCAGTGCGCTATTGAAGCCATTTCGCTTGCTGAGCTGGGGTTTTTCCGCGTAGGGGTCTGCCGGCATGACAACGGCCCCCGCCGTGTGGCGGGGGCCGGTACCTCAGGGTCCGCTGCGGGTTCAGGCAGGGAACTCCCCACCCTTGACGGCAGCGACGAACGACGACCAGCCGTTCGCGGTGAAGGTGAGCGCCGGGCCGTTGGGGTCCTTGCTGTCGCGGACGGGGACAGCACCCGGGATGTTGGCGGCAACCTCGATGCAATCGCCGCCGTTGCTGCTGTAGGAGGACTTGAACCAGCGGGGGGATTCGGTCGTCACGGGATGCCCTTTCGCAACTTGCTGATCATCGCCACGGCTGCCGCTTGCGACAGCGCCTCGGCCTGTAGTTGATGGTAGGCAGTGAGCACGGGCACCAGGGAGGTACTTTCCCGGTCCAGGATTCCCTGAGCCTGAGATTCGGCGTAACAAATCAGGGACCGGTCCGGGTAGGGGTCCGCCGGCATGGCAACGGCCCCCGCCGTGTGGCGAGGGCCGGTTACGCAGGGTCCGCTGCGGGTTCAGGCGGGGAACTTCCCATTCTTGACGGCGGCGACGAACGACGACCAGCCGTTCGCGGTGAAGGTGAGCGCCGGGCCGTTGGGGTCCTTGCTGTCGCGGACGGGGACAGCGCCGGGGATGTTGGCGGCGACCTCGATGCAGTTACCGCCGTTGTTGCTGTAAGAGGACTTGAACCAGCGGGGGGAGTCGGTCGTGGTCGTCACGGGGTGCCCTTTCGTGCCTCGTTGATCATTGCCATCGATGCCGCCTGCGACAGCGCCTCGGCCTGCAATTGATGGTAGGCCGTCAACAGAGGTAGTACGGAGGCCGTTTCGCGTTCCAGGTGTCCCCGCATCTGCGATTCCGCATACGCGATCACCGATAGGTCCGACAGCGTCAGCAAGTTCATCGGGAGGTCGAACGTGCGGCGCTCCCCTATGTCGTACGGGGCGATCTGGAGCACGGTGTTCGGCAGCTCGGCGAACTCGGCCAGTCGCGCCAACTGCGCCCCCATGACCTCATGTCCGCCGACGCATCTACGGATACAACTCTCGTCCATCACCACCAGCATCATGGGAGGGCGGGGCCGTACTAGCGCGGCCTGCCGCTCAGCCAGGAAAGAGACCCGCTCGGCTGCTTGCTCGGGTGCGATCACCCCACGCCGTAAGGCGCTGTCTGCCAGAACCCGGGCGTACTCCGGTGTCTGTAGGAGCCCAGGGATGATCCCGATTTCGTACAGCCGAATCTCTGCCGCCCGGCCCTCGTACTTGACGTACTCCGGGAACCCCTCCAACAGGCTGCCGTGTTTGATCTCGCGGTACTCACGCTCGAACGAGGCTGCTGTGCCCTCAAGGCCGAAGACACGGTCCACGCTGCGCGAGAACCGGAGGGTTGGAGGTTTCCGACCATTCTCGACGGCCGAAACATGCACGCTCGAATATTCCGCGCGTTCGGCCAGGTCCTCTTGCGTCCAGTCGCGCGCCTCTCGCAGTCTGCGCAAACGCGCCCCGTAGGCCGCCTGAGGGGAAGCGTCCGGGTTCAACTCGTTGCGATTCAAAGGGCTTTCCCTGTCCTTCCGTCCGCAAGTGACACGTTGAATGGGTCCTGACTGTAGGCCACGCTGAGGACTCCTGGTAGTGGAACCACTACGGAGAGGAGTAGTCGTGTCCGGCAGTCTGACCCCACCCGTACAGCTCGGCGAACCCCGGCCCGACCCGAAGCCTGCGGCAGAGTGCGATATCTGCCAGGCGCTGGTAAACGAGCGGCAGTTGGCAGAGGCACGGGGCGACAAGAGCAAGGTTGTCGACCTGAACATCGAACTCAGGAACCACCCCAAACATGAGGGCAGCGATGACTGCCGCAGCGGTGACCGAGGCGCCTGAACCATGACTTGCGAAAAAGGAGGCCGGCAGATGAGTGCCTTGGCTGTCGAGACCCATGAGACGCGCACGCCCGACGCCGAAGGCTGGCGCGGGGTCCCGTTCCGGCACCCCGCGGACATGGAGGCGGACGGCGGCAGGCACGACGGCGGGCCCATGCCCCCGGAGGCCCCGCGCGAGCCGCAGCCGCAGGGCGGGGACGGCGAGTAGGAGTGCAACCCCCACGGCCAATGGGCGTGGCTCGAAGACGCGGCCGGACTGCCGATCACACACGCCATCGCAGACCTGTTGGAGAACGGAGCGAGCCGGCATGACTGACCCCCTGCCCTCGGAACACCTACGCGCCGACCTCGCGCGGCACCTGACCGAGGTCGGCGCACTGCGCAGCCCCGAATGGGAAGCGGCTGTGTTGTCCGTGCCCCGCGAGGCGTTCCTCTCGCGCGGCTGGTTCGAGTACGAAGAGGGCGGCTGGTACCGGCCCGCGGCCGGGCACTCCCCGGAAGGACTCGCGCGGATCTACGAAGACGACTCCCTCGTGACACAGGTCGCCGGGGGCGTCTTCCCCGACCAGGTCGAGGGGCGCATCATCGCAGCCCCCTCGTCGTCGTCCACCCTGCCAAGTCTGGTCGTGCGGATGCTCGAAGACCTGCGGGCGACCGTAGGGACCCGCGTCCTTGAGATCGGCACGGGCACGGGCTACTCAACCGCGCTGCTCTGCCATGTCGTCGGCGAGGACACCGTGACCACGGTCGAGGTTGACGCCGAGGTGTCCGCCCGTGCCGGAATGGCCCTCGCGGGCGCCGGATACCGGCCTACCTGCGTGGTCGGTGACGGCCTGGCGGGCTACAAGGAGGGCGGCCCGTATGACCGCGTGATCGCCACGTGCAGCGTGCACACCGTGCCGGCCGACTGGCTCGCGCAGACCCGGCCCGGCGGTGAGGTCCTGGTCACGGTCGGCGGGTGGATGCACGCATACGAACTCGTACGGCTCACGGTCGCTCGCGATGGCACGGCCAGCGGCCCGGTTCTCGGCGGACAGGTCTCGTTCATGCTGGCTCGTCCGCACCTTCCGCCCCCGCTCGGGATGCTGCCGAACATCAGCGAGGGCGACGCGATGCCCGCAGAGCTGGGCGCCGACGTGCTCGATGACTGGACGGCCCGATTCGTCGCGCAGTTCGCCGCCCCACGCGCGCAGCGGCTCACGCTGGAACGGGACGGCCGGACGGAACACGTCGTGATCGACGTGGACGCCGGTTCATGGGCGGTCGTCTTCCAAGACAGCGCGCGATGGATGGTGCGGCAGGGCGGCGCGGTGCGCCTGTGGGACCAGATCACCGAACACGTCATGCGCTGGCAGGCGGACGGGCGCCCGTCCGCCAACCGTATGCGGCTGCACGTCGGCCCCGACGGGCAACGCCTCACCTGGGCGTAGCCACGAGAGCGGAAGGCGCGTCGCCGGTCAGCCGCCGGCGACGCCCCTTCCGCCCCCGCTCACGTCCGGGCCCGGTACTTCCACACCGACAGCGGCAGGAACACCGCGATCAGCCCGGCGATCCACAGCAGGGCGCCCTGGGCGGAGGCCGCGACCGGGCCGCCGATCATCAGGTTGCGGGAGGCGTCGACGACCAGGGTCATCGGGTTGTGCTCGACGAAGACCCGCAGCCAGCCGGGCATGGTGTCGGGTGCGACGAACACCGAACTGCCGAACTGGAGCGGCAGCATGGCGATGGTGCTCACGCTCTGCACCGTGTCGATGCTCCGGGCGGCCAGGCCGATGAAGGCGTTCACCCAGCACAGCGCGATGCCGTACAGCAGAAGGAGACCGAAGGCGGCGAGGGTGGGCAGCAGGCCGTTGTCCGCGCGGAAGCCGATGAGCAGGGCGAACGCGAACACCGCCAGCTGGCTGATCAGCAGCCGTACCGAGTCCGCCGAGACCCGGCCGATGAGCACGGCGGAGCGGGCGACGGGCATCGACCGGTAGCGGTCCATCACCCCGGAGGAGAAATCGGTGTTGAGCGCGATACCGGCGGTGCGGGAGACGATGGTGTGGTTCAGGGCCATGATTCCCGGCATCAGATACTGCCGGTAGTCCGCGCTGTTCCCGGCGATCGCGCCGCCGAAGGCGTAGATGAAGATGACGGACAGCACCACCGGCATCAGCGCGGTGTCCAGCACCTGCCCCGGACTGGCCAGCGACTTGCGCAGATTGCGGCGCGAGAGCGCCAGCGAGTGACGTACCAGTGAACTCATGCCGCGCTCCTAGCGGCGACGGGTTCCCTGGCCGCGGGTCCGGTGAGCTTGAGGAAGACCTCGTCAAGGCTCGGGATGTGGGTGTCCAGCGAGGCGAGTGGAATATCCGCCTCGCCGAGGGTGCGCACCACGGCGGTGAGCTGGCTCCCGCCGCCGGTCAGGGGCAGATGGAGCCGCCCCTCGTCCGCCATGACGGTGGCCTCGGTGTGGCCCGCGGTCAGCAGGGCCTGGTAGATCCGCGCCAGGTCGCCGGGCTCCTCGGGCTGGATGCGGAGCATCTGGCCGCCCAGGCGGGCCCGCAGTTCGGCGGTGGAGCCGGAGGCGATGACCCGGCCGCTGTCGATCACCACCAGGGCGTCGGCGAGCGCCTCCGCCTCCTCCATGTACTGGGTGGTGAGCAGCACGGTGGTGCCCTGTCCGGCGAGCCGGTTCACCTCCGCCCAGAGGCTGTTGCGGCTGTGCGGATCGAGGCCCGTGGTCGGTTCGTCGAGGACCAGCACGCGGGGGTCGCCGGTGAGGCTGGCCGCCAGGTCGAGCCGCCGGCGCATCCCGCCCGAGTAGCCGCCGACGGGCCGCTTGCCGGCCTCGGTCAGGCTGAACCGCTCCAGCATCTCGTCGGCGCGGGCCCGGGCCTTGCGCCCGCGCAGATTGAACAGCCGGGCGATCAGATAGAGGTTCTCCCAGCCGGAGATGTCCTCGTCCACCGAGGCGTACTGGCCGGTGAGTCCGATCAGCGGGCGCACCCGGGCGGCCTCGCGCACGACATCGTGCCCGTGCACCAGGATGCGTCCGCTGTCCGGCCGGATGAGCGTTGCGACCATGCGCACCAGCGTGGTCTTGCCGGCGCCGTTGGGGCCCAGCAGCCCGAGCACCCGGCCGGCCGGAACCTCCAGGCTGACCCCCCGGATCGCGGCCGTACTGCCGAAGTTCTTCGCCAGATTCTCGATCCGGATGGCAGGGGTCATGGGCTCGGGGTCCTTTCGGGAAGTGCGGTACGGAGGCTGTCAGTCAAGGACGTAACCGTCTCCGGACCGGGACCCGCGGGAGCGGCGCAGATCGGTGAGGACGAAGGTGCGCTGGAGCCAGCGGTCCCGGCCGTCGTAGCGCGGCTGGAAGGCGCTGCGCCCATGGGTGGTGACCCGGTTGTCGACGATCGCCAGATCGCCCGGGGCCAGCACCGTGCTCTGCCCGGTCCGCTCGAAGGCGTCCCCGAGCTCGTCCATCGCCCGGCGGGCCCGGTCGGTGACCGGCTCGGTGGCCGCGAAGTCGATCCGCAGATCCGGGTCCTCGGGCGCCCCGAAGATCACCGGGTGCGGTGCGGTGCCGCCGTCGGAGCCGCCGAAGGACGGCGGGGGAGCGGTGACGAACTCCGGTGCGGCCAGCGCCGCCCGGGTCTCCTCGCTCAGCAGCGGCATCGCCGCGCGGATGCCGGCGGTGCGCAGCGCGGCGACCTTCTCGTGGTCGGCGCGCAGGCACAGCAGCATCACGAAGTCGGGGCGGTGCGGATGGAAGGCGTTCTCGTTGTGGAAGGTCAGCAGGACCGAGCCCGCGTTCCCCTGGAACTCCTCCTTGCCCGGCACCGGCACCACGTCCTGCACCAGCGCGCCGGTCTTCTCCGGCCGGAAGGCGGCCGGGTCACCGAGACCGCAGGCCACCATCGTCAGCATCGCGGCGGACACCGAGCCCGCCCGCTGTACGGACCCGGCGCCGGACGGGGTGTCCGGCAGCGCCGCCTCGTCCACCGGCAGACCGCGCAGCAGCAGCACCCCGCTGCGCCCGGAGTCACGGCGGAACGCGTGCAGTGGCCGGCGCAGCCCGAGCGGCAGCTCCGACCAGCCGGTGCGGGCGGCATCGACCCAGCCGGCGCTGTCCACCAGGGCGGCACCGGAGGCCAGCACCCCGCGGGCGGCCTGCTCCGCCGCCGCGGATTCGTCCGGAGTCAGCGACGCGACCCGCGCCGCCGCCCCGGTATCGAGGGTCACCGTCATCAGGAGGCCGCCTTCGATGCTTCGGCGGAGCCCTCCATCGCACGGACCAGACTCAGCGGACGCATATCGGTCCACTGCGCGGCGATGTACTCCAGGGCCTCGGCGCGGCCGGTCTCCGGCAGGGCGGCCTTCCAGCCGTCCGGGACCTCGGCGAACGCCGGCCAGAGGGAGTACTGGCCCTCGTCGTTGACCAGCGCAAGGTAGCGGCCCTCGGCGTCCTCGAACGGGTTGGTCATCGTATTGCCTCTCTCGTCTCATGGCTGGGGTGCGCGGGCCCGAGCGTGTCCTCGCCGTAGACGCCCTGCACCCAGTTGGTGTGGTAAACGGTGTCGAGATAGCGCTCGCCCATATCGGGCGAGATGGCGACCGAGGAGAGCCCCGCCGGCCGGCCGCGCTCCGCCAGCCACCGGTCGGCGCCGCTGACGACCGTCCCGGTGGAGCCGCCGAACAGAAAGCCGCGCCCGGCCAGCCGGTGGCACATGCGCACGGTGTCCGGCTCCGGGACGAGCACCACATCGTCGATGAAGTCCTCGTCCAGCAGCGCCGGACGGACCCCGGAGCCCAGGCCCGGGATCATCCGGGGGGACGGCGGATGGCCGAAGGCGACCGAGCCGACACTGTCGACGGCCACGATGCGGACCCCGGGCCGGTGCTCCTTGAACCAGCGGGCACAGCCCATCAGCGTCCCGGTGGTCCCCGCCCCGACGAAGAGCACGTCCAGGCCGGGGTAGCTGCGGTGGATGCCGGGGGCCGTGTACCGGTAATGCGCCCGCCAATTGGCGGGGTTGACGTACTGGTTGAGCCAGACGTACCGCGCGTCCTCCTCGCACAGCTTGCGTACGTAGGCGATCCGCGCCCCGAGGAAGCCCCCCTCGGCAGCGGGCTCCGCGAGGGTGTGGACCGTGGCGCCGAGCGCCTCCATCAGCCGCTTGGAGGCCAGATTGCACCGGGAGTCGGTGACGCAGACGAAGCGGTAGCCCTTGCTGGCCGCGATGACGCTCAGCGCGACGCCCAGATTGCCGGACGAGGATTCCACCAGGACGGAACCGGGGGACAGCCGCCCGGCCTCCTCCGCGGCCTCGACCATTTCCAGCGCGGCCTTCTGCTTCACCGATCCGGTGAAGTTGAAGCCCTCGCACTTGAGGTGGAGTGGGATACCGAGTACGGCGTCGAGATCGACGTACAGGTCTTCCTCGTTGAACTCCTGCGGAGCCGAGATAGTCGGCACGGGTGCCTCCCGCCCTAGCCGTAACGGCGCATCTCGTGAAAGAAATCGTCGACGATCTGCAACTCGCCGGATTCCTTCACGGATTCGTAGACATGCCTGCCGAGTGCCAGATCCAGCACCCCCAGGCCGAACGGGGAGAAGATCACCGGCCGGTCGGCCGGCGGCTGCGCCTTCCCCGTGAGGACGTCGTACAGCGTGCCGTCGAGGAAGTCCCGGTGGCCCACCCGCTGTTCGGCCAGGTGCACCGAGGTGTCCGCCTTCAGGCAGTGCTCCACGTCGTCCACGAAGTTGGCCGCGCCGAGCACCACCTCGGGCGACAGATCGCGCAGCGAGACATGCAGCACCAGCGGGTTGTGCGCGAACCACCCGGGCTCGGCCACATGCGGGGTGCCGGCGACGGTGGCGAAGACCACCAGGTCGCAGGAGCGGATCAGCTCCTCGGCGGAGCCGTGCACGGTGACCGTGCCGGACTCGCCGGACTGGCGGAGGTAGTCGGCGAAACCGCCCGCGTGCGCCGCCGACAGATCGTGCACCCCGATCTCGTCGAACTCCCAGCCGGTGCGCGCCAGATAGGTGTGGATGTAGCGGGCGATCAGCCCGACACCGAAGAACCCGATCCGGGCCGGCCGGGTGCCGCGCGCGGCGGAGATCCGGTCGGCGGCCAGCGCCGCGGACGCCGCGGTGCGCGCCGCGCTGATGATGGAGCTCTCCAGGCACGCCAGCGGGTAGCCGGTGTCGTGGTCGTTGAGGATCAGCACCGCCGAGGCGCGCGGGATGCCGGCCCCGACGTTCTCCGGGAAGCTGGAGATCCACTTCAGGCCGTCGGTGGGCCGCTCGCCGCCGATCGAGGCGGGCAGCGCGATGATCCGGGAGGACGGGCGGTCGGGGAAGCGGAGGAAGTACGACGGCGGGTTCACCGTCTCGCCTCCGCCGTGCAGCCGGTAGGCCGTCTCGATCAGGTCGACGACGCCCTGGTGGTGCGCGTCGAGGACCCGGTGCACCTGGGCTCCGGAGATGACGGAGAACGAAGGCGCAGCGTGCTGCTGGGGCATGTGAAGCTCCGTGGAACCGTAGAGGAGAGGAGGGAGGGCCGGCCGGACCGGCCCGGCCTGTCAGGTGGCGGACGGCAGGACGTGTCCGTCGAGGCGCACCGGATCGCCGAAGAGCGCCACGATCTCGCGGTCGCCCTCGTACGCCTCGCGGCTGTGCGCCATCCGCAGGTTGTCGACCACGAGCAGGTCGCCGGCCTGCCACGGCTCCCGTACGGTCGCCGCCGTGTACACCTCGTTGATGGTCTCGACGACCTGCGCCGGGACCGGCTCGCCGTCGCCGTGGAAGGTGGTGAACGGCAAGGAGTCCGGCCCGTACAGGGACACCAGGTACTCGCGCACCGCCGGGTCCATGGTCAGCTCGTTGAGGAAGGCGATCTGGTTGAACCAGAGCCGCTCGCCGGTGGCGGGGTGGTGCACCACCGCCGCGCGGTGCTGCACGGTGCGCAGCGAGCCGTCCGGCAGCCACTCGTGGTCCAGGGCGTGCGCCCGGCAGTACGCGTCGACCTGCGCGGCGTCCTCGGTGCCGAAGGACGCGGACCAGCTGACGCCGATGTCACGGTAGTTGCGGGCCAGCCGCCAGCCCTCGCGGGCGAAGCGCTCCACCAGGTCGGCGGGCAGCGCCGCCAGCACCGTCCGGGCGTCGGCCACCGCGGTCGCGCCGCCGGAGCGGGGCGCCGTCAGGCAGCCGAACAGCGCGATGCCGGGCACCTCGTCGCCGTAACTCCGCTCGTGGTGCATGCACATCGGCTCATCGGCCGGCCACTCCGAGGCGCCGTACACGCCGTCGCCGAAGTCGGTCCGGCCGGTGAAGCCCTCCCGCTCGGTCATCGGGGTCACCCCGAGCGCCTGCGCGGCGCGGCCCAGGTCGGCGGGGGCCGCCAGACCCAGGCCCCGGACGAGCAGGGCGCCGTGCCGGGCGAGCAGACCGTGGACGGTCTCCGCGGGGAGGTCCGGGCCGGTCAACCGGAGGACCGGGGTCCGGCCCTCGCCGAGGAGCAACTCGGCGCCGTCGCCGAGGGTTTCGGGGACGGCCGGGCCGTCATACGTGGCTGTCAACTGGCTGCCTTCCTGGATTCGGAGCCTCGGCGGCCCGGCGGTCGAGCAACGCCGCACAGTCCGCGAGAACCGGGTGCTGCTGGAGTTCGGCGGGCGTCACCACGCGGTCCAGCGCGATCGCCAGCCGCAGCATGGACAGCGACGTCCCGCCGCTGTCGAAGAAATGGGAGTCCCGGCCGATCCGGCCGGCCGGCACCTTCAGGACCTGGGACCACAGCCCGGCGAGCCGCCGTTCGGTGCCGGTGCGCAGCTCCACGCCACCGTCCGCGGCCTCCTCCTGCCCGGCGAGCCGGGTCAGCGCCTTGCGGTCGATCTTGCCGTTGGCGGTGAGCGGCAGTACGTCGAGCCGGCGGAACCGGCTGGGGATCATGTAGCCGGGCAGTGCCGCACCGAGCGCCGCCACGAGCCGCTCGTCGGACAGCTGTGCACCGCTGTGGAAGGCCACCAGCTGCCGGCTCTCGCCCTCTCCCGTGACGACCACGGCGCTGTCGCGCACCCCGTCGACCCGGAGCAGCTGGTTCTCCACCTCGCCGATCTCGATCCGGAAGCCGCGGATCTTGACCTGGGCGTCCCGGCGGCCGAGGAACTCCAGCCGGCCGTCCGGCAGCCAGCGGCCGAAGTCGCCGGAGCGGTACATCCGTTCACCGGGCAGCAGCGGATCGGGCATGAAGGCGGCCCGGGTGCGCTCCTCGTCGTTGACGTACCCCCGGCCGACGCAGACGCCGGAGAACAGGATCTCGCCCGGGGAGCCGAGCGGCACCGGACGCAGCCGTTCGTCGACGATATGGATCCGCACATTGGCGACCGGCCGGCCCAGTGGCACCGCGGCCTGGTCGGGCACCCCGCGCATCACCTCGTGGTTGGTGTCGTCGGACGTCTCGGTCAGGCCGTACGCGTTGACCAGCGCGACCTCGGGGAACGTGGCGAACCAGCGCTCCACCAGCTCCTTCTTCAGCGCCTCGCCGGTCGCCGAGACATGGCGCAGCCGCGGCAGCGCGCGGGGGCTGCGCTCCAGCTCCGTCAGCACCACTTCGAGATAGGAGGGCACGGCCTGGAGGACCTCGACACCGCCGGTGGCGAGCGTCTCGATGAAGCGTGCCGTGTCCAGGATGTCCGGCTGCCCGATGATCAGGGTGCGCCCGCCGACGGCCAGCGCGGCCACCAGCTGCCACAGGGAGATGTCGAAGCACTGCGGCGCGGTCTGGGCGACCACCCGGCCCTCGGTGATCTCCAAGTCGTCGATCTTGGCGAGCAGATGGTTGAGGAAGCCCGCGTGCTCGCACACGGCGCCCTTGGGCGCCCCGGTCGAGCCCGAGGTGAAGTAGATGTACGCGCTCTGCCCGGCGGCCACCGGCACACCGGGGTCGGTGACCGGATGGTCCCCGGCGAGCAGCTCCGCCAGATGCTCCGCGCGCACGCCCGGCAGCCCGGCCAGCGCCTCGGTCAGGCCCGGGGACACGTCCCGCTCGGTCAGCACCCGGCGGCAGTCGGCGCGCACCAGCATGCCGCTGATCCGGTCGGCCGGGAAGTGCGGCTCCACCGGCAGATAGACGCCGCCGGCCTTGAACACGGCCAGCACGGCGACCAGCCACGGCAGCGTGCGTTCGGTGACCACCGCGACGACGTCCTCGTCGCGCAGTCCGCCGTGGCGCAGCGCGTGGGCGACGCGGTTGGCGCGCTCGTTGAGCTCCCGGTAGCTCCAGGACTCGGTGCCGTGGACGGCGGCGATGTCGTCAGGGCGCAACCGCACCTGGTCCTCGAACAGTTCATGCACTCGGCGGTCGGGCAGCTCCCGCTGCGGGCCCGCGAACTCGGCCAGCTGCCGGTCGATCTCCTGCTCCGGCACCGGGCTCCACTCCTGGTGGTCCGCCTCGGGCCGCTCGGCCAGCTCACGCAGCGCGGTGAGCAGATAGCCCGCGAACCGGCCGGCCTGCTCGCCGTCCAGTGCGCCGGGGCGATGGCTCAGCACCAGGTCCAGCCGGTCCCCGGTCCGGGAGAGGCCGGCGGCGAGCACGGTGCCGGCGGTCAGGTCCTCGGGGCCGGCCGCCCGGCCGTCGACCAGGACGGTGTCGAACAGCGGCTCCGTGCGGCCCGTCTCGGTGCGCAGCTCGTCGAGAACCTGCGGGGAATGCCGCTGCACCTCCGCCGCCGACTGCGCGACCTCGGTGGCGAGTTCCGCCCACGAGCCGCCGGAAAGCGCGGCCCAGAGCGGCAACGGGCCTTTCTCCGGGGCATTCTGCGGGCTATTCTGCGCGTCTTTTCCGGGCAGATATCCGGTCACCACGGAGGAATCGCCCGTGACCGCCGCCAGCACCCGTACAAAGGCGGCCAGCAGCAGGGTGTCGGGGGAAAGTCCCTGCCGTTCCGACCGGAGAAGCAGGGCTTCCGCGGTGCCGGCGGGTATCGCGGTGCGGCACACGGCAGCGGAATCCGCCGTATTCCCCGGCCACCGGGGCAGGGGGGTGTATCCGCCGCCGAGAACTCTTTGCCAGAATGCGCGGTCCGCAGCCGTCACCGCAACCTCCCTTGTGGCCATGCCGGTTGTCATGGCTCGGTACTGTCCATGAGCGAACAAGACGCTAGGTCGGCGGCTTATTGGCCAGATATCGTGCCGCCGACCGCGGGCGATATTCCGAAGGGCGCGGGCCGGGAAAGGCGGCCCGCCGCGAAAGCGCCCGCGTCAGGCGTCCGCCCGGACCGGCGCACCCTGGAGAGCGGGCACGGCCGGGCCATCGGCTTCCCCGGCCGGGCCGTCGGTCTCCCCGGGCGGTGGCTCCAGCGGCTTCGTGCCCAGCAGCTTGAGCAACGGGCCGGTCATCGCGGTGGTGCCGACCGCCATGAGGACCAGCACCGTCAGGCCCGTCGTGCTGATCAGATGGCGCTGCCAGCCGATGCCGGCGACCACCAGCTCGGTGACGCCACGGCAGTTCATCAGCGCACCGAAGCGCAGCGCCTCCTTCGGCCGGTAGCCCATCATCCGGGCCGCGCCCCCGGCACCCACGAGCTTCGTCAGGGTCGCCACGACGATGACGCCGGCGAGAACCAGCCAGTGCCACGGGTCCCGCCCCAGGGCCCCGACCGAGACATTGAGCCCCACACCGGCGAAGAACAGCGGCAGCAGCACGGTCAGCGTGAAGCCCTGCAACTGCTGGTTCATCCGCTCGGTGACCTTGGAGTCACGCGGGATCGCCGTACCGAACAGGAACGCCCCGATGACCGCGTGCAGCCCCAGCAGATGAGTCAGTACGGCATAGCTGATGGCGCCGACCAGCAGCAGCGGCAGCAGCGTCCCCGTGCCGGGCCGTTCCTCAGCCCGGCGCACCGCGGTCGCCAGCAGCGGACGCACGACCAGCGCGGTGAACACCACCAGGGCCACCACCAGCGCGATGGTGCTGCCCATGTCGGAGGCGTCGCCGGACCCGGTCGCCGCGAGGATCACGGTCAGCGCGAGCCAGGCGATACCGTCGCCCACCGCCGCACTGGCCAGCGCGAACTGGCCGATGGGGGTGCGGTCCAGCCGCAGGTCGGTGAGGATCCTGGCGAGCACCGGCAGGGCGGTCACCGACAGGGCCAGCCCGAAGAAGCAGAGGTAGCCGACGGCGTGCGGGGACGAGCCCTGCAACATCCCGGGGGCCGCCGCGGCGAGCCCGAGCCCGGCCACGAACGGCAGGCCCATCGCGCCGAGCACGCTCACCCCGAGCGTCCCGACGGCCTTCCTGGGGCTCTCCATGCGCAACTCGCAGCCGAGCAGGAACATGAAGACGATCAGCCCGAGCTGCGCCACCGTGTTGAGGGCGGAGACGACCTCGGGGGACAGCAGCCAGGCCTGCCCGGACGGCCACACCCAGCCCAGCAGCGACGGGCCGAGCAGCAGACCGCCGAGGATCTCCCCGATCACCAGCGGCTGGCCGAGCCGGCCCAGCAGCGCGCCCAGCAGATGGCTGAGCAGAATGATCACCATGACGGCGACCAGGAACCTGGCCGTCGTGTCGACCTCGGCCGACGACCCACCGGAGCCCAGCCGGCCCCACCACAGCCCTAAGGCGCCGAGCAGCAGGACCACGCCTGCGACGACCTTCAGCATGAGGTCACCGGGGTGCCGACGGCGAGCGGCGCGGCGGGGACCTCGCCGCCGGGCCAGGAGGCGAAGCGCCGCGCCCCGTACAGCAGTGGCGTCCCGGCCTGCTGGGTGACACCGGTGACCGCGCCCACCACCAGGGTGTGGTCGCTGACCTCGACCAGTTTCATCACCCGGCACTCGGCGACGGCGAAGGCGTCGTCGGCCAGCCACGGCAGCCCGGCGTCCGGCGAGCGCCGCCAGCCGACCTGGGCGAAGCGGTCCGCGACCCGGTGCGCGAAGACCTCACCGGCCCGCTCCCCCCGGTCGTGCAGCAGGTTCACCGCGAAGGCGCCGTAGGCGCGCAGCGCGCCCAGGGTCTCGCCCCGGGTGGTCAGCCAGACCGAGAGGGTCGGCGGCGCGGTGGTCACGCTCGACAGGGAACTGCACGTCAGTCCGCGGGGCCGGTCGTCGGCCCCGTAGGTGGTGATCACCGCGACGCCGGTGGGGAAGGCGCCCATCAGCGAACGGAAGCCGTCGGCCGGCACCGGGCGGGTGGCCGTGTCCGGTGCGGACGGGGGTGGGGGAAGGCTAGCCATGGTGAGGTCGTCCTCCGGTTGGGCGCCGGTTCGTCCCGGGGCCGGCCCCGGACTCCCGGCCGCACGGGCGGGGTAAAGCGCCGACGCCCGTACCCGCCGGGGGGATGGGGGTAGGGGCGTCGGCAGCGGAAGTGAGCCCGGTGGCTCAGCTGTTGAGCGAGGCGATGTACTCGTAGCAGCTGGGCAGGGCGGCGACCAGCTCGTCCGCGTCCGCCCGGAGCCGCGCGAGCTCGGCGCGCGCGTTGGTCGGGTCGATGTGCGCGAGGGAGGGGCGGGGCCGCTCCGGCTCATGGCCGAGGCCCAGCATCATCGTGATCCAGGAGTACTGCTCGAAGCCGTGGTACGGCTGGTAGATGGTGCGCTCGTCGAGCAGGTGCGAGGTGCCGATGGCGAGGCGCTCGGCGAGCCCGTCGGGCAGGGCACGGGTCTTGGCCTCCTTCCAGTACGGGGTGTCCTCGCGCTGCGCCGCCTTGTAGTGCAGGACCAGGAACTCCTTGACGCCGTCCAGGACCTCGGCGACCCGGTGGTTGTAGTCGTCGGCCAGGGCCGGGTCCCAGCGCTCGTCCGGGAAGTTCTTCACCAGCTGCTCGATGCCGTGCTGGATGAAGAAGATGCCGGTGGACTCCAGCGGCTCGACGAAGGCGCTGGACAGGCCGATGGCCACACAGTTGTTGACCCACGAGCGGCGGTTGCGCCCGATGCGCATCCGGATGTGGTTGGCCTCCAGGTCGTCCCGGCCGGGGGCGACGTGGTTCCGCAGGGTGCGCTCCGCCTCCTCCGGGGAGCAGAACTCGTCGGAGTACACATAGCCGTTGCCGTTCCGCCCGAACAGCGGGATGTTCCAGATCCAGCCGGCGTCCATCGCGGTCGCCGTGGTGTACGGGTTCATCCCGGTGGTGGCCTGGTCGTCCTGCGGGACGCGCAGCGCGACGGCGCGGTTGTTCGGCAGCACGTCCTGGAAGGACTCGAACGGCTCCTCCAGGGTCTCGTTGATCAGCATGCCCTTGAAGCCGGTGCAGTCGATGAACAGGTCACCGGTGAGGTCACCGTGCTCACGGGTGGCGACATGGCTGATCCAGCCGCGCTCGTCGCGGCCCACGTGGGTCACGTCGTCGACGACATGACGGACGCCGCGGTCGGTGCCGTACTTGGTCAGGAACTTCGCCAGCAGGGCCGCGTCGAAGTGGTACGCGTACGGGAACTGGGACCGCTGCTCCTCCAGCGTCGAGCGGCCCAGCGAGCCGTCGAGACCGCCCGCGAACAGGGAGCCGTCCATCAGCCGCGGCGAGCGCTTGGCCTCGCACAGCGCCGGCGTGATGAAGCAGGAACGGTCGAACGGCTCGCTGCGGTCGCCCTCCTGAAGCCACCAGTCGGCCAGGGTGTACCCGTCGGAGGTCCGCAGCCGCTCGAAGGGGTGGTAGAAGTGCTGCCCCGGCTCCCGCCAGTTCTCGAACCGGATGCCCAGCTTGTACGAACCGGAGCACTCCGGCATCCATTCGCGCTCGTCCAGGCCGAGATAGTCGAAGAAATGCCGGACCGTGCTGAAGGTCGCTTCACCGACGCCGATGGTCGCGACGCGATCGGATTCCACCAGAGTGACGTTGATGCGGTCACCGTAGGCCGCCTTGAGGTAGGAGGCGCTCATCCATCCGGCAGTGCCGCCGCCGACAATGACCACTGAATTAATCACGCTGTGACTCCTGTTGTTCGTGAACGGGCCTGAGAAGTGCGGGTGGGCTGATTCACGCACAGAAGTTAGACAGGTGCATTTTTACTTCGTTATCGGGAAACAGGCGATCTATATTGGTCAACGCCGGGCCGTCATCGGCAGATTCTTCGCGCCATACATTCCACGGGCGTGATAGGCGACATCCCGGCCGTGGTCGACGCGCAGTTCACGGAAGGTGTCCAGCAGGGCATTGAGCGCCACTTCCGCCTCCAGCCGGGCCAGCGGCGCCCCCACACAGAAGTGTCCGCCGCGCCCGAAGGCGACATGCCGGTTGGGCGTCCGCCGGATATCGAAGCGGTGCGCGTCCGGGAACTGGTCCTCGTCATGGTTCGCCGAAATCACCCAGGGCGTCACCATCCGGTCGGCCGGGATGAGCTGGCCGCCCACCTCGACATCGGTCACGGTGACCCGGCTGACCGTGGTGAAAGGCGAGCGGAACCGCAGCACTTCCTCAATCGCGGAGGGGATCAGTGAGCGGTCGGCGCGGAGTTCCGCATAGGCGTCGGGATGGCTGTCGAGACACTGCATGGCATTGCCGATCAGCAGTGTCGTCGTGAGGTGCCCGGTCAGAAAGAGGATTCCGGTGAATTTCACGACTTCGTCGTCGGTGAGCCGTTCCCCGTCGATCTCGGCGGTGGCCAGCCGGCTGATCAGGTCGTCCTTCGGGTCCGTCCGGCGCTGCCGGCAATGACCCAGCAGATACTCGTCCATCTCGCGGGTCGCGGCCTGGAACGTGGCGACGAAGTCCTCCGGCGCGATCGGCTGGTCGCCGAGCGCGATGAACCGGTCCGCCCACACCCGGAACAGATCACGGTCCGAGGCGGGCACCCCCAGCAGCTCACTGATGACGATCACCGGCAGCGGATACGTCAGCACGTCCACCAGGTCGAACCGCTCCGCGTCGACGGCGGCCAGCAGCTCGTTCGTCACCGCCGCGATGCGGGGTTCGAGCCCGGCCACCGTCTTCGGGGTGAAGGCCTGGTTGACCAGCCGGCGCAGCTTGCCGTGGTCCGGCGGGTCCATCGAGTTGATGTTGCCCTCGGTCAGCGGCTTCAGATGGGGCATGACCCGGCTGGAGTCGTTGGAGAACGTCTTGGGGTCGGAGATGACCTGCTGCACGTCCTCGTAGCGGAAGACGTGGTACGGCCCGTCCCCCTCCTGCCACACGGGATGCTCGGACCGCATCCTGCCGAGCCAGTCGAACAACGCGTTGCTGCCGTCGGCATCCGGGACGGCGATCTCGTCGCGCACAGTCATCAGAACCTCAATCGGTGGTGCCGGCTCGAACGGCAGCGGACGCTACGCCGCACCGTTTTCCGCGCGTTATCGGCCCGCCACACCCACCGCCGCCCCCGCGACCGCCGCCCCCGCGGTCACCGCCCCGGCAGCGTCCGCCCTCCGCAGGTCTCCGCCGACAGCCGGCTGATGTCCGCGCTCGCCTGCAACTCCCCCCACACCGAGCCGATCTCGTGGAAGGTGTTGCGCGCGATCAGCAGATGCTGGCTCGCCCGGGTGAGCTGGTTCAGCTGCTGGCTGCACGCGCCGAGCGCCAGATGGACCTTGGCGAGCAGGAAGAGGTCGTCGACCCGTTCCGCGATCTCCAGGGCGTCCGCCAGGATGCTCTCGGCCTCGACGTACTGGCCCCAGGCCACCAGGGTCTCCCCGAGCCCCATCAGCGCGTATGCCTCACCGCGGGTGTCGCCCTTGCTGCGCACGATCCGCAGCACCCCGTCGTACGACTGCTTGGCGGCCTCGAAGCGGCGCTGCTTCACATAGGCGGCGGCCAGCCGGTTGAGCGCCTGGGCCGCGCCCCGGGTCTCGCCCAGCGCGGTGGCGATCCGCACGGCCTCCAGCGAGAGCCGTACCGCCGCGTCCGGGTTCCCCCACTCCAGCTCGATCTGGGACATCTGGTTGAGGGTGTGCGCCTCGGCGGACGCGTCGCCCACCACCCGGAAGGTGTTGCGTGCCTCGTCCAGCCGGCTCATCGCCGACCGCAGACCGCCCTGCACCCGGTCGGTGATCGCCATATTGCGCAAGGTCAGCGCGCGCCCGTGCACCTCCCGCACGCTGTCGAAGAGCTGGAAGGCCCGGTTGAAGAGCGGCATGGCGGCGTCGAAGCGCTGCTGGAACATCTCCACGGAGGCGAGTTCGTAGCACATCGCCGCCTCACCGCGGACGTTCCCCGCGTTCCGGTTCGCCTCCAGCGCCTTCTCGCTGACGGCTCGCCAGTCGTCGTAGTAGTTGCGGGTCTCGAAGAGCACCACGCTGGACATCGCCAGGTCCCAGGCGAGCTCCTCCATCCGCAGCGTGCAGGACTGGAGGATCGAGGCCACCAGCGACGGGCGCTCGGCCTCGAACCAGTCGAGCGGCGACCTGAGGAGCCGGGCGACGAGCGGGGCATCGAGGTGCCGGCGCGGCGTCGACCCGTGGATGATCGCGAAATCGCCGCCGTACTCCCGGATATGGCCCTGCTCCGCCAGCGTCAGATAGGTACGGAAGACCCGGTGCAGCGCGGCGCGGCGCTTGTCCTCGGACTCGTCGGACTCGGCCCGTTCCCGGGCGTACAGCCGCAGCAGATCGTGGAAGCGGTAGCGCATGGTGCCGGTGGCGTCGCTGCCGACCGGGGTGAGCAGATGGGCGTCCACCAGCCGCTCGATCATGTCCTCGGCCTCGGCCGGCGAGACATCGAGGAGCGCGCCGCCCACCCACGCCGGGAAGTCCGGTACGTCCAGCAGCCCCAGCAGGCGGTACATCCGCGCCGTCTGCTCGGTCAGCCCGCGGTAGCTGAGGGCGAAGCTGGCGCGCACCTCCAGGCCGCCGGTGCTGAGTTCATCGAGCCGGCGGTGCTCGTCGCGGAGCCGGTCCACCAGGTGCTGTACGGACCAGTGCTGCTTGGCGACCAGACGGGCGGCCGCGATCCGCAGGGCGAGCGGAAGCCCGTCACACAGCCGGCAGAGCTCGTTGACCGCGGCCTTCTCCGCGGTGGCCCGGTCCTCACCGGCGATTTTGGTGATCAGGGTCTGGGACTCGTACGAGGTCATCAGCCCCAGATCGACCCGGACCGTGCCGGAATCCGCGGCGAGCTGTTCCCGGCTGGCCGCGAGGACACAGCTGCGGCCGCTGCCCGGAAGCAGCGGTGTGATCTGGTGCATCGCGCGAACGTTGTCCAGCACGAGGAGCGATTTCCGGTCGGCGAGCACACTGCGGTAGAGCGAGGCGAGCTCGGCGGTGTCGGAGGGTATCTGGTCCCCGGGCACACCGAGCGCCCGGAGGAAACGCCCCTGAAGGGCGGCCGCGACGAAGGCCGGCTCCCGGCCGTCGTACTGCGCCAGATCGGCGTACAGCTGACCGTCCGGGAATTCCGCGGCGACCTTATGGGCCCAGTGCACGATGAGGCCGGTCTTGCCGACTCCGGCCACTCCGGTGATCAGGCCGATACGGGGGGATTTCTCCCCGAGCAGCCGGTCGAGCCGGTCGAGTTCCGCCGCCCGGCCCTGGAAAAGATCCACGTCCGGCGGCAGCTGCGCGGGCACCACCATGGGCTTGACTTGCACCGGAAGCGTCAGACCCGGGTCGTCCTGAAGAATGGACGCGTGCAATTCCTTTATCGCCACGCTCGGTTCGAGGCCCAGTTCCTCGACGAAGTTGCGCCGCCACATGCGGAAACCCTCGGTGGCCTCGGCCCGGAGACCGGCGCGGTACTGGGCGAGCATGAGGTTGTACCGGAGCTGTTCGTGCAGTGGGGAGCTGTTCGCGATCGTGGTCAGCTCGGAAATGATGTCCTGGTGGTGGCCGAGCGCGAGTTCGACCTCTGACCAGGCCTCATAGGCCGCGTAGCGCCGCTCGTCGAGCCGGGTCGCCTCGTCCTCGACCGGCCGCCCCGTCACCCCCGCGAGCGCCGGCCCCTTCCACAGGTCGAGCGCCTGCCGGTACAGGGCCCGGCCCTGTTCGTGACGGCCCTGCTTGACCTGCGCGGCGGCCTCGGCGACGAGGGAGGTGAACTGCAGGGCGTCGAGTTCGCTCCCGGCGGTCTCCAGGCGATATCCGGGATGGGTCGTCAGAATGACATCGCTGTCGACGCCCGCCTGTTTGAAGGACTTGCGCAGCGCCCCGATGCAAATTGCCACCTGCGTCCTGGCCGTGGCCGGAGGTTCATCGCCCCACACCGCGTCGACCAGGCTGTCGACCGATACGACCCGACCCCAGGCGAGGATCAGCATGGTGAGAATGGTGCGCTGTCGTGGACCGTGGACCCCTACGATCCGGCCACTGTCGGTGATGACCAATAGCGGTCGGAGTACGGAGTATTTGACGGCGCGAGGTATGGAACGGTCTTCTGGCATGGCTGTGTTACCCCCCGTGTAGCACGACCGCTAGGCCCGTGATCCAGCCACTATAGGGATCGTAACGCGATCACTGAGCGTGGCTCCTGCCGAGGGCCTGAGCAGAGGTCTACTCCACCACTTTTGCGGGCTTTCGCGCCGTGATTTTTGTTGCCGAACGGGGCATCGCAGCGGCGGGGCGATGGCCGGGAACCGCCGTTGCGGAGCACCCCCGATGAGGGGAGGGTGTCCTGCGGGCGCCGGACGGGGTGACCGGCCGAGTGTGGTAGAGGGTCATACCTCTCTATCGGACAATCAAAATCGGTTGACAAAAGGGGCATCGGGCAGCTCGATATCCGAATCCGGCCTCGTTGCACCGGAGTTCACCGCAGCGACACCCGCACGCAGCCCCGGCCTGTCGGACTGAAGGCCCCCGGCTTCCGCCCGCTGACCCGGAAAAAGCCGGCCAATAACGAAGTGAAGCCGTCTCCGGATAAATTCATGCCTCATGGCATCGACGGTCGACCACCGTCCGTGCACGTTTTCACTAGGGGGAATCATGACTGCGATACTTGGCGCCACTACCCAGCGTGTCATTCTCGTGCTGGCACCGGCCCTTATCGCCTGCGCCGCCTTAGAGTTCCCCGATACCGTCCACGCCTCGCACCAGGCCGTCTCCGCGCACCCCCTGGGCAACCAGGACTGGGTCTGACAGCAGGGCCGGGGGGAGCCCGGGGCCCGCTCGCCGGGCCCGTCCGCGTCCCGGCCGGGGCGGCCCCGGCCCGCATCGGGTAGCCGACCCCCTACCTGAGAGCTACTGCGAAGAGCGCTCCTCAGCGTGATTCCTTTCGCCGGTCATGTCATTAACCTCCTCTTCCAGTTCCCCGAACGGACAGGAAGGACGACCGGCGATGCGCGCTGCACGTCTCAGGCGTGGGCTGGCGATGGCCCTCACCGCATGCTCCATCGTGGTGACGGTCGCCGCCGCGGCACGGTCCACCGTGCCGGGCACGCCGGTGCAGCCCGAACTCCCCGCCGTACGGGCGGACAACCTGGCGGCCCGGTACGCGGCGAACCACCGCTTCATCACCGAGTCCGGGCGCGCGGCCCGCGACATGGGTGACGACGGCCGGGCCAAGGTCCTGGGCCAACTGGCCCGGAAGGACCGGCACTTCCTCTCCTTCAGCCCGCGCGGCGACGGCCAGGTCGTGGAGGTGCTCGGCGACCTCGCCCACGCCGACCGGATCGCGGTCGTGGTGCCCGGCTCGGACACCACCGTCGACACCTTTGACCAACTGGGCACCGTCTACGCCTCGCTGCACGGCGGCGCCGGTGCGCTGCACGCCGAGATGAACAGGCTCCAGCCGGACCGGAAGACCGCGGTGGTGGCCTGGTACGGCTACCCGGCGCCGCGCACCATGAGCCGGGACATCGTGTCCACCGACCGCGCCCTGGACGGCGGCCGCCGGCTGGCCGGACTGATCGGGGACCTGCGGACGGTGAACGCCGCGGCCCCCGTGTCCCTGCTCTGCCACTCCTACGGATCCGTGGTGTGCGCGACCGCCCTGCGCCGTATGGACGCGCCGGCCGAGTCCTCCCTCGCGGACGTGGTGCTCTTCGGCAGCCCGGGAACGGGCGTACGCTCCCGCGCCGAACTGCGCACCCGGGTCCCCGTGTGGGCGGGCCGGGGAGCCACCGACTGGATCGAGGGCGTGCCCCACGTCAGCCTCGATCTGCTGGGCGAACAGGTCGGGTTCGGCACCGACCCCGTCACCGCCGCATTCGGTGCGCGGATCTTCCCCGCGGGCCCCGGCAGCCACAGCGACTATCTCCGCCCCGGCGGACTCCCGCTGCGCAACATATCCCTGATCGCGCTCGGCCGGGGCACGGAGGTCTCCGATGACTGATCTGGAACTGCGCCCGCCGGCACCGGCCCGCAAGCCCCTGCCGCCCACCGGCCCCCTGCGCCCGCTCTCCCCGCGACGCACCCCCTGGCAGCGCGTGCACGCAGCCGTACTGCGCCTCGACGCGGCGACCCCGGCCGGACGGGACCGCGCGGCGGATGTGCTGCGCGCGCTGGCGATCACCGGGGTGGTCCTGGGCCACTGGCTGGTCAGCGGCGTCGTCCTCCAGGCCGGCGGCCACCTGGTCGGGGACAGCCCGCTGGGTCATCGGCCCGGACTCGCCCCGGTGACCTGGTTATTGCAGCCGCTGGCCGTGTTCTTCCTGGTGGGCGGCCGGGTCAGCGCCCGCAGTTACGAGGCGGCACTGGCCCGCGGGACCGGCTACCGGACCTGGCTGAGGCAGCGGCTGCGGAGTCTGCTCCGCCCGGCGACGGCGTTCGCCCTCACCTGGGGACTCGTCTGGCTGGGCCTGGTGCTGGCCGGCACCGCGCACGAGACGATCCACACCCTGATGTGGCTGGCGTACTCCCCCCTCTGGTTCCTCGGCGTCTACGCGCTGCTGCTCGCGGCAACTCCGCTGGTGCACCGGGCCGGAGCCCGCCTCGCGGTGGCGGCCTGCCTCGTCGTGGCCGCGCTGGACGCCGCGCGCATGGTGTTCCCCGACAGCGGCTGGGTCGACACCCTCCGCCTGCTGAACATCCCGGCGGGCTGGCTGGTCCCGTTCTGCCTCGGCGCGGTCTGGGCGGCCGGCGGATTCACCCGCCGTCGCAGCGCGGTGGCGCTGTTGCTCGGCGGTGGCGGTGTCCTGGCGGCGCTGATCCTCTGGGGCGGCTACCCCGCGAGCATGGTCGGCGTCCCGGGCTCCACCCTCTCCAACCTCAACCCGCCCACCGTCGCGGCGGTCGCCTTCGGCCTGGCCCAGACCGGCGCGGCCCTGCTGCTGCGCGCCCCGCTGCGCAGCGCGGTGACCGCTCCGGCCACCGCGGCGCCCCGGACCCGTGCGACCCCGGCGCAGTTCCTCTGGGCGGCGGTGGCACTGCTCAACCTCTCGGCGATCACCGTCTTCCTCTGGCACCAGACCGCGATGCTCACCACCACCGTCATCTCGCTGGGCCTGGGGCACACCTTCCCCGGTCTGCACACCAGCCCGGAATCCGCGGGCTGGCTCGCGGCGCGGTGCGGATGGATTCCGGTGTTCGTGGTGGTCCTCGTCGTCCTCGGAACGGCCTTCCGGGACCGGGACGCCATCCGCGCGCACCGCAGCAATAACTGAACAATAACGAGATATGAGAAGGTAGTTCGCCACCGCGTCGGCCTGTCGAAGCCCTTCTGTCCGTACGTCAGCACTACCCGCACTCGTCTCCCTCCGGAGGATTGATGTCCACCCTCACCATCGAATCCATAAGCACGCTTTACGTGAAGTACGCGGATGACCTGAGGGCGGTGCGCGACCAGCAGCGGAAGTTCCTCCTGGACAACAAGGAGACGGTGAAGGCCCAGCTCGACGACTACGAGGCGGAGATCACCTACCTGCTTCTGCGCGACCTGGCGCCCGAGGTCGTCGTGGAGGTGGGCACCTTCCGCGGCTGGTCCACCACCTGGATCCTGAGCGCGCTGCGCGACAACGGCACGGGCCACCTGTACTCCTTCGACATCGTCGACAACGTCGTCAAGAACGTGCCGGCCGAACTCTCCGAGGGCCGCTGGACGTTCACCAAGGGTGACCTGCGGGACAACCTCGCCAAGGTCCCGGCGGAGACCGACTACCTCTTCATCGACGCCGACCACGGCGCCCGCTTCGCGCGCTGGTACATCGACAACCTCTTCCCGGTGGTCCGCCCCGGGACCCCGACCAGCGTCCACGACGTCTTCCACGGCCGCCGCCCCAAGCCGATGAGCGAGGGCTCGGTCATCATCAAGTGGCTGGCCGCCCAGAACGTCGAGTTCTTCACCCCGTCCGTGGCGAAGGCCCCCGAGGTGACGGCGCGACTGGCCGAGGTGAAGAAGGAACTGAACCTCAGCGAGCCGGTCCGCGAGAGCCGCCACAACCCGATGATCTACTTCAACCTCCCGCAGAGCTGAGCCCGTTCGCAGCACCTGACGAAGTCCCCCCTCCCGGCTCAGGGAGGGGGGACTTCGCGGTATGCGGGGCGCTCCGGGCGCCCGCTACGGCAGCTGGTGCACGAAGGCGACGACGAAGAGCAGGCCGAGTGCGCAGGACACGGCCGCGGTGGGCAGCGCCCAGGCGGGGCGGCGCTCGCCGCGCAGCGGAGCCGTCGTATGGCGGTTCAGCCGGGTGAGGCCGGTCAGTATGACCAGGACGAGGGCGACGCAGGGCAGTGAGACGGCGAAGTGCGCCAGCCAGGCGCCCGCCAGCGAGGGGCCGCCCCAGGACGTGTCGTGCGGGGCCCGGTCGACGAACCCGTACAGCAGCCCCCGGGCGACCGCCAGCGCGAGCGCGGCGGCCAGCAGCAGGGCGAGCACGCCGAGAAGTATGGTCAGCGCGCCGTGCAGCACCAGCCGGAGGGCGCCCGGAGCGGGGGCGCCGAGCGGCAGCGGTCCGGCGCGCAGCCACCGCCGCCGGGCGGCCTCCCGGTGGCCGGTGAGGGTGGAGCAGACTGCCAGGGCACCGGCGGGGAACAGGGTCACCGCGAGACCGGCGTGCCGGGCCGCCGCGGCCAGCCGGGGCGGGCCCGCGGAGCTGTCCGGGCGCCGTACGGCGGCAGGGTGTCGGTTGGTCATGCCGGGACAGTAAGTTCGCCCCGCGCCCACCCGCGTCACTCCCCGGCGGTGTCCCCGCACCCGTACCGCGGTAGGGCGTCGGGTACGGCCGCTTGGCCTACAGGCAGGCACCCGCCAAAGGCGCTCGACGGGGGCCGGGGCCGTCAGCTGTCGGGTGCGAGATCCAGCGTGGCCAGGGCGCCGCCGTCCGGCGGGTTCTCGTAGGTGACCCGGGCGCCCAGCACCCGGGCCTGGCCGGCGACGATGGTCAGGCCCAGCCCCACCCCGGCACCGCGCTCGCGGGCGCCGGTCCGGAAGCGCTGGGGGCCGTGGTCCAGCAGCTCGGCGGGGAAGCCGGGGCCGTGGTCGCGTACCCGCACCGCCGACCCCGCCACCTCCAGGGTCACCGGCGGGGCGCCGTGCAGCCGGGCATTGGCGACCAGGTTGACCAGGATCCGTTCGACCCGGCGGTGATCGGTCGTCACCGCCGACTCGCCCCGCACCAGCACCTCGACGTCCCCGCCCGCCAGCGCGACCGCCCGGTGCGCCAGGACGCTCGGCAGCACCTCCTCGCACTGCGCCTGCTCGACACCCGGCACATCGAGCCGGGCCACCTCCAGGACGTTCTCCACCACGCCGCGCAGCGTGTCCACACCGCCGCTGACCAGCTCCGCCGGGCGGCCCGGCGGCAGCAGTCCGACGGCGGTCACCAGACCGGCCACCGGAGTGCGCAGCTCATGGGCGATATCGGCGGTGACCCGCCGCTCCGCCTCCAGGCGGGCGCTCAGGGCGTCGGCCATGGTGTTGACGGCGGCGCCGAGCCGGGCGATCTCGTCCTTGCCGCGGGGCTCCACCCGGTCCGTCAGATCGCCGTCCGCGATCCGCTGCGCGGTGCGCGCGGACGCGGTGATCCGCCGCCCCGCGCCGGCCGCCGCGACGATGCCCAGCACACAGCCGAGCGCGGTGACGGCCGCACCGGAGCCGACCAGCACCCGGTCGAGTCCGGCGAGGGCACGGGCCTGGGGCACGTAGGAGCGCCGGACCGCGAGGATGTCCCGGCCGCTGCGGGTGGCGGCCCACAGCACCGGCTTCGGGCCGTCGGCGTGCTGGAGGCAGGTGGCCCGCACGGGGCGCTCGGTGACGGTCCTGCGGAGCGCGGCGGGCAGCTCCCGCGGATTCACCAGGGCACCGTTGTCGACACCGGAGGCGTAGGCGCCCACCGCCTCGACGAGCCGGGCGTCCAGCGCATGGGCCGCGTTCTTCCGCTGGTCCCCGGCGCTGAGCTGATGCACCAGCAGCCCGATGAGGGTGGCGACGATCGCGGCGGTACCGGCGATGACCAGGGCGGTCTTGGTACGGAGTCCCATGGCGGTCAGGGCGCCAGCTTGTAGCCGAACCCGCGGACGGTCACGATGCGTTCGTGGCCGATCTTGACGCGGAGACGCTTCACATGGACGTCCACGACCCGGGAGTCACCGCCGCACGCGTAGTCCCACACCCGCTCCAGCAGGGTCATCCGCGACAGCACGACACCGGGCTCGGCCGCGAACTCCAGCACCAGCCTGCGCTCGGTGGGGGTGAGGTCGAGCAGCCTGCCCGCCCGGTGGACATCCATGGAGGCGGTGTCCACGGTCAGGTCACCGAACCGCAGCACCGGATCGTCCTCGGGCGGCTCGCTCCGGGCGGTGTTCGTGACGCGCCGCAGCGCCGAGCGTATGCGCGCGACCAGCACCGGTATGTCGTACGGCTTGGTGAGGTAGTCGTCGGCCCCCGCCTCCAGACCGACGACGACATCCACCGGATCGGTGCGCGCCGACACCATCAGCACCGGCAGCCGGCTCTCCGCCCGGATGAGGCGCACCAGGGCGACCCCGTCGAGCCGCGGCAGCATGACGTCCAGCACGGCGACATCGGGCACCCGCTCCCGGAACTCCGCCAGCCCGGCCTGCCCGTCGGAGACCGCCCGCACCTCGTATCCGTAGCGCTCCAGGGACAGTTGGGTGGCCTCCCGCAGCAGCGGGTCGTCCTCCACGAGCAGCACGTCGGTCATCGGGAAGACACCCTTAGGGCTCGGGGAGGGGGAGTCGCACCGCGCTGAGGTCATCGGTGTCACGGGGCGGGAGGTGGGCGGACCGCACGGTGGCGAAGGTGTAGTACGAGACGTTCTCACGGCGCTGGAGGCGGCTGAGTTCGATGGTGGCCGGATAGCCGTCGCCGGAGCACCGGGGCAGGCACCACATGCCGCTCAGCCTGCCGGTGGCCACGGCCTTCGCCGCTCCCCAGGAGCGCCAGCTCAACCGGGAGACGGTGGAGAACTCGGTGAGGCCGAAACTCGTGGGGCGGGTCAGCGGATGGCCCATGGTGTCGGAGACATAGACCGGGCCGCGGGCCTGGGTGGGGCTGGGGGCGGGGCCCGCGACCTGGGGCTCTCCCGGATCGCCGCACCCCGAGAGGCCCACGGCCGCCAGCACCAGCGCGCACATGGTGGCCAGGGCCGTGGGCTTGTTCATCGGGAGCCTTCTCCGTCAGCTGGTGGCGAGTGCGTGCTTGCCCTTGAGGTCCTCGGAATCGTACGCACCGTTGCCGCCGGCCAGCTCCACGGTGAAGGAGGAGTACACCTTCTTGCCGTGCACGGTCTTCGGGTCGGAGAGCGTGATGGTCCCCTTCAGCGGCTTGTCCTGGCAGGTTTCCAGGCACCACATGCCGGTGACGTCACCGGTGGCGACGGCCTTCTTGTTGTCCCACTGCTTCCAGTGCAGATCCCCGGCCGAGGTGAACTCGGACAGCACCAGGCGCTCGGGCTGGCGCTCGGCCTTCCCCTTGTCCGCGTTCTCCTCGCCGGCGTGGTTCATGACGTAGGGGGTGTCGGCCTTCACGGTGTGCTGCGGCGCGGCGGCCTGCGCCCCGGTGGCGGTGGCGACCGTACCGAGGGCGGCGGCACAGGCCAGTGCCGCGGCGATGGCCGTCCGGTGACGCCGGGGGGTGCTCGTGCGCTTCATAGCTCTCGCTCCATCGTGTTGATCATTGGGGCACCCATGAAGCTAGGAGCGGCGTTTCTCGGTGGCCTGTCAGCCGTGTAACAGCCGCCCATCGACCACTGTTACCTGATCTACATACGGGAGAGCGACCCCCGGTTGAGCCATCGCCTCAAGGGAAAGCCCAGGTCAGGACGTTGGCCGCGGCGGCACCCGGCGGTCCGGTCGCGTTTCCGTCCCGTTCACGGTGCGGCCCTCGGCACCCCGGCCGTCAACGCGGCCGCACAGACGGCGATTTCAGGTCAGCGCACGACGGGCACCGGCAGCCGGCACCTGACCCGCCACCCCTTCCCGTACGGACCCGCCTCCAGAACGCCCCCGACGGCGGCGGCCCGCTCGGCCAGGCCCGCGAGTCCGGTACCGCCGCCCGGGCGTTCGCCCGGCTCCCGCGGAGCGCGGGGGAGGGGGCCGGTGGGCGCGCCGTCCGTGACCGAGACCTCCACCGCCCCGTCGGCGCTCCGGGCGGCGCGCACCTCGACCCGCCCGGCCCGCGGCGCATGCCGCCGTACGTTGGTCAGCGCCTCCAGCACCACCCGGTACGCGGTGTCCCCGCCCTCCCGTGAGAGCGCGCCGGCGACCTCGTCCTCCAGGAACAGCGTCACCTCGGCCGCCGCCATCGCGCCGAAGCGGTCCAGGAGTTCGGGCAGATCGGCCAGCCCGTGCAGCCGGGTGGGCGGTGGCTCCGCCGTGCGGCCGTCCGCCGCGCGGAGCGTCGCCACCGTCCGGTCCATGGAGTCCAGCGCCCGCAGCCCGGCCTGCTCGATGCGGTGCAGCAGCGCACGGTGCTCCACGGGTCCGCCGTCCTCACCCAGCTGGGCCGCCTGCGCCTCCAGCACGATCCCGGTCACCTCATGGGCCACGAAGTCATGCAGATCGCGGGCGACTTCGAGCCGCTGCTCACGCCGGGCCAGCGCCACGGCATCGGCCCGCCGCCGGTCCAGCGACCGCAGATAGAGTCCGACGCCCGCCGCCCCGGCGGCCGGGACGAAGGCCAGCGCGGCCAGGAAGACCGACTCCTTGAGCCCGGTCTGGGGCGCGTGCAGAGTGAACCGCAGCGGCAGCAGTACCGCGGCGGCGCCGGTCAGCCCGCCGACGAGGCCCACCCGGGGACCCGGCACCTGGCGTACCACCCGCTCCAGGAGAACGAGCAGCGCGACCGCCTCGAACGGAAGCCAGAGGAGGGCCAGACCGGCCTTCCCGAAGGCGACGGTGTCCGCGGCGAGGGAGAGCACCGCGAGCCCGGCCGCCGCCCGCGCGAGCGAGACCCGCCCCACCGGCCACACCGATATCGCCACGCCCAGCGCCAGCGCCGCCACGACCGCCGGGAGGTAGGCGCCGGGCGGCGAGACGAGGGCGGGCAGCAGCATCACCGCCGCGGCTGCACCGCACCACCCCCTGCGCCGTCCGCGCCGCGCCGGTACGTCGCCCGTCATAGCGACGACGCCACCCACAGCGTCCGAGGTCTCCCCGGCCCCGGCCGTTTGCTGCCCCTGCCCGCCCCTCACCCCGGAGTCCGCCCCGTCGCGTAGCCCAACTCCCAGGCCCGCACCGCCACTCCGACCCGGTTCCGGACCTGAAGCTTGCGCTGGATGCTCGCCACATGGGTCTTCACGGTGCCCGCGGAGATGAACAACTCCCGGGCGATATCGGCATTGGTCTTGCCCTCGGCGACCTTGCCGGCGATCTCCACCTCCCGCTGGGTCAGCACCGCATCGCGACGGCGGGGGCGGCGGCCGGCCGCGGGGCCGGTGACATGTTCCAGCAGCCGCACGGTGATCGACGGGCTGATCAGACTGTCGCCGGCCATCGCCGCCCGCACCGCCTCGATCAGCAGCGTCGGCCCCGAGCGCTTGAGCAGGAACCCCGAGGCGCCGAAGCGCAGCGCGGGATAGACGTATTCATCGAGGTCGAAGGTGGTCACGACGACGATCCGGACCGGGTCGGCCAGCGCGGGGTCGGCCAGCCGGCGGGTCACCTCCAGGCCGTCCATCCGCGGCATCCGGATGTCCACCAGCGCCACATCCGGCTTCAGCGCGCGCCCCATGGCCACGGCGTCCAGCCCGTTCGCCGCTTCCCCGACCACTTCCATATCGGGCTGGCTCTCCACGATGCGGCGTATCCCCCGGCGGACCATCTCCTGGTCGTCGGCGATCAATAAGCGAATCGTCACGGGCAGGAATTCTGCCGTACGGGGGCGCGGGGCGGGGGGCTCGGCCCGGTGGGGATCGCCGCCCGCGGGGAGGGGACCACCCAGGAGTGGCTGCCCGCCCGTATGGGGGCCGCCCGAGCAGTCGCCGCCCGCCCGTTCGGGGCCGACCGGTATCACCGCCCAGAGTCGGCGCCGGAAGCCGTCGACCGCACGGATGGAGGGCCGCCCGGGGAGCCGCCACCCACCCGCTCCACTCCGCGCCCACCCCTTCTCACCTGCGAAAAGTCGGCTGCCGGGGCGGGGGCGAGGGCCCGGCCCGGCGGTCGCTCGCGTGGCGGCCGGCGCGGGATGCGGGCATGTTGAGGTGACAGCGGCATTCCTGACGGGAGGAAGGGCCTTGCGGGGGCATGCCTGACGCGGCCGGCGCCGTCGGGTGAGCGGACCAGGAGGCAGCCGCATGCTTCGGAGATCACTGCGGATCCCCGCCGCCGGCGCCGCCTACCTGCTGACGGCCGCGGTGTCGTCCTCCGCGATGGTGTTCGCGCCGGACGAGTTCGCCGAGTTGTCCGCGAGCAGCGGGACCCGGGCCGGCCCCGGCACTGCCGCGACCCGGGTCATCGCCCACCGCGGCGCTTCCCGTTACGCCCCCGAGAACACCCTCGCCGCCGTCGACGCCGCCCACCGCCGCGGCTTCATCTGGGTCGAGAACGATGTACAGCGGAGCAAAGACGGCCGACTGGTGGTGCTGCA
This sequence comes from Streptomyces platensis, assembly GCF_008704855.1. Lineage (NCBI taxonomy): Bacteria > Bacillati > Actinomycetota > Actinomycetes > Kitasatosporales > Streptomycetaceae > Streptomyces > Streptomyces platensis. The sequence goes on from NZ_CP023691.1 coordinate 4,939,372, forward strand.
CGACACCACGCTGCGGCGGACGACGGACGCCGCCCGGCTGTTTCCCGGGCGGGCACCGTGGCGGGTGGGGGATTTCACCGCCGCCGAGATCGCGCGGCTGGACGCCGGCAGCTGGTTCGGCAAGCGCTTCAAGGGGGAGCGGGTGCCCACGCTCGCCGACTACTTGCGCCGTTTGGACCATAACGGGCAGCGTCTTTTGCTGGAGATCAAGGCCCCCGAGAAGTATCCCGGAATCGAGGCCCAGGTCCTCCGTGAACTACGGGCACGGGGGTGGCTGGATCACGCCCATGTCCGGAGCCGCCTGGTGATCCAGAGCTTCTGTGTGATGTGCGTAAAAACCGTCCATGAGCTGGCGCCGCAGGTGCGTACGGGTATTCTCGGCGCGCCCGATGTGCGGAAACTGGCGGGCTATGCGCGGTTCGCCGACCAGATCAACCCCCGTTTTTCCGCGCTCAGTTCACGCTGGCTGGCGGCCGTGCACCGGCTCCGCGGGCCGCACGGACGGACGTTGGAGGTCTATGCGTGGGACGTGGCGAAGAACACGACCGCCCGGTCCGTGCGGGCCAGAGGGGTCGAAGGTGTTATTGAATAGCGGGCAACGGCCGGAGATTGAGGCGGCATTGTCCAGATCTCCGTGGGTGCCGGGCCGTGCTGCGGCCTGCCCTGCCGCCCGCGGTGCGTGAAGGAGCTGTGGAGGGCGGATGCGCCGTGTGTGGCCGTGACCGGCGGGGATTTACGTGATTCCCACCGCGGGGCTAAGGTGCCTGAGATGTTCGACGCCGCCACACTCCCCGTAAAAGAACTAAGACGCAGGATTTGGCTTTTGGGTTCCGATTTGCGGCCCGGCGCGGGCCAGGCTCCAGTTCCTCCCCTGGGCTCCTTTCGGGAGGCTCCTTGAACAACGAATTCCCCGCGTACGGTGAACGGCGGGTGCCGCTTCCCCCGCCGCGGCAGATGTCGCATGACACGCTGAACCGGACGGGCACACCGGCGCCGTCGGAGACCGGCGGAGCCACGGCCACGGCGACGATGGCACCGGCCCGGACCACCTCCGGTACGGCGACGGCCGGCCGGCCGGCCGCGGGCGGCAGCGCGCACGCCAAGCCCAGAGCCCATGCCAGGGGCCGGGGCAAGGGCCGGGCGACGACCGACGCGAAGCCTGATGCGAAGACCGGCGCGACGGCCGATGCCAAGGCGAAGCCGCGCGACGCCTTCTTCGACAACGCGAAGTATCTGGCCATCGTGCTGGTGGCGATGGGGCACTCCTGGGAGCCGCTGCGCGACGGCAGCCGCTCCGCGGCGGCGCTCTACATCACCGTCTATGCCTTCCACATGCCGGCGTTCATCATCATCTCCGGCTATTTCTCGCGCAGTTTCGATATGCGCAAGGACCGGCTACAGCGGCTGATTACCGGCGTCGCCGTGCCGTACATCCTCTTCGAAGTCGCCTACACGCTCTTCAAGAAGTGGGCGGACGACGATCCGGGTTACCCGATAAGCCTGACGGACCCCTGGTACCTGACCTGGTTCCTGCTGGCGCTGTTCGTCTGGCGGCTGACCACCCCGCTGTGGAAGATCGTGCGCTGGCCGGTCCCGCTGGCACTGACCATCGCCGTCCTCGCATCGGTGTCCCCGGACATCGGCGACGACATGGACCTCCAACGGGTGCTCCAGTTCCTGCCGTTCTTCGTGATCGGGCTGTCGCTGCGGCCGGAACACTTCAAGCTCGTACGCCGCAAGAAGGCGCGCATCCTGGCCGTACCGGTCTTCGCGGCCGCACTGGTCTTCGCGTACTGGGCGGCCCCGCGGATGAACGCCGCGTGGTTCTACCACCGCGACGCCGCACAGGAACTCGCCGCCCCGTGGTGGAGCGGTGCGGTGATGACGCTGGCGATGTTCGGCTGCTCACTCGTGCTGGTGGCCTGCTTCTTCGCCTGGATCCCGGGCCGCACGATGTGGTGCACGGCGCTGGGCGCGGGCACCCTCTACGGCTATCTGCTGCACGGCTTCCTCGCCAAGGGGTCGCGCTTCTGGGACTGGTACGACAACCCCTGGATGCACACGCCGTGGGGTGCGATCGTGCTGACCCTGATCGCGGGCACAGTGGTCACGGCCCTGTGCACACCGCCCGTCCAACGGGCCTTCCGCTGGGCAATGGAACCCAAGATGACCTGGGCCTTCAAAAAGGACCCGGTCGGAATGGCCCGCAGCCGCAACTGAACGGCCACGGCCCACACCACACGGGCTGACGCGTCACCACGTCAGGACGGGGCGTACGTCCACGAACAGCACCAGGGGCGCCTGTTCCGCCGGTCTTCCGGCGGGGCGGGCGCCCCTGGTGTGTGCAGGGAGCGGGACCGTCCGGCCCGGGGCCGTCCGGCCCGGGGCCGTCCGGCCCGGGGCCGTCCGGCCCGGGGCCGTCCGGCCCGGGGCCGTCCGGCCTGGCCGGGGCTGGAGCCGCCCGGCCCGGCTCGGAGCTACCGCGATAGCGGGATCCATCCTCAGCGGACGACGGCGATACCTTCGATCTCGACCAGCGCGGCCTCGTCCCACAGCCGGGTCGCACCGATCACGGCCATCGCCGGATACTCGCCGCCGACCAGCCGCTTCCACACCCGGCCGATCTCCCGGGCATGCAGCCGGTAGTCCGCGACATCGACGGCAAAGACAGTGAGCTTGGCAAGATCACCTGGCCCGGCCCCGGACGCCGCCGCGACCTCCAGCAGATTCCCCAGCGCCCGCTCGAACTGCTCCACAATCCCTTCGCCAACGATCCGCCCGGCTCCATCCAAAGCGGTCTGCCCAGCCAGAAAAACCATCGTTCCCGACGCCGCCCGCACCCCATGACTGAACCCGGTCGGCGGCGCAAGATGCGGAGGATTGACCCGCTCCAGCCGACCGGCGCCTACAGCGGGGCTTGCGTCGGCGTACGTGCTTGTGTGGGCGCCCGCGCCTGCGTCGGCGTCCGTGCTCGCGTCCACGTGTGTGCCTGCGCCGGCGGCCGTGCCTGCGCCTACGCCCCTGCCTGCGTCGGCAGCCGCGCCCGCATCCCCGTCCACGCCGTCCTCCGAACCCGCGGTTCCGCTCCCGGCCCTGCCTGTTCCGGCGGCCGTGCCCGTTTCCGCGTCCGAACCCGTGCCTGACTCCGGGCCCGTGCCCGCGTTCGTGGGCCTGCTTGTGTCCATATGTGCCTCCGCGTCCGTACGCGCGCCTACGTCCGCGTCCGCGCCTGCTTCCGCGTCCGCGCCTGCTTCCGCTCCCGCGCCTGCTTCCGATCCCGCGCCATGCTCGGCAGGCCGCTCTGATCCAGCGCTCGTCCCGGTCCCGGCACTCATCCGGCCGACTCCCTCCGCCGCCAACTCTTCTATCCCGTCCAGGGATTGAAGCGCGTTCCGCTCCTCCTGGGAAAGCCCTGCTCCGAGAGGGCGAGCCCCGCACGGGCACGGCCCCTCGCGGCTTCCGACGGGAAGATCGTCTCGCCGACCGCCGACCGCCGTCGGTAGTTTCCGGCGAGTTTAGGGTCTGCCCCGCGGATTGGCGTGGGCGACGACATGGTGGGCTGGCCCGACACCGAGACCCGGCCTGACACGGACGGCTCGGCCCGGTACGGACGACCCGGCACGGCATGGCGTGGGACGGCCGAGATCGCCACTGCCCGCCGAGCCAGACCGGACACGCCCGCCACCCCGCGCCCCGCGCCCACAAGCACACGGACCCACCCCCGTAGGACCCGTCCAGCCCATGGGCGCGGCGCGCCCGGCCCACCCGGGCACTGCCCCCCCGCACCGCGCCCACAGGCCCACGGGCCCACCCCCGTAGACCCCGTCCGACCCATGGGCGCGGGTCAGGGTATGCGCGGGCCCATGGCGGCCGCCGACACCGGCGCCTGGTCGTCCAGCGTGCCCTGGGCGCCGTAGGGGCGGCAGCGCAGGAACCCGGCCTCATGGTGGAACGGCTTCGTCTGGTGGGCCGTGATCACGTTCTTGTGCTCAGGCTGCGCGGAGCCGTAGGCATAGCGCTGCATCGCCGATGCGCTCTGCCAGAGGGAGAACGTGCCGACGAAGCGGGGCGGTCGGGCCAGGGCGACCGAAGCGGTCATGGCGGGGTCGTCGGCGGCCCGGCCGGCGGCCCGGGAATTGGCGCGGAGGAACGGAAGTACGCGGCGCAGCCGCAGCTGTCCGAGGGTGAGCACGGCGACCGGCCCGTCCTCCTCGTCGCGCGCGATGCCGGGCTCGATCTCGACCGGCATCGGGCCCCAGGAACCGGAGAACCGCAGCGGCCGCAGCCGCACATGCCAGCCTCCGGCCAGTCGCCGTGCCAGCGGGGCCTCGGTGAGAAAGCGGTCGAGCGCGGCATCGTCGTCCCACGCGGCGAGCAGCGCGGCGCGGCCGGGGCGCACCTTGGGCGGACCGGCCGCGATGGCGCCGGTGAGCGTCGTTTCGGCATAACGGAGGCCGGGGATCTCGCCCGGCCGTGGACGCTCACGGAGCACGCTGCGCACGGCGCGGACGCCGACGTCGGCGAAGTGTACGGAAACGATCATGGCGAGCCCCCGCATCGCTAACTTACTGCTGCGTATACCAAGTGGTACACGACCCAGTATCCTTCATCGCAACGGCCATGGCGAGTCGAATGCGCCATCGAAAATGAGCCAGATCGCAGGGAGGGGACCCCATGAGCGAGATCGACCGGAACCGCGCCGCGCGCGCCGAGGCCCGGACCCGTATCGAGGACACCGCGGCCCGGCTGTTCGCCGAGCGCGGCTTCGCGGGCACCACCATCGGGGAGATCGCCGCCGAGGCGGGCCTGAGCAAGCCGATGCTCTACCGCCACTTCGACTCCAAGCAGGAGCTGCACCTCGCCCTGCTGGAGCGGCACCGCGACGAGCTGGCCGCCGCCCCGGTCCACGAACTCCTGCATGGCGCGGGCGATCTGGACACGCGGATGACGGCGATGTACGACGCCTGGTTCGGGTATGTGGAGAGCCACCCGTACACCTGGCGGATGATGTTCCGCGACACCACGGGGGACGCCGAGGTGGCGGCCTTCCACCGTGAGCTCCAGCGCCGGCAGCGCGAGACGGACATGGCACTGCTCCGCGAGTTCGTGCCCGGCCTCCCCGAAGCCGAACTGGAGCCCCTCGGCGAAGCGATCCGCAGCGCGCTCTACGGGCTCGCCCTGTGGTGGCTGGAGCGCCCCGAGCAGCCACGCGAGCCGCTGGTCTCGACAATGACGCGGCTCACCCGTGGCCTGATCTCCACTGTCGAGCGCCCGAGCCCCGAGGCGCCGGGCACCGAGGCACCGAGCCCCGAGGCACCGGGCACCGCAGGCTGAGCCGCGGCGCTCCGCGCGGGACGGGCCCCGGCGCCCGGTTCAACCCACCACCGGAGAGGGCCGTTCAGCCCACCAGCAGATGAGGAGTCAGCCGACCACCGGATGAGGAGTCAGTCCACCACCGGATCAGGAGTCAGCCCACCACCGGATACAGCGCCGCCCTCAACTGCCCCGTCCAGTGCGCCATCATCTCCTTCGCCACCCGTGTCTCCGGCGCGAACAGCTCGAAGCCGTGCCAGGCGCCGGGCACATTGCGGACGGTGACCGGAACCCCGGCGTCCATCAGCCGCCGGGCATACGCCAGCCCCGCATCACGCATCGGATCGAGGTCACAGACCAGCACATAGGCCGGCGGCAGCCCCGACAGATCGGTGGCGCGGGCCGCCGCGGCATACGCATCCGCCGCGGCCGTCCCCTCCGGCAGATAGTGCGCCCACGATCTCCGGACGCTCCGCCCGGTGGTCACCCGCGCGCCCAACGCCCCGTCGCCATCCGCCCCCTCGCCGACTGCCCCCGCGCCGTCTGCCCGCCCGGCATCCGCTTCCTCGGCATCTGCCCCCTCGGTATCCGCCGCCTCGTCCGCCCCGACCCGGTCGTCCAGATCCGGGACGCACAGCGACTGGTGGACGATCGCCGGGCCGCCGCGGTCCCGGGCCATCAGGGCGACCGCGGCACTGAGCCCGCCGCCTGCGGACTTGCCGGTGAGGGCGATCCGCGCGGGATCGATGCCCAGCCCGCCGGCTCGCTCCGCCGCCCATTCCAGGGCGCGATAGCAGTCCTCCACCCCGGCCGGATAGCGGTGCTCCGGGGCGAGGCGGTATTCGACGGTGATGACGACGGCGGGCAGCTCCCGGCAGAGCGCGATCGCCGCGCGGTCCTGCCCCGGCAGCGACCGGCCGAGGGCGTACCCGCCACCGTGAAAGTGCAGTACGGCGGGCAAGGCGCGCCCGGCACCGTCGTCGGCCGTCCGCGCGTCCTGTCCCGGCGCGGCATCCTCACCCCCGTCACTGCCTGCCCCGCCCTCCGGACGGTAGACCTCGACCGTCAGCGCACTGCCGTCCGCCCGCGGGATCTCGAACCGCTCGCTGTCCACGCCCGTCCGGTCGGCCGGAACGGCGGCCAGCATCGCGTGGAACCCCTCCCGCGTTGCCTCGATGTCCTCGTACGGATCGGAGAACTGCGGCAACGACTCGAAGGCCGGCCGCAGTTCGGGATGCACCCGCACCGCGGTCCGGTGCTGCGCGGTTCCGTGCTGCTTCGCGCTCCGGGGCGGCATCTCGGGCTGGACGCTCATACGGGCACTCCTCGTTCGTGACGAATGGACGGACGGACAACGGCCGTCTGCTCGCGATCTTCACTCCGCACGCACCGCCCCCGGCCCGCCCGGTGCTTCCCCCAGCGCGCCGCGCACACCCCCGCCCCGCCTCACTTCGCCTCCGCATAGCACTCCACCACCGCCGTGGTGAACGGGAAGCGGACCGGAGTCTCCCCGAACGCGATCCGCCCCGCCGTATCGGCCGCCGCCGCGATCGCCCCGGAGACCGTCGCCGCCTCTTCCACGGGGCAGTGCACGATCACCTCGTCGTGCTGGAAGAAGACCAGCTCGGCGCGGAGTCCGCCCGCCCACAGCGAGTGCCGCAGCGCGGCCAGCATCAGCAACGCCCAGTCGGCGGCGCTGCCCTGTACGACGAAGTTGCGGGTGAACCGGCCACGGGCCCGGGCGGCCGCCGCACTGCCGCCGTACCCCGTGGGCTCCTCCTGGGGCAGACCCGCCTCGTCGGGCGGGACCACGGACGCAGGCGGGCAGGTACGGCCCATCCAGGTGCGCACCAGCCGGCCCTCCTCGCCCGCGCGCGCCGCCTCGTCCACATACGCCACCGCGGCCGGATAGCGGCGGCGCAGATCGGCCATGTGCTTGAGGGCATCGCCGGACGTCTGCCCGTAATGGCGCCCAGCAGCCCGATCTTGGCCCGGTCGCGGTCCCCGCCGAACGCCCGGGCCGCCAGATCCGCGTACAGATCCCCGCCGCTGCCGGCCACCTCCATCAGCCCCCGGTCACGCGAGACGGCCGCCAGTACCCGCGGCTCCATCTGGTCGGCGTCGGCCACCACCAGCCGCCACCCCGGATCGGCGCGCACGGCCTGCCGGATCACCTTGGGGATCTGGAGCGCGCCGCCCCCGTTGGCGGTCCAGCGGCCGGAGACCGCGCCACCGGGCAGATACTCGGGACGGAACCGGCCGTCGTGCACCCACTGCTGGAGCCAGGCCCACCCATGGGCGGTGTGCAGACGGTAGAGCTTCTTGTACTCCAGCAGCGGCGCCACCGCAGGGTGATCGATCTGCTGGAGCTCCCATTTGCGGGTCGACGTGAGGGAAATCCCGGCGCCGGCAAATGCCTTGATGATCTCGTTGGGCAGATCCGGGCGCACCCGCGCACCCGCCCCGAACGCCCGCGAGACCTCATCGGCCAGCTCCGCCATCCGGCGCGGCTCCAGACCGCCCGGATAGCGCTCGCCCAGCAGCCTGTCGAGCAGCTCGCGGTGCACATCCGCCCGCCAGGGCACCCCGGCCCGCCCCATCTCCGTGGCGACCAGCATGCCCGCCGACTCCGAGGCCAGCAGCAGCCGCATCCGGTCCGGGTGCGCGGCCTTCTCCGCACGCGCCACCTGCCCCGCGTAGACCTCCAGCAGCGCGGTCAGCTCGTCCGTGCCGGGCGGCAGCGGCACCGGCCCCGGATCGAACAGCGACGGCTGGGTCTCGGCCGTACGGACCGGCGCGTCCACGGGCACCGGCAGGCCGTGCAGCCGCGCCCAGGCGGCGGCCAGCGAACGCGGCTGGCCCGACTGGCCCTCCTCATGGCCGATCAGCAGCGACTCCGCGGCCTCCACGTCATAGCAGCGCTCGACCCGCACCCCCGCCGCCAGCAGCCGCCGGTAGATCTCCGAGGTGGACCGCCACACCCACCGCTCGACCTCGGGCCGTGAGCGCACCGCCGCCGCGAGCGACGGCTCCCGCAGTACCGGCCCAGCTGCCCGTCCGTTCCCGTCGAGCGGGCAGAGACGAGCACCCCCGTCACCCGTCTCCACCACCGCCCATCTCATGCCTTTGAGTCTCGCACCAGCCTCTGACAATCGCCCTGACCAGCACGGACGACAGGAAGCGGGCGCCCGCGGAGCCCGGCCGTGCCCGACGCATCCACGTCCGGAACGGCGCCCCCGGCCCGCCCGCGCCCGACCCGCGACGCCCCGCCAGGCACCACGCCGTACGCTCCCGCCCCGAGCAGCGCCGGATACGCCGCCACCCCTCCACGCAAAGAGAGGCAACTGCTGCGCGACCTCTTTTTCCTTACGGCGCCCACGAGTTCGGCGACAATGCTGACCCGCACCTGCCCGCCCTTGACGAAGCCATCGCCCACGACGCCACAGACAATCTGCTTTACAGGAAGGCAAGTTGGACTGACACGTGCCGCGGGATAAATCCCTCCCGCCAATGCCTCCGGCCTCCGGACTCGCCACCCGCGCATTCACCCGATTGAACCGCTACTTGTGGCACGGTTGATGAGTTGAGCAGCTTGTCGCTCTAAGCGGCGCGTACAGATTTCTGCTTGCTGCCCAGTGAAGAGGTTCACCGTGAAGTTTGTTTCCAAGGCCGCCGTCCTGACCGCCGCCGCGGGTGTCGCCGTTGTGGGCGGAGCCGGTGTGGCCAGTGCGCACGGCGGCGCCGGCGCGGCGGGAGTTGCCCAGAACTCCCCCGGTGTGATCTCCGGCAATCTCATCCAGGTTCCGGTCGATGTGCCGGTCAACGTCTGCGGCAACACCGTCAACATCATTGCCCTGCTGAACCCGGCGTTCGGCAACACCTGCCTCAACGTCTGATGAACGTATAGCTCTTGAGGCCCGGCCGCTTTCAGCCGGCGGGCTCCACGGCAAAGGCCGGTACGAAGAATTCGTACCGGCCTTTGCCGTGCAAAACCCGTTGTGGGCCGCACTGTTGCCCATCCGCAGTGATATGTATCTATGGTTTCGTGGCATTCGGGTGAAACGGCGAAACCGCACCCCCGGAAGGGAGTTGACCAGGGAGCTCCGGATACGGGCACTCCGCTTCGAGAAGGGTAAATCGTGATCAAGAAGGTCCTGGCCACGACGGCTGTAGCCGCGTCCGTCGTCGGAATCTCGGCGGCAGCCGCGCCCCAGGCGATGGCTACCGGCAACGACAAGGGCACCTCCACGGTCAACGGCAATGGCGCCACGTCGGTGTTCGGTAACTCCACCACCCGCGGCAGCATGAGCCCGCAGCTGGAGCTCATCCAGGGCTCGTTGAACAAGCTGTGCCTGGCCCTGCCCAAGGTCAACCTTGCGGCGGTCCTCGCCCAGGACATCAACATCCTGTCGTCGCCGCAGAACCAGCAGTGCGTCGAGAACTCGAGTCAGGCCAAGGGCGACGAGGCGCTGTCGCACATCCTGGACGACATCGCGGTGCTCGCCGCCAACGGTGTCGGCAACCGCTGAACCGGCCATCGGTCGCAGGCCCGGCCGCAGGCTCTCCAGTTGAGCGGTCCGGGCCGCGACACCACCCTCCTGCGAACCGTGGGGCCCAAGACATTTGTGGCCCGTGCGGAGGGAATTCGTATTCAGCGGGTACCTCGTACGTTCGAACTCCGGTGTTTTTTCCGCGTCGTATGCGCGGTGGCAATCTCCTGAAACGGTCTTGCATCATTTGGGCGATTCCTCCGAAAACTTCCCGGGAAGAGTTTCGTCCACGAGGAGCAATCGTTACCAATATCGTCAGCGGCGTTACGGGCGAGCAGCTCAACGCCCGAGCGACACGACGGTCGTGTTCGCTACGGACCCGCTGCAAGGAAGGGCTGAAAGTGAAGTACGCAAAGGTCGCAGCGATCACTGCCGGAACGCTCATGGCGGTGGGCTCGGCGGCGCCGGCGTTCGCCGACGCGGGTGTCGCAGGTGGCGCCAAGAACTCCCCTGGTGTGCTCTCCGGCAACGCCATCCAGGTGCCGATCCACATCCCGATCAACCTGTGCGGCAACAGCATCAACTTCGTCGCTCTGCTGAACCCGGCATTCGGCAACACCTGCCTGAACCACTGACTCGAAGAAAATTCGAGCCGCGTCATTTGATCCGGCCCCGGTGCGCGGACGCCCCCGCACCGGGGCCGGTCGGTGTTCGGCCCCGGATTTCCGTCACAAAAGCCGGTTCCTTTGGGCGGCGCTTCAAGAAGGCGAAACTTCAGAGTTTCCCCGTGTGACGGCACTCGTTAGTCAGGGTGAATGCGGTGATCCGAGCAGCGAAGTGAGTGCTCACGCGGCGCTGGTGTCGCAGGACCTTCAAGCACCGCCCGAGAAGGGACAGTTGAAAGTGAAGTACGCGAAGTCTGCCGCAGTTGCTGCTGGTTCCGTCATGGCGCTGAGTGCGGCCGTGCCCGCTTTCGCCGCCCAGCCCGGCGCTCCGACCATGAGCCTCAACGGCGGTCTGACGGACGCGCTGCACAGCAAGCAGCTGGACGGCCACCAGATCGCACCGCTGATCAAGATGGTCAAGGCCACGAAGGACAAGGTCAAGTCGACCAGCACCAAGAAGCTTCTCGGGAATGTCACCGGAGCGACCAAGAGCGCTCCGCTGCTCGGCGGCCTGCCGCTCGGTAAGTAATTCCCGGCCCATGGGCTCGCCGACCGGGCGGCGGGCAGCAGCTGTACGGCGTGCTCTTCGCAGTTAATCGTTCCGCGCTGTGGCGGTCGCCGAATGCTTCGCGGGCCCGGCGGAAATCGCAGTACGGCGCACGGCGGCCCGGCAAAAGAATCCCGCCCGTATCCCCCGGGCGGTTCCCCTTTTCGGTGCGACTGACCAGGGGACAAGCTCATCTGAGTGAATCAACACAACCCAACTCAATTCTTTCGAGTTGGGCAGCGTGCCCATCCCAAGGGCTACCCGAAACACGAAGGACTAGCAATGATCAAGAAGACACTGGCGACCGCAGCTGCGGCTGTGTCCATTGTCGGTATTGCCGCCGCTGCCGCCCCGCAGGCGATGGCCACCGGTAACGACCACGGCACCTCCACCGTCAACGGCAACGGTTCCCGCCAGATTTACGGCAACTCCACCACGTACGGCTACATGAGCCCGCAGATCGGCTTGATCCAGGGCTCCCTCAACAAGCCGTGCATCGCCCTGCCCAAGATCAACGGCTTGGCGGGCCTCCAGGACATCAACGTCCTGTCGTCGCCGCAGAACCAGCAGTGTGTCGAGAACTCGACCCAGGCCAAGGGCGATGAGCCGCTGTCGCACATCCTCGACGACATCGCGATTCTCTCCGCCAACGGCGCCGGCAACCGCTGAGGCGCTGAGTAAGACCCGGGCCGCCCAGTCCTCCTTCTTCTGGGCGGCCCGGTTTTTGCTGCCGTCGCGGTGCGAAGCCGGGGTGTCCGTGAGTCCGGCCGCAAGTGCCCGCAATTGTTATTTGCCCGTGACTGATATGCGGTGCACCGGATCGTTGAGAATGATGTGTGGAGGGAAGCGTGCCAGTGCCCCTGTGCGATTGATGGGGTTGCCGGGGGCATTGGCGCGCCGGCCAGAAACACAGGACAGGGCCTGCTACCCGGTTTTCCGGTGATGTAGGCCCTTTGTCGTATCGTCCGCCCGGAGATTCCTGGGAAGTCGCGCGGGAGATATGAGGGACGGCAATACAAGGCCGTTTTCGGGGAAATGGTTGCCCGCTGTTCGGGTGACGATGCGGAACTCGCGCGGGTATGACGGGTTATTCAAACAGGGCTCCCGTGCCGGGAGTTCCTTCTCCTGAAGGGTTTGCGCGATGAAGAAGATGATGGCGGGCGCGGCGGTTGCGGCGTCGCTCGTGGGAATGACCGCGGCGGCCGCGCCGCAGGCCATGGCGATCGGCGACGATCACGGCACGTCCACGGTCAACGGCAACGGTTCCAAGTCGATTTACGGCAACTCCACCACGCGCGGCAATCTGAGCACCCAGCTCGGGCTCGTGCAGGGCTCCCTGAACGACCTCTGCCTGGGCCTGCCGAAGGTCAACGTGGCGGCGCTCCTCGCCCAGGACGTCAACGTGCTCTCGTCGCCGCAGAACCAGCAGTGCGTCGAGAACTCGAGCCAGGCCAAGGGCGACGAGGCGCTGTCGCACATCGTGGACGACATCGCGGTGCTGTCCGGCAACGGGGTTGCCAACCGCTGACCCGCCAACGGCCGCAGGCCGTACCACCGCTTGTGCTCCCGGGCGGTCGGCGCCGCGTACGCGCTGCCGGCCGCCCGGTCGTGTGAGCGGCACGGGGGAGGGGTGCGGGCGGCGGCCCGTACGCCATCACCGCAGAGGAGGGATGAGAGATGCGACAGAGCCTGAAGGCGTGTGTGTTCGTGGCGGCCGCGTCGGGTGTGATCGGTGCGACCGGCAGCGCGGCGTACGCGGATGCCGGAGCCGGCGGAGGAGCGAGGAACTCTCCCGGAGTGCTGTCCGGGAACAGCATCCAGGTGACCGTGGACACGCCGGTCAACGCGTGCGGCAATTCGGTCGACGCGGGTGCGGCGCTGAACCCGGCCATGGGCAACGCGTGCGGGAACGGCGCGCCGCCCGCACCGGCCTTGCGCCAGGCGCCGCCGGTGCAGCACGCTCCGGTGGCCCAGCCGCCGGCGGGCGCGGAGCAGGCGCCGGGCGTGCACTGGACGGCCCCGGAGCGGGAGCACCGCGCGGAGCCGGCGCGGCGACCGGTCCCGGAGCGGGTCGAGCGCCCTGTCACGGCGCCGGAGCAGCACGCGCCGGGGCCTGTGGCGGGGCACGTGCGCGGGCCCGCCCCGCGGCCCGCACAGCAGGAGGAGCGGGTGGACGCGGTGGCGCGGGCCGGGGCGTCGGCGGGTTCCGCGCTGCTGGCGGCCACGGGAGCGGATGAGCTGGGCGCGGTGGCGGCGGTCGGCGGCGGGCTGCTGGTGGGCGGGGCGCTGCTGTTGCGCCGGTCCCGTACGCGCCGCAGATGAGCGGGTGGGCCGGCGGTCCCCGGGGGCTCGGCGGCCGGCCGAGCGGGTCCGGCGGGCCGCTCGGCCCCGGCCGCCCGGTCGAGCCGCCCGTCGGCATCGCCGGACGGTTCGACCGCGCGCCGTCGTACCGCTGTGTCGCGGGGCGAGCTGCGGCTGGAAGCGGCCCTGCGGAGGTACGACGGATCGTGTGGATCAACGCGTGAAACCCGTGTCCGGCACGGGAAGGATCGTTCTTTCGCTCATTGGTGGGGACCCGTCTTCCGAGTGTTTGAAGCGGGGCGGAACCGGATGTTCCGCGGGGCCGTGCCGCGACCTCCGGCCTCTGGCAAAATTGGGGTGAAGGCCGCAAAAGTGATGAGTCGATGAGGTGGGGCCATGCTCATTGCGCTGGCGCAGACCGACTGTGTGCTGGGTGAGGTGGAGGAGAACCTCGATATCGCCCGCGAGCAGATCGAGCAGGCGGCGGCGCAGGGCGCGGACCTGGTCGTCTTCCCCGAACTGAGCCTGCACGGCTATCACTTGGGCGCACTGCACCGCGATGCGTCCCTGGAGGCGAGCGACCCCCGGCTGCTGGAGCTCAGCACCCGCGGCCCCGATGTGCTGGTCGGCTTCCACGAGCACACCAGTCTGCGGGCGTACAACACCGCGGCCCACTACGCGGCCGGTGAGCTGGTGCACGCACACCGCAAGCTGTATCTCCCCAACTACCTGGCGTGGGAGGAGCGCAAGCACGTCAGCCCGGGGCAGTCCCTGCGGGCGTACGAGCTGAAGCGGGACCGGAGCGGCGGCCGGGGAGCCACGCTGGTCTGCAATGACGCCTGGCAGCCGGCGCTGCCGTGGCTGGCGGTGCAGGACGGCGCCGAGGTGCTGTTCGTGCCGACCAACAGCGCGGCGAGCCTGGACCCGGAGGCGATGGACACCGGCCTCTACTGGGACACCCTGCTGTCCTATACAGCGAAGATGTGCCAGTGCTGGGTGGTCTTCGTGAACCGGGTGGGCAATGAGCACGGGGCGGCGTTCTGGGGCGGCTCGCGGGTGGTGGACCCGCGGGGTGCCGTGGTGGCGCAGGCGCCCAAGTGGGAGCCCGCGCTGGTCGCCGTGGAGATCGATCTCGCCGAGGCGCGGCGGCAGCGGCGCGCGGTGCCGCTGGTCGCCGAGGCCCGGCTGGGCCTGATCGACCGCGAGGTGCGGCGACTGATCGACGAGGGCGGCGACCACTGAGGGGACGGCCCCTCCGGGTCAGTGCCGGGCGGCGGATTCCTGGCGGGGTGCCTCGGCCGTACGGGGCGCCTCGGGCCGCTTGTCGTCCTGGAGGGCCCGCGCCTCGGACTTGAGGATGCGCATCGAGCGGCCCAGGCCGCGCGCCATGTCGGGCAGCTTCTTCGAGCCGAAGAGCAGTACCAGGACCGCGATGATCAGGATCAAATGCCAGGGTTCGAAGGCGTTGCGGAGCACGGGCGCCTCGCTTTCGTCGGGGGCGGCGGACGTTCTGTCCAGTATTACCCGAAGGGTCCGGCCGTCCGGTCCAGGGGGCGCCCCGGGCCGGACGGCCGGTGCGGTGGCTACCAGCTGGACTTGCGGACGCCCGGCAGATAGCCCGCGTGGGCCTGTTCGCGCAGCCGTACGCGGGACAGGCCGAAGGCGCGGAAGTAGCCGCGCGGGCGGCCGTCGACGCTGTCGCGGTTGCGTACCCGGGTGGCGCTGGCGTCCCGCGGCTGGCGGGACAGCTCGCGGCGGGCGGCGGTGCGCTCCTCCTCCGGTGTGTGCGGGCTGCGGATGAGGGTCTTGAGGACGGCGCGCCGGGCCGCGTAGCGGGCGACCGTCGCGCGGCGCTTCTCGTTCTTGGCGATCTTGCTCTGCTTGGCCATCAGACCTTTCCTCCCCGGGCGCGGATACGGGCGACGGCCGCCTCGATCCCGATCGTGTCCACGGTCCTGATGCCCTTGGCGCTCAGGGTGAGCCGGATGTGCCGGCCCTCGCTCTGAAGCCAGTAGCGCTTGCGCTGGATGTTGAGGTCGAAGCGGCGGGGGGTGCGGCGGTGCGAGTGGGAGACGGCGTTGCCGAAGCCCGGCGAGCGGCCGGTCAGCTGGCAGTGGGCGGACACGGGGCGATCCCTTCGGTCAGCGGCCCGGGTGAGGGCCTATTGAAAATGGAAACCATTTCCGTATACTAACCACATGGCCCGCAACGAACTACGCCCGGTCGTCAAGCTCCGGTCCACCGCCGGCACCGGCTACACCTACGTGACCCGCAAGAACCGCCGTAACGACCCCGACCGCCTGGAACTGCGCAAGTACGACCCGGTGGCCGGCCGGCACGTCGCCTTCCGAGAGGAGCGCTGAGCACCGTGAAGCCTGGAATCCACCCCGCCTACGGGCCCGTCGTCTTCCGCGACCGGGCCGCCGACTACGCCTTTTTGACCCGCTCGACCGCGACCAGCGAGAAGACGGTCGAGTGGGAGGACGGGAACACCTATCCCGTCATCGACGTCGAGATCTCCTCGGCGAGCCACCCCTTCTACACGGGCACCGCCCGGGTGCTGGACACCGCGGGCCGCGTCGAGCGGTTCGAGCGCCGTTACGGCAAGCGGGCCCGCTGATGGAGCGGCTCAACGTCGTGCTGGTGGGCGGCCTGCACGACGACGCGCGGCGGGCCGCCGTCGAGCGGCTGCTGCGGACCGTCCCCGGCAGCGTCGCCCTCCACCACGACCTCGCCTCGGCCGCCGAAGGCACCGTGCGGCGCACCGTCCGGGACGCGGGCGGCACGCTCGACACCGGGGACGCGCCGCTGGTCAACGACTGCGCCTGCTGTGCGCTGCGCGAGGACCTGGTGCCCGAGCTGGAGCGGCTGGCGGCCGGCCGGACCTGCCGGCTGGCGATCGTCGAACTGTGGGACTCGGTCGAGCCCAAGGCGATGGCCGAAGTGATCACCGCCTGCGGCAGCGACAACCTCGCACTGACCGGTGTGCTCACCGCCGTCGACCCGGCGCTGCTGCTGCCCTACCTGAGCTGCGGCGACGACCTCGCCGAGGCGGGCCTCGCCGCCGCGGCCTCCGACCAGCGCACGGTCGCCGACACCTGGGCGCGGCAGCTGGAGTACGCGCCGGTGCTGGCGATCGCGACGGGGGAGGAGCCGGCGGAGCCCGCCGACCTGGCGCTGCTCGGCCAGCTGCACCCGATGGCACACCAGGTCCCGGTGGAATCCGGGGAGTTGGCGGCCGCCGCGCTGGCCGGGTTCGATGTGGCCGCGGCCGCTGACCGTCAGCACCCGGCCTGTGCGCTGCTGCCGCAGGAGGCCGACGCGGAGGGGGTCGGCACACTGGTCTGGCGGCGGGCCCGGCCCTTCCACCCCGAGCGGCTCTATGCCGCGCTGGAGGACCTGACCTGTGCGGCCGCCCGCAGCCGGGGCCGGTTCTGGCTGGCCGACCGCCCGGACACGCTGCTGTCCTGGGACGCGGCCGGCGGTGCGCTGTGTGTGGAGAACGCCGGGCCGTGGCTGGCCGCGCTGCCGGACGCCGCCTGGGAGATGGTGCCGCCGATGCGCCGGGCCGCCGCCGCGCTGGACTGGCATCCCGAGCACGGTGACCGCACCCAGCATCTGGTCTTCACCTCGCCGGGCCTGGACCGCGAGGGCCTGCGGTCCCTGCTGGACTCCTGCCTGCTCACCGACGCCGAGTTCGCGGGCGGCCCGCCGGCCTGGAAGAGCCTGCCGCCCGCCTTCGACGCCCTCCTCGACCCCGTTTCGTAAGACGGGCCGCCTCCGTACGCACGGATCCGGCCCTCAGCACGCACAAGGAAGCTCCCCATGCCCCGACGGCACGACCCGCGCCGGACGCCCGCGCCCCGCCGCAATCCGCTCGACGCGGCCGGCATCACCTACGTCGACTACAAGGACACCGATCTGCTGCGGAAGTTCCTCTCCGACCGCGGAAAGATCCGCAGCCGCCGGATCACCCGGGTCACCGCGCAACAACAGCGGCAGCTGGCCCGTGCGATCAAGAACGCCCGGGAGATGGCGCTGCTGCCCTACGCGTCGCGGTGACGGCCGCCGTCCGGTGACGGGCCGGAGCTTCCCTACGTCCAGTGCGTAGGGGAGCTCCTTCGTTTGTCCGGGGGTGTGCGCAGGGGGAGGGCCCTCGTGCCGGGCGGACGGAGTGCCCGGGTGCGGAACCCGGAGGGCGTGGCACACGTCTCGTCCTTGTGCCTGAGAGTGCCGGCCCGCCGATCCGTACCAGGTGACAGCGCATCGCGTCCGGGGCGACGGCCGGTGGCCGACCCTCCGTGAGGGCTCGGTGACCGCGTTCGACGAGCTGTGACGGCCTCTGCACCGGCTGTCGTGCACGTGCATCTGCGCATGCATCCGCATGTGAACGCAGCTATGATCCCGGGCAGTTGACACCATTTATCACCGGGAGACCCCTGTGCCCCACGCATACAACGGCATGGCCGCCACAGATCTCCGTGATGTGGCGTGGCAGAAGAGCAGGCACAGCAACTCCCAGGGCTCCTGCGTGGAGTTCGCCAAGCTGCCCGGGGGTGACATCGCGGTACGCAACTCCCGTTTCCCGGACGGCCCGGCGCTCATCTACACGCCGGCCGAGGTGCGGGCGATGCTGCTCGGCATCAAGGACGGGGAGTTCGACCATCTCGTCCGGGACTGACCGCCCGTCCCGCCCACACAGAACGACCGGGCGCCCGCCCCTCGCGGTACGCCCGGTGTGCACAACGGCTACGGCAGCCGGAAGAGCGCCCACACGATCTTGCCGTGCGTGGCGCCGGCCAGTGGATGCCAGCCCCAGCTGTCGCTGAAGGAATCCACGAGATACAGCCCGCGCCCGGACTCCGCGGCGAAATCCGCCTCGCCGGCGACCGGTGAGTCATCGCTCGGGTCCCGTACGGCGCAGACCAGCCGGGAGGACCAGCGCATCAGATGCAGCCGGGCCGGCGGGGTGGCGTCGGGGTGCTCCGGGGCGGTGTCCGGGTGCTCCGGAGCGGCGAGGATCGCGTGTCGCAGCGCATTCGTGACGAGTTCGGAGACGACCAGGGCGACCGAGTCGAAGAGCTCGTCCAGCTCCCAGCCCTGCAAGGTCTCCCGGGTGAACGCCCGTGCGCAGCGCACCGATTCATAGCGCGGTGGGAGCGTGCGGGATGCGGATCCGGAGACGGCCAGGGGGTCGACGGGAGGAAAGCCCTGCCATAACGGCTCGAGCATGGTCAAAACCTTGGTCCCCATGCGAGGCACTCCTGGCGTTCGCGGACGTCATGACCCTGGCCGGGCAGCCGGATCTGGCGGATCTTTCACGAGCGTGCATGCGTGCGACGCCTATGGTTCCCAATGCGCGAGACAGATGCAAGGGCAGATGCACGTGCACGTGACGTGATTGCGGGGGCGTGCGCCGATTTGAGCGGAATTCTTCCTACCACTTCTTGTGGAGGGCTTGCGGGGGCCTCACGTATCCGTAACCGGATGAGCACTCAACGAAGCCCGGACGTGGCAGACTTGCGGCCCTCTGTTGGACGGGGTGGGGTCACAGGAGGGTCTGAGAGGTGTCCGCAAGTGAGTCGAGCGGGTCGGTGGTGCGGCGAATCCTGCTCGGGTCGCAGCTCCGCCGGCTGCGTGAATCGCGTGGGATAACCCGCGAGGCGGCCGGCTACTCGATCCGTGCGTCCGAATCCAAGATCAGCCGCATGGAGTTGGGCCGCGTGAGCTTCAAGGCACGGGATGTGGAGGATCTGCTCACCCTGTACGGGGTCGGTGACGCCCAGGAGCGCGAGGCGCTGCTCTCCCTGGCGCGGGAGGCGAACGTCGCCGGCTGGTGGCACAGCTACGGCGATGTGCTGCCCGGGTGGTTCCAGACGTATGTGGGTCTGGAAGGCGCCACGTCGCTGCTCCGGGTCTACGAAGTCCAGTTCGTCCACGGGCTGTTGCAGACCGAGAGCTATGCGCAGGCGGTCGTCAGACGGGGCATGCCGGACGCCGGGACCGCGGAGATCGAGAGACGGGTCGCGCTCCGCATGGAGCGGCAGAAGCTGCTGGTGGCCGAGCGCTCGGCGCAGTTCCACTGTGTGCTGGACGAGGCCGCGCTACGGCGCCCGTACGGCGAACGCGCGGTGATGCGCGAGCAGGTGAAGCATCTGATCGAGGTGTCCGAGCGGCCCAATGTACGGCTCCAGGTGATGCCCTTCAGCCTGGGCGGGCACGCGGGGGAGAGCGGGGCGTTCACCATGCTCGGCTTCCAGGAGTCGGGTCTGCCGGACGTCGTCTATCTGGAGCAGCTGACGAGTGCGCTGTATCTGGACAAGCCCGAGGAAGTCGCCCAGTACGCACGGGTGATGGACCGCCTCCAGGAAGAGGGGCCGAATCCGTCGGAGACCAGGGACCTGTTGCGCGGGCTGCTCCAACTCATGTGACGCGTCGGTAGGATGGCGCACCATCAGGAGTCAGCACCCCCCAATGCGGCGCCCTGAGCGCCCTGTTCTCCAGATCGGGATGGCATGTCCTACTTCGACGAGTTGGCGTATCAGTTCATCGACGGTGAGTGGCGCTCCGGCAGCGGCTCGTGGGACATCGTCGATTTCAATCCGTACAACGGCGAGAAACTGGCCTCCATACCCGTCGCCACGGTAGCGGAGATCGACCAGGCCTACCGTGCCGCCGAACGCGCACAGCGGGAGTGGGGCGCCACCAATCCCTACACCCGGCGGCTGGTCTTCGAGCGCGCGCTGCGGATCATCGACGACCGTGCGGAGGAGCTGGGCGGGGCGATCGCCGCGGAGGTGGGCGGGACGCTCGCCAAGGTGGGCTTCGAGCTGCATCTGGCCAAGGAGTTCCTGCGCGAGGCCATTCAGCTGGCGCTGCGTGCCGAGGGCCGCATACTGCCCTCGCCGATCGACGGCAAGGAGAACCGCCTCTACCGGCTGCCGGTCGGGGTCGTCGGCGTCATCAGCCCCTTCAACTTTCCCTTCCTGCTGTCGCTCAAGTCCGTCGCGCCGGCCCTCGCACTCGGCAACGCCGTCGTCCTCAAGCCGCACCAGAACACCCCGGTCTGCGGCGGCGGTCTGGTCGCCAGGATCTTCGAGGAGGCCGGGCTGCCGGCCGGGCTGCTGAACGTCGTCGTCACGGACATCGCCGAGATCGGTGATGCGCTGATCGAGCACCCGGTGCCCAAGACCATCTCCTTCACCGGCTCCGAGAAGGTCGGCCGGCATGTCGCGACGGTCGCCGCCTCCCACTTCAAGCACACGGTGCTGGAACTGGGCGGCAACAGCGCCCTGGTCGTGCTCGACGACGCCGATATCGACTACGCGGTGGACGCCGCCGTCTTCAGCCGCTTCGTCCACCAGGGCCAGGTCTGTATGGCCGCGAACCGGGTGCTCGTGGACCGCGCCGTGGAGCGGGAGTTCACCGAGAAATTCGTCGCCAAGGTCGCCTCGCTCAAGGTGGGGGACCCCACCGATCCGCAGACCCACATCGGCCCGCTGATCAACGAGGGCCAGGCCGAGGCGATCTCCGCGCTGGTGGACCGCGCGGTCGAGGACGGCGCCACGGCGCTCCTCCATGGCGAGACCCGGGGCACACTGGTCGCCCCGAGCGTGCTGAGCGGGCTGCCGGAGGACTCCCCGCTGCTGCGGCAGGAGATCTTCGGGCCCGTCGTGCTGCTGGTGCCGTTCGACGGTGACGAGGAGGCGGTGCGGCTGACCAACGCGACCTCGTTCGGGCTCAGCGGCGCCGTGCACACCGGTGACATCGAGCGCGGGGTGCGGTTCGCCAAGCGCATCGACACCGGGATGTTCCACATCAACGACGCCACCGTGCACGACGAGCCGATCGTGCCCTTCGGCGGCGAGAAGAGCTCCGGGGTGGGACGGCTGAACGGCGACGCGATGGTGGAGGCCTTCACCACGACCAAGTGGATCTCCATCCAGCACGGGCGGTCGCAGTTCCCGTTCTGAGGCGGTCTCCCCGGTCCGGAGGGATCGGCGACGACCCGTGGCGCGTTGCGGACAGAAGCTGACCGCAAGGGCTCCTACGTTGAGTGCTGTCGGAAGGCGGACGGCGACGGGCCGGCTGCCGAGGGACGTCACGAAAGGTGGACCCCATGCCCACTCACGTTCTTGCCGAGGCACACGGCGACGAGACCGGCGCGCTGCTGGCCTTCCTGGAGGCCCAGCGCGGCGGGCTGCGCCGGGCGGTCCTGGGGCTGACCGAGGACCGGGCGACCCAGCGGCCGAGCGCCAGTGAGCTGTCGCTGGCCGGACTGGTCAAGCATGTCGCGGAGACCGAGCAGGGCTGGGTCGAGACCGCGCAGGAGCTGCCGCACTCCATCGAGCGGACCCAGGACACCTGGCATCTGAGCTTCCAGCTGGCCGATGGCGAGACCCTGGCGGAGATGCTGGCCTTCTGGGAGCGGGTGGCGAAGCGGACGGAGGAGTTCATCCGCTCCGTGCCCAGCCTGAACGACACCTTCCCGCTGCCCGAGGCGCCGTGGTTCCCGCCGGAGGCCCGGCAGTCGATGCGCTGGCTGCTGCTGCACCTGATCGAGGAGACGGCCCGGCACGCCGGCCACGCCGACATCATCCGCGAGTCCCTCGACGGCAAGACGGCCTTTGAGCTGGTGGACGAGGAGCGCGCCGCCCGGGAGGGGTAGCGGGGCGGGGTCCGCGCGCGCTCTAGGCTGGCGGAAGGGGCGCGCGAGGGATTGAGGAGACGATGTCGGCGATCCGGCTGTTGGTACTGGGCGCCGTGCGGCAGCACGGCCGGGCGCACGGCTACCAGGTGCGCAACGACCTGGAGTACTGGGGCGCCCATGAGTGGTCCCACGCCAAACCCGGCTCGATCTACCACGCGCTCAAGCAGATGGCCAAGCAAGGGCTGCTGCGGGCTCATGACATCGCGCCCAGCACCGTCGGCGGCCCGCCGCGTACCGAGTACGAGCTGACCGCGGCGGGCGAGACGGAGTATTTCGCGCTGCTGCGTGCCGCGCTCTCCCAGCACGACCAGAAGACCGACATGCTCAGCGCGGGCCTCGGCTTCGTCGTCGATCTGCCGCGGGCCGAGGCGGTGGCGCTGCTCACGGAGCGCGTCCGGGGCCTGCGGGAGTGGCGCGGCACGGTCACCGGCTACTACACCCCCGAGGGCGGGACCGAACAGCTCGGGCACATCGGCGAGATCATGCATATGTGGGTGGACGCCGCGGACAGCGGCGCCGCGTGGACCCAGGGGCTGATCGAGCGGATCGAGGGCGGGGCATATGTCTTCGCCGGCGAGGGGGAGCCGTTCGTGGGCGTGCTCGCGGAGGGGCAGCAGAACCCGTACGCGACGACGGACGCGGAGGATCCGGGGGACGGCGCGGGCGACGGCGCCACGGAGGCCCGCTGACCGCGTCCCGCGCGCCCTGGCTGCGCCGGGCGGGCGACGGGCCTGCGCGGCGGCCGGGGCCGCACGTCCGTCAGTGGTGGAAGGCCGTGGCGACGCTCTCCGGGCGCTGCATCGGGCCCGACTGCTGCCGGAGTTCGGTCAGCAGCTGCTCCAGGTCCGCGAGGAACAGATCGGCGAGGTCCATGGAGAAGCCGTTGCGGCAGACCACCCGCAGGACGGACAGGTCCTCGCGGTTCGGCGGGAAGCTGTAGGCGGGCAGCAGCCAGCCGCGTTCCCGCATCCGCCGGGACACGTCGAAGACGTCGAACGCGGTGACGTGGTCCGCGGTGGTGAAGGCGAAGACCGGCAGCTGGTCGCCCCGGGTGAGCAGCCTGAAGTCGCCCAGTGCGCCGATCCGTTCGGCCATCGAGCCGGCCACGTCGCGGGTCGCCTGCTGTACGGCGCGGAAGCCGGCCCGGCCGAGCCGCAGGAAGGTGTAGTACTGCGCGGCGACCTGGGCGCCGGGCCGGGAGAAGTTGAGGGCGAAGGTCGGCATGTCGCCGCCCAGGTAGTTGACCCGGAAGACCAGCTCCTCGGGCAGTGCCTCCGTGTCGCGCCACAGCGCCCAGCCGACGCCCGGGTAGACCAGTCCGTATTTGTGCCCCGAGGTGTTGATGGAGGCGACCCGGGGCAGGCGGAAATCCCACATCAGCTCCGGGTCGAGGAACGGCGCGACCATGGCGCCGGAGGCACCGTCCACATGGACCGGGATGTCCCAGCCCCGCTTCTCCTGGACCTCGTCGAGCGCCGCGCAGATGTCGGCCACCGGCTCGTACGACCCGTCGAAGGTCGAGCCGAGGATCGCCACGACGCCGATGGTGTTCTCGTCGCACAGCTCGGCGGCCGAGGCCGCGTCCAGATGGAAGCGGTCGCCCTCCATCGGGACCGTGCGTGCCTCGACCTCCCAGAAGTTGCAGAACTTCTCCCAGCAGACCTGGACATTGGCGCCCATGACCAGGGTGGGCCGGGCGCTGCCCGGATAGCGGTCCTGGTTGCGCTGCATCCAGCGCCTTTTGAAGGCCATCCCGGCGAGCATGCAGGCCTCGCTCGACCCGGTGGTGGAGCAGCCGACGGCGGACGACGGGTCGGGGGCGTGCCACAGGTCGGCGAGCATCGCCACGCACCGCTTCTCCAGTTCGGCGGTGCGCGGGTACTCGTCCTTGTCGATCATGTTCTTGTCCCGGCACTCCGCCATCAGGACCCCGGCCTGCGGCTCCATCCAGGTCGTGACGAACGTCGCCAGGTTCAGCCGGGAGTTGCCGTCCAGCATCAGCTCGTCGTGCACGAACTGATAGGCGTTGTGCGGGGCGAGCGGGCCGTCGGGCAGGGTGTGCTGGGGCGGTGCGGTCTCCATTCCGGCGACCGGGTCGGCCTCGCCGTAGAAGGGGTTGACCGGGTGCCCGGTCTGCTTGCGGTCGGCCGGTGATGCACCTTTGTGCAGAGTCATCTGTCGCGCCTACCCGTCAACTGGCCTGTGAAAGGCCGTGTTTGATGGCTTTGGTGAACTTCACCACGCGCTCCGCCTGGATGCGGGCGGCGGTGCGTGCGTCGTCGTCGAGCGGGGTGTCGGGGCCGCCGACATGGGAGGTGCCGTACGGATTGCCGTCGGAGAACTTCGCCGGGTCGGTGTAGCCCGGCGTCACGAGGATGCCGCCGAAGTGGTGGACGGTCTGGTACAGCGCGAGCAGGGTGGACTCCTGGCCGCCGTGCTTGGTGGCGCTCGCGGTGAAGCCGCTGTAGACCTTGTCGGCCAGCCGGCCCTGCTGCCAGAGGCCGCCCAGGGCGTCGAGGTACTGCTTGAGCTGCGAGGTCACATTGCCGAAGCGGGTGGGGGTCCCGAAGATCACCGCGTCCGCCCAGAGCACGTCCTCGTGGGTGGCCTCCATGATGTCGGCGGTGGCCGCGGCGTTGGCGGCCCAGGCCGGGTTGGCGTCGATGGCGGTCTGGGGGGCGAGTTCCGCGGCCCGGCGCAGTCGTACGTCCGCTCCGGCGTGCTCGGCGGCGTCCGCGATCAGCCGGGCGAGCTCGGCGACGGTACCGGTCGACGAGTAGTAGATGACGGCGACATGGACGTCGTGCACGGGCATCGGCCTACCTCCTCGAACCCGACAATAAGGGCATAGGGGGTACGTGGCCTCCAGGGTTCACCCAGTGGAAGCGCCACGGGCGGGCGGCCGCCCCGGAGGACCGCCACCCGCCCGTGGGTGCGCGCCGGCTGCCCGGCGCCGGCTCAGTTCGCACTCGCCAGCGACAGCTTCGCGGCGAAGCCGAGGAACGCCGCACCGGCGCCCGCGGACAGCCCGGCGGTCAGCCGCTTGCGGCGGCGGAAGGTCGCCGCCAGATACGTCCCGCTGAAGATCAGGACCGTCAGATACGTGAAGCTGAACAGCTGCGCCCAGGCGCCCAGCGTCAGGAACGACAGCACCGGGTGGGCATAGGACGGGTCCACGAACTGCACGAAGAAGGAGATGAAGAACAAGATCGCCTTCGGGTTGAGCAGACTGACCACCAGCGCCCTGCGGTACGGCCGCTCCACGGCCTCCTTCGCCGCCCCGGCCGTCTCCTCGCCCCGCTCGGCCCGGCGGGCCTCCCGGCCCCGCCACAGTGCCCAGGCGCCGCGCAGCATCCCGGCCGCCAGCCACGTCAGATAGCCCGCACCGGCGAACTTGACCACGGCGAACAGCACCGGGGTGGTCTGGAGCAGCGAGGCCACCCCGCCCGCCGACAGCGTCATCAGCACCGTGTCACCGCACAGCACCCCGGCCGCCGCCCGGTAGGCCACCCGCGGGCCGCGCCGGGCCGCCACCGAAACGACGTAGAGCGAATTCGGGCCCGGCAGCAGAATGATCAGCGCGAGTCCCACCAGATACGTGGACAGATCCGTTATCCCCAGCATGGGGCGCAGGATCTCACCCGCCGCTCCGGCGCCTCACGGGTTTTCATGATGCGGACTTGCACCTCACGCGGCGTGAGGCCGCATCGTGGTGCGGGTACCCAGGAGGGAGCGGAAGTGAGCTATTCGGTAGGGCAGGTCGCCGCCTTCGCCGGTGTGACGGTGCGCACCCTGCACCACTACGACGAGATCGGGCTGCTCCAGCCCGGCGAGCGCAATCACGCAGGTCACCGTCGCTACGGCGAGGACGACCTGGACCGGTTGCAGCAGATCCTGTTCTACCGGGAGCTCGGTTTTCCGCTCGACGAGGTCGCGGCCCTCGTGGACGATCCGCACGCGGACCCGCGGGAGCATCTGCGGCGCCAGCACGACCTGCTGACCACACGGATCGAGAAGCTCCAGAAAATGGCCGCCGCCGTCGAACACGCGATGGAGGCCCGCAGGATGAACGTACGGCTCACACCGGAGGAGAAGTTCGAGGTCTTCGGGGACTTCGACCCGGACGAGCACGCGGCGGAGGTCGAGGAGCGCTGGGGCCACACCGAGGCCTACAAGGAGTCGCAGCGCAGGACGGCCGCGTACACCAAGGAGGACTGGAAGCGGCTGACGGCAGAGCTCGACGCCCTCCACCGGAAGATGGCGGACCTGCTCGCCGAGGGGGTGCCGGCGGACTCCGCGACGGCCATGGATGTCGCCGAGGAGCACCGGCAGTTCATCTGCGCTGCGTACTACGAATGCTCGCTCGAACTGCACACCTGCCTCGGCGAGATCTATGTCGCCGACGAACGCTTCACCGCCACCTATGAGGCAATCCGGGCCGGCCTCGCCGGGTACCTGCGGGACGCGATCCTGGCCAACGCGGCCCGCCACCAGTGATCCGTACGGGCCGGGGAGGGCGCCCCCGGCCCGTACGGAGCGCGCTACGGGGTCAGCTCTGCGGGGAGAGCACCACGGCCGTTCCGTAGGCGCACACCTCGGTGCCCACGTCGGCGGCCTCCGTGACATCGAAGCGGAACATCAGCACCGCGTTCGCACCGCGCGAGCGGGCCTGGTCCACCAGCCGTTCCATCGCCTGGTTACGGGTCTCCACCAGGGTCTTGGTCAGGCCCCGCAGCTCGCCGCCGATCATCGACTTCAGGCCCGCGCCGATCTGGCTGCCGAGGTGCCGTGAGCGCACCGTCAGGCCGAAGACCTCGCCGATCACCCGTTCCACGTGAAACCCCGGGACGTCATTGGTCGTCACGACCAGGACGTCGGACTGCGCATGCTGTCCACCGCCGTATTCCTCGATGCCCATGACGCGCACCTCCTTACGGCCAGCATCACCCGGCCCCCCGGGGGCGGCCAGCGGTCGGGGGCCGTCGGGTGGGGGGGGCGGGTCCGGGGCCCGCCTGGAACCAAGGCGGGCCGCTCGGCGTTGATAGTTTTGGCCGCACACGCGCCTTCCACCCGTCGCTTCGCCCCCACGCACCGCACGATCCGGCGCCCTCGACCCAGGAGCCTTCACCCCGTGAATACTCTCGCGCTCGGCCCCCAGTGGCTGGACCCGGACTATCTCATCACCACATTCGGCCTGATCGGCGTCCTGGTCATCGTCTTCGCGGAGTCCGGCCTGCTGATCGGCTTCTTCCTGCCGGGTGACTCGCTGCTGTTCACCACCGGTCTGCTGGTGACGACGAACAAGCTGGACACGCCGCTGTGGCTGGTGTGCGCGCTGGTCGTGCTGGCCGCCGTCCTGGGCGACCAGGCCGGCTACCTCTTCGGCCGGAAGGTCGGGCCCTCGCTCTTCAAGCGCCCCGACTCCCGCCTGTTCAAGCAGGAGAACGTCGAGAAGGCGCACGACTTCTTCGAGAAGTACGGACCCAAGTCGCTGATCCTGGCCCGCTTCGTGCCGATCGTGCGCACCTTCACGCCGATCGTCGCCGGTGTGAGCCGGATGAACTACCGCTCCTTCATCACCTTCAACATCATCGGCGGCGCCCTGTGGGGCGCGGGTGTCACGCTGCTCGGCGCCTCCCTGGGGAAGGTCGAGTTCGTCCACCAGCACATCGAGCTGATCCTGGTCGCGATCGTGCTGATCTCCGTCGTACCGATCGCCATCGAGTTCCTCCGCGCCCGCAGCAAGGCCAAGAAGGACCAGCCCACCCCGTCCCACCCCACGGACCGCCCCCACGGCACCCCCGCAGAACCCCGCCGCGGCCGCCACGCCAAGCGCTGACAAGGGCAGGAACCAGGCCACACACAGCGCAGGGAGAAGACCACACAGCTCCACCCCCACACCCACAACGGGAGGCGACGGGCCGGTGGGGCCGGGGTGCAGGACGTAAAGCGCAGCAGTCCTGCACCCCGGCCCCACCGGCCCGTCGCCGCACCCGACAGCCCCGCGCAGCGGCACAAGCCCGCCGCAGGCGCCACGGCGGGTCAGCCGACAACGTGGTGCGGCCCCGCCGCAGGCGCAAGGCGGGACAGCCGACAACGTGGCCCGCCCGAAATTCGCGCCCCCCGTGCAAGCGCCCCGCATCCTCATCAGGCATCGTGTCCTTGACATCCGTCAGGAGGCGTACGAGGAGAGCGAAGACCCGTGGTGTCGGACCCACAGCGCGGCCAGCGCGGCCAGCGCGGCACGATTGGCAGCGGTGGTGGCAGTGGTGCCTCGGATCAGACCGGTCCCGAGGACCGCAAGTCCCAGTCGGACGAGGCCCACAGCGCCTTCACTCCGCCCCTGGGCGTGCCCTACCCGCCGCTTCCCGAGGACGAGCACCCCACCTCCGAATTCGCGCTGCCCGCGGGGCTGCGCCCGGAGACGCCGGCCGAGCAGGAGGGCTCGGCCTTCACCCTGCCGAGCAGTACCACCGGCCAGACCCCGCTGCCCGCTCCCGTGGGCGCCACGGCGATGAGTGTCGCCTTCACCCCGCCGCACGGCATACCGGCCGTCAGCCTCACCAAGGAAGCCCCTTGGCAGGACCGGATGCGGACCATGCTCCGGATGCCGGTCCACGAGCGCCCGGTCCCCGAGCGCCCGGAGCGCGGCGAGGAGGACACCGGCCCGGCCGTTCCCCGCGTACTCGACCTGACGCTCCGTATCGGCGAGATCCTGCTCGCCGGCGGCGAGGGCGCCGAGGACGTCGAGGCCGCGATGTTCGGTGTCGCGCACGCCTACGGGTTGGAGCGGGTCGAGCCGACCGTCACCTTCACCCTGCTGTCGATCTCCTACCAGCCGTCGCTGGTCGACGACCCGGTGACGGCCAGCCGCACGGTCCGGCGCCGTGGCGTCGACTACAACCGGCTGTCCGCCGTCTTCCGGCTCGTCGACGACATCACCTCCGACGGCATCACCCTCGAAGAGGCCTACCGCGGCCTCGCCGAGATCCGCCGTAACCGCCACCCGTACCCGAGCTGGGCGCTGACGGTGGCCTCCGGGCTGCTGTCCGGCGCCGCCTCCATGCTGGTCGGCGGCACGATGCTGGTGTTCTTCGCGGCCGCGGTGGGCTCCATGCTCGGCGACCGGCTGGCCTGGCTCGCGTCCGGGCGCGGGCTGCCGGAGTTCTACCAGTTCGTGGTCGCGGCGATGCCGCCCGCGGCGGTGGGCGTCGCCTTCGGTCTGGCCCACGCCAATGTGCAGGCGTCCGCGGTGATCACCGGTGGACTGTTCGCGCTGATCCCGGGGCGGGCGCTGGTCGCCGGCGTCCACGACGGGCTGACCGGCTACTACATCACCGCCGCCGCCCGTCTGCTGGAGGTCGGCTATCTCATCGTCGGCATCGTCGTCGGCGTCCTCAGCGTGCTCTACATCGGACTCCAGCTGAACCCCGGCCTCCGGCGGCTCAACCCCGAGGAGGCGCTGGGGGCGTACAACGAGCCGGTGGTCCAGATCACCGCGTCCATGCTGCTGGCGCTGGCGTTCTGTGTGCTGCTCCAGCAGGAGCGGCACACCGTGGCGTTTGCGACCCTGAACGGCGGCGTCGCCTGGGTCGTCTACGGCGCCCTGCACTACGTCGCCGAGATAAACGCGGTGCCCGCCACCGCGATCGCGGCCGGACTGGTCGGTCTCTTCGGGCAGTTGCTCTCCCGTTACCGCTATGCGTCGGCCCTGCCGTACGTCACCGCGGCCATCGGCCCGCTGCTGCCCGGTAGTGCCACGTACTTCGGGCTGCTCAACTTCGCCCAGGGCCACCAGCCGGAGGGCCTCACCTCCCTGGTGCAGGCCGCCTCGCTGGCGCTCGCCATCGCCGTGGGCGTCAACCTCGGTGCCGAAGTGGCCCGGCTGTTCCTGCGCGCCCCCGGGGTCGAGGAGGCCGGCGGACGCCGGGCCGCCAAGCGCACCCGCGGCTTCTGAGCGGTCGTGCCGGGGCCGCCGACCGGCCCCGGCACGCACGAACGGGCGGCAACCCGACTGGGTGCCGCCCGTTCGCGTACGAAAATCAGCGCGCGCTGACCCGGGCGCCGCGGTCAGGGAAACCCCGCCGGACGCCGGGCCGACGACGCTGCGTCAGTGCGCGCCGCCCTGCGCCTCAAGGCGCTTGAACGAGGCCTCGATCTCCGCCTCGGCCTCGGTGCGGCCGACCCAGTCGGCGCCCTCGACGGACTTGCCGGGCTCCAGGTCCTTGTAGACCTCGAAGAAGTGCTGGATCTCCAGGCGGTCGAACTCCGACACGTGGTGGATGTCCCGCAGGTGCTCCACACGCGGGTCGGACGCGGGCACGCACAGCAGCTTGTCGTCGCCGCCGGCCTCGTCCGTCATCCGGAACATGCCGATGGCGCGGCACTTGATGAGGCAACCGGGGAAGGTCGGCTCGTCCAGGATGACCAGCGCGTCCAGCGGGTCGCCGTCCTCGCCCAGGGTGTTCTCGACAAAGCCGTAGTCGGCCGGGTAGCTGGTCGAGGTGAAGAGTCGACGGTCCAGGCGGATCCGACCGGTCTCGTGGTCCACCTCGTACTTGTTCCGCGAACCCTTCGGGATCTCGATGGTGACGTCGAACTCCACGGGTGGCTCCTCCATGATCAACACATACGTCTGGTGATTAAGTGTCCCCCACGCAGGTGTGTGGTGGCGAAAGGGGCTGGTCCGAGGTGCCCGAGACCGGAAAGTGGCAGGTCAGATGGCAGTCAGCGGAACGGTCCGCGCGGGCGGCGACGCGCGCGGCGGTCCGGTGGGCGCAGACGGCCATCGATGCCACGCGGCAGACCTGGCAGGCCACACCCCGCCAGACCCAGCAGACCTGGCGGCTGACGGCGGTTTCCGCAGCTACCGGCCTGGCGGTCGCGATCGTCGCGGTGGCGGCGTCCGGGCCGTGGGACTCGGGTCAGCGTACGGCCGAGCGGGCGGAGGCGGCCGAGATGGACGGTGCCAGTGGCGAGCATCACGCTCCGGAGGCCCGGCCGGCGCCCAGCGCACCCCCCGTCCTGCCCGCGCTCGGCGGCCGGGTGCCCGGTGCCGCGGGCCGTGGCGCGGCGCCCGCCCCCACTGACGCGGGACTGGCCGACGCGCTCGCGCCGCTGCTGAAGGACCCGGCCCTCGGCCCGCTGCGGACGGCTTCCGTCCTGGACGTGGCCGCCGGCCGGGAGGTCTTCGGCGACGGCCAGGGCAAGGCCGCCACCCCCGCCTCCACCGTCAAGCTCGCCACCGCCGTCGCCGTGCTCTCCGCGCTCGGCCCCGACCACCGCATCGACACCACCGTCGTGCTGACCGGCAAGAACCGCCTCGTCCTGGTCGGCGGCGGCGACCCCACCCTCACCGCCCGCGCCCCGCGGCACGGCGCCGAGGAACAGCCCGCGAACCTGCGCACCCTCGCCGACGCCACCGCCCGCGCCCTCAAGAAGCGCCACCTCACCAAGATCAGCCTGGGCTATGACACCGCCGCCTACTCGGGCCCCGCAGAGCACCCCATCGGCCCGAACGAGAACATCGCCCCCGTCACCGCGCTGATGACCGACGAGGGCCGCCTCGACGACTCCGAGCACGGCACCGCCCCCCGCGACGCCGACCCCGCCCACACGGCGGCCCGCACCTTCGCCGATCTGCTCCACGAGCGCGGCATCACCGTCGACGGCGACCCCGAGAGCGCCAAGGCCCCCAAGAAGACCACCCGCATCGCCGCCGTCCACTCCCTCCCCCTCTCCGCCCTCGTCGAGCGGATGCTCACCTACAGCGACAACGACATCGCCGAGGCACTGGCCCGCCAGACCGCCCTGGCCTCCCGGCAGCCGGCCAGCTTCGCCGGGGCCGGCAAGGCCGTCCGCACCGCCCTCCAGCGGGAGCACCTCCCGCTCTCCGGCGCCGTCTTCGAGGACGGCAGCGGCCTGGACCGCGACGACAAGGTCACCGCCGGCCTGCTCTCCCGCCTCCTGCTGCACGCCTCCTCGCCCGACCACCCGGCCCTGCGCCCCGTCGTCACCGGCCTCCCCGTGGCCGCCTTCACCGGCACCCTCAGCAACCGCTACCGGGGCCAGAGCGCCGGCGCCGGCGCCGTACGCGCCAAAACCGGCACCCTCACCGGCGTGAACACCCTCGCCGGCACCGTCGTCGACGCCGACGGCCGCCTCCTGACCTTCTCCTTCATGACCACCGGCACCACCGACCCGCAAGGCGCCCAGAACGCCTTGGACAAACTCGCCTCAGCAGTAGCCAACTGCGGCTGCCGCTAGGGCCGGACAAGTAAAAGCCACTCACGTCCACCCCCACCGGCCCCCACCCACCCCCAACGGGAGGGGACCGGCCGGAGGGGCAGGGGTGTGGGACGTAAAGCGAAGCAGTCCCACACCCCTGCCCCGGAGGCCCGTCACCGCGCCCAACAGCCCCGCGCAGCGGACCCAGCCCGCCGCAGGCGCAACGGCGAGAAACCCCCACGGCGGGAAAGCCGGCAACGTGGGCCGAAGGCAAAGCGCATGCGCAGGCGAGACGAACCACGGCGCGAAAGCCGAAATCGTGGGAAGAAGACAGTCGGCTACCCCGCGGCCACGCCCCCACGTACGGTGAACCCATGACGAGCATCGGTGGAACCGAGATGGTCGACTGGAACCTCGCGGTCGCGACCGCGACCCGGTTCGTGCGGCCGGGCCCAGAGGTGAGCCGGGACGAGGCACGCGCGATCGTCGCCGAGCTGCGCAAGCACGCCAAGTCCTCCGAGGCACACGTCCGGGCGTTCACGCGGATGGCACAGCCCGACGCGACGGGCGAGGAGCCGCATGACACGCCGGTCCTCGTCGTGGACCGGCCCGGCTGGATCAAGGCGAATGTCGCGGGGTTCCGGGCGGTGCTCAAGCCGCTGCTGGCCAAGATGGAGGACCGCCGCTCGACGGTCCCCGGGGGCGCGGTGCTCGGCGCGGTCGGCGGCAAGGTGACCGGCGTGGAGCTGGGCATGCTGCTGTCGTTCCTGGCCTCGCGGGTCCTCGGCCAGTACGAGACGTTCGCCCCGGCCTCCCGTGATCTGCCGGCCGCGGCGCAGGGCGGCCGGCTGCTGCTCGTCGCGCCGAACATCGTGCACGTGGAGCGCGAGCTCGAAGTGGCCCCGCACGACTTCCGGCTGTGGGTGTGCCTCCACGAGGAGACCCACCGCACCCAGTTCACCGCCGTCCCGTGGCTGCGGGACCACATCGAGGGCGAGATCCAGTCGTTCCTCGGTGAGACGGACATCGACCCGGGCGCCCTCCTGGAGCGGCTGCGTGAGGCCGCCCAGTCGCTGGCCGGCGCCAAGCCCGAGGGCGAGGAGGGCGAGGACGAGGGCCGCTCCCTCGTCGATCTCGTGCAGACGCCCGCGCAGCGCGAGATCCTCGGCCGGCTGACCGCGGTGATGTCCCTGCTGGAGGGGCACGCGGATTATGTGATGGACGGTGTGGGGCCCGATGTCGTGCCGTCGGTCGCGGAGATCCGGGAGAAGTTCCAGAAGCGCCGGGCCAGCGGCGCCGGCCGGCTGGACCAGGCGCTGCGCAAGCTGCTCGGCCTGGACGCCAAGCTGCGGCAGTACCGCGACGGCGAGCGGTTCGTCAGCGCGGTCGTCGAGGAGGTGGGCATGGAGGGCTTCAACCGGGTGTGGACGTCGCCGAACACCCTCCCGACCAAACAGGAGATCGCCAAACCGGCGGACTGGATCGCGCGGGTGCACCGCAAGGCGGACGGGGCACCGTGAGCGAATGGTGTGAGCTGGGCACGCCACGTGGCAGTAGAGCGCCCCTTCAATCACCCGTCTGAGGGACCGTTACCGAGGGATAGGCGTGCAATGCTCGGGGAACCGCTCGCCTCTGTCACCATCTAGGCACTCTGTGTGACGAAGCCGTCCACGGCCCGAGGCTCCCCAGCTGAACGATTGGAAACGGACATGGGTCCCCATCCAGCGGTCGCCGCGATACGCCTGGCGGTCCGCCGCGTACTCCACGACGTGCTCACCCACCACTGCGCGCACGACCGGCACGAGCCCCCGCTCGTGCTCGTCGCGTGCTCCGGCGGCGCCGATTCCATGGCGCTCGCCTCCGCCCTCGCCTTCGAGGCCCCCAAGCTCGGGGTCCGCGCCGGGGGCGTGACCATCGACCACGGTCTCCAGGAGGGCTCGGACCTCCGCGCCGCCGAGGTCGCCCTGCGGCTGCGGGCCCTGGGACTCGACCCCGTAGAGGCCGTCGCCGTCGACGTGGACGAACCGAACAGGGTGGCGCACGGCACCGGATACCGCGGAAGCGGCGGCCGGCAGTCCGGCGGACCGGAAGCCGCCGCCCGGGACGCCCGCTACGCCGCCCTGGACGCCGCCGCCGAACGCCACGGCGCCACCGCGGTCCTCCTCGGCCACACCCGCGACGACCAGGCCGAGACGGTGCTGCTCGGTCTCGCCCGCGGCTCCGGGACCCGCTCGCTCTCCGGTATGGCCGCGACCAGCGGCCGGGACGGGCGCTATCGCCGGCCCTTCCTCGACGTGGACCGCCAGACCGCCCGTAAGGCCTGTCTGATCCAGGCGCTGCCCGTCTGGGACGACCCGCACAACGCCGACCCCGCCTACACCCGCTCACGGCTGCGCCACGAGGGCCTGCCCGCCCTGGAGAAGGCGCTCGGCAAGGGCGTCGTCGAGGCGCTGGCCCGTACCGCCCAGCTCTCCCGCGACGACGCCGACGCCCTGGACGCCTGGGCCGCCGACGCCGAGGGCTCGGTCCTCGACGACAGCGGCTCCCTCGACATCGCCGCCCTGTTCGCCCTGCCCCCCGCGGTGCGCCGCCGGGTGCTGCGCCGGGCGGTCATCGGCGCCGGTTCACCGGCCGGTTCGCTCTTCGCCCGCCACATCGAAGAAGTGGACCGGCTGATCACCGCCTGGCGGGGGCAGGGGGCCATCAACCTCCCCGGGCGAGTGGGTGTGCGACGGCAGGGTGGCAGACTGGTCATTCGGCAGGGCTGAGCCGCAGACGCTGCCCCGCACCGAAGTCTCACGACTGACGCGAACACCGAACAGAGCGAGAGTGGCACGGGTGGACGACAAGGACATGGGTTCCGACCTTCAGTCGGTACTCATCAGCAAGGAAGAGATCGACGCGAAGCTGGCGGAGCTGGCGGCGAAGATCGACGCGGAGTACGCGGGCAAGGACCTGCTCATCGTCGGCGTCCTCAAGGGCGCCGTGATGGTGATGGCGGACCTGGCGCGTGCGCTGTCCACCCCCGTCACGATGGACTGGATGGCCGTGTCGTCGTACGGCGCGGGCACCCAGTCCTCCGGCGTGGTCCGCATCCTCAAGGACCTCGACACCGACATCAAGGGCAAGCACGTCCTGATCGTCGAGGACATCATCGACTCCGGTCTGACGCTGTCGTGGCTGCTGTCGAACCTCGGCTCGCGCGAGCCGGCCTCGCTGGAGGTCTGCACGCTGCTGCGCAAGCCGGACGCGGCGAAGGTCGCCATCGACGTGAAGTGGATCGGCTTCGACATCCCCAACGAATTCGTCGTGGGATACGGCCTCGACTTCGCGGAGAAGTACCGCAATCTGCCGTTCGTCGGTACCCTCGCGCCGCACGTCTACGGCGGCTGAGGGCGTCCCGCGCTCGTCCGGCCGCGGTGGCCGGGCGGGCCTCGGACCGTCCGCTGCGGCCCGGCGGGAACCCTTCGGGGCCTCCCGCCGTTGGAGCAGGGAGAGCGGAATCCCCGGCTGCATGTTCACCGTCGGCGCAGGCGCCGGGTGACAATGCTGGGGTACCGTCCGAAGGCAGTTCTTTTTCGGGCCAGTAATACACCGTACGCACGACCAGCCCTCCCAAGGGCGTTGTGCCTCACTGTGGCAGGAGGGACGGGGCCTCAACGGCTCCGTATGGATGGACGTGAAGCGATACTTCCGTGGGCCGGTCATGTGGATCGTGCTGGCCGTCCTCGCCGTGGTCGTGTTGATGCAGGTCGTCGGCTCGTCCGGCGGCTACAAGACGGTGGACACCGGTCAGGTCGTCAAGGCGATCGCTGACAACAAGGTGAAATCCGCCGAGCTGACGACCGGTGACGAGAACAAGATCAAGATTGAGCTGTCGGGCTCCAACAAGGTTGAGGGCTCGAACAAGCTCCAGGCGAGCTACATCGGCGACCAGGGCGTCGACGTGGCCAAGAACCTTCAGGCCAAGTACCAGACCGGCGAGATCAAGGACGGGTACACCGTCTCCCCGTCGAAGCAGAACCCGTTCGTCGGTGTGCTGCTCTCGCTGCTCCCCTTCGTCCTCATCGTGGTCGTCTTCCTGTTCCTGATGAATCAGATGCAGGGCGGCGGCTCCCGGGTGATGAACTTCGGGAAGTCCAAGGCGAAGCTGATCACCAAGGACACCCCCAAGACGACCTTCACGGACGTCGCGGGGTCGGACGAGGCCGTCGAGGAGCTCCACGAGATCAAGGAGTTCCTCCAGGAGCCGGCGAAGTTCCAGGCCGTCGGCGCCAAGATCCCGAAGGGTGTGCTGCTGTACGGCCCGCCCGGAACGGGCAAGACGCTGCTGGCGCGTGCCGTCGCCGGCGAGGCGGGCGTCCCGTTCTACTCGATCTCCGGTTCCGACTTCGTCGAGATGTTCGTCGGTGTCGGTGCCTCCCGGGTCCGTGACCTCTTCGAGCAGGCCAAGGCGAACGCCCCGGCGATCGTCTTCGTCGACGAGATCGACGCCGTCGGCCGGCACCGCGGTGCGGGCCTGGGCGGTGGCCACGACGAGCGTGAGCAGACCCTCAACCAGCTCCTGGTCGAGATGGACGGCTTCGACGTCAAGGGCGGCGTGATCCTGATCGCCGCCACCAACCGCCCGGACATCCTCGACCCGGCGCTGCTGCGTCCCGGCCGTTTCGACCGGCAGATCGCCGTCGACCGTCCGGACCTCCAGGGCCGTCTGGAGATCCTCAAGGTTCACCAGAAGGGCAAGCCGGTCGCGCCGGACGTCGACCTCTCGGCCGTCGCCAAGCGCACCCCCGGCTTCACCGGTGCCGATCTGTCCAACGTCCTCAACGAGGCCGCGCTGCTGACGGCCCGGAGCGACGAGAAGCTGATCAACAACCACTTCCTGGACGAGGCGATCGACCGCGTCGTGGCCGGCCCGCAGAAGCGGACCCGGATCATGTCCGAGAAGGAGAAGAAGATCACCGCGTACCACGAGGGCGGACACGCCCTGGTCGCGGCGGCCTCACCGAACTCCGACCCGGTCCACAAGATCACGATCCTGTCCCGCGGCCGGGCCCTGGGTTACACCATGGTCCTGCCCGACGAGGACAAGTACTCCACCACCCGCAACGAGATGCTCGACCAGCTGGCGTACATGCTGGGCGGCCGCGCGGCGGAGGAGCTGGTCTTCCACGACCCGACGACGGGCGCCGCGAACGACATCGAGAAGGCCACCGCCACGGCCCGCGCGATGGTCACGCAGTACGGCATGACCGAGCGGCTCGGTGCGATCAAGTTCGGTACCGACAACTCCGAGCCCTTCCTGGGCCGTGAGATGGGTCACCAGCGCGACTACTCGGAAGAGGTCGCCGCGCTGGTCGATGAGGAAGTCAAGAAGCTCATCGAGACCGCGCACAACGAGGCGTGGGAGATCCTGGTCGAGAACCGCGATGTGCTCGACAACCTCGTGCTGACGCTCCTGGAGAAGGAGACCCTCAACAAGGAGGAGATCGCCGATCTCTTCAAGCACGTGGTCAAGCGCCCGGCCCGCCCGGCGTGGACCGGCTCGTCGCGCCGTACGCCCTCCAGCCGCCCGCCGGTGCTGTCGCCGAAGGAGCTGGCCCCGGCCAATGGCGCGGTGACCACGACCGCCACCGTCTCCACGGAGAAGAAGGCGGAAGCACCCGAGGAGCAGCGTCCCGAGAGCTGATCCCGTGGGCCCTCAGGGGCCCCGGAATAAATGCCGCGCCCTCCAGGTTTAGCCTTGGGGGGCGCGGCATTCCGTGTTTCCACCGCGATTCGAGCGGGCGCAGAAGGAACGAGGCACCACATGACGGACCCTGTGACGCTGGACGTCGGCGGCAAGATCGGCACTTTCGACGAGAAGCGCGCCGAGAACGCTGTACGCGAGCTGCTCATCGCGGTGGGCGAGGACCCGGACCGTGAGGGGCTGCTGGAGACGCCGGCGCGGGTGGCACGGGCCTACCGGGAGATCTTCGCCGGGCTGTGGCAGAAGCCGGAAGACGTGCTGACGACCACCTTCGACCTGGGCCACGACGAAATGGTGCTGGTCAAGGACATCGAAGTGGTCTCCAACTGTGAGCACCACCTCGTCCCGTTCGTCGGGGTGGCCCATGTCGGCTACATCCCGTCCACCGACGGCAAGATCACCGGGCTGTCCAAGCTGGCCCGGCTGGTCGATGTGTTCGCCCGGCGCCCGCAGGTCCAGGAGCGGCTGACCACGCAGATCGCGGACTCCCTGATGCAGATCCTGGAGCCGCGCGGCGTGATCGTCGTCATCGAGTGCGAGCACATGTGCATGACCATGCGCGGGGTGCGCAAGCCGGGTGCCAAGACCACGACCTCGGCCGTGCGCGGCCAGCTGCGGGACGCCGCCACGCGCGCCGAGGCGATGAGCCTGATACTGGCGCGCTGAGGCCCCGGGCCGCGGGCCGTGGGCCCCGGGCCGTGGGCCGCGGGCCCGTATGGCCGGCCCGTCAGGCGTCTCCCACACGGCCGGCGGCGCCCGTCGCGCGTCTCCCACACGGCCGGCGGCACAGACAACCGGACGGCCGGGCCCCTCGCAGGAGGGACCCGGCCGTCGCCGGTGCCGGGGGCGCCGAGGGCGCGGGCCTGTCAGGCCCTGAGGTGGTTGCCCAGCCACTCCAGGGCGGCGGGGATCTCGCGGCGCCAGGTGTTGAAGTTGTGGCCGCCGCTGTCGAGGATGATCGACGAGACCCGGCTCGGCGACTTCGTCTGCTCGATGAACCGCAGCGTCTGCTGGTAATTCCCCTCGCCCTGCTTGCTACTGGTGACCAGCAGGTTCACCGGAGGCGCGGGCAGGTGCCGCTGACGCCACAGCAGATTGTTCTCGCGCTCCAGCTGCCGGTTGCCGTTGAAGAGGTCGCCGGTGGTGGCGTCCCGCGGGGCCTTGTAGGCGCCGGAGAGGGCGACGGCGCTGGAGTACGCCTCGGGGTGGCGCATGGTCATCTTCAGCGCGCAGTAGCCGCCGGTGGAGTCACCCACGACCCCCCAGCTCTTGGCCTCGCGGCCTATTCGGTAGTGCTCGGAGATATCCGCGCGCAGGTCCTTTGTGAAGAAGGTCTCGGTCTGCGGGCCGTTCGGTATGTCCATGCACTCCGTGTCGCGCGGCGGTGCGACGGTCGGGCGCATCATGACCAGGACGGTCGGCCGCATCTTCTGCTTCTTGAGCAGTTCGTGCTGGGTCTGCGGGAAATGCAGCTTTTTGTAGAGCGCCTCGGCGGTGCCGGGGTAGCCGGTGAGCACCAGGGCCGCCGGGAATTTCTTCTGGGCGTATTTCTTCTGGAAGTACTGCGGCGGCAGATAGACATACGCGGGGCTGGCGATCTGCGAGTGTTCGCCGCGGACCAGCACCTTGTCGATCCGGCCGCCGGTCGCCGGCCGGGAGCCGTTCTGTACGCTGACCCGCTCGGTGCCCAGCATCCGCAGCTTGGTGCCGCCCGGTCCGGTCTGGTAGTCGGTCACCACGCCCGGTTCCTGCTCCTGGCCGAGGAGGTCGGCCCAGGACGCGTAGAAACCGAAGGAATTGTTGGCGTACAGACCGATCGCGGCGAAAAGGGAGAGCTGCGTCGCCACCAGGAGCCCGATGCGCCCGAGCACCGTGCGCCAGTTCCCCTGGGAGAGGCGCGGCCAGAGCCAAACGGTGAGGACGAACAGTGCCACCGCGACGAGGACGGCAAGAAGCAGCACTTTCTGACTGGTGAGACCCATGTGGTGCTTTCTTCCGGGCGGCCGGGCCATCCGTACCGCTAGTGGAACCCCGAGCCCTGAAACGCCGTCATACAGGGCGCAAAAAGTCCAGATGCTGCGACAAGGCTCGCACGTTCTCTCGACCGGGGCGACGGGAAAGTGATGTCTGACAGGCTAGATGGCGAAAAGTCGGAGACGGTTGCGTGGCGTGGACCACGCTGGCTCCGTGGACCGCGGCCCGAAGCGGTGCCGCGGATCGTCGGTACGGCCGGCGTGGTCGTCGGCCTGCTGAACCTGGCGGCAGGGGTGTTCCCGCGGTTCCGGCACAGCCGGATGCACGCCCTGGCGGAGGTGCTGCCGGGCGCGGTGAGCCCGCTGGCCGCCGCCGCCTCCATCGTCGTCGGCATCCTGCTGCTCCTTCTGGCCCACGGGCTCAAGCGGCGTAAGCGGCGGGCCTGGGGAGCGGCCGTGGCGCTGCTGCCGGTGGGGATCGCCGCCCAGCTGGTCTACCGCCACTCCGTGTTCGGGGCGGTGCTCTCGCTGGCGCTGCTGGTGTTCCTGGTGTGGCACCGGCGGGAGTTCGCGGCCCTGCCCGACCCGCGCAGCCGCTGGAAGGCGCTGGCCAACCTCGTCGTCCTCGGCGGGGTCAGCTTCGGCATCGGCCTGGTCATCGTCAGCTCGCACCCCCACAAGACCATTGGCTCGCCCTCCCTCTGGGAGCGCGCCGAGCACGTCCTGTGGGGCCTGTTCGGCTTCGAGGGCCCGGTCGCCTACACCCACCACGTCGACTACACCGTCGGCTACTCGCTCGGAGCGCTCGGCCTGCTGACCGTCGCCACCACCGCGTACCTCGCCTTCCGGCCCGAGCACCCGGCGGCCCGGCTGACCGACGAGGACGAGGAGCAGCTGCGCGCCCTGCTCGACCGGCACGGCGCCCGGGACTCGCTCGGCTACTTCGCGCTGCGCCGCGACAAGGGCGCGGTCTTCTCCCCGACCGGCAAGGCCGCGGTCTGCTACCGGGTGATCTCCGGTGTGATGCTCGCCAGCGGCGACCCGATCGGCGATGTGGAGGCCTGGCCGGGCGCCATCGAGCGCTTCATGGAGGAGGCGAAGGCGCACTCCTGGACCCCGGCGGTCACCGGTTGCAGCGAGACCGGCGGCCAGGTGTGGACCCGGGAGACCGGCATGGACGCGCTGGAACTCGGCGACGAGGCGATCGTGGACGTCGCCGACTTCACCCTCACCGGCCGCGCGATGCGCAACGTACGGCAGATGGTCAAGCGCATCGAGCGCAACGGCTACGAGACGCGGGTGCGGCGGGTGCGCGACCTGGCACCGGACGAGCTGGCGCAGCTCCAGAAGGCCGCGGACGCCTGGCGGGACACCGACACCGAGCGCGGCTTCTCCATGGCGCTGGGCCGGATCGACGCGGTGGCCGACGGTGACGCGGTGATCGCCACCGCGCATCTGAAGGCGGCCGAGGGCGAGGAGCCCGGCCCGTTCGGCGACCTCAAGGCGATGCAGCACTTCGTGCCGTGGGGCGACAGCGGGATCTCCCTGGAGCTGATGCGGCGCGACCGCAGCGCCGACCCCGGGATGAACGAACTGCTGATCGTCGCCGCGCTTCAGGCCGCCCCGGACCTCAAGATCAAGCAGGTCTCGCTGAACTTCGCGGTCTTCCGCTCCTCTCTGGAGCGCGGCGAGAAGCTCGGCGCGGGGCCGGTCATCCGGGTCTGGCGCGGGATGCTGATCTTCCTGTCCCGCTGGTACCAGATCGAGTCGCTGTACAAGTTCAACGACAAGTTCCGGCCGCGCTGGGAGCCCCGCTTCGTGGTCTTCCGCAACAGCCGCGACATCCCCCGGATCGGCCTGGCGGCGCTCCAGGCCGAGGGCTATCTGGAGCTGGGGCTGCCGCGCGTACTGCGGCGCCGGAAGAGCGTCGAGCCGCGGCCGTGCGCGCATGTGCCGCGGCCGGCCGCCGCGCCGGAAGCGGTCGAGCGGGCCGCCTGACGAAGGCCCCGCCGGCCGGTCGGCCGGGCCCTCCCGCAGGGCCTCCGACGGGCCGGCGCCCCTGAAGTCCCCGCATGCGGTGGCCGCAATCCGGCCGGTCGGCACACGGCCTACGCTGGTGCCATGAGTACCTTGCGTGGCCGGGTGGCCGGACTGCCGGACTGGGAACGCTGCGCGGTGATGGGCGTCGTCAATGTGACGCCCGATTCGTTCTCCGACGGCGGCGACTGGTTCGACACCGAACTCGCCGTCAAACACGGTCTCGACCTGGTGGCGCAGGGCGCCGACATGGTGGACGTGGGCGGCGAGTCGACCCGGCCGGGCGCGGCGCGGGTGGACGAGGCCGAGGAGCTGCGCCGGGTCGTTCCGGTCGTCCGGGAGCTGGCCGCGGCCGGTGCCGTGGTCTCCGTGGACACCATGCGGGCCGCGGTCGCCGAGCAGGCCGTGGCGGCCGGGGCGCGGCTGGTCAACGACGTCAGCGGCGGCGCCGCCGACCCGGCGATGGTGCCGGTGGTGGCCGCCCACCAGGTCCCGTTCGTCGTGATG
Organism: Streptomyces platensis; assembly: GCF_008704855.1. NCBI lineage: Bacteria > Bacillati > Actinomycetota > Actinomycetes > Kitasatosporales > Streptomycetaceae > Streptomyces > Streptomyces platensis. The sequence goes on from NZ_CP023691.1 coordinate 4,981,891, forward strand.
CACTGGCGCGGCCAGTCCATCGACATGAACAACCGCGCCGTCTACGGGGACGTGGTCGCCGAGGTCGTCGACGAGCTCGGGCAGAGCATGGAGCGTGCGGTGTCCGGCGGTATCGACCCGGACCGGATCGTGATCGACCCCGGCCTGGGCTTCGCCAAGGAGGCCGGGCACGATCTCGCGCTGATCGCCCGGCTGGCGCGGCTGCGGGCGCTGGGCCGCCCGCTCCTGGTGGCCGCATCGAGGAAACGGTTCCTGGGCAGGGTGCTGGCAGGTGGCGAGGGAGCCGCCCCACCGCCGGCCCGGGAGCGGGATGCCGCGACGGCGGCGGTGTCGGCGATCGTGGCGCGAGAGGGGGCCTGGGCGGTGCGGGTGCACGAGGTCAGGGCGAGCGCGGACGCGGTACGGGTGGCCCGTGCCGTGGAGAGCGCGGCAGCGGCCGGCAGCAGTGAAGCGAGCGGGACGACGGCGAACACGACGGGAACGGTGTGAGCGGCTTGGGCCCGCAGACGGACATCGAACTGGTCGAGCAGGCGAACACCACCCTGTACGAGACCATCGAGCGCGGTGATCACGAGGCGCTGTCCGGACTGTGGCTGGACGGCCAGGTGAGTGTGGTCCACCCCGGGTGGCCGGTGTTGCGGGGGCGCGGCGAGGTGCTGCGCTCGTACGCCCTGATCATGGCGAACACCGAGTACATCCAGTTCTTCCTCACGGATGTGGAGATCGACGTCGTCGGGGACACCGCGCTGGTGACCTGCACCGAGAACATCCTCAGCGGCGGGCCCGCCGAGGACGACGGCTCGGTGGGGCCGCTGATCGGCCAGCTGGTCGTGGCGACCAATGTCTTCCGGCGTACGGAGGACGGCTGGCGGGTGTGGTCGCACCACGGCTCTCCGGTGCTGGCGGACCGCGACGACGAGGACGAGGACGACGAGGGCGGGGGAGCCGGCGAGGGCGGCGAGGAGGCCCTCTGAGCGCCTTCCCGGGAGCCAGGGGACCCGGGACCGGGGAAGCCGGGGCGGGGGCGGGAGCCCGGGAGCCGAGGTCGGGGGCCGGACCGGCGGACCCCGCGCGGGCCGGTGTGAGGCTTGCCATGGCCCCCCGCCCTTGCGTCCGGGGCGAGGGCCTGCGCGGCCGTCAGGGGCGGGCGTCAGCCATCCGGATGAGGGCGCACCCGTTCGAGCCAAGTGCGGCACGGGTAGGGGTGGGGCGTGGGCAGGGGGGTAAGAGGGCCGCGCGGACGATCTCCCGGCCCGCTGGCTGTTGCCCGCCAGGCAGCGCCTAGCAGCAGGACGGGGTCTTGTCCATAGCCCCCGTGGGCGAGGACTGCCGGTACTCGAAGGTAGATTCGACGGCGGGGCAGTGTTGCCGGATCGCTCCGGCGGCTGCCCGGAATCCGACGAACAGTGGCGCCAGAGGTGCCGTGGACCAGTGGGAGTGATTCGCGTGGATCGTGTCGCGCTGCGTGGGCTGAAGGCCCGAGGCCACCACGGGGTGTTTCCCCGGGAGCGCGAGGAGGGCCAGACCTTCATCGTCGACGTGGTGCTCGGTCTGGACACCCGCCAGGCCGCGGCGAGCGACGATCTCGCGAAGACCGTGCACTACGGCGTCGTGGCCGAGGAGGTGGTGGCCGTCGTCCAGGGCGAGCCCGTCGACCTCATCGAGACCCTGGCTGAGCGCATCGCCGAGCAGTGCCTCAAGCACGAGGGCGTGCAGGAGGTGGAGGTGGTGGTGCACAAGCCCGACGCGCCGATCACCGTCCCCTTCGACGACGTGACCATCACCATCACTCGGAGCCGAGTATGAAGTCCACCCGCCACCCGACCACCACTCCGCACGGGGCCGCCGCCGGGCATCCCGGTATGGGTGACCCGACCGTGCAGCCGGTGCCCGCCTCCGTAGTGGAGCAGGTGGACGCCGCCGATGTGACGCTCTCCAACCCCAAACGCGCCGTGATCTCCCTCGGCAGCAATCTCGGCAACCGCCTGGAGACCCTCCAGGGCGCCGTGGACGCGCTGGAGGACACTCCCGGGCTGCGGGTCAAGGCCGTCTCCCCGGTCTACGAGACCGTGCCGTGGGGCGTGGACCCCGGCTCCCAGCCGTCGTACTTCAACGCCGTGGTGCTGATCAAGACGACGCTGCCGCCGTCCTCCCTCCTGGAGCGCGGGCAGGCGATCGAGGAGGCCTTCGAGCGGGTCCGCGACGAGCGCTGGGGCCCGCGCACCATCGACGTCGACATCCTGGCGTATCAGGACGTGGTCTCCGACGACCCGCGGCTGACGCTGCCGCACCCGCGCGCCCATGAGCGGGCGTTCGTGCTGGTGCCGTGGCACGACATCGACCCCGAGGCCGTGGTCCCCGGGCGCGGTGCGGTGTCCGAACTGCTGTCCGCCGTGGGCAGCGACGGCGTGGAACCGCGGGCGGACCTGGAACTGCGGCTGCCGGAGTAGTCGTTAAGGTTGCGGGTCGGCTCCCTGCGGGATGCATCCGTACGGACCGGACGAGGCGGCCAGGACGACAAGGACGGCCGTGACGGCAGGGAAGGTCATGACGGCGCGAGGGGCGATCGCTCGGTGAAGCAGCTACACATCAAGGTGCTGGTCGGGCTGTTTCTGGCGGCCGGGGTGCTGGCCTGGGGCGGCGCCCGGCTGTGGGATTCGTTCGGCACCCTGCCCAGCGTTCCGGTGGCCGCCCCGATCGTGCTGGCACTGATCGCCGCGGTGCTCGCCGCCACCGCGTTCTCGTTCCGCTCGCGGCTGCGCGCCCAGCGCGAGCGCCGGCCGGACGCCAAGGGCGTCGAGCCGCTGGTGGCCGCCCGTGCGGTGGTCTTCGGGCAGGCCAGCGCGCTGGTGGCGGCGCTGGTCGCGGGGCTGTACGGCGGTGTCGGCGTCTTTCTGCTGACCGCCGGGCTCGATGTCGCACCGCGCCGGGACCAGGCGATCTACGCCGGGCTGTCGGTGCTCGCCGGGGCCGCGGTGGTCGCCGCGGCGATCTTCCTGGAGCGGGTGTGCAAGCTGCCCGACGACGACGGCAACGGGAACGGCGGGGTCGACGCGGCGGTGTGACGCCGGGCGGGGCCGGGGGCGCCCCGGATACCGCACACGGGTGCAGATCCCGGCCCATCGCGAGCCGTATGAACCGGCCCTGGAGAAGGCCAGGCCGATGTCCTTCCGGGATACGCCTCCGCTCTCGCCGCATTCCTCCATGCGAAGGAGACGCGGAGGGGAACGGCGGTAAGGCGAAGCCCGTGGCAAGGCCGGCGGCGAACGGCTCAAGTCCGCGGATGCCGCGCAGGCTTATGCGGCGTTCGGGAATCTGGTGAAGAAGTAACCAGCGTGAAACGGATCGGCGTGCGTGCCCCCATAGGTCCCGCACGCACGGTAAGTTTCTGGCCATGCCACGAGGACGCCACCGCCAATCACCACCCCTCCACCGGCTGCTTCCTCCCGCGACGGTCGCCGGTGCGTCACTCGCCTGCGCCGCGGGCGCGTGGTTTGTCGGCGACGATCTGGTGCAACGGGTGCTCGCCGCGGGCGCGGCCGCCGCCGCACTGACCGGCGCCGTCCTTCTGCGGACCTGGGACCGTACGGCCGGCCGGCAGGTCGCCGAACTCAACCGCGCCCGGGTGCGCGACGAGTGGCGTACCGAGGAGCGGATAGCCGAGCTCGAAACGGACGTCGAGGAATCCCGCGAGATCCGGGCCGGCCTGGAGGCCAAACTGCGCGCCAAGCGCACGGAGTTGGCCCGGCTGCGCAGTGAACACGCCGATCTGCTCCGCCGATACGCCACCGCCGAGACCGAGCGGGCCAGCGCTCTGGAGGGCCGCCGGCTGCTCGCCATCGAGGCCGCCGCGCCCGCCAAGGCCCTGCCGGCCGTCGGCGGTCTCTCCCTGGCACTCCACGCGTCGCCCAAGCTCGCGACCCGGCACCCCAGTTCCCCCCTGCGCTCGGACAAGGGCGACGGCCCCGCGCAGGGCGGAGCGCCGCGTGCGGGGGCGGCCACCGTCCCGGCCCGGCGCGCGCCCGCCACGACCCCGGACCGCCCGGCCCCCGCCACCTTCGCGCAGGCCGACCAGGCGCTGCGCCGGCTGGCGCGCAACGCCGCCCGGCAGCGCGCCGCCCAGAAGGCCGCGCAGCTGTCGAAGAACGGTGCCGGGGCCGCCCGCTCCGGACCGCCGGCCCCCCATGACGGGTGCGGCCGGGACGGTGAGAAGGGCCGGGGGAAGGCCCCGGCGGCGGCCGCACAGCGTACGGGCGAGGCCGGCCCGGCCCGTACGGCCACCGCCGCCGGACCCGCGCTCCGCCCGGTGCCGGCCACCGCCGCTGCCATCGTCCCGTCCCGTCCTGCCCCGTCCCGTCCCGCCGCGTCCCGTGAGACGGGCGGCTTCGACTTCTTCGGCAACGCGACCGACGCCGGCCCCCAGCAGCCGACCGCCCCGCTGGAGGAGGATCTGGCGGACGTCGTCGGAGAAGAGGCCCTCGCCGAACAGTCGGCCCGCACGCAGCCCGCGGAGCCCGCCGCGGCCGAGGACACGCAGACCGACGGGGCGACGACCGCCGGCAGCGGCGAGGTCATCGACCTGACCGCCCACGACGAAACCGAACAACTCGACCTCGCCCCCCTGCGCACTGCCATCTCCTGATCCGGCCGCACAGGTCGACGGCACAGCGGCCCGACGTCACCCGGCCCCGGAGCGTTCCGAAGCTCCGGGGCCGGACCGTTTCCGGGGGCTGTCGCGCGAGGTGGCGGCGGCTCGCTGTCCACAGGGTGTGGATGGCCTGCGTACGGGCGGGAAGACCGCGTACTAGACCTTGCGGCGCTCCGGTGCGAACGGGGTGCCGCTCGCCAGTCCCCGCCGGCCGATGGCGAGCGCCTCGCCCAGGAAGCTGACGCCGATGGCCAGTTGGACGGGGCGGGCGTACTCATGCATCCCCATCCTCGCCGCCAGCAGGCCGAAACCGGCCATGGCGAGCAGGGAGAGCAGGGCGGCGAGGAAGGTACGGCCCGTATAGCGCTGCCACAGGACGCCGTCCCGGGCGGACAGCTGGACGGTGGCGCCCCGGAGCGCACCGAGCGCACCGCCGAGGAGGGCGCCGGCGGTGGCCCAGGTGATGTCGGTGCCGGTCACGCCCTCGGTTTTGGTCAGGGTGAAGACGCCGATGGCGATGAGGACGGCCGGTGGTACGAACAGCTCGCGGGCGTTGACCGCTTCGCCCCGCAGTCGCTTGATGATCACGGCGATGACGCCGGCAAGGATGAGCGCGGTGAGCAGCCAGCCATTCATGGGTCCCCCTGGGTGTGTGGTCCGGCGCGGCGCGCGTGCGGGCACGCCGGCGCGGCGGCCGAGTGGCGGCATTATTTAGCTCACTCGTGCCAAAAAATAATTTAGCCCGGGTGTGCCACAATCGCAATATGCCGAAGATCGTCGATCCCGGGGCCCGCCGCCGGGCCGTTGCCGAGGCCGTGCTCCGCGTGGTGCAGCGGGAAGGGGTGGAGGGCGCGTCGCTCCGCAACGTCGCCGAGGAGGCGGGGCTGGCCGTCGGATCGGTCCGCCACTACTTCGCCGGCCACGACGAAGTGCTGATCTTCGCGATGACGGAGCTGAGTGCCCGTATCGAGCACCGTGTGCGGATCCATGCGGAGCGGTTGCTCGACCCCGGTGCGGCCGGCGAACACCGGGCCCGTGCGGAGGAGTTGCTCAGCGAATTCCTGCCGCTGGACGAGGAGCGCCGGGAGGAGGCCATGCTCTGGCAGGCGTTCACGACCGCGGCCCGTACGCGGCCCGTCCTGCGGCCGCATGCGGTCGAGCTGGAGGCCGGTATGCGGGACCTGGTGAAGCGGGTGCTGCGTGGCGCTCAGGAGGCGGGCAGCCTGCTGGACGACCTGGATGCGGAACTGGAGACGCTACGGCTCTCAGCCCTGCTCGACGGCCTCACGCTTCAGGCGACGCTGGAGCCGGAACGCATCACACCGGAAACCCTCCGGAACGTCCTGCGCCGCCATCTGCGGACCCTCCGCAAGCAGGCATAGCGAGAGCGCCGCCCGCCTACTTGTCGATATCCCCGACCACGAAGAACAGCGAGCCGAGGATGGCGACCATGTCGGCGACCAGGGTGCCCGGGAGGAGCTCCACCAGGGCCTGGATGTTGTTGAAGGACGCCGAGCGCAGCTTGAGGCGGTAGGGGGTCTTGTCGCCCTTGGAGACGAGGTAGTAGCCGTTGATGCCGAGGGGGTTCTCGGTCCAGGCGTAGGTCGCGCCCTCGGGGGCCTTCAGGACCTTGGGGAGCCGCTGGTTGACCGGGCCCGGCGGCAGCTCCGCGAGGCGGTCCAGGCAGGCGTCGGCCAGGTCGAGCGCATTGTGGCTCTGCGCCAGCAGGCACTCGAAGCGGGCCAGGCAGTCGCCCTCCTGGCGGGTGACGACCTGGAGGGTGGACCCGAGCTCCCCGTATGCCAGATACGGCTCGTCGCGCCGCAGGTCGAAGTCGACACCGGAGGCGCGGGCGATCGGCCCGGAGACCCCGTACGCATGCACGGTCTCCGGCGTGAGTACACCGACGCCGCGGGTACGGCCGCGGAAGATCTCGTTGCCCAGGACCAGGTTGTCGTAGACGTCCATCCGGGAGCGCACATCGGCCACCGCCTGCCGGACCCGGCCCAGCCAGCCGGCCGGCAGGTCCTCCTTGAGGCCGCCGACGCGGTTGAACATGTAGTGCATCCGGCCGCCGGAGATCTCCTCCATGACGGCCTGGAGTTCCTCCCGCTCGCGGAAGGCGTGGAAGACGGGGGTGATGCCGCCCAGCTCCAGGGGGTACGAGCCGAGGAACATCAGATGGTTCAGCACGCGGTTGAGCTCGGCGAGCAGGGTCCGCGTCCAGACGGCACGCTCGGGCACCTCCATGCCCAGCATCCGCTCGACGGCCATCACCACGCCCAGCTCGTTGGAGAACGCCGACAGCCAGTCGTGCCGGTTGGCGAGCATGATGATCTGGCGGTAGTCGCGCGCCTCGAAGAGCTTCTCGGCGCCGCGGTGCATATAGCCGATCACCGGCTCGGCGTGCTGGATGCGCTCGCCGTCCAGGACGAGGCGCAGCCGCAGCACGCCATGCGTCGAGGGATGCTGCGGGCCGATGTTCAGCACCATGTCGGTGCTCTCCGCCGCGCCGCCGATGCCGACCGTCGTCTCCGTCATGGGAACAGTCTTGCAGGACGCCCGCCGGGCGGAAGCCCTGGCCCTCAGGCGTCCCACCCCTTGAGCAGCCCCGCACATTCCCCGCCCACCGGCTCCATGAGCCAGCCGAAACCGCCCAGGCCCGCCGGGTCGGTCAGCTCCGCGGCCGCGCCGGCCGTGCTGAGGGCCCGTACGTACCCGGACGGGTCGGTGGCGGCCAGGGCGAGCGGCGGGCGGCGGCCGGCCACCCCCAGGGCGTGCAGCGCCGCGCGCTGGGTCAGCCGCCGCGCCGACGGCCCGGCGCAGGCGTCCAGCGCCACATGTGCCGTGATGTCGCAGCTGCCGTCCGGTACGGGCGGCACCTCGCGGCCGTCGCGGAAGCCGGTGAGCGTGCCGAACAGCGGACGGTCGCCCCGTTCGTGCGCGTAGTCGGCGGCGACGGCCAGCCCGGCGCGCAGCGTACGGACGGCCCGTGCCCAGGCCTCGTCCCGGGGGCGGCCGATCTCGGCGCGCAGTCCGGGGGAGGCGCCTCCGGTGGCGTCGGCAGCCAGGGGCGGTGCCCACCAGCGGCGGAGCCAGTCCGCGTCCGCACCGTCCACCGGCTCGCCCAGCCGCTCCGTGCCGTCGGCGCGGACGAGCACCCGGCGCGGCACACCGTCCTCATCCGTCTCGACGACCTCGACCGGCACATTGTCGAGCCATTCGTTCGCGAACAGCAGCCCGGTGACCGCACCCGGCGCGGGCAGCTCGCCCCGCCAGTCGATCCGCGGGTCGAGCCCCTGGGGGCGCGCGGCGCGCTCGACGGCGTACGGGCGCACCCGCGCGGACACCTCCGTGGGCAGCGCGGCCAGCACGCCCGTGAGCAGCTCGCCGCGCCCCGCACCCACGTCGACCAGCGCCAGCTCGTCCGGCCGGCCGAGCGCGGTGTCGACGCGGCACAAGAGCGTGGCGACGGCGCCCGCGTAGAGCGGCGAGGCATGCACGGAGGTGCGGAAGTGGCCGGCCGGGCCGGGGCCGCCGGGCCGGGTGTAGAAGCCGTTGTCCGGGCCGTACAGCGCCCGCTCCGTGGCCTCGCGCCACCCGCACCACTCGTTCGTCATCTGCCCCACGGTACGGGCGGGCCCCGGCCGGGCCGGCGGCACGAGGTGCCGTGCGTCCAGCGGTCCGCCACATTTGATGCAGAGAGCCTCCACCTTGGGGAGTAGGCCCGGCGCCCAGGATCGCTCGCTCGGTTGACTCGTACACGTATCCAGAGTGCCTACGCTGGGTTACGTGCAGCGCCTCTACGACTTCCTCCGCAGGCACCCGACAGGGGTGGACACCTTCTGGGCCGTCCTCCTCTTCGGGTTCACCAGCCTGTGGGTCGCGTTCCGGTTCTCCGGTGCCGAGCAGCCCATCGCCGTGATCTTCACGATCGGCCTGTGCCTCGTTGTCGCGCTGCGCCGCAAGGCCCCGGTGAAGATGCTGCTGCTGACGGCCGCCATCGGCGTCGGCCAACTGGCCTTCAGCATCGGGACGTACCCCGGCGACGCCGCGATGTTCGTGATCACCTACACCGTCGCGTCCGGGCCCACGGTCCCCCGCTGGGCCTCCCGCTGTGCGCTCGTCGGCGCCATCTTCGGCCCCGCGCTCTCCTACTGGCGCTTCGGTGAGTTCGCCGAGGGCCAGAGGGTGGGGGCGAACCTGTTCGTCACCGTGCTGCTCACCGTGCCCTTCGTGCTGGCCTGGGTGCTCGGCGACTCGATGCGCACCCGCCGCGCCTACTGGGCACAGCTGGAGGAGCGGGCCGCCCGGCTGGAGAAGGAGCGCGAGGCGCAGGCCCGGATCGCGGTCGCGGCCGAGCGCGCCCGTATCGCCCGCGAACTGCACGATGTCGTCGCCCACAACGTCTCGGTGATGGTCGTCCAGGCCGACGGCGCCGCCTATGTGCTCGACGCCGCGCCCGAACAGACCCGGAAGGCCCTGGAAACGATCTCCGGCACGGGCCGCCAGGCACTGGCCGAAATGCGCCGCCTGCTGGGCGTCCTCCGCACCGGCGAACAGCCCGAGAGCGGCGAATACGTCCCCCAGCCGGGCGTCGAGCAGCTCACCGAGCTCATCGACCAGGTGCGCAGCGCGGGGCTGCCGGTCGACTTCCGGCGGGAGGGCGAACCCCGCGAGGTGCCCAGCAGCGTCGAACTGACCGTGTACCGCATCGTCCAGGAAGCGCTCACCAACACCCGCAAACACGGCGGCCCCGATGTCGGCGCGACCGTCCGGCTCTCCTACCGGGACGACGATCTCGATCTGCTCGTCGAGGACGACGGACGCGGTGCACAGCGCGAGCTCTACGAGGAGGGCGGGTCGGACGGCCTCGGCCATGGCCTCATCGGGATGCGCGAGCGGGTCGGCATGGTCGGCGGCACCCTGTCCGCGGGGCCCCGGCCGGGCGGCGGCTTCCGGGTCAGCGCCGTGCTCCCGTTGAAATCGGCCCGGTGAGGATGCCAACCGGCGCGGCCGGGACGGCGTCCTTGGGTGCGGACCACCGGCGCACCCGCCACCCGCATCCACCCCGTACGCTCAGCCCCACTCCTGTCCGAAGGGACCCTTGCACATGACCATCCGCGTGATGCTCGTCGACGACCAGGTGCTGCTCCGCACCGGTTTCCGGATGGTGCTGGCCGCTCAGCCCGACATGGAGGTCGTCGCGGAGGCGGGCAACGGTGTGGAGGCCCTGGAGGTGCTGCGCGGCGTCCAGGTCGACGTGATCCTCATGGACGTCCGCATGCCGCATCTGGACGGGGTCGAGGCCACCCGCCGGATCTGTGAGGGCGGGCAGAAGAAGGACGCCCCGAAGGTGCTCATCCTGACCACCTTCGACCTCGACGAGTACGCCTTCTCCGCGCTGAAGGCCGGGGCCAGCGGCTTCATGCTCAAGGACGTGCCGCCGAGCGAACTGCTCGCCGCGATCCGGGCGGTGGAGAGCGGCGACGCGGTCGTCGCGCCGTCCACCACCCGCCGCCTCCTCGACCGCTTCACGCCGATGCTGCCCGCCACCTCCGGCGAATCCTCCCGCCCCGAACTGGACCGGCTGACCGACCGCGAGCGGGAGGTACTGCTGCTGGTCGCCCAGGGCCTGTCGAACGGCGAGATCGCGGCCCGTTTGGTGCTCTCCGAGGCCACGGTCAAGACCCACGTCGGCCGCATCCTCACCAAGCTGAGCCTCCGCGACCGGGTCCAGGCGGTGGTACTGGCCTATGAGACGGGGCTGGTGCGGGCGGGGGGCTCGGGGGCTTAGGGGCTCAGGGCTTAGGGGGCTGTTTGTGGGGGCGGCTCGCTTGGGGGCTGACGCCGGGGTGGGGCGTGGGCCGTGGGGTGGCTGGGCTGTGGGGGGCGGCCGGGAGCGGTGTGGGCTCGGTGGTGCGGGGGCCGGGGCGGTAGTGGGTGGCTGGGCGTGTCTTCGGGGCCGGGGCCGTCGGGCTCAGCGAAGCACGCCCTCAAGGAAGTCGCTGCCCAGGCGGGCCACCACCTGGAGGTCCAGCTGGTGGAGTACGTAGCGCCCGCGGCGCCGGGTCTGGATCAGGCCGGCCTTCTTCAGCGTCGCGATATGCCGGGAGACCTCCGGCGAGGTGATGCCGAACGCCTCCGCCAGTTCGCCCGTCGAATGCGGCCCCCGCGACAGCGTCCGGCACAGCTGCATCCGCATCGGGTGGCCCAGCGCCTCCAGCCGCTGCTGGACGAGTTCCAGGGCGGCCGGCGCCGGCAACTCCGGGCTCGCGACGGGGTACTGGAGCACCGGGCGCCAGCCCTGGGCATGGGCGAACACCAGATGCGGCCAGCCGAACGACGTCGGCAGGAAGGTGACGCCCGGATCCGCGGGGTCCGCGAACGCCGTCGTACGCCCCTGGGCCAGCTTGTCGAGGACGATGCGGGTGCTGCCATTGCCGCTGCCGCTGCCATTGCTGCTGCCGCCGCCGCTGCCGCTGCGGTCCTGCGCGTCCTCCAGCCACAACGCCCGTGACGTGGCGGACAGCGTCTCGGCCAGGCCCTTGCGGCGCAGCAGCTCGGTCTTGTGCCGGGCATCGGCCGCCAGCTGGATGCCCACCCGCCGCCAGATGTCCCCGAAGAACGCCTCCTCGCAGTCCTCGAACAGCCGGCGCAGCCACACCCGCAGGCCGTCGGGGTCGGTGAGCATCCGGTCGGTGAAGGCCGCCTGCCGGGGGCCGCGCGCGGCGGCCATCTCTCGTATGCGGGCCCGCTCGCCCGCGTCGACCAGGGGCGACGGGGTGGGGCGGGTGTAGCGCGGGGAGCAGGTGATCTCGAACGCGGCGGCCACGAACCGCTCGTCGTCGATCTTGTCCAGCTCGTCCAGGTCCTCGGCCAGCGTCGCCCCGGGCCGGGCCGGCAGCAGGATGTCGGAGCGGGAGGACCGCCACAGGATGTCCGCCTCGCACAGCCGGTCGGCGAGGTCGGTCTTCAGCGCCGCGTTGGTGGCGGTGACCCAGCCGTGCAGCCCGGGGTGGTGTCCCGGCTCGGACAGCGCATGCAGCGCGGCGCCCAGCTCCGCCAAGGGGGACGGGGTGAAGACGACCCGCTCCGGCGGCAGCCCGGTGATGTCGATGACGTTGGCCATGCGCACATCATGCGCGAGGCCCCCACCTGCGCGGACGCCGATTGACGGCTCTCGTCAATCGACGCGCCCCGAGCGGCCGGACCGCCGCACAGTGGGGCACATGAACGCCGGTCAGCAGCACCTCCTCGACCTCTACCGCGCCGCCCAGCGAGGCGAAGCCGCACCGCCCGCCCCGGGCACCCACACCGTCCGCACCGCCCGCGAGATCCAGCAGTGGCACCACTTCCGAGCAGTCGTCACGGCGCCCGCCGACCGCCTGCCGTCCCGCATCCGCCGCGCCGTACGCTCAACCGTCACGGCCCTGCTCCGCCGCGAGGCCGACGCCACCGGAGCCCGGGACGGCGCGCCCGCCCGCGTCGCCTCCTGACACCCCGGCTCAGCTCCTGACGCTCCGGCTCGGGTCCTGGCCACCCGCCTCGTCCCCTGACGGCCCGGCTCACCTCCCGGCGACCCGCCTCAGCTCCGGGCCCGCCCACCCCGGCCCATGGCCACCCACCTCAGCTCCTGACGCCCACCTCCCTCACCCCTAGCCGCACCCACCCACCTCAGCTCTCGCCACGTCCCTCGGCCTCACTCCCTCCCGCACGCCGCACGAAGTCCACGAACTCCCCGGTCGCCGACCGGATGTCCTCCTCCGTCCAGTCCAGGGCACCGGCGCCGACCGTGAGTTCTGTCATCGCCACCCCGGGTGGGCCGGCCGGGCCCGGCTCGGCCCAGTCCCTGAACAGCGCTGTGCCGGTTTGCTCCGCCTGGTGCACGACGGCCTCGTTCAGCAGCTCGGGCGGGTGCGGCAGCCACACCTGGAACTGGTGGGTGTGCGGCACCCCGGGGTGCACCCGGAACCACGGCACACCGGCCTCGGCCAGGCCCTCGCCCAGCGCACGGGCCACCACCTTCGCGTGGGCCACGTACTCGGGCAGCCGCGGCAGCTCACGGTCCAGCCCGGCCAGAGCGGCCAGCGCGGTCGGCCACTGCTGGAACAGCCGGCCGCCGTACCGGTGCTGCCAGGCCCGCGCCTCGTCGGCGAAGTCCTCGGTGCCCGCGAGCGCGGCCCCCGATATGCCGCCCAGCGACTTGTAGAAGGAGACATACACGCTGTCCGCGAGGGCCGCGATCTCCGGGAGCGGGCGGCCGAAGTGCGGACCGCACTCCCACAGGCGCGCGCCGTCGAAGTGCACCACCGCCTCACGGTCCCGCGCGGCCTCCACCGTCGCGGTCAGCTCGTCCCACGTCGGCAGCACGAAGCCGGCTTCCCGCAGCGGGAGTTCGAGGGCGAGGGACCCGAATGGCTCCGGCAGGTCGTAGATCTCCGCGGCGGTCGGCGGCCGCGGCGCGTGGGTCGGATGCACCATGCGCAGCCCGCTGACCACCGCCCAGGCATCGCCCTCGTGCACCTCCATATGCGACAGCGGATGGCCGGCGACCGTCGCATTGCCCGTACGCCCCGCCCAGCAGCGCAGCGCCACCTGCTGGGCCATCGTGCCGGTCGGGAAGAAGACGGCGGCCTCGGTGCCCAGGGCGTCGGCGGTCCGGCGCTCCAGCTCGCCGATGATGCCGTCGTCGTTGCCGTAGAAGTCCGTCCAGTCGTCCAGGTCGTAGGCGGCCGGGGCCTCGGCCACCAGGCGGTCCAGCCGCTCGCGGACCGTCTCCCTGCTGCCGGCCGGCAGCACCCGCCGCGCGCCGCGGAGCGCCGCGCGCATCCGCTCCCGCCCCACGCGAGCGCCACCGGCCGCCGCAGCACCGCCGGGCGCACCGACCCCGCCGCCCGCCGAGCCCCCGCCCGAGCCCTCCCGCGCCACCCCGCCCGAGCCCTGCCGCGCCACCCCGCTCGAAGCATCGTCCGCCACCCCGCTCGAAGCGCCACCCGGCGTGCCGCCCGGCGCCCGGCTCAAAGCCGCCCGCGAGCCCCTATCCGTGCCGCGTCCGCCTGCTTCCCTCATCCGCCTCACACCCCCGGTCCTGCCGTCGCCCCGCGCCCTTCGCGTGCCGTCGCATCGATGGTGGCCCAGCCCCGCAGGGCCCCGCGACCCCTGTGGATAACTCCCGGGAGAGACCCCGGTCTCACCTTCCGTACAGCTCTGAAAGTCACCGGAAACACTCGCGTAGCATGGCGAGGAATCGTCCGGTACCCCCCGCGGACTGGAACGGAAGGCCATCGCCGCGTGAATGCACTCCCACCTCTCGAGGCCCAGGACCGCCCCGCCCGGCTGACCGTCGGGGTCGTCGGTGCGGGTCGTGTCGGGCCCGCCCTGGCCGCTGCGCTTCAGCTCGCAGGGCATCGCCCGGTTGCCGTGTCGGGCGTGTCCGACGCCTCCGTGCGCCGCGCCGCCGAGCTGCTGCCCGACGTTCCGCTGGTCCCCCCGGCCGAGGTCCTCGCCCGCGCCGACCTGGTGCTGCTGACCGTCCCCGACGACGCCCTGGCCGGCCTGGTGAGCGGCCTCGCCGACACCGGTGCCGTACGGCCCGGCCAGCTGCTGGTGCACACCTCGGGGCGGTTCGGAACGGCGGTCCTGGATCCGGCCACCCGCGCCGGCGCCCTGCCGCTCGCCCTGCACCCGGCCATGACGTTCACCGGCACCTCCGTGGACGTGCAGCGACTGGCCGGCTGCTCGTTCGGTGTGACCTCGCCCGACGAGCTGCGGATGGCGGCCGAGGCGCTGGTCATCGAGATGGGCGGGGAGCCCGAGTGGATCGCGGAATCCGCCCGTCCGCTCTACCACGCGGCGCTGGCCATCGGCGCGAATCACCTGGTCACGCTCGTCGCCCAGTCGATGGAACTGCTCCACGAGGCCGGGGTGCAGGCCCCGGACCGGATGCTGGGACCACTGCTCGGCGCCGCCCTGGACAACGCGCTCCGGTCCGGTGACGCGGCGCTGACCGGCCCGGTCGCCCGGGGCGACGCCGGCACCGTCGCCGCCCATATCGCCGAGCTGCGCCGGCACGCACCGCAGAGCGTCGCCGGGTATCTCGCGATGGCCCGTACGACCGCGGACCGGGCGCTGGCCCACGGTCTGCTGAAGCCGGAGCTGGCCGAGGACCTGCTCGAAGTGCTCGCCGACTCCGGCGACGGCCCCGGCACCACTCCGGGCGCCCCCGACGCCCCCGGCCCGGACCCCGACGCCCCCGGCCACGGCCCCGGGGGAGGCGACCGATGACCGCCTCGCCCGTGAGCCCGCCGCCCGAACCGGGCCCCCACCCGGACGCCACTCCGGCACCGGACATGTCCGTGCAGCAGGAGCCCGTCAACCAGGAGCCGGACCAGCCCATGGACGAGAGCCGCCCCACCCAGCCGGCCCGCACCCAGCCCGTGCAGCTCCTCCACACCGCCGCCGCCCTCCGCGCGCAGCCCCGGGGCACCGGCGCCCGCGCCGTCGTCATGACCATGGGCGCGCTCCACGAGGGCCACGCCACCCTGATCCGCGCCGCCCGCCGCCGGGTCGGCCCGCAGGGCCAGGTCGTCGTCACGGTCTTCGTCAATCCGCTCCAGTTCGGGGCGGGCGAGGACCTGGACCGCTATCCGCGCACCCTGGACGCCGATACGGAGCTGGCGGCCGCCGCGGGCGCGGACGTCGTCTTCGCCCCGTCCGCCGACGAGGTCTACCCGGGCGGAGAACCGCAGATCCGGGTTGCCGCGGGCCCCATGGGCACCCTCCTGGAAGGCGCCAGCCGCCCCGGGCACTTCGACGGGGTGCTGACCGTCGTCGCCAAGCTGCTGCATCTGACCGCGCCGGACCTCGCCTTCTTCGGGCAGAAGGACGCCCAGCAGCTCGCCGTCATCACACGGATGGCCGCCGACCTCAACTTCCCCGTCGAGATCATCGGCGTCCCCACGGTGCGCGAGGAGGACGGCCTCGCCCTCTCCAGCCGCAACCGCTACCTCTCCGTCCCGGAGCGGCGCACCGCGCTCGCGCTGTCCGCCGCGCTGTTCGCGGCCCGCGACCGGCTCGCCGCCGAGGAGGCGCTGCGCGCCCGCGCCGCCTCCACGGGCCACGCGGCGCAGGACCGGGCCGCGGCGCTGGCCGCCCTCGGCGAGGACCGGGCCGCCGCCGACGCGCACGCCGTCGCCTACGCCGCCGCGGGGCCCCCGCGCGGCCCGTCCGTGGCACGTGCCGCCGCCCAGGCAGTCCTGGACGACGCCGCCCGGCTCGAACCGCCGCTCACCCTCGACTACCTGGCGCTGGTCGACCCGTCCGACTTCACCGAGATCCCGGACAGCTACCAGGGCGAGGCGATCCTCGCGATCGCCGCCAAGGTCGGCACCACCCGGCTGATCGACAACATCCGTCTCCTCTTCGGAGCCGGGCGGTCCGGCCCGACGCCCGCCCACCAGGACGGAACCCGCACGGACGCGGCCCCTTCCGACGCCCCCGCCACACCTCCCTCCACCACCCCCCAAGGCCCCCTCGGAGCGACCCGATGACCGCCACCGGAACAGGCACCGGCCCCGGCCCCGCAGCAGGCACCGGTATACGTCTGGCCGCCCCCGCCCCCGGCTGGTCCATCGCGGCGGATGTCGTCGTGGTGGGCTCCGGGGTGGCCGGGCTGACCGCCGCGCTGCGCTGCGCCGCGGCCGGCCGCCGGACCGTCGTCGTGACCAAGGCCCGTCTGGACGACGGCTCCACGCGCTGGGCACAGGGCGGGATCGCGGCCGCGCTCGGCGACGGCGACACCCCGGAGCAGCATCTGGCCGACACCCTCGTCGCGGGCGCCGGACTGTGCGACGAGGCCGCCGTACGCACCCTGGTCACCGAAGGCCCGGACGCCGTCCACCGGCTGATCGGCACCGGCGCCCGCTTCGACACCGCACCGGGCAGCGACGAGATAGCGCTCGGCCGGGAGGGCGGCCACCACCGCCGTCGTATCGCGCACGCCGGCGGCGACGCCACCGGGGCCGAGATCTCCCGCGCGCTCGTCGAGGCGGTCCGCGCCGCCGGGCTGCGCACCATTGAGAACGCGCTCGTCCTCGACCTGCTCACGGACGCCGAGGGCCGTACGGCCGGTGTCACCCTGCATGTCATGGGGGAGGGCCAGCACGACGGGGTCGGGGCCGTACACGCCCCGGCTGTGGTGCTCGCCACCGGGGGCATGGGGCAGGTGTTCTCCGCGACCACCAACCCGGCGGTCTCCACCGGCGACGGGGTGGCCCTGGCGCTGCGCGCCGGTGCCGAGGTCTCCGACCTGGAATTCGTCCAATTCCACCCCACCGTCATGTATTTGGGGCCGGAAGCGGAAGGCCAGCAGCCGCTGATCTCCGAGGCCGTACGGGGCGAGGGCGCCCACCTCGTCGACGCCGACGGCACCCGCTTCATGGTCGGCCGGCATGAACTCGCCGAGCTGGCCCCGCGCGACATCGTCGCCAAGGAGATCATGCGCCGGGCGCACGAACGGGGCGTCGCGCACATGTATTTGGACGGCCGGCACTTCGGCACCCAGATGTGGGAGACCCGTTTCCCGACCATCCTCGCCGCCTGCCGCAGCCATGGCATCGACCCGGTCACCGAGCCGATACCGGTCGCCCCGGCCGCGCACTACGCCTCCGGCGGCGTCCGCACCGATCTGCGCGGGCGCACCACCGTCCCCGGCCTCTACGCCTGCGGCGAGGTCGCCTGCACCGGCGTGCACGGCGCCAACCGGCTGGCCTCCAACTCCCTCCTGGAGGGCCTGGTGTTCGCGGAGCGGATCGCCGCGGACATCACCGCGGCCCCCGCCCCGCAGGCCGCGGCGAACGGCGCGGACGGCGCACCGGCGGACGTCGCGCGCCCCGCGCCCGAGCCCGCCGTGTCCGCGCCCCGCACCACCCTTCCGCTGCTCGCCCCCGAGACCCGTACGGCCGTGCAGCGGATCATGACCGCCGGTGCCGGTGTGCTGCGCAGCGCGGAGAGCCTCGCCCGTGCGGCCGCCGAACTGGACCGTCTCCACCGGGAGGCGACCGTGACGGCCGGCCCCACGGGCGGCGGCGAACCGGCCGGTGCGGCCGCCACCAGGAGCACCCCCGGCTTCGCCGACCGCAAGGCCCCCGAGCCCGGCGTGGAAGCCTGGGAGGCCACCAACCTCCTGTGCGTGGCCCGGGTGCTGGTCGCCGCGGCGCAGCGCCGGTCGGAGACCCGCGGCTGCCATTGGCGCGAGGACCACCCGGACCGGGACGATGTCTCCTGGCGCCGCCATTTCCGCATCACCCTGGATGCGGACCGCGCGCTGACCCTGCATACGACGGAGACCGCCGAGTTCCCGCCGACGGCCACCCCGTAGCCCCCGCTCCCACCGCCTGCCAAGACAGACCGCACCGCACACCCCACCTCCCCGAATACGGAGCCCACCCCGTGAGCAGCACCCCCGACGACCTCCCCCTCCTCCAGATCGGCGGGCCCACCGGCGGCGCCTCCGCCGGTGGCTGCGGCGATGCCTGCGGCTGCGGCGACGACGGCTCGTTCGAACTCGACCCGCTGAGCTGCGGTCTCGACCCCGACCTGGCCGCGCTCCTGGTGGCCGCCGGTCTCGACCCCGTCCAGGTCGAGGACATCGCCCATCTCGCCCTTGAGGAGGACCTCGACCAGGGCGTGGACGTCACGACCGTGGCGACCGTCCCCGAGGACGCCGTCGCCACCGGCGACTTCACCGCCCGCGAGGCCGGTACGGTCGCCGGCCTGCGGGTCGCCGAGGCGGTGCTGTCCCTGGTGTGCACCGAGGAGTTCGCGGTCGAGCGGCACGTCGAGGACGGCGACCGGGTCGCGGCCGGCACCAAGCTGCTGAGCGTCACCACCCGCACCCGCGACCTGCTCACCGCCGAGCGCAGCGCCCTCAACCTGCTGTGCCGGCTGTCCGGTATCGCGACCGCGACCCGCGCCTGGGCGGACGTCCTCGAAGGCACGAAGGCCAAGGTCCGCGACACCCGCAAGACGACGCCGGGCCTGCGCGCCCTGGAGAAGTTCGCGGTGCGCTGCGGTGGCGGCGTCAACCACCGGATGTCGCTGTCCGACGCGGCGCTGATCAAGGACAACCACGTGGTCGCGGCGGGCGGCGTCGCCGAGGCGTTCACGGCCGTACGGACCGAGTTCCCCGGGGTGCCGATCGAGGTGGAGGTCGACCGGCTCGACCAGATCCCGCCGATCCTCGCCGAGGGCGCCGACCTGATCCTGCTGGACAACTTCACCCTCGAGCAGACCCGGGAGGCCGTGGCCCTGGTCGCCGGCCGGGCGATGCTGGAGTCGTCGGGCCGGCTGACCCTCGACAACGCCCGCGCCTACGCCGAGACCGGCGTCGACTACCTCGCGGTGGGCTCGCTCACCCACTCCTCCCCGATCCTCGACATCGGCCTCGACCTGTGCGAGGACGAGGGCGACCGGGGCGCAGCCGACGATGTGCGTGAGGGCCGCTGACCGCCATGCTCCTGACCATCGACGTAGGCCCACCCGTCGCCCCGCCCACCACCCCGGGCGAGCCCGGCGTGCATGACGTGAACCGGAGGCGGTGCGGAGCATGCTCCTGACCATCGACGTAGGAAACACCCATACGGTCCTCGGCCTGTTCGACGGCGAAGAGATCGTCGAGCACTGGCGGATCTCCACCGACGCCCGGCGCACCGCCGATGAGCTCGCCGTCCTCCTCCAGGGCCTGATGGGCATGCACCCGCTGCTCGGCGACGACCTGGGCGACGGCATCGAGGGCATCTCCATCTGTTCGACGGTGCCCTCCGTCCTGCACGAGCTGCGCGAGGTCACCCGCCGCTACTACGGCGACGTACCCGCCGTCCTGGTGGAGCCGGGCGTCAAGACGGGCGTGCCGATCCTCATGGACAACCCCAAGGAAGTCGGCGCCGACCGGATCATCAACGCCCTGGCGGCCGTCGAGCTCTACGGCGGTCCCGCGGTGGTCGTCGACTTCGGTACGGCCACCACCTTCGACGCGGTCAGCGCGCGCGGCGAGTACGTCGGCGGCGTGATCGCCCCGGGCATCGAGATCTCCGTGGACGCGCTGGGCGTCAAGGGCGCCCAGCTCCGCAAGATCGAACTGGCCCGGCCGCGCAGCGTCATCGGCAAGAACACCGTGGAGGCCATGCAGTCCGGCATCCTCTACGGGTTCGCCGGCCAGGTCGACGGGGTGGTCCAGCGCATGGCGCGGGAGCTGGCCGACGACCCGGACGACGTGACCGTGATCGCCACCGGCGGGCTGGCGCCGATGGTGCTCGGTGAGTCGTCGGAGATCGACGAGCACGAGCCGTGGCTCACCCTGATCGGTCTGCGGCTGGTCTACGAGCGGAATATCGCCCGCTCCTGAGGGAACGCCGCCCACTCCCTGGCGGAAACCGCCCGGCCCGCGGACGCCATTCCCGGGCCGGATGATCGGTGGTGCGGCTCGCGGCCGCGCCACCGATCACGAATTAAGCGGCTTTTGTCGGAATTGGTCGTAAAGTCGCCACATGCCAATGCCAAACGGAACCCGCGGCGGCATGGCGTTCAGCGCCGATGAGTTGCGTGTGCTCCGTCGCGCCCTCGCCCATGCCCTGAAGACGACGTCCCCGTCCACCCCGCTCGGCGCCCTCGGGCCCGAGTGGTCCCAGGACATCCAGGAATACCTCCGGCTGGCCGAGGCGGTCGACGAGGCGGTCCGCGAAGGCGGCCGGCTGCGCGCCTTCCTCCTCGCCGACCTCGCCCGCTACCGCGACGCCCTGCCCGGCTCGGCCACCGGCTATCTCGCGCAGCTCAAGGAGGCGCTGGCAGTGGGCCATGTCCCCGGCCCCGACGATCTCGCCGCGCTCCGCTCGCTGCCGCGCTCCGGCGGAAAGGCCGAGTGTGAGCGCCGCAGCGCCCTGCTGCGCCACTGCGAGCAGCTCGCCGAACATTCCGTACGGACCCGGCTGCGCGCGCTGCCAGGCGGCCGCTCGGCCACCCGCGGCGGGCGGGAGCCGGAGCCCGAGCGGGAGCCGAAGCCGGAGCGCAAACCGGAGCCCGCGCCGGCACCGCGGCCCAAGGGCCCGCAGCGGGACCGCCCCATCCCCACGCCGGGCGAGGTCTTCCCGCCCCGCCGCAAGCCCGCCCCGCCCCCCGAGAGCCGCACCGCCTGAGCGCTGCGTACTCTGGAATCCCACGCCCCAAAGGAGGCCAAACGCCATGGATTACGTCGCAGCGCTGCTCCCGCCCGTAGTGATGGCCGTGGCCTTCACCGCCCTGATCGTGACGATCATCAAGAGCCAGGGCGGCGAGAACAAGGCCAAGGAGGACGCCGCGGTGGACGCCGCCCTGGCGCGCGCCGAATCCGCCGGTCAGGAGCCCACGGCGCACGGCGTCTGAGCCGCCCGCCGCCCTTTCGGCGGCCCGCGCGCACCGTACGACCCGGGATCGACCGTCCCGGGTCGTACATCCTTTTTCCGGCCCAAACGCAACGAGATCAACGGGCATTCGCGACATCTCCCACTATTGTTCTTGTGTGCCGAGACGCTTGGGTGATCTGGAAGACGCGGTCATGACGCGGGTCTGGGAGTGGAACCGCCCGGTCACCGTTCGCGAAGTCCTGGAAGATCTGCAGAAGGAACGGTCCATCGCCTACACCACGGTCATGACCGTATTGGACAACCTTCACCAGAAGGGCTGGGTGCGCCGCGAAGCAGAAGGCCGCGCCTATCGATATGAGGCGGTCTCCACGCGCGCCGCCTACGCGGCCGCACTCATGAACGAGGCATGGTCCGCCAGCGACAACCCCGCGGCCGCTCTCGTCGCCTTCTTCGGCATGATGTCGCCGGAACAGCGACATGCCCTGCGCGACGCCGTACGGATGGTCCAGGTCGACGAACCGGCGGAAGACGCGGAACAACCGGCGGAAGAGACGGAAGAGAGCACGCCGGCGGAAGAACCTGCGGCAGAAGCGGCACCGCAACCGGCAGCGGAAGCCGGGCCCGCCGAAGGGGATGAACCCGGGGCGAGTGCCACCGGCAAGGGGCGATAGCGTCCCGGCATGCCTCCGCATTCAAAAGGCCTCACCGTCCGCCGGGCCAGGACCAGCGATGTACCGGCCGTACGCCGCCTCATCGACTCCTACTCACGCGACGGGATCCTGCTCGACAAAGCCACCGTCACGCTTTACGAGGACATCCAGGAGTTCTGGGTGGCCGAGCGCGACGAAGACGCCGAGGTCGTCGGCTGCGGAGCACTCCATGTCATGTGGGAAGACCTGGCGGAGGTCCGCACCCTGGCCGTGGATCCGCGGCTGAAGGGCTCCGGAGTCGGCCACCAAGTCCTCGACAAGCTGGTGCGCACCGCGAGCTGGCTCGGAGTGCGGCGCATTTTCTGTCTCACCTTCGAAGTCGACTTCTTCACCAAGCACGGCTTCGTAGAGATCGGCGAAGCTCCGGTAGACGGTGATGTCTACAGTGAGCTGCTGCGTTCCTATGACGAGGGCGTTGCGGAGTTCCTGGGCCTCGAACGAGTGAAGCCCAACACCCTGGGTAACAGCCGGATGCTTCTGCACCTGTGATGGGTGTTCTATGTCCGAATCGCTCCCCTATCTCATGGGTACGGAAGCATGCGTTCCCCGCTGTGTGGGCAAGTGAACCCTACCCAAGGGTTTGTGTTTTTCCCGGAAAAGCGGTTTGCTTTCCGTCGTAATCCGCATTCGATGAAAGGGAAACCGGTGGCACAGAAGGTTCAGGTTCTTCTTGTCGACGACCTCAACGGTGGCGAGGCGGACGAGACGGTGACGTTCGCTCTCGACGGCAAGTCCTACGAGATCGACCTCTCCGACAGCAACGCCCAGAAGCTGCGCGACTCCCTCGCCGACTTCGTGAAGGCGGGTCGCCGTACCGGTGGCCGCGCTTCTTCGGGTCGCGGCAAGTCGCGTGGTGCGGCCTCCGGTGGCAGCCAGGACACCGCGAAGATCCGCGCCTGGGCCAAGGAGAACGGCTACAACGTCAATGACCGTGGCCGTGTCCCCGCCGACATTCGCGAGGCATTTGAGAAGGCCAACGGCTGATCGCCGTACGCGCGGTCCGATTGGGCATTACCAGCACGCATCAACCGGGCACGGTGGCACTCCGTCGCCGCCGCGCTCACGAGTCGTACGAGGTCGGGGACGCCCCTGTCGTCCCCGTTTCCCGCCCCGAACCCCGTGGTGGGCAGGGAATTCTCCGCTTCGTACCCGGGCCGGGGAGGCCGCACCCATCGCGCGGCCTCCCGGGAACCGAATCCGTATGACGGTGCTGCGCCAGTGGGGAACGCCGGCGCGGGCATCCGGTCTCCGGTCCCACGCGCCGTGAGATCCGGGACAAGCGCACCCCACTCCAGCCATTCCAGGATTCCCGGGAGTTCCTCGGCACCGCCGGCCGCGATGAGCATGAGCAATTTCGGCCGATCACCGGGGTGATTCCCGTCGCATCCGGCCCGAAGGAGCGCCACCGGGCCGGTGTGCGGCAATCGCCGGAGTACGGCACTTCCCGCCCCGGCCGGCATCTCCAGTACATCGAAGCGCCGCCCCGTGAGCAGCTCCACCGGCTCCGTTCCGGTGGCCGGCCAGCCCAGCTGTTCCTCGTACCACCGGCGAACGGCGGCGAGGGGGCTGCGGGGGCGCGGAAGCACGCGGGCCATGCCCGGTGCAACTCCCGAAAACCCAGGAAGTTACGCTGGGTAGAGCCAAGGATACGCACCGTCGCAGCGGGAGGGGCGCGGAGGGGCGCTCGATGGCGTGCGGATGTTCGCCCGTAGCGGATGGAAGCGGCCCGCGCCGCATGGAGTGTCAGTGGCAGCGGGTAAGACAGTCTCAGTGGGAAGAGACGGTGTGACCGGCGCCCGAGGCGTCCCGCCCCGGCCGATGACCGACGGCGGACGGCGTGTCGGTGACGGGCGCGTTCGCCACGGGCGTAGTGGCAGAGGGCGTATATGCCTGGCCTGCGGGAACATCGTCTCGCACCATCGAGTTGGAGCAGATGTCAGCTGTTCGGCAGTAAATTTCCCCGCCGGAGCGGGGGTGATCCGGACGGGTGTCGGCAGTTGGAATGAGCTGTCCCGCCCCGCGGGACTAGCATGCGGAAGGACAGGGAGGGGACCGACCCCTAACTGCCTGACCGCTCTGAGGAGCGATTAACGATGTTCGAGAGGTTCACCGACCGCGCGCGGCGGGTTGTCGTCCTGGCTCAGGAAGAAGCCCGGATGCTCAACCACAACTACATCGGCACCGAGCACATCCTCCTGGGCCTGATCCATGAGGGTGAGGGTGTCGCCGCTAAGGCCCTGGAGAGCCTCGGGATTTCGCTCGAGGCGGTCCGCCAGCAGGTGGAGGAGATCATCGGGCAGGGCCAGCAGGCTCCGTCCGGGCACATTCCCTTCACCCCCCGTGCCAAGAAGGTCCTGGAGCTGTCGCTCCGCGAGGCCCTCCAGCTCGGCCACAACTACATCGGTACGGAGCACATCCTGCTCGGCCTGATCCGCGAGGGCGAGGGCGTCGCCGCCCAGGTCCTGGTGAAGCTGGGCGCCGATCTGAACCGGGTGCGGCAGCAGGTCATCCAGCTGCTCTCCGGCTACCAGGGCAAGGAAGCCGCCACCGCCGGCGGCCCCGCCGAGGGCACGCCCTCGACCTCCCTCGTCCTGGACCAGTTCGGCCGCAACCTGACGCAGGCCGCTCGCGAGACCAAGCTCGACCCGGTCATCGGGCGCGAGAAGGAAATCGAGCGGGTCATGCAGGTCCTGTCCCGCCGTACCAAGAACAACCCGGTCCTCATCGGCGAGCCCGGCGTCGGCAAGACGGCGGTCGTCGAGGGCCTGGCGCAGGCCATCGTCAAGGGCGAGGTGCCCGAGACCCTCAAGGACAAGCACCTCTACACCCTCGACCTCGGTGCCCTGGTCGCCGGCTCCCGCTACCGCGGTGACTTCGAAGAGCGCCTGAAGAAGGTCCTCAAGGAGATCCGCACCCGCGGCGACATCATCCTGTTCATCGACGAGCTCCACACCCTGGTGGGTGCGGGCGCCGCCGAGGGCGCGATCGACGCCGCGAGCATCCTCAAGCCCATGCTGGCGCGAGGCGAGCTCCAGACCATCGGTGCCACGACGCTCGACGAGTACCGCAAGCACCTGGAGAAGGACGCGGCCCTGGAGCGCCGCTTCCAGCCCATCCAGGTCGCGGAGCCGTCGCTGCCGCACACCATCGAGATCCTCAAGGGCCTGCGGGACCGCTACGAGGCGCACCACCGCGTCTCCATCACGGACTCCGCCCTGGTCGCCGCCGCCACCCTGGCCGACCGCTACATCTCGGACCGCTTCCTGCCGGACAAGGCGATCGACCTGATCGACGAGGCCGGCTCCCGGATGCGCATCCGCCGGATGACCGCGCCGCCGGACCTCCGCGAATTCGACGAGAAGATCGCCGATGTGCGCCGGGAGAAGGAGTCCGCGATCGACTCGCAGGACTTCGAGATGGCCGCGGGCCTGCGCGACAAGGAGAAGCAGCTCCTGGCCGCCAAGGCGAAGCGGGAGAAGGAGTGGAAGGCCGGCGACATGGACGTCGTCGCCGAGGTGGACGAGGAGCTGATCGCCGAGGTTCTGGCGACGGCCACCGGCATCCCGGTCTTCAAGCTCACCGAGGAGGAGTCCTCCCGGCTGCTGCGGATGGAAGACGAGCTGCACAAGCGCGTCATCGGCCAGAAGGACGCCATCAAGGCGCTCTCCCAGGCCATCCGCCGTACCCGTGCCGGCCTGAAGGACCCCAAGCGTCCCGGTGGCTCGTTCATCTTCGCCGGCCCGTCCGGTGTCGGTAAGACCGAGCTGTCCAAGACGCTGGCGGAGTTCCTCTTCGGCGACGAGGACGCGCTGATCTCCCTCGACATGTCGGAGTTCAGCGAGAAGCACACGGTCTCGCGGCTGTTCGGTTCGCCTCCCGGCTACGTCGGCTACGAAGAGGGCGGCCAGCTCACCGAGAAGGTGCGCCGCAAGCCGTTCTCCGTCGTGCTCTTCGACGAGGTCGAGAAGGCCCACCCGGACATCTTCAACTCGCTGCTCCAGATCCTGGAGGACGGTCGCCTGACCGACTCCCAGGGCCGGGTCGTGGACTTCAAGAACACGGTCATCATCATGACGACCAACCTCGGCACCCGGGACATCTCCAAGGGCTTCAACCTCGGCTTCGCGGCCCAGGGCGACACCAAGTCCAGCTACGAGCGGATGAAGAACAAGGTCAACGAAGAGCTCAAGCAGCACTTCCGCCCCGAGTTCCTCAACCGTGTCGACGACACCGTCGTCTTCCACCAGCTGACCGAGGAAGACATCATCCAGATCGTCGACCTCATGATCGCCAAGGTGGACGAGCGGCTCAAGGACCGCGACATGGGCATCGAGCTCAGCGGCGAGGCCAAGTCGCTGCTGGCCAAGCGCGGGTACGACCCGGTGCTCGGCGCCCGTCCGCTGCGCCGCACGATCCAGCGCGAGATCGAGGACGCCCTCTCGGAGAAGATCCTCTTCAGCGAGCTGCGTCCGGGCCACATCGTGGTCGTCGATGTCGAGGGTGAGGGTGAGACCGCCAAGTTCACCTTCCGCGGCGAGGAGAAGTCGGCTCTGCCGGACGCCCCGCCGATCGAGTCCACCGCCGGAGGTTCGGGTCCGAACCTCAGCAAGGACGCCTGAGCGGCACCGCACCACACGCGGATAACCGCCTGAGGCACTGCCCCGGAATCGTTTCTTACGGTTCCGGGGCAGCGCTGTTCCGTAAGGAGTCCGCGCTTTCCCGCCCCGTTCTTTAGACGCCGGAAAAGCAGCACATATTCGCCAGGGATCATTTTCGGTCACCCGTGCACAGGTGGCGTACGGCAGATGCCGCGCGTACACCGGCCGCGCACTACATCTGCACGACGCGAATGCCCTCGGGAACACCGCTCACCGGCGGAATACGGCGGCCGATCCGCAGGGTGTCCAGCTGGGGAAAAGCAGACAGCCACTCCATGGAGACGCCCAGGTCATAGGCGAGCCACAGCCGCGTCAGACCCTCGGCCGGGGCGATGCCCTCCACCAGCTGGTCCGGCGTGAAAGGCCCGGCGATCCGCAGATGCGGGCGGCCGCCCAGCCGGCGCAGCGTATGCAGCTCCTCCAGGTCGGCGACCGGGAAATACAGCTCGGCCGGTTCGAGGTGGGCGATGATCTCGCGGGCGTAGCGGGCGGTGTCATGGCGCCGCCAGGCCCCGGCGAGCTGCGCCCGTACGTCGTGATGCGCCCGGTCGCGCAGCCCCGTCAGATAGTCGATCGCCATGTCGTCGGCGATCGAGGTGGCGGTGATCGCGAGCAGATACGCCTCATGGTCGGAGACCTGGGTGGGATCGGGCAGCATCTCCAGCACGATCGGCCCGATCCAGCCCAGCGCACGGGCCGCGGCCGGGGTACTCGGCCGGACCATGTCACGGGTGAAGCGCTGCACCCGCGCCCGGACCGCCGGGTCCAGCTCCGTGGCGTGCTCCAGGCAGGCCGCCGCGAGCAGCTTGCGGTGCCGGGCCTCGGCGGCGCGTACGCCGGGATGTGGGGCGAGCAGACCGTCCAGGAGCGCCGCGCACTCATCGGGGCGGGCCAGCGCCACCGCCATCCGGATCACGTCCTCCCAGTCGTCGTGATGGGCATGATCGAGCAGCAGCCCGAAATCGTGCCGCTGCACGGCCGCGCGGGCGGCCAGATAGTCCTGGAACGTGCGGTGGACGAAGTCGACGGTGCCGGGGGTGGGCTCGCGCAGCAGCCCGGTGCGGTTGAGCAGATGCCGGAAGACGTCCTCGGGGCCGCCCTGGCGGGCCGCGTCCGGTATCGAGGGCAGATGCCGGGCGAGAGTGTCGACCGCGGTCGCCTGGTCCATCTCCGAGCGGCCGTTGACCAGCATCCAGTGGGCGAGCTTCTGCAGCAGCTGGATCTTGGGCTGCCGGGTCAGCTCCACCCCGTCGGTGGGGACCATGGCCCGCTCCCGGTCCCGGCGCTCCAGCAGCATCGACAGCGCCGCGTCATACAGCTCTTTCCGGCCGTGCGGCAGATAGCCCCGGCGGTCGCGGTGCAGGGCGCACAGCAGCCCGCACATCAGCGGATTGGTCGCCAGCCGCCCCAGATCGCGGGTGATCCGTACGGCATTGAGCAGCGTGCGCTCGTACTGGCCGAGCCGGTCGAGGTCGGCCGGACACCGCTGGGCCGCGGCACGGTGCCAGCGCTGGATGAACGCGGCGACGTCCTCGCGGCCCATAGGCGCCAGCGACAGCTCACTGAACCCCTCCCCGGCGAGCCAGTTGCCGGGGACCGCGGACGGCCGGGACGTGACGATCCAGACGTTCTCCGGATAGCGCGCGGTCCACTCGGCGAGCTTGCGGCGCACCTGCTCGCGCTCGCTCTCCGGGGCCTCGTCGATCCCGTCGATCAGCAGCAGCGCGCGCCCCGCGCCGAGCACCCGCTCCGTCCACCCGGCCGGCGCCGCCTCGGCGTCCCGGTGGCCGACGGCGCTCAGGAACGTGCCCGGGGAGGGCAGGCCCTCACGGGCGAAGCGGCGTACGGGCAGCAGGAACGGCACCCGGCCGCGCAGCCCCGCCAGCGCCTCGGGCAGCTCGTCCCGGGCGGTGGCGACGGCCAGCCACTGAAGCAGGGTCGTCTTGCCCGAACCGGCCACCCCGCGGACCAGGACCTGCCCGCGGCCGGACAGCGCCTGCTCCGCGGGAAGCGGCGGGTCGTCCTGCCCGGAGGCGTCCGGCGAACCCTCGGTGTCCTGGGGACCGGGCTCGCACTGGAGCCCCAGATAGGCGGCGTCCAGCGGCCAGCTGTCGGGGGAGTGCGTGAGATCGATCCCGAAGATCGTCAGGTGGTTGTGGAGGGCGGCGGTGTCGTGGGCGTAGCGGGCTTCGAACGCGGCGTCCTGGGCGGCGAGGTCCGGTGAGGGAGTGGTGCTGTCCTGGAAGGCGTCGTCTTCTGCGGTGGCCTCGGTGGCGGGGGCGCCGGCGGTACGGGGCGGCAGCGCGACGGCGGGAGCGGCGCCCGGGCCGTGGATCAGCTCGGTGAGCGTACGGGTCTGCTCCACGAGCGTCCGGGCTACGAAGGCCGACCGCTCGGTGAAGAGGTACAGCAGATGCAGGGCGGCGACATCCAGCAGCAGGCCGTGCAGCCGGGCGCTGTCGTGCGTCAGCTCGCGGGTGGCCCCGGGCGCCGTCCCGCAGAGGCGCCGGGCGAACTCGGCCGGGAGGAGACGGGCGGCATCGAGATCGTCCATCTCGATATCGGCGAGGGCGTGCAGGGTACGGGCCAGGGCGGCGGCGACGGCCTCGTTCTCGGCGTCCGTACGGCCGGCCGACGCCTGCTCGACGAGGGCCGCGGCGAGGCCGTGCAGCTCCTTCTCGCTCAGGGTCGGCTTCTCGCCGGTGAAGGAGAGCAGCCGGGAGATCCGGACGGGCCGGTCGACCGGCTCGGCGACCGGCCCGTCCGGGGCGAAGAGCCGGCGGATCAGCGGATCGACGACCTGGGGCGTGAGGCGGGCAACGATGTTCGTGGGATCCATGGGTTCCCCGTAACTGCCGTGCTGAATATGGGGGTTGAGGGGGCGCGCTGTCGGCCAGCCTATGTGCGGGGGCGGGGGTAGTGGGTGAGTTTGATGTGGGGAGGGAGGGAGTGGCCGGGCTTCGGGGTGAGGTAGGAGAGAAAGATTTCCTGGAGCTGCGGCAGCGCCGCCGCGGGGGAGAGGTCGATGGAGCCGTCGATGAAGCCGTAGAGCTGGAGTTTCCGGACGCCGGGGAATGCCGGGAGGGCCGAGGCCAGCAGGCGGCTCATATCGGAGATCGGAAGGCGCTCCGTGTTGAGGACGCCGAGCCTTGTCACCTGTGGAAGCCGAAGACCGGCCGGCAGCTGTAGGGTGACCCCTTTTTCCGCCACACCGAACGAGAAATCCTCCAGCTCGCTCAGTGACGCCAGCGCACTCCATTGGTCCGCACCGAAGTCATGTGTGAGGAACCGGAGTTGGATGATGCGCATTTGGGGCCAGCATGTGATGTCGGTGAATTCGGCGCCGACGGGCCGGCTGAGGGCCAAGTGGCTCAGCGGGGCATCCGCGGGGAGCGCCGCCAAGCCTTCGGGCGGGAGCGTCGAATGGAGCTGCAGGGTGCGGGCGTGGCGCAGGTGATGAAGTCCGCGCGGAAGCGGGACGTTCTTGTCGAGCGGCCCGGAGATGCTCAATGTGCGGAGCTGAAGGTCCGCGAGCGGGGCGACGCTCTCGACCGCCGGGCAGTCCCAGAGTGACAGCCGCTTCAGTGAGGGGAACTCACGGAGGAATGCGAGATCGGCGATCTCCGGGTTCTTCGTGATGTCCAGGCTTTCGATCAGGCCGAGTGGCAAGGCGCCGAGGAGTTCGGCAGCCGGGAAGGGGCCGCTCACAGAGACGCGTGGCCGACCGAGTGCCCGGAGTGCGTCCAGTTCGGCGTGGGACGTCGCAGTGACGGTCACTTCGGTGTCGAGGTGTTGGAGGATCTCCCGGGCATACGTGTCGGTGTCGAATTGTGGCCACGACAAGGCGAGTTGCATGCGAACGCCGATCTCCGGGTGACCCCGGAAGCGCTTCAAAACCTCCAGCGCCGCATCCGACCCGATGAGCGCAGCAGTCGCCACCACCTCCTGCGCCTCGTCGTCCTCCAGCCCCTCCGGCACCGGCAGCAGCTCCAGCACCAGCGGCCCCACCTCCGCCAGCAGCTGCGACTCCTCGCGGCTGCGCGGCGGCAGAATCGCCCGTGCCCGTGCGTTCACCTCGTCCCGCACCCGTGGATCGACCTCCGTCGCATGCTCCAGACAGGCCATGGCGAGCAGGTGGACCCGCAGCCCCGTGGCGCGGTCGTCGAGGTCGTCCCCGCGCTCCAGCAGCCCCCGCAGGATCTCCGCCCGCTCCCGCGGCCTCGCATGGGCCACCGCCATCCGGATCACGTCCTCCCACTGGGAGTCCTCCGCATGCGCCACCAGCAGTCCGAAGTCGCCGTCCTCCACGGCCGCCTTGGCGCCGAGGTAGTCCTGGAAGGTCCGGTGGACGAAGTCGACGGAGCCGGGGGCCGGTTCGCGCAGCAGGCCGCTGCGTAGCAGCAGATGGCGGAAAATGGCCGTCGCATCGCCCTGCGCCGCCGCGGCGGGCACGGCAGGCAGGGCTTCGCCGAGGATGCGTTCGGCGCGCTCCCGGTCGAGTTCGTTGCGGCCGTTGCGGATCAGCCAGTAGGCCAGCCGCTGGAGCAGCTGGATCTGTGGCCCGTCGCTCAGCTCGATGCCCGTGGGGGCGGCCATATCGCGTTCCCGGTCGCGGCGGGAGAGCAGCATGCCGAGGGCGGCGTCGTACAGCTCCTTGCGGCCGGTGGGCAGATAGCCGCGGCGGTCCCGGTGCAGTGCGCAGATCAGGCCGCACATGAGGGGGTTGGTGGCGAGCCGGGCGAGGTCCTGTTTGGTGTGGACGGCGGCCAGCAGGGACTGCTCATAGGCGTCGAGGAGTGCGGGGTCGTCGGCGTCGCAACGGGCCGCGGCGTGCCAGCGGCCGATGAAGGCGGCGACCTCGGTGCGGCTCATGGCGGACAGCGTCAGCTCGCCGAAGCCGTCGGCGGCCAGCCAGTCGTCGCGTACGGCGGAGGGGCGGGAGGTGACCAGCCACAGGTTGTCCGGGAAAGCGTCGGTCAGATCACGCAGCCAGCGGCGGGTCAGCTCGCGCTCACGCTCGGGGATCTCGTCCAGGCCGTCGATCAGCAGCAGCGCCCGCCCGGAGGACAGCACGCGGTCGGCCCAGCCCTCGGGCTGTGATCCGGACACCGGACAGCCGACGGACGCCAGGAACCGGTCGGGGGTGGGCAGCGGCGCCCCGTCGCGGGTGAGGGTGCGCAGCGGGAGGACGAACGGGATCCGGCCGTAGAGGTGGGGGAGGGCCGTGTCACCGGGGGCCTTGGTGCAGGAGACGGCCAGCCACTGGACGAGGGTGCTCTTGCCGGAGCCGGCGACACCGCGCAGCAGCACCCGGTCGCGGCCGGCCAGCGCCTGGTCGGCGGGGACCGGGGCCGGGACCGGCGGCGCGCCCACGGGGCCGCCCACCTCGTCGAACGGGCCGACGGCGGTGGCCTCGCGGGCGGCCGGGGCGGTCGCCTCCAGGCTCATATACGCCGCGTCCAGCGGCCACCGGCCCGGGGAGTGGGCGAGATCGATGCCGTAGATGGTCAGCCGGCCGTGCTTACGGGCGAGGTACGCGAGATAGCCGCGCTCGAACGCGGCGTCCGCGGCCCGCGGGGACGGGTGCCGCGCCAGGAACTCGTCCATGAGCGTGATCAGGCTGTCCAGGCTCCTGCTCTGCTGGACCAGGGTGCGGGCCACGAAGGCCGACCGCTGGGTGAAGAAGTGCACGATGTGCAGGCAGGCGATGCCGAGCAGGGTGGCATGCAGCAGCCCGGCGTCCCGGGAGAGCCCGCGGACGGCGTGCGGGCTCGCCGCCTCCAGACGTTCGGCGAGGGCGGTGGCGCCCAGGCGGACGGCCTGCACGTCGTCCATGTCGAGGTCGCCCAGACCGCGCAGCGTGGTGGCCAGGGCCTCGGCCACCGCCCGGTCCTCGTCCGCGGCCAGGGGGCGCTCGCCGGGACCGGCGCTCCGTACGGCCCGGTCGACCAGCTCCGCCGCGAGCTTGTGCAGGTCCTTGTCGGACAGGGTCCGCCGTTCGCCCGTGAAGCTGACCAGCCCGGAGATCCGTACCGGCTTCGCCACCAGGCCGGCGCCCGGTCCCTCCTTGACGAAGAGCTTCCTGATGAGCGGTGCGACCACGCCGGAGGCAAGTCGGACACCCACTGCTGACGGGCCCATCGTGCGGTGCGCCCTCCCCCGTGGCCGGTGCTGCCGTCGGGCCAGGCTAGAGCGGCGGGCGGGGCGGCGGGTGGTGATCGGCCAGGTTCACGTGGAGACGGCTCACTGTGGCGGCGGTCACGAATTCCGGGGCGTCATTACCGACCAATTCGGACATTTGGCGGGCCCGGGTAACCCGGGTCACAAAGGTCGCGTAACCCGGGTCACAAATCGCGGGTAATCCGGGTCACAAAGACCGGGTAAGCCACGTCACAAACGCTTGAGCCGCCCGCCCCACGAGACCTCGGAACCCCGAATCGAGCATCCGGAAGGGGCGAAAAAAGGGGTTGGATCTTGGTTATCGGTGACATGGCACACAAGCGTTTTGAGGCCTACTAAAAGAATTAGGGGAATGGGGGTGCGGTGGTGCGGGGGTTTGCCGGGCCGGGTGAGGGGCTTGAGGTGGGTGGGCGGCACCGGGGAGGTGGGTCCCGTGTGGCGCATGGGGAAACGGGCTGCTCAGGGGGCATGCGGCCGGCGTGAAGGGTGTGGCGAGATGTCCGAATTCGGGGGTTTCATGCAGAGCGTCGACGGGCGCGCAAGGGCCTCCGTCACCCGGCTTCTCGTACGGGCCGGGTTAGTAGAAAGGCCCCTTGGCGGGGCGGCGAAGGCGGGTTACCAAGGAATGGCGATCCCGGTCCGCAGCCGGGAAACCAATCAATTCACTGGAGGAAACCCGCATGTCGAAGTTCACCGCTCTCCGCAATTCGAAGAAGTTCGCGCTGCGCAATCGCGTCGCCGTTGTCGCCGCCGGTTTCGGCGTTACCGCCGCCCTGGGCGCCGGTATAGCCACCGCCGCCGACGCGGGTCTTCAGAACCTCACCACGGGCGTCGGTTCGACCGTCTCCGCGCAGGCCGACGCACAGGTCAAGTCCGCCGCCGACGCCAAGGCCGCCGCGGCCAAGGCCAAGAAGGACGCGGCCAAGAAGGCCGACTCCTGGGTCAAGCCGGTCGACAAGTACACCCTGGGCTCGACCTTCGGTCTGGCCGGCAGCCACTGGTCGCACAACCACAGTGGTCAGGACTTCGTCGTGCCGACCGGTACCCCGGTCAAGGCCGTCCACAAGGGCACCGTCGTCAAGGCCGGCCCCTACGGCGGCGGCGACGGCCCGGCGTACGGCAACGCCATTGTGATCAGGCATGACAACGGCATGTACACCCAGTACGCCCACCTGTCACAGATCGGCGTGAACGTCGGCCAGCAGGTCGGCACCGGGGACAAGATCGGCCTGTCCGGCAGCACCGGTAACTCCACCGGCCCCCACCTGCACTTCGAGGTCCGCACCGGTCCTGACTACGGGACGGGCATCGAGCCGACCGGATTCCTGCGGGCTCACGGCGACGCCGTCTGAGCTGAATCCGGCCGGGCTGGCCGGCGGTTCGGCGGGTTTGCCGCCGTGACCAGTTCTGTGGCGACCTCGAGGATGGCCTTGCGCTTCTCCTCGGGGTCGCCCTCCAGGTTCTGCATCGCGAACACGCCCGCATGCATGGAGAACAGTGCCGTGATGCAGCGCACCTGATCCGTCAGCTCCGACTCGGGCTCCCTGAGCAGCCCGAAGAGGGTCAGCATGCGCGATTTGAAGTGCTCGCCGATGCTCAGATCGCGCACCGCGGCCTGGTTCTCCTGCATGAAGCGGAAGAGGGGCGCGGCCGAGTGCAGCGCCGTGCTGTAGCGGCGGAGCAGCTCCTGCTTGGTCTCCAGGGTCCGCGGCTGCTCCTCGGCCCAGGCGATCAGCTCGTCGATGGGCCGGCCCAGGTCCTGGAACAGGCCGATGACGATGTCTTCCTTGGTCTTGAAGTGGTAGTACAACGCCGCCTTGGTGACTTCGAGCTTCTCCGCGATCTCCCGGAGCGACGTCTTGTCGTAGCCCTGTTCGGAGAACAGCTCCAGAGCGACGTCCTGGATGCGCTGGCGGGTGTTTCCCCTGCGCGCCTGTGTGCTCATGGTGCTCTCCTGCGTCGTCGGTACTGGTCAGAGGGCTGCCCAGTGGGGCACCAGAGAAACTTACTTGACGCCCGGCTAGTTAGTCCCCTACCTTCCTCACTGTACTGAACTAGCCGGGCGGCAAGTAAGTGGGAGTGAGTGATGGGGAAGTCGCGTCATGCGACCCCGACGGGGGACGGAAAGACCTCGGCCGTGAAGGCCAGACCGGACGCAGCGCCGGGCAAGGGGCAGGAAAAACAGCCGGCCAGCGTGCGGATGGTGCTCTTCGCGCTGATGATCGCGATGCTGCTCGCGATGCTGGACAACATGATCGTCGGCACTGCGATGCCGACCATCGTCGGTGAACTGGGCGGACTGGAACATCTGTCCTGGGTGGTCACCGCGTACACGCTCGCCACCGCCGCCTCGACACCGATCTGGGGCAAGCTCGGCGACATGTACGGACGCAAGGGCGTCTTCCTCACCTCCATCGTGATCTTCCTGATCGGCTCCGCACTCTCCGGCATGGCGCAGGACATGGGGCAGCTGATCGGCTTCCGCGCCGTCCAGGGCCTGGGCGCCGGCGGTCTGATGGTCGGCGTCATGGCGATCATCGGCGATCTGATTCCGCCGCGGGAGCGCGGCAAGTACCAGGGCATGATGGCCGGCGTCATGGCCGTCGCCATGATCGGCGGGCCGCTGGTCGGCGGCAGCATCACCGACCACCTGGGCTGGCGCTGGAGCTTCTACATCAACCTGCCGCTCGGCGCGATTGCGCTGATCATGGTCACCGCGGTGCTGCATCTGCCGAAGAAGCGGTCGCAGACCCGGATCGACTACGTCGGCGCCGCGCTGCTCACCGTCGGCATCACCTCATTGGTGCTGATCACCACCTGGGGCGGCACCGAGTACGACTGGCTGTCGAGCCAGATCATCGGCCTCGGCGTCCTCGGCGTGGTCGCGCTCGCCCTCTTCGTGGTCGTCGAGCGCAAGGTCAGCGAGCCGGTGCTGCCGCTGCACATCTTCCGCAACCGCAACTTCTCGCTCGTCACGCTCATCGGCTTCCTGGTCGGCTTCGTGATGTTCGGGTCGATGACCTTCCTGCCGCTGTTCCAGCAGACCGTGCAGGGCGCCTCGGCCACCAACTCCGGTCTGCTGCTGCTGCCGATGCTGCTGGCCATGATGGCGGTGTCGCTGTTCGCGGGCCGGGTCACGACCAAGACCGGCAAGTACAAGGTCTTCGTGGTGGTCGGCGGCGGGCTGATCACCGCCGGTCTGACCCTGCTGTCCCTGATGGACACCGACACCACGCGCTTCACCTCGGGTGTCTACATGGCGGTGCTCGGCGCCGGTATGGGCTTCCTCATGCAGACCACGATGCTGATCGCGCAGAACAGCGTCGAGATGAAGGACATGGGCGTCGGCTCGTCCTCGGCCACCCTCTTCCGTACGATCGGCGGCTCCTTCGGCGTCGCCATCCTCGGCGCGATCTTCACCCACCAGGTGCAGGCCACGATGGTCGAACGGATCGGCAAGGCCGGCGAGAAGATGACCAGCGGCGGCGCCCAGATGGACCCGAAGGGTCTGGCCCAGCTCCCGCCGATGATCAAGGACGCCTACTCGCACGCGGTCGCCACCGGCACCCACCACGTCTTCCTGTGGGCCGCAGTGATCAGCATCGCCGGCTTCGCCGCCGCCTGGTTCCTCAAGGAGGTCCCCCTCCGCGGCGCCCCGACCACCCCGGCGGAGAACCCGCAGAGCAAGGACGCCCCCGCCGACCGAATAGCGGTCCCCGAGTCCGTCTGACCAAACAGGCCGGTGGGGGTGCACGTGACACATCACGCGCACCCCCACCGGCCTTTTTTCCCACCCACCCACAACGGGAGGGGACGGGCCGGAGGGGCAGGGGTGTGGGACGTAAAGCGAAGCAGTCCCACACCCCTGCCCCGGAGGCCCGTCACCGCACCCAACAGCCCCGCGCAGCGGACCCGGCCCGCCGCAGGCGCAACGGCGGGGGCACCGCGAAGCGGGCCACAAACGCCGAGCAACGCCCACGGCGGGAAAGCCAAAAACGTGGGAAAGGGCCGCCGAACGCAACCGCTACCGCTCCGGAAGCTGAATAACCGGAAAGCTCCCCGTATTGGTAGGAGCGTTCTCCGGCAGCCAGAGAACGGACACCGCCCCCGTCGAACCATCCGTGAGCTCATCCGCGTTGCGGAACGTCAGGCGGGCACCCAGCACCCGGGCCTGACCGGCCGCGATCGTCAGCCCCAGCCCGTGACCGCGGCCCGCCCGGTCGCTGCTGCCCGTACGGAACCGGCTCGGGCCCTCCCGCAACAGCGCCTCGGGGAAACCCGGACCGTGGTCGCGCACCCGCAGCACCCGGCCCTCGACGGTGACCTCGATCGGCGGCCGGCCGTGCCGGGCCGCGTTGGCGATGAGATTGCCGAGGATCCGCTCCAGCCGGCGCGGATCGGTGGTGACATCGGCTTCCCGTACGACGTCGACGACGATGTCCGGGTCCAGGGCCCGCACCCGCCGCGCCACGAACTCCCCGAGCACCACGTCCTGGAGCTCGGCGCGCTCCGCATGGCCGTCGAGCCGCGCCACCTCCAGCACGTCCTCGACCAGGGTGCGCAGCGCCTGCGCCCGGTCGCGCACCAGCTCGGACGGGCGGCCCGGCGGCAGCAGCTCGGCGGCGGTCAGCAGACCGGTGACCGGAGTGCGCAGCTCATGCGCGATATCGGCGGTGACCCGCCGCTCGGCCTCGATCCGCTCCTGCAGGGCGTCCGACATGGCGTCCACGGCCCACGCCAGATCATCGGTCTCGTCCCGCACCCGGCCGATGCCGACCTCGTCGCGGATACGGACCGAGGTGTCGCCGTCGGCGAGCTTGCCGGCCGCCGCGGCCGCCTTGCGCAGCCGCTTGGAGAGCCGCCCGCCGACCAGTACCCCCAGCGCACAGCCGCCGACCACCACCGCGGTCGAGCCGATCACCAGCGCCTGGTCCAGATCGTCCAGGACGGCGAAGCGGTCCGGGAAACTGTCGTGGACGGACAGCACCCGGCCGTTGCTGAGCGGGGACGCCGCCCACACCTCGGGGGCGGTCTGCCCGGTGTCCTGGAGATAGGTGGCGCGCTTGTTCTTGGCGACCTCGTCACGCAGCGGCGGCGGCAGCGACGGATCATCGATCTTCGCGCCGAACTGGAGCCTGTTGGTGGACTCGAAGATCTTCTGCGTGAAGTTGAGCCGCTCGATCTGCACATCCCGGCTGTTGTCGAGCATGGAATGCCGGGCGGCGTTGTGCACGACAAGGCTCAGCGCGATCGCGACCAGTGCTCCGACGAGCGCGATCGCGGCGCTGAGCTTCCATCGCAGCCCCGTCCGCAGGGCCAGTCTGACCACCGGAGGTGTCAGCCTCTCAGCTTGTATCCGAAGCCGCGGACCGTCTCGATCCGGTCCTGGCCGATCTTGCCGCGCAGCCGCTGGACATGGACGTCGACCACGCGGGTGTCACCGCCCCAGCCGTAGTCCCAGACCCGCTCCAGCAGCCGGTCGCGCGAGAGGACCGTGCCCGGCGCGTTCGAGAACTCCAGCAGCAGCCGCATCTCGGTGGGCGTCAGCGCGACATTCCGGCCGCCCTTGCGCACCTCCATGCCCTCGGTGTCGACCTCCAGATCACCGAACCGCAGCACCGCCTCGGCGGGATCGTCCGCCTCGGCCGCCGCGGCCCCGCCCCGGTCCGGCCCGCTGGCGTGACCGAAGCGGCGCAGCACGGCACGGATCCGGGCGACCAGCACCGCACCGTCGAACGGCTTGGTGACATAGTCGTCGGCGCCGGCCTCCAGACCGAGCACCACATCGATGGAATCGGCACGCGCCGACAGCATGATGACGGGCACCGTCGACTCGTCGCGGATCCGCCGGCACAGGCTGACGCCGTCCAGCCCCGGCACCATCACATCGAGCAGGGCGATGTCCGGACGGTTGGCGCGGAACGCCTCCAGCCCCGCGAGCCCGTCGGGCATCGCGGTGACCACGAAGCCGTCCCGCTCCAGAGCGAGCTGCGTGGCCTCGCGGATGACGTCATCGTCCTCGACGAAGAGCACATGGGTCTCGGCCATGCGGTTGTCTCAACCCTCCGATCCCGTGCCGTCGTCCGGCGTGGCGCCGTCGACGGTGGTCTTGCTGTAGTCGGTGTGGTAGCCGTGGTTCTCGACGAAGCGGCCACCCGACCAGCGGTAGGGCATCACGTCCTCACCGGAAGGGCAGCACACCTTGTCGCCGGTGTCATAGGTCTGCTTGGAGACCTCCAGCTCGCCCTTGTTGACCCCGGCGGAGACCGACGGCTGTTCGTTCGTGTACACGTTGTCATACCCGTGCTTCGCGCCGCTGTGCTTGCGGTAGACGTATGAGCCGATCCCGACGGAATCCGCGCAGGTCATGACGTTGACGATGACATCGGGGGACTTTCCGCCGGTCAGCGACGCATAGGTCACCTCGACCGGGTACTCGTCGGCGGCGCACGGCTTGGCCAGGGACTTCTTCACGAAGGCGCCGACCTTCGGGTCGTCCTTCAGCAGCTGGACCGCGTCGACCTTCTTGTAGTCCGCGGTCGAGGACGCGCTGGGAGAACTGCTCACGGGGCCCTTGGGGGGCACCGGGGTGCTGGTCGCGGAGCCCTCGCTGCGCACACCCTCGCCCCCGGGATTGCATCCGGCCAGCAAAAGGCCGACGGCGGCCACTCCTGCCGTGGCCGCGCCGCCTCTGGTCAACCCGATCCTGGTCAACCTGTACCTGGACAATCCGCTCCCGCTCACCGTGCTGCTCGCACAGCCGCTGATCCCGCTGCTGTTCCTGAAGTGATTGTCGCGCGTCGAGCCCGGAGCCGTAAGGCGCCTGTCGTTCTGCCCGTTTTCACCGGTAAGGATAGTTTTCGTGTGGTAACTAGTGCGATGTCGTACGTCGTGCCGTGTTCCGCGTGCCGTGCGCCGCCCGTCAGGCCGCGCACCGCTCCCGCTCCCGCTCGCCGCGCTCCAGCATCCGGGCGTCGATGTCGCGCATCTGAAGCTCCTGACGCAGCCGCGCCAGCGCACGGTGCAGCGTGCTCTTGACGGTACCCGTCGACATCCCCAGCGCCGCCGCGGTCTCCTCCGTGCTCATCTGCTCCCAGTGCCGCAGCACCACGACGCTGCGCTGCTTCGGGGCCAGCACCCCCAGGATGTCCATCAGCAGGGCACGGTCCGCGCGCTGCTCGGTGCCGTCGTCCACGCTCGCGTCCGGGAGCTGCTCGGTGGGCACCTCCTCCAGCTTGCGCGCCCGCCACCACTCCGTCCGGGTGTTGATCATGACGCGGCGGAGGTAGGCGTCGGCCAGCGACTTGTCCGCGATGCCGTCCCAGCGGCCGTAGGTGCGGACCAGCGCGGTCTGCAGCAGATCCTGAGCGTCGACCGGATCGGGCACGAGGCGCCGGGCGCTCCGCAGCAGGGCCTCCTGCCGCGTACGAACGTACTCTTCGAAGTCCAGTACCTTGCCGCCGCTGGTCGCCATCTCGACGCCTCCGATCCGCTTTCGTTTCCCCACGTTGACCGTGCCGGCAGTCATCTCCAGCACGAGGAAGACGCTACGGAGGGGGTGTTGCGACGTAATGTGCGTCGGCCCCACAACGAGTGCACGGAAAACCCTCGGTTGTGTAACAGCGCGCCAGGGGTCCTACTTCGGATGGACGGCAGGCCTGCCCGCGTCATACTCCGGGGGGAGAAACGACCCCGCCGCAAGACCTATCGGCCGTGACGCGACGGCAACCGTGCCCGGCGAGGGCCTCCTTCAGGCCGTATCGCGGCACCTTTCGGTCACGCTGCCCTAAAAGTGATACCGCATCAGACGGTTGACCGTCGCGCCAGAAGGCGCGGCCCGTCACGACCGAAGGCGCGGCCGCCGAAGCGGTCGCGCCTTCTGTTTGTTGTACGGGTGGGGCCGTGGGCCTGTGGGGATGGCGGCGGCGCTGTCGGGTGAGTGACGGCGGCGTTCCGGGCGAGTGACGGCCGCGGCCCTGGGCGTGTGACGGCCGCGGTTCGGACGTATGTGACGGCCGCGGCCCTATGGGGATGACGCTCTTGGGCAGATGGCAGCCGGGCTACGTCAGCGGCAGCCGGTACCGGCCTCCGGCCAGCGGCTCGACCAGGCCGTCCGAGACCA
The DNA here is from genome assembly GCF_008704855.1 of Streptomyces platensis. Taxonomy (NCBI): domain Bacteria; kingdom Bacillati; phylum Actinomycetota; class Actinomycetes; order Kitasatosporales; family Streptomycetaceae; genus Streptomyces; species Streptomyces platensis. The sequence continues at coordinate 5,022,609 of NZ_CP023691.1, forward strand.
GCCCGTCCAGCGCCCGCGCCCGCTGCACCGGCTCGTCCCACACTGCGTCCAGCACCTGCTGCGGCACCGGTGCGACCGCCTCCCGCAGCACGGCCAGCAGCTTGCCGCGCACCTGCCGGTCGGTACCGGCGTAGGTCTGCGTACGCCGCGGCGGACCGTCGTGCACCGGCGACCCGGCCTGCCGCCACGCGCACTGCGCCGCGATCGGGCAACGGTGACACTCCGGCGTACGCGCCGTGCACAGCAGCGCACCCAGCTCCATCGTGGCCGCCGCCCAGCGCGCCGCCAGCTGCTCGTCCTCGGGCAGCAGCGCACGGGCGAGCTTGCGCTCCGCAGCGGTGGTGGCGTTCGGCGGGTACTGGCGGCCGGCCACCGCACGGGCGAACACCCGGCGCACATTGGTGTCCAGCACCGCGTGCCGCTGCCCGTACGCGAAGGACGCGACCGCGGCGGCCGTGTACTCACCGACGCCGGGCAGCGCCAGCAACTGGCCGTGCTCACGCGGCACGTCGCCGCCGTGCCGCTCCTGTATCGCGGACGCGGCGGCGTGCAGCCGCAGCGCGCGGCGCGGATAGCCGAGCCGGCCCCAGGCCCGGACCGCCTCGCCCGGCGCCTCGGCGGCCAGGTCGGCGGGGCGCGGCCAGCGGGCCAGCCACTGCTCGTACACCGGCAGCACTCTGCTGACCGGGGTCTGCTGCAACATGAACTCGCTCACCATCACACCCCAGGCGCCCGCTTCGGGGCGGCGCCAGGGCAGATCGCGGGCGTGCTCGTCGAACCAGTCGGTGACCGGGCCGTGCAGCGCGGTCCCGTCGGCGGCTTCCGCGGCCGCGTCGGCGGCGGAAGCGGTCTCGGCGGCGGCGGTCGTGGCAGTGGTGGTGACAGGCGTCGAAGTCATGGCATGCCGATCCTGGCACGTCCGGCCTCGCCCAGGAAACGCACCGGGCCCGCCCCGCCGCACGCCCACCCACACGCAGGACGGCCAACCACTCCCGGGTGGGGGCTACTGGGGGGTAGGGAGGGGTGGGGCGGGGCATGGGGGAGAGGGGCGGTGGGCGGCGAGCCGTCGGCCGGGGGGCGGTGGCTGGGCGGGGAGGGGGCGTGCGATGTGGGCGGCGTGGCCCCTCGGCGGCCACGCTCCGCCAGGAACTAGTTACGCTCCGTAATCGTTGCTGGAATAGAAGGAGGCGGCAAGCGAGGCCAAGGAGACAACAGGCGAGGATGCGGGCATGGCGGAGATGAGTGCAGCGGGCGGCGCGGGCGAGACGGGAGGCACGGGCGAGGCGGGAGGCACGGACCGTGCGCAAGGCGCGGGCCGCGCGGGCGACGCAGCGGGGCCGGGTGGCGTGGCGGGCTCGGGAGGTGCCGCGGGTGCGGGTGCGGGTGTGGGTGGCGCCGTGGGGCAGGAAGGCGCCGCGGCGGCCGGGTCGGCCTGTCCGGAGGTGATCCGGCGGGCGCTGGCCGCGCATACGACGATGACGCTCGCGTATGTGGACGAGGATGGGCCGCAGGCCTGTGCGGTGCTGTACGCGACCGGGGCGGTTGAGGGGGCCGAGGGGGGCGAGGGGGCCGTCACGGCCGGCGCGACCGAGGTGCCCGGCGCGACCGACGATGCCGACGGGGCCGATGTGTCGGTCGCGCCCGGCGTGTCGGGCGTGGCGGCCGGCGGGGCGGCCGGTGCGGCGGGCGGCCTGGAGGCTGGTGCCGGGCCCGCTCTGTACTTCGTCACCGCGACCACGACGCGGCACGGCCGGGCCCTCGCCGAGCCCGGCACGCGGGTCGCGTTCACGGCGCAGCGGGACGGGCAGGAGTGGAGCGGCCTGACGGGGCTTCAGGGGCGAGGCCGCTGCCGTCCGCTGACCGGTGCCGAGCGGGCGGCCGGCTGGCAGGTCTATATCGAGCGCTTTCCGTTCGTCGCGGCGAGCGACCGGCTGCGCGACGCCCTGGAGCGGACCACGCTCTGGGAGCTGCGCCCTGACTGGCTGCGGCTGATCGACAACGGCCAGGGCTTCGGCCACAAGGAGGAGTGGTCGCGGGGCTGAGGCCCTGGGGCGGTCAGCCCCGGGGGGAGAGGCCCGGGGTGAAGAGGCCCGGGGTGAAGAGCCCTGATGAGGCTCCGGGGTGGTGAGGCCCCAGGTGGTGAGCCCCTGGGGTGGTGAGGTCCTGCGGTGGCGAGCCCCTGGGGGGCGCTCCGGCGGCCATTTCCGCTGCCGCCCGGCACGGGCGTTCCTCGTGCGCCACGGTCTGGGCGAGCTCGCTCAGTAGATAGGCGATGGGGCTGGATATCGGTACCAGTGCCGTGCGGGCGACCGCGCGGGCCGGGTGGCTGCGGGCCCGCCACCACACGGGCACCGCCGTCGCCTTCAGGAGCAGCAGGCCGCCCTCGGTGCCGAGTTCGGCCAGGGTGCGGAGTCAGTTGGGGGCGTGGTGGGCGTGGCGGGTGAGGTCGGTGAGGGTGCGGTAGAGAGTGGTGCTGTTCATGATCAACGACCGTATGGGCTGGTCAGGTTGTGCCGCTGCTGACGATCGGCAGGGGCGCATCTGCCGGAAGTATGGGCGCAGTGGAGCAGGTCGAGCGCCAGCGGGGCATCAGGCCCGTTGGGGCCGGAAACGTGGTGGGGAGCCGGCTCCGGGCCGATCATGGGAAAAGTTGCAGCCGGAAGCGGCGGGTACTGGCCTGTGTGGGTGCCGATCTCTCGTAGAGTTTCCGCGTGGGATCACTGCGCAATCCGATCGGGCCGCTTCCCTCCTCCATCTACTGGCGGCGGAGGGCCGTTGCGCTGGCCATCGTCGTCCTGCTCGCCCTCCTGGTGGTGTGGGCCGTCAACTGGGGCGGAGGCGCCGGGAAGAGCAGCGATGAGGGCAAGGGGGCGCACGGCAACGGTCCCGCGACGTCCATCACGCCAGGGCCCTCCGGCAGTGGACCGGCGAACGACCAAAAGCCGGGCGGGCGCGATGAGTCGGGCGACGACGGGGGATCGGGCGCCGGTTCCGGTGGGTCGGGCGCCGCGGGTGGCGGCAGTGGAAGTTCCGGCGGCAGTGGAGGATCCGGCGGTTCCGGGTCCGGGAGCGGGAGCGGGCCGATCGGGCAGGGCTCCGGCAAGAATGCCGTCGCGGCTGGTTCCTCGCTTCCCAACTGTGTTTCCGGCAAGGCCGAGTTGGATCTTCGTAGCGTCAAGCACTCCTACGCGCCTGGTACCCGGCCGAAGTTCGAGCTGACGATCGAGAATGCGGCCGGGGCCGCCTGCAAGGTGGATCTCGGGCAGAAGGCCGCGGTGCTCACCATCAGCGACGCCGCGGGCGATGAACGGGTGTGGGCCTCGAACGACTGCCCGTCGGGCACCGCGCCCGCGCTGTTGCAGGTGCCGGCCAAGGGGTCCGTGCAGCGCACCATCGTGTGGGACCGCCGGGCCAGCGGCCCGCAGTGCGCCACGCCGAGTTCGGCCAAGGTGCCCGCCGGCAAGTATGAGATCGAGGCGAAGGTGCCGGGCCTGGAGGCGGCCCGTACGACGTTCGTCCTGGCTGAGGGCTGAGGGCTGAGGGCTGAGGGCTGAGGGCTGAGGGCTGAGGGCTGAGGCCCGCGAGCCGGGCCGAGCGGCTCCAACCGGAGCCGACCACTAGCGTCCGGTCCTGACCAGCACCGACCGGCACCGACCGGCACCGACCAGCACCGACCAGCGTCGAACGCCCGGCCGTCCCAGGTGCGGAAGCGGCCCCTCCCCTTGTTCCGCCCAGAGGGATTCCGCTGAGAGCGTGCGTTGGTGGTCGCGGGGGGTGTCGTCCGGCACAGTCGCCGTTATGAAGCTACTGATGCTGGGTGGTACGGAGTTCGTGGGGCGGGCGGTTGCCGAGGCGGCGCTGGCGCGGGGGTGGGAGGTGACGGTGTTCCACCGGGGGAAGCACGCTCCGCCGGAGGGGGCGGCGGCGCTGCACGGTGACCGTGGGAGCGGGGCGGGGCTCGCGGCTCTGGAGGTGGGGGAGTGGGACGCCGTCGTCGACACCTGGAGCGGTGCGCCGTCGGCGGTGCGGGACACGGCACGGCTGCTGGCCGGGCGGGTCGGGAGGTATGCGTACGTCTCCAGCAACTCGGTGTACGCCTTCCCGCCCACGCCCCCGTACGACGAGCAGGCCCCGGTGGTGGCGGGCTCCCCCGATGCCACCGACGCCGAGGACTATGCGCAGGCCAAGCGGGGCGGTGAGCTGGCCGTGACCGGGGCGTTCGGGGACCGGGCGCTGCTGTTGCGTGCGGGGCTGATCCTCGGGCCGTACGAGAACATCGGGCGGCTGCCGTGGTGGCTGACCCGGATCGCCCGCGGGGGCCCGGTTCTCGCGCCGGGGCCGCGGGAGTTGGCGCTCCAGTACATCGACGTCCGGGATCTCGCCGCATGGACGCTCGACGCGCTGGAGGCGGGGCGCGGTGGTGCGTACAACCTGGTGAGCGAGGTCGGGCACGCCACGATGGGGGAGTTCCTGGAGAGTTGTGTGACGGTCACCGGCGCGGATGCGGAGCTGCGCTGGACCGCTCCGGCGGATGTCCTCGCCGCCGGTATCGCGCCCTGGATCGAGCTACCGCTCTGGCTCGCGGCCGGCGAGCTGGAGGATGCGCTCTACGGTGCCGATGTGTCCAAGGCCCGTGCGGACGGGCTGCGTTGCCGTCCCATCGGCGAGACGGTCGCCGATACCTGGGCCTGGCTCCAGGACATCGGCGGGGTGGCGCCGCAGCGGCCGGACCGGCCGGTGGTGGGGCTGCCGCCGGAGAAGGAGGCCGCCGTCCTGCGGGGGTGAGGGCCCGCGGCCCCGTGTGGGACCGGGAAGGGCCGGGACATGAGCACGGGGGAGACTCGGCCCTTCCCGGTGTCACCATGCTCGTTCGCTGGGGCGCCGCGCCCCAGGGCCGAACAGCCCCCTCGCCGGGCCGGGAGACCCTGGAGGGGAGGGGATGACCGGCCGATGCGCCCCCTCCCGAGCGGGGCGTCCGTCCGATGCGCCCCAGGACAGGCCGGCCGACCGATGCGGTCTCCCGGCAGGGGCCCCGCGAAGCTCACGTACGCTGCTGACCAGGTACGGGTTTCGGGGCAGTGGGGGGCAGGGGCGGTCATGTCCGATCCGAAGTGGCCCGCGCCGGGGGCGCGTTTGCCGCAGCTGCGGGCGCCGGAGGAGCGGATGCGCAGTCTGCTCGACGCGGTGATGGGGCTGGGGCGGGGGCTGGAGTTGCCGCAGGTGCTCGGGGGCATCGTGGAGGCGGCGGTCGACCTCACCGATGCGGAGTACGGCGCGCTCGGTGTGGTCGGTGACGGGCAGCGGCTCTCGCAGTTCCTGCCGGTGGGGATGTCCGAGGAGCTCATCGCGTCGATCGGCCCGTTACCGTGCGGCCGGGGCATCCTCGGTGAGCTCATCCGCCATCCGGAGCCGCTGCGGCTCACCGATCTGTCCCGTCATCCGCGCAGTTACGGGTTTCCCGCGCACCATCCGCCGATGCGGACGTTCCTCGGGGTGCCGGTCCGGGTGCGTGACGAGGTGTTCGGCAATCTCTACCTGACCGAGAAGCGGGGCGGAGGGTCGTTCGACGCCGATGACGAGGCGGTGGTGACGACGCTGTCGATCGCGGCGGGGGTGGCGATCGACAACGCCCGGATGTACCACGAGAGCCGCCGCCGGGAGCGCTGGCTGGAGGCGCTGGGCGAGATCACCCGGAGCCTGTTGTCCGGTACGGAGGCGAGTCAGGTGCTGCGGTTGATCGCCGAGCGGGCCATGGAGGTCGCGGGTGCCGATTGTGCGGCGGTGCTGCTGCCGGTGCCGTCGGCGCCGGACCGGCTGACGGTGGCGGTGGCGCACGGCGCGGGCGCCGGCCGGATCGCGGGGCTGACGGTGCCGGTCGAGGGGTCGCTGCCGGGTACGGCGGCGCGTACGGGGCAGCCGGTGGTCAGCGCCGATTTACGGAGCGATCCGCGGGCGCATCCGCTGGGGGCGGGCACCGGGGCGGACGAGGAGTACGGTCCGGCGGTCGCCGTGCCGCTCCAGGTCGACATCGGGCGCGGGGCGCTGCGGCTGTGCCGGCTGGCGGGTCGGCCGGCGTTCGACGAGACCGAGGCGAGGCTGATTTCGGGCTTTGCCGATCAGGCCGTGATCGCCCTGGAACTGGGCCGGCGGCGGGCCGAGTCGGAGGAGCTGGCGGTCTTCCACGACCGGGACCGCATCGCCCGGGATCTGCATGATCTGGCCATTCAGCGGCTGTTCGCCACCGGGATCACGTTGCAGAGCGCGACCCGGCTGATCGACCGGCCCGAGGCGGCGGAGCGGGTCGGGCGGGCGGTCGACGATCTGGACACCACCATCAAGATCATCCGGTCCACCATCTTCGAACTGCGCACGGCCGGGGACGGTGCCGACACTGCGGGCCTGCGCCGTGGACTCACCGACGCCGTGCGCACGGCGGCGCGCACGCTCGGCTTCACCCCGTCGCTGCGGATCGACGGCCCGGCGGACACCAACGTCCCCGACGACCTGGCCGGGCACCTGCTGGCGGTGACCGCGGAGGCCCTCAGCAACGCCGCCCGGCACGCCCGCGCCCGGCGCCTCGATGTCGCCCTGACGGTGGCGGACGAGGTGACGCTGACGGTCGTGGACGACGGGGTGGGGGTGGGCGCCGCGCGGCATACCGGGGGCCTGGCCAATATGCGGGCGCGGGCCGAGCTGCACGGGGGCCGGCTGACGGTCGAGTGCCCGGAGGCGGGCGGTACCCGGATCGTGTGGCGGGTTCCGCTGCCGGGCTGATCCCCGCCGGGGAGCGGGGCGCGCCCGGTGTGCCGGGCCGCGGTGCTCAGCCCCGCTGTTCCCGGAAGCGTTCGGCGACCATCGCCGCCTGGACGCGGCGGCCCACTCCCAGCTTGGCGAGGATGGCGGAGACGCGGTTCTTGACGGTCTTCTCCGCGAGGAACAGCCGGTCGGCGATCTGCCGGTTGGTCAGCCCCTCGCCGATCAGCTCCAGCACCTGCCGTTCCCGGGGCGAGAGCCGGTCCAGCTCCGACGGCGGTGCCTCGGGCGTCGTCTCGTGGGGGCCGCGCAGCCGCGCCATCACCCGGGACGCCGTGCGCGGGTCCAGCATGGATTCGCCCGCCGCGACCGTGCGCACCGCGTGCACCAGGCCGGAGCCGTTGATCTGCTTGAGGACGTAGCCGGCGGCCCCCGCCATGATGGCGTCGAAGAGCGCTTCGTCGTCGTCGAACGAGGTCAGCATCAGGCAGGCCAGCTCCGGCATCCGGGCGCGCAACTCCCGGCAGACCTCGATGCCTTCGTGGTCGCCGCCGGGGCCGTCGCCGCCGCCGAGGCGGACGTCGAGCACCGCCACCTGCGGGCGGGCGGCCGGTACCCGTGCGAGGGCCTGCCGGCGGTCGCCCGCCTCGCCCACGACCTCGATGTCCTCCTCCGCTTCGAGGAGGTCCCGCACCCCGCGCCGGACCACCTCGTGGTCGTCGAGGATGAAGACGCGCAGCGGCGCGGCGGGTGCGGGGTGCAGGTTCATTCGGTACTCGCTTGGTCGCCCGGTGGGTGCGGGATGCCGGTCCGTTGAGGGGGCTCTCAGTATGTGCGGCCCGGGTGGACGCGCCGCGCCCGGCAGTGCCCCCGGGGCCCAGCATCGCGGGGCACGCGGTGGGGGCGAAAGGGCCGAACGGCCCTGGGGAGCAGGGCCGATGGGGCCTCTCGGCCCGCTGCCATACTGGCGCCGCTTTCCGGACCGTGGCATCCCCGGCACCCCGCCGCCCGGTCCGTCCTCGCAGCCAGGAGGTCCGCTCATGCATGCCTTTACGGGCACCGTCGGCAACGAGTACCACGCACTGCTGGCCCGGCACGACGCGATGCGGCTGCGGCGGCGGATGCTGGGCCAGGACCGTGCGCCGGGGCCGGACTTGGCGCGGGCGGTGCCCTACGACGGCGCCGCCGACCAGCGGCTGATCGTCCGCCATCTGCCGCTGGTGACCCCCTTCGACGAGCTGATCGGCCGTCTCTACGACGAGATGTTCGCGCGGTGGCCGTCCCTGCGGCGGCTGTTTCCCGCGTCGATGGAGTTCCAGCGGTCCCATCTGGCCCGCGCCTTCCGCTACTTGATCGAGAATCTGGACCGCCCGGACGAGGTGGCCGCGTTCTTCACCCGGCTCGGCCGGGACCACCGCAAGCTCGGGGTGCGGCCGGTGCACTACGAGACGTTCGAGGCGGCCCTGTGCGTGGCGCTGCGGAAGTCGGCGGGGCCGGGCTGGAGCGAGGCGGCGGAGCAGGCGTGGGTGCGGATGCTGCGGTTCGCCGTGGCGGCCATGGTCGACGGCGCGGAGGCCACGCTCGCCGAACCGGCGTACTGGCGGGGCACGGTGGTCGGCCATGAGCTGCGCCGCCCGGACCTCGCGGTGCTGCGGGTGCGGACCGACGAGCCGTATCCGTACCGGGCGGGCCAGTACGCCGCCGTCGAGTCCCCGCTGCTGCCGCAGGCCTGGCGGCAGTACTCCCTCGCGTGCGCTCCGCGGCCGGTGCGCGAGCTGGAGTTCCATGTGCGGCAGACCGGCGCCGGAGGGGTCAGTGAGGCGCTGGTGGCGCACACCCGGGTCGGGGACACCCTGCGCCTGGGGCCCGCGCAGGGGACGATGACGCTCGACGACGACCCCGCGCGCGAGCTGCTGATGGTGGCGGGCGGCACGGGGTGGGCCCCGGTCAAGGCGCTGCTGGAGGAGCTGGCCGGGCGCCGGGGCGGCGGCGGTGGGCCCACCCTGCCGGCGGTGCGGGAGCCGCGTGGGGTGCAGCTGTTCCTGGGCGCCCGCAGCCGCGACGAGCTGTATGACGCGCGGGTGCTGGCCCGGTGGGCGGAGCGCCATCGGTGGCTGCATGTGGTGCCGGTGCTCGACGAGGGCGCCGGAGCGGGCGGCCGCGGCCCGGTGGCGGAGGCGGTGGCCCGCCGTGGGGGCTGGGCCGGGCACCTCGCCTTCGTCAGCGGTCCGCCCGCGATGGTCGGCGCCACCCTGGCGCGGCTGACCGCGGCCGGCCTGCCCGCCGGGCAGGTCCGGTACGACCCGGTTCTGGACTCCCCGGCCGCCTGATCCCGCCCCGCCCCGGGGGCCGAACGGCCCCTGGCGCGCGGTGATCGCCGACCTTCTACTGGGCATGTCAGCGCGTGGGAGGACGAGAGGGAGCGCACGGTGAACCACATGTCGTCCCGGCCGGGTGCCGGAGTGCCCAGGGCGGGCGGGGCCGGGACCGCGGGGCCCCGGCACAGCACCCCGCTGCACCGTGCGGAGGCGCTGCGGCTGCTCGGCAGTGTGTCGCTGGGCCGGATCGTCTTCACCCAGGACGCGCTGCCGGCCATCCGCCCCGTCAACCACCTGCTGGACCGGGGCGAGATCATCATCCGGACGCAGGAGGGCGCGTCGATCGCCACCGCGACCCGGCAGGCCGGCATGGAGGGCGTCGTCGTCGCCTACGAGGCGGACACCATCGACCCCGTGACGCACGTCGGCTGGTGCGTGGTGGTCACCGGCTACTGCCGGCCGGTCACCGATCCGCGCGACCTGGCGTACTACCGGGAGCTGTTGCACCCCTGGACGGAGGGGCAGCGGGAACACGCCCTGCGCATCCGCCCCGACCTCGTCACGGGCCTCCGGCTCACCGCCGCGCTCCCCGCATCCGCCACCGGGTCCCGCCCCTGACCGGACGAGCCCCGGGGTATGTCGTCCGGCTGTCGGACAGCAGCCGGCACCGGGACCGGACACACAGCTCGGCCACCCACTGGGGCCGGCGACCAGGGCGGGCCCCGCTGGACGTACCGGGTGTGTCCCCCTGGGCGTACCGGGCGGATCTCCGTCGGGGTACCGGGCGTACCCCTCTAGACGTACCGCTCCAGGATCGACGACTCCGCCAGCCGCGACAGGCCCTCGCGGACCGAGCGGGCGCGGGCCTCGCCGACGCCGTCGACCGCCTGGAGGTCGTCGACGCTGGCCGCGAGCAGCTTCTGGAGGCCGCCGAAGTGGTCGACGAGGCGGTCGATGACCGTGCCGGGCAGCCGGGGGACCTTCGCCAGCAGGCGGAAGCCGCGCGGGGAGACCGCGGAGTCCAGCGTCTCGGGGGCGCCGCTGTAGCCCAGGGCGCGGGCCACGGTGGGGAGTTCGAGGAGTTCGGTGTGGCTGAGGGCGTCCAGCTCGGCGAGCGCCTCGGCGACCGTACGGGACCGCTTGGCGGTCGGCTCGGGGACATAGTCGCGGACGACCAGCTCCCGCTCGGGCTCCACGCCGGCGATCAGCTCCTCCAGCTGGAGGGTGAGCAGCCGGCCGTCCGTGCCGAGCTCGACGACGTACTCGGCGATCTCGGTGGCGATCCGGCGGACCATCTCCAGGCGCTGGGCGACCGCGGTGACATCGCGGACCGTCACCAAGTCCTCGATCTCCAGGGCGGAGAGGGTGCCGGCGACCTCGTCCAGGCGGAGCTTGTAGCGCTCCAGCGTCGCCAGTGCCTGGTTGGCGCGGGAGAGGATCGCGGCCGACTCCTCCAGGACGCGGCGCTCCCCGTCGACGTAGAGGGCGATCAGGCGCATCGACTGGCTGACGGAGACGACCGGGAAACCGGCCTGGATGGAGACGCGCTGGGCGGTGCGGTGGCGGGTGCCGGTCTCCTCCGTCGGGATGGAGGCGTCCGGCACCAGCTGCACACCGGCCCGCATGATCTTGGTGATGTCCTTGTCGAGGACCAGGGCCCCGTCGAGCTTGCACAGCTCGCGCAGCCGGGTCGCGGTGAACTCCACATCGAGGACGAAGCCGCCGGTACACATGGTCTCGACGGTCTTGTCGAAGCCGAGGACGATCAGCCCGCCGGTGTTGCCGCGGAGGATGCGCTCCAGGCCGTCGCGCAGAGCGGTACCGGGCGCGACGGCGCTCAGCGTGGCGCGCATCAGGCTCTCGGTGCCGGAGCTTCCACCGGACCTGCCGGAAGTCGATGCCCGGTCGTTGGCTGCCACTGCACTCCTCCGTCACAAGGTCTGTCGGTCCGCAGGCCGCCCGGCCCATGCTGTGGTTGACGTACCAGCGGAGCGTACGTGGCCGACAGGCAATTCTGCGGTGACGGGCGAGACCAGGGCAAAGTCTACCGGCGTGCGCCCTCTTCCTGTGGGGCCTCCCGGCGTACCCGCTTGGGCAGCACGCTGAGTGCCTGTCCGACGTCGGCGACCTCCAGGACCCGCATCCCGTCGGGGATCTTTCCGGGGTCGGCGGGGACCAGGGCGTGCGTGAAGCCGAGCCGGGCCGCTTCGGACAGCCGGCGCTGGACGCCCGTGACGCGTCTGACCTCGCCCGCGAGGCCCACTTCGCCGATGGCGACCAGGTTCTTCGGCAGCGGGGTGTCGCTGGCCGCGCTGGCCAGGGCGAGGGCCACGGCGAGGTCCGCGGCGGGTTCGGTCAGCTTCACACCGCCGACCGTCGCGCTGTAGATGTCGCGTTTGCCCAGGGCGCTGATCCGGCCGCGCTGTTCCAGGACGGCGAGCATCATCGAGACGCGGGAGGTCTCCAGGCCGGAGGTGGTGCGCCGGGGGGAGGGGATCTGGGAGTCGACGGTCAGCGCCTGGACCTCGGCGACCAGGGGGCGGCGGCCCTCCAGGGTCACGGTCAGACAGGTGCCGGGCACCGGCTCGGCGCGGCGGGTCAGGAAGAGGCCCGAGGGGTCGGTGAGGCCGGTGATGCCTTCGTCGTGCAGCTCGAAGCAGCCGACCTCGTCGGTGGTGCCGTAGCGGTTCTTGACGCCGCGGACCAGGCGCAGCCGGGCATGCCGGTCGCCCTCGAAGTGCAGGACGACATCGACGAGATGCTCCAGGAGGCGCGGTCCGGCGATGGCGCCGTCCTTGGTGACATGGCCCACCAGGAGGGTGGCCATCCCGCGGTCCTTGGAGGCCCGGATCAGTGCGCCGGCGACCTCGCGGACCTGGGCCATCCCGCCGGGTGCCCCTTCGATCTCGGGGGAGGCGACGGTCTGCACCGAGTCGAGGATCAGCAGCGACGGTTTGACGGTGTCGAGGTGGCCGAGCACCGCGGACAGATCGGTTTCGGCGGCCAGATACAGATGGTCGTCGAGGGCGCCGATGCGGTCGGCGCGCAGCCGTACCTGGCTCGCGGATTCCTCGCCGGTGACATACAGCGTGCGGTGGGCGTCGGAGGCGGCCTTGGCGGCGACGTCCAGCAGCAGGGTGGATTTGCCCACGCCGGGCTCGCCGGCCACCAGCGCGACGGCGCCGGGGACCAGCCCGCCGCCGAGGACGCGGTCCAGCTCGGGCACGCCCGTCGAGCGGGCGGTGGCCTGCTTGCCGTCGACCTGGCCGATGGGCACGGCGGCGGTGGTGACCCGGCCGGGCGCGGTCGTGCGCACCGCGGGGGCGCCGCCGAACTCTTCGACCGTGCCCCACGCCTGGCACTCGGGACAGCGGCCGAGCCATTTGGCGGTGGTCCAGCCGCATTCGGTGCAGCGGTAGGAGGGACGCTCCTTGCCCGACGATTTACGCGTTGCCATGGGGTCACCGTAGCGGCGGGGTCGGACAACGCCGCCGGGAGCTCGCGCGGAGCGGGCGCCCGCGGCCAAGATCGCCCCAGGAGGGGGCGCCGCCGTGGGCAAGGGCGCCGGCCGAGTGGCGCATACGGAGCGCAGCGCCCGTGTAAAGAGCTATTCGTGTCCCCTTTTGAGGGAGATGGTCACCCGTAAGGGTTAAAAGTGTCCAACGCGAGCAAGCAGGGCTGCATCATCCGCCTACCGTCGCCGGGGTGATGAGCAGCAGGCCCGAGCACCCCACGCACTCCACCGGCGCACACCGGTCGCGCGGCGACGCGCGGCGCCGGAACCGGCCCCAGCCGGCCGAGCGGCCCGGCCCGGACGCCGCGCGCCCCCCGGACCGGGGCCGGGACGGCTACCAGCCCCATCTGGACGGGCTGTTCACCTACTGCCTGTCCGTGCTGTGCGAACACGACGCCGCGACCGCGGTGCTCGGCGAGACGCTCGCGCTCGCCGAGCGGCACCGCGGCCGCCGCCCCGGCGACCCGGCGCTGCACCGCTCCTGGCTCTACGCCCTCGCCCGCTGGGCCTGTCTGCGCCGGCTCGCCGAACGCACCGCGCCGGCCGCCGGGAAACCGGGCCCCGGCGCGGCCCGCGAGGCCGAGCGCCGCCGGCGTGAACTCGCCGCGCTGGCCTGGCCGGAGGCCGCCGGCACCACCCCCGAGCAGCGGGAGGCGCTGGAGCTCTCGGTGCGCCACCACCTCTCGGCCGACGAGGTCGCCGCGGTGCTCGGCGCCGACCCGATCGCCACCCGCACGCTGCTGGCCACCGCCGCCTGCGAGGTCGAACGGACCCGGGCGGCGCTGGCCGTCGTCGAGTCCGGCCGCTGCCGGGAAGTCGCGCAGCTGGCGGGAGACACCCAGATGCTGCTGGGCGCGGCGCTCAGCCGGGAGCTGGTGCGCCATGTCGATGACTGCGCCGAGTGCCGGCGGACCGCCGAGCGGGCCACAGCGCCGGGGACCTGGCCGGGCACCGCGCCGGTGGACCGGGGCAGCCTGCCGCTGGTCACCGCGCCCCAGGAGGCCGTGCTCGGCGCGCTGGCGGCGGCCCGGCGCACCAAGTCGGGCCGCGCGGAAGGGGTGGCCGGGGCGGGCGGTGGCGGCCGGGCGAGTGGGGCAAACGGTTCTCCTCGCTACGACCGCAGCGGTTTCCCCGTGGGCCCGCCGAAGGACCGGGTGGCCCGCCGGCGCCGGCTGCGCAACCGGGCGCTGACCACCACCGTGGTCGCCACCGTCGTCGCGGCGCCGGTGCTGGCCCTGTGGGCGGCGTACCGGGGCGCCCCCGCCACCGACGTGGCGGCCGATGACTCGCCCTCGGTGACGGCCCGCGACACGGAACCCGGGCCGCGGCTGGGCGGCAGCCCGTACGAGAACGCCGGGAACGCCAGGACGACGCCCGGGCCCGGCTTCACGGCGGGCGACGGGACGCCCGATGTGTCCGTCGAGGTGATCAGCGCGGACGGCACGCCGCAGCGGCCGGAGGGTGCGGACCGCCGGCGGGAGTCGGGCCCCGGCCGGCTGACGATCGCCGCCGAGCCCCGGGGCCGGACCACGCTGCTCACGCTCCGCGCCACCGGCGGCACCCCGGTGCGCTGGTACGCGTCGGCGGGCGCGGTCTGGCTTCAGATGAGCCGTACGGCGGGCACGCTGCGGCCGGGCGAGACCACCACGATCACGGTCCATATCGACCACGACCGGGAGCCGGCGGGCCACTGGCGGGCCAGGATCGCCATCGAGCCCGGGGGCACCGCCGTCACGATGCGGGGCTACGGCGCGACCGGTCCGGCCGCCGGTCCGCAGCGCCCGGGGCACGCGCACCCGAAGCCGACCCGCCCGGCCCCGAAGCCGACGCCCACGCCGACCCCGACGCCCCCCTCACCCACGCCGACGCCGACGGATCCGACGCCGAAGCCGACCGGCCCGGGCCCGTCCTCGACACCGTCGAACACCACGCACCCGGCGCGCTGAGCGCAGGCCGCAGCCCGGCCCGGTACCCCCGGTCCGGGTCGGGTGCCTACTCCTGCGGCTTCTTCAGGGGCGCCGGGTCCGCCGGGTGCGGCGCCATCGGCAGCGTCGCGGCCAGCCGCTCCTCGCACAGCTCGGCGAGCTTGGCGTAGCCCTTCTTGCCCATCAGCTCGGTCAGCTCGGGCTTGTACGAGACGTAGACCGGCTCGCCCGCGCCGTGCGCCGAGGTCGCGGAGGTGCACCACCAGTGCAGGTCGTGGCCGCCGGGGCCCCAGCCGCGGCGGTCGTACTCGCCGATCGTCACCTGGAGGATCTGGGTGTCGTCCGGCCGGTCGATCCAGTCGTAGGTGCGCCGGACCGGCAGCTGCCAGCAGACGTCCGGCTTGGTCTCCAGGGGCTCGCGGCCCTCGCGCAGCGCGAGGAGGTGCAGCGAGCAGCCCGCGCCGGCCGCGAAGCCGGGGCGGTTCTGGAAGATGCAGGAGCCCTCCCAGCGCCGGGTCTGCCGTTCGCCGTCCTCGTCCTCCTCGACCCAGCCGGTCGTGGTGCCCACGTCGTGGTGCTGCCACACCTCGGGCGTGAGGCGTGCCACATGCTCGGCCACCCGCTTCTCGTCGTCCTCGTCCGAGAAGTGCGCGCCGAGCGTGCAGCAGCCGTCGTCCGCCCGGCCGGCCTGGATGCCCTGGCAGCCACTGCCGAAGATGCAGGTCCAGCGGGACGTCAGCCAGGTCAGGTCGCAGCGGAAGAGCTGCTCGTCGTCGCCCGGGTCCGGGAAGGTGACCCAGGCTCGGGCGAAGTCGAGCCCGACCTCGTCGGCGGGGGCCCGCCGGCCCTCGGCCGCCTGGGCGCGCCGCTTTTCTTCCTTCTTGAGCGCTTTTTCGTGCTTCGCCTTTTTCGTCTTTGCCACGACTCCAGCGTAAGGGGGAGCGACGGGTGCCGACCGCGCCGACAGGAGCGGCCGGCGCGCGCAGTAGGTTTCCCCGTATGAGACTCGGTGTCCTCGATGTGGGTTCGAATACGGTCCATCTGCTGGTGGTGGACGCACACCCGGGCGCGCGCCCGCTGCCCGCCTATTCGCACAAGGCGGAGCTGCGCCTTGCCGAACTCCTCGACGAGGACGGCGCGATAAGCGACGCCGGGGTGGAGCGCCTGGTGGCGACCATCCACGAGGCGCTCCAGGTGGCCGAGGACAAGGGCGTCGAGAGCGTGCTGCCGTTCGCCACGTCGGCGATCCGGGAGGCCACCAACGGGGAGGACGTGCTGCGCCGGGTCACCCTGGAGACCGATGCCGAGCTCCAGGTGCTCTCCGGTGAGGACGAGGCGCGGCTCACCTTCCTCGCCGCCCGCCGCTGGCTGGGCTGGTCGGCCGGCCGGCTGCTGGTGCTGGACATCGGCGGCGGCTCGCTGGAGATCGCCTACGGGCTCGACGAGGACCCGGACGTGGCGGTGTCGCTGCCGCTGGGCGCCGGCCGGCTCACCGCGGGCGATCTGCCCGGCGACCCGCCGGAGGCCGATGACGTCCGGACGCTGCGCCGCCGGGTCCGGGCCGAGATCGCCAAGGTGGTGAGCGAATTCACCCGCTACGGCACGCCCGACCAGGTCGTGGGCACGTCCAAGACCTTCAAGCAGCTGGCCCGGATCGCGGGCGCCGCGCGCTCCGCCGAGGGCCTCTACGTCCAGCGTGAGCTGACCCGTAAGAAGCTGGAGGAGTGGGTGCCGCGGCTGGCCGTGATGTCCGCGGAGGAGCGGGTGACGCTGCCCGGGGTGTCCGAGGGGCGCTCACGGCAGCTGCTCGCCGGGGCGCTGGTCGCCGAGGCGGCGATGGACCTGTTCGGGGTCGAGACGCTGGAGATCTGCCCGTGGGCGCTGCGCGAGGGCGTCATTCTGCGCCGGCTGGACCACCTGCCGTAGGGCGCGCGGCCGTCCGTTCGTGGCGCGTCCGGCGCGGGTGAGACTCGTCACGCCCCCGCCGGCCGCGCCCCCCCCGGTGGCGCCCGTCCCGGCCTCCCCGCCCAGGGGGACGCGCCACCGGCGGCGGGCCGCGGCTGTCCGGACCTCCTGCCCCGCGCACAGCCCCGGCCCGTACGCTGTCCCTCGTGACAGAGCCAGTGGTGCGCATCCCGGATGCGAAGGTCGCGCTGTCCACGGCCTCGGTGTATCCGGAGTCGACGGCGACGGCCTTCGAGATCGCCGCACGCCTCGGCTACGACGGTGTCGAGGTCATGGTGTGGACCGATCCGGTCAGCCAGGACATCGACGCGCTGCGCCGGCTCTCGGACTACCACGGGGTGCCGGTGCTGGCCGTCCACGCCCCGTGTCTGCTGATCACCCAGCGGGTCTGGTCCACCGACCCGTGGGTCAAGCTCCAGCGCGCCCGCAACGCCGCGGAGAAGCTGGGCGCCTCGACGGTGGTCGTGCACCCGCCGTTCCGCTGGCAGCGCAGCTACGCCCGGGAGTTCGTCCGCGGGGTGTGGCGGATGGCGCACGAGACGGACGTGAAATTCGCCGTCGAGAACATGTACCCGTGGCGCTACCGGGACCGCGAGATGCTCGCCTACGCCCCCGACTGGGACCCCACCAACGACGACTACCGGCACTTCACCGTCGACCTGTCGCACACCGCCACCGCCCGCAACGACGCGCTGGCGATGGTGGAGCGGATGGGCGACCGCCTGGGGCATGTCCACCTCGCCGACGGCAACGGCTCCGCCAAGGACGAGCATCTGGTGCCGGGTCGCGGCAGCCAGCCCTGCGCCGAGGTCCTGGAGCGGCTGGCCGCCACCGGCTTCAGCGGACATGTCGTCGTCGAGGTCAACACCCGCCGGGCGATGTCCGCCGCCGAACGCGAGGCCGATCTGGCCGAGGCGCTGGCCTTCACCCGGCTGCACCTCGCCTCCCCGAGCCGGATCCAGGGCCCGTGACCGGCGGCCGGGACGACGCGACCCCGGGGCCCGGTACACCGCCCGCACCGCCCCGCCGCCGCGGCCGCCCGGCCCGCGCCGCCGCGGAGGAGGGCCCCGGCGCCCGGGAGCGCATCCTGGCCGCGGCCCGTACGGAGTTCGCGGCGCGCGGCTACGACAAGACCTCGGTCCGTGGTATCGCCAAGGCGGCCGGGGTGGACGCGGCGCTGGTCCATCACTACTTCGGCACCAAGGAGCAGGTCTTCGCGGCGGCCATCGAGCTGACCTTCGCGCCCGCGCTGACCATGCCGGACGCGCTGGCGGGCGGCGGCGCGGACGTCGGCGAGCGGATGGCCCGCTTCATGTTCGGCGTCTGGGAGAACCCGGTCAGCCGGCCCGCGCTGCTGGCGATCATGCGCTCGGCGCTGACCAACGAGACCGCCGCGGCGGTGCTGCGCGGCCTCATCGAGCGCCGGATGCTCCAGCGGGTGGCGGGCGAACTGCACGTCCCCGACCCGGAGTTCCGGGTGCAGCTGGCCGCCGGGCACCTCATCGGCATCGCCATGCTGCGCTACGTGATCAAGATGGACCCGATCGCCTCCGCGGACCCCGAGGAGATCATCGCCATGGTGGCGCCGACTCTCCAGCGGTATCTGACACGACCCTGACAAGCGCCTGCCGAGGCGCCTCGCCGGCCCGCCGGCATCCCCGACCTGCGAGAAGTCCTCCCGAGCCGGTGTCCGCACTGCGGTCAGCTGTCTCACATGCCGGAGAGGCTGTCCAGATCTTGGATCAAGAGCGTAATCTCGACAGGAGCTGATATATGACGCCGCCCGGTACACGGCCAGGCCAGGTACCGGCACCGGCGGTCGTACGGACGATCCCGAGGGAGTGACCCATCGTGCCTGATCTGAGGTCCCGCACCGTTACCCATGGCCGCAACATGGCCGGCGCCCGAGCCCTTATGCAGGCCTCCGGCGTAGCGCGCGAGGACTTCGGCAAGCCGATCATCGCGGTCGCCAACAGCTTCACCGAGTTCGTGCCTGGCCACACCCACCTCCAGCCGGTCGGCCGGATCGTCTCCGAGGCGATCCACGCCGCGGGCGGCATCGCGCGCGAGTTCAACACCATCGCGGTCGACGACGGCATCGCGATGGGCCACGGCGGCATGCTCTACAGCCTGCCCTCCCGCGACCTGATCGCCGACTCCGTCGAGTACATGGTCGAGGCGCACTGCGCGGACGCGCTGATCTGCATCTCCAACTGCGACAAGATCACGCCCGGCATGCTGATGGCCGCGATGCGGCTCAACATCCCGGCCGTCTTCGTCTCCGGCGGCCCGATGGAGGCCGGCAAGACGACCCTCGTCGACGGCACCGTCCGCACCCTCGACCTGGTCGACGCGATCTCCGACGCCGTCAACGACAAGATCTCCGACGAGGACATCCTCCGCATCGAGGAGAACGCCTGCCCGACCTGCGGATCCTGTTCGGGCATGTTCACCGCCAACTCGATGAACTGCCTGACCGAGGCCATCGGCCTCTCGCTGCCCGGCAACGGCTCGACGCTGGCCACCCACACCGCCCGCAGGGCGCTGTACGAGAACGCCGGCCGCACGGTCGTCGAGATCACCAAGCGGCACTACGACGAGGACGACCACACCGTCCTGCCGCGCAACATCGGCACCCGCGCCGCCTTCGAGAACGCCATGGCCCTGGACATCGCCATGGGCGGCTCGACGAACACGATCCTGCACCTGCTCGCCGCGGCGCAGGAAGCCGGCCTGAACTTCGACCTGGACGACATCAACGCCGTCTCCCGCCGGGTTCCCTGCCTGGCGAAGGTCGCCCCGAACGTCGCCCCCGGCGGCACGTACTACATGGAGGACGTGCACCGCGCCGGCGGCATCCCCGCCATCCTCGGTGAGCTCTACCGCGGCGGTCTGCTCAACGAGGACGTGCACACCGTCCACAGCGCCACGATCGAGGACTGGCTCAAGACCTGGGACGTGCGCGGCGGCTCCCCCTCCGACGAGGCCGTCGAGCTGTGGCACGCGGCCCCCGGCTGCAAGCGCTCCGCGACCGCCTTCTCACAGTCCGAGCGCTGGGCGTCCCTCGATGTGGACGCGGCCGGCGGCTGCATCCGCGACATGGCACACGCCTACTCCGTCGACGGCGGCCTGGCGGTCCTCAAGGGCAACATCGCCGAGGACGGCTGCGTCGTGAAGACTGCCGGCGTCGACGAGTCCATCTGGACCTTCGAGGGCCCGGCCGTGGTCTGCGAGTCCCAGGAGGAGGCCGTCGACAAGATCCTCAAGAAGCAGGTCAAGGAGGGCGACGTCGTCGTCATCCGTTACGAGGGCCCCAAGGGCGGCCCCGGCATGCAGGAGATGCTCTACCCGACGTCCTTCCTCAAGGGCCGCGGCCTGGGCAAGACCTGCGCGCTGGTCACCGACGGCCGCTTCTCCGGCGGCACGTCCGGCCTGTCCATCGGCCACGCCTCGCCCGAGGCGGCGGCCGGCGGCACCATCGCCCTCGTCGAGGACGGCGACCGCATCCGGATCGACATCCCCCACCGCACGATCGAACTCCTCGTCTCGGACGCCGACCTGGCCGCCCGCCGGGAAGCCCTCGGCGGCGTCTACGCCCCCAAGCAGCGCGAACGCAAGGTCTCGGCGGCGCTGCGGGCATACGCGGCGATGGCGACCAGCGCGGACAAGGGCGCGGTGCGGGACGTGAACTCGCTGGGGTGAGGCCCGGACCGCAGCCCGTTTCACGGCAACGGCCCCCGTCGCGGCGAGCGATGGGGGCCGTTGCCGTGCGGCGGAACTCAGGCGCCGGGCAGGGTTCCGCCCTTTACGGCGGTGACGAAGGATGCCCAGGCGGCGGCGTCGAAGAGGAGTGCCGGGCCGTGGGGGGCCTTGCTGTCACGGACGGGGACTAGGGCGGGGAAGTCGTCGGAGACCTCGATGCACTGGCCTCCATCCTGGTTGCTGTAGCTGGACTTGCGCCAGGTGGCAGCGCTCAGGAGGTCGTCGGAAACTTCAACGCACTCGCCGCCGTCCTGGTTGCTGTATGAGCTCTTACGCCAGGTGAGGGTGCTCAGGTTGATGGCTCGCACGAGGCTTCCTCCAACATCTGCCTGATGAACTTCCCTGACTCAACCGGGGATAGGGCTAAGTCACGAACCAGATCGTAGCTGAGCTGAAGTCGTTCGACTGCTGCCGTTTCCTCGACGAGTTCGCCCGAATATCCGGTCTCCACCCATGCGACGGTGCGCCCATCCGGGAGCCGCAAGAACATCGTGTCCGTGTTCGTCAGGGCGTGGAGTCCGCATTCCTGTCGAACGACTTGAACCATGACGTGCGGTCGGTCTCCCATGGTCAGCAGGTGCTCAAGCTGTTCACGCCACTCCTCGGCGTCCGCCAACGGTGTGCGCAGCACGGCCTCGGACAAGATGGTGCGGAAGCGCGGAGCCTCGTCGTCATCGAGCAACTCCCGACGCCCTACACGTGCCTGAACATGTCGGGTCAGCTCTTCATCGCTGCTGCCTCCCACTGAGAGCAAGTCGCGTGCGTAGCTTCCTGTCTGAAGCAGTCCAGGCAGCGCACTCACTGCGTAATGCCACATGCTCATCGCTTCGGCTTCCAGCGTCATGTAACGCCGGTACCGCTCGCGGAATTGCGTAGGATCCCCGGCCGCCAACTCCCACAGCGTCAGCAGCAGCCCCGCCGTCCCGTAATACTGGTCCAGCGCCTGGGCGACCTCCGGGCCGCCGAGGGTCTCGCCCTTCTCCATCTTCCCGAACAGCGACCAGTCCCAGCCCAGCGCTTCGCCGAGCTGCCGGAGGCTGTCGCCCTTCTGGGCCCGCAGTAATCGCAGCTCTTCTGCGTAGCGCTGGCGCGGCTCCTGGCTTCGGCCGGTGACCGCTCGCCTCGGTGGCATGGCGACCTCCTCCGTGGAAGGTGTGGAACTAACGGTGCGTGGCGGCGAAATACAACGCACAAGGCGTATTCGCGCCCTTTTCCGAGCCATTCTCGTGAAGGCCGGAACACGCACAGTAGTGGCGCTCCGGGGTCTCACGCAGGAGAACGGCAGACAGGAGCGGCGCTGATGACGAGGGAACGACGGGCGGCGGCAGGCGGGATGGCCGAGGCCGAAGCGGTGTGTGAGGAGCTGGCCGCCGAACTGCGGCGGACCGGGATCGTGCTGCCGTCGCTGATGGTCGACCCGGTGACGTACGGCTATGAACCGCCGCGTGTGCTGGTCGAGTTGGGGCGCTGCAACGTGGAGACGACGCGCAAGCTCATCGCGGTGCTCAAGCGGGCGGCGCAGTGAGCGCGGATGCTCCGTACGTCTCCCCGGCGTGCCATGTCGGCCGGCACCCCGCGTGCGACAAGGGCGTCGCCGTGCCGGAGGCCGTCGCCGTGCCCGGCGTGCGGCGCGAGACCTGTGCCTGCCGCTGCCATACGGGCGGCGGGCCGTCCCGTCACCAGCCCGCCGGGTCCTTCGTCGCCGCCGCGAAGACCGTGCCGTCGGGGGCCGCCGCGTAGATCCGGCCTCGGGGGCCGTCCGTACGGGGGGCCGGGAGGGTCTCCACGAAGCCGTTGTGGCGACCGGACATCCGCGGCGGGGTCTGCCCCAGCAGCTCACCCGACGCGGTGTCGACCGCGAGCAGTCGGCCGTCGGCGGCGGTGAAGTAGAGCCGGCCGCCGCTCACCACCGGCGCCGAGCCCCGGCTCACCGAGGTCTCGGTGTCCCATTTCCGCCGGCCGACGGCCTGGAGCGAGCCGCCCTCGGCCAGCAGATACACCGACTCGCCGTGCACCACGGCGGACGCCTGGTCCAGTGGCGCGGCCAGCTTGAGGCGGCGGCTGTGCCCGGTGGCCGGGTCGTAGCGGAGGACGGCGGTGGTGCGGTACGAGAGTGTCGGGTCGGTGACGGTGAGAAAGAGCGTCCCCGACGCACCGGAACCGGCCACGGTGAGCAGTCCGGGCAGCCGCCGGGCCCAGCGGACCTTGCCGTCGGACGGGTCGATGGCGGTGACGTGGGTGCCGTTCCCGTCGGGGGTGCCCTCGGCCGCATAAGCGGTGTGGGCGTCGCCGAACGAGGTGAAGAGCGGCAGCTGATGCCCCGGGAACCGCTTCTGCCAGCGCTGTTGGTGGGTTCTGCTGTCGAGCGCGGTGACCGTGCCGTCCGACGCGGCCAGCAGGATGCGGTCGCCGACGACCTTGGCCCCGCCCTCGTAGCCGGAGACGTCCTTGGTCCAGCGGGTGGCGCCGTTGCCGCCCGGCGACGGGTCGAGGGCCAGCAGCCGGCTGCCGTCGTGGGAGAAGACGTACAGCAGCCCGCCGGAGAGCACCGGTGCGGTCCGGGAGACGGCCTTCTTCGCGGCCTGCTTGCCGGTGGCGGTGGCGGTGGGGTCCTTGGTCCGCCAGGCCACCCGGCCGGAATCCGGGTCGAGCCGGGCGGCGAGCATGCCGGGCTGGCCGCAGAAGACGGCGCCGGCACCGGTGGTGCAGTGCGGGAGTTCGGCGTCGTGGCCCTTGGGGCGCTCGATGAGGGTGGTCTGCCACGGGCGGAAGTCGGCGCCGTCGTTGCGCGACGGGTGGGTCTGAAGGGCCGGGTCCCGGCCGGGGCCGCCGGACAGCGCCTGGACGCCCGCGTACGTGCCGGCTCCGGTGACGACGAGGGCGACGGCGGCCCAGAGGGGCCAGCGGCGGTTACGGGAGCGGGCGGTCCGGCGAGGCAGGGAGGGACGTACGGAATCGTCAGTGCGTACGGGGGCGCCGGTGCCGTCGGGGAGGGCGGGGCCCGCGGGGAGAGCGGCACCGTCGGGGTCCTCGACGGGGGTGCGGGCGCGCACATGCGTCATCTCGGCGTGCGGCGGGGCGGCCTCGGCGCGTACGGGCTGCGGGCGCTCCGGCTCCGGCCCGTCCTGCTCGGCCATCCGCTGCTCGGCCATCGGCTGCTCGGCCATCCGCTGCTCTGCCTGCCGCTGCTCGGCCATCGGCTGCTCTGCCTGCCGCTGCTCCGGTATCCGTACCTCGGGCACCGCCTCGCCCACGAGGCCGCCGATCGGCACGTCGGCGCGGCGCGGCGCGTCCGTCCGCAGCAGCTGCATCAGCGCGTCCGGAGTGGGCCGGTCCGCCGGGTCCTTCGCCAGGCAGCTCTCGACGAGCGGCACCAACTCCGTGGGCACTCCCGCCAGATCGGCCTCGTCGTGCACCACCTGATACGCGACGAGATACGGGCTCTCCGAGTCGAACGGGCCACGCCCCGTGGCGGCATGCACCAGCACCGACCCCAGCGCGAACACATCCGCCGCCGGACCCACCTCACGCGGCCGCTGGAACTGCTCGGGCGCCATGAACGGCGGCGTGCCGATCAACTTGCCGGTCTCGGTGCGCATTTCACTGTCGGACGGCCGCGAGATACCGAAGTCGATGACCTTCGGGCCGTCTGTGGCCAGCAGCACATTTCCGGGCTTCAGATCGCGGTGCACCACCCCGGCACGATGGATGTCCCGCAGTGCCTCGGCGAGCCCCGACGCCAGCCGCCGCACCTCGTCGACCGCCAGCGGGCCGTTCCGCTTCACATGATCGGAGAGCGTCGGTCCGGGGATGTGGAGGGTCGCCATCCAGGGCCGTCCGGCATCCGGATCGGCGTCCACGACGGGCGCCGTAAAGGCCCCGCTGACCCGCCGCGCGGCCGCCACCTCCTGCCGGAACCGCCCACGGAACTCCGGGTCCTGGGCGAATTCGGCATGGATGACCTTGACCGCGAGCAGCAGCCCGGAGGACGAGCGCGCCAGATGAACCACGCCCATACCGCCGGAGCCGAGCCGCGCCTCCAGGCGGTATTGGCCGGCGTATTCCGGATGCTCCGCTTCCGGCCCGATGCCGGGATCGCGCAGCGATGGCATGGTTCCACCCCCGTGTCATTACCCGTGCCATTCGGTCGCAAGTGCGACGCGCGGAGCCTAGTCGATGACGCGTACGAGATGAACGAGGCTTGCTAGCGTGCGCGTTGCGGAACCGCACCGAGCGGCTTCACGGGGGGCTCTCCACGAGCTGCTCCACGCACGGCCCCTGGGCCGACGTCACCACCATCACCGACAACATCAACGGGGGAACACGAAATGACCACACAGGACCATCAGGGCGCCGCGGAAGCGGCCGACGGCCAGGCCCTCGCCGCCGCGGGCGGTCTCGTCTATCCCGTCGCGCCCGGCTACCGCGTCAAGGTCCGCCAGGGTCCCGGCACCGACACCCCGGTCGTCCGCCTGCTCGCCGACGGCGCCCGGATCAAGATCCGCTGCCAGACGCACGGCGAGAAGGTCAGCGGCCCGTACGGCACCTCGGACATCTGGGACAACATCGCGCCCGGTGAGTACATCTCCGACACGTACGTCCGGACCGGCAGCAGCGGCATGGTCGCGCCGACCTGCGTGAACTGAAGCCCGGCGCCGCGGACCACGGAAGCGGGGCGCCCCGGCGGCACGGCGCTCATAGGTCGCCGGGTGGCCGGGCCCGCCGGGGATAATCGCTGCCATGAGCGATGAGCAGCGGTCCCCGGCGAGCCCGGAGCCCGGCGGCGCCGCGTCCGGCGACGGCGCGTCCGGCGGTCCCGAGCGCCACGGTCCCGAGCCGGAGCCGATCCGGTTCTTCGGCACCACCTGGCTCCACCACGACGGCGGCTACGGCCTGCGCCGGGCCGGCGTCGCGGTGGGCTCGCTCGCGCTCGCCGCGGCCGGTGCGGTCGTCCTGCGCTTCGCCTTCCAGGGACTGGAGATCGCCGACGTCGGCCCGTTCGTCGGCATCCTCGTCGTCGCCGGCTTCGCGATCTGTAGCGCGCTGGCCTTCCGCCGTACCTGGGACGGCTTCGTCCGGCGCCCCGACCCGGCCGCCGAGAGCGCCGCCGACAGGTCCGCACAGAGCCTGATGTTCATCGGTTTCATCGGCTCACTGCTCGCCTACTTCTGCCGCAGCCTCGTCGAGGCACCCGGGGAGAGGCTGCACCGCGCCGAGTTCACCGCGGCCCGCGCCCGCCACGTGCGCCGCCGCGGCGCCCGCACCGGGAATCCGGCCGCGCGCAAGTCCCGCCCGAAGAAGCGCCGTTGAGCCGGGCGGGCGGCCCGCCCGGCCCGTCGGCTCAGCCCGTCCCGTACCTGGCCGCCACCGGCACCGCCCCCGCCGGCGGCTGCCGGGCCATCCCGCCCCGCTCGCCCGCGCCCCGGTAGGCGCAGGTGCCGAACTCGGTCACCGCCACCGGCTTGCCGTGCGCTAGGTGCTCGCGCAACTCGTCCTTGAACGTCGTGGCGTTGTACGCGGCCCGGTACGCGTTTGCCCCCACGACATCGAACGGCCGCCGGTCGACGGACTCCCACGGCCCCGAGGCGTAGCTGACCCGCCCACCGAAGCGGGCCCGGACCAGCGCGGCGGTCTCGGCGAGAAAGCCAGAGAAACCGGGTCTGGTCTTTTGGTCCGGGGGCTCGTGTGTGTCTGCGGGTGCGTTGGGGCTGGGCGCGCCGTTCCCCGCGCCCCTGTGGGGGTGGCCGTGGCGTTTTTGCTGCGGGTGCGTTTGGGCTGGTGCCGTTGCGGGGTTTGTGGTTGCCGCGGGGGCCGGAGGGGACGCACCGGGGCCCGTCCTCGGCGCGGGCGACGCGGGTGCGTTCGTTTGATTGCCCCGGTGTTTGCTCCGGTCCTGCGGGCGGGCCCCGGTACATCCCCTCCGACCGTCCAACGTTGCCGACTGCCGGACGGTGGCACCGCGCCTTACGGCCCGCCTCGGCCCGCGCCCAAGCTGCGGGGACGGCCCGGCCAGGTGCCTGCCAAGAGGCGCCGCGCCCAACCTGCGGGTGCCAGGTGCCTGCCAGGAGGTGACGTGCACGGCCTCAGGGACCAGATGCCTGCCAAGGGGCGCCGCTGCATGGCCGCCGTAACGGTCATCGGTACGGCGGGTCAGCCGCGTACGGACGGTGGTCGGAGGGGATGTCCGGTGCCCCGCCCGCAGGACTGGAGCAAACGCCGGGGTGCCCTACCTCTGGGACCCGCGTCGCCCGCGCCGAGGACGGGGTACCGGGCGTCCCCTCCGACCCGCCACCCACCAACCGAAGGCGAACCGGCGACCAGCCCACGGCAACC
Organism: Streptomyces platensis; assembly: GCF_008704855.1. Classification (NCBI taxonomy): domain Bacteria; kingdom Bacillati; phylum Actinomycetota; class Actinomycetes; order Kitasatosporales; family Streptomycetaceae; genus Streptomyces; species Streptomyces platensis. The sequence goes on from NZ_CP023691.1 coordinate 5,049,179, forward strand.
CGCACCGGCCCAAGCCACCGGCACCCACCCCCCCAGCCACCGGAAACGCCACAGCCGAAGGCCCCGCCTCGGGCAGGATGGCCCGTATGCCGCACAGTTCCCAGCGCGATCAACTCCCCCTGGAAGCTCAGGCGTTGGAGCCTGGCTCGCCACCACAGCACGCCACCCTCGCCCGTTCCTTCGACGCGGTGGCCGCCCAGTACGCAGCCGCCCGCCCCGGCTACCCACCGGCGCTTTTCGACGCGATCGAGGAGCTGGCCGGGCAGCGGCTGGCGGGGGCGCGGGTGCTGGACGTCGGGGCCGGCACCGGTATCGCGACCCGGCTGCTCGCCGAGCGCGGGGCGCGGGTCACCGCCGTGGAGCCGGGTGCCGCCATGGCCGCCGAGCTGCACGCCGCCCACCCCGCCGTCCCCCTCGTCCACGCCCTCGGTGATGCGCTGCCGTTCCCCGACGACGCGGGTTTCGACCTCGTCGGCTACGCACAGGCCTGGCACTGGACCGATCCGGCCCGTTCCGTCCCGGAGGCGCTGAGGGTGCTGCGCCCCGGTGGTGCGCTCGCCCTGTGGTGGAACGTCCCGGACCCGGACGTCGACTGGGCCGCTGAACAGGAGGCAAGGATCGCCCGCCGTCTACCCGGCTACCACGGCCACAGCGTGGCGCCGGAGGCCCCCGACCTGATCCGTGGCCTCGGTCTGGGCCTGGACCCTGTCGCCCGGGTCATGCACTGGACCCGGCGGGTCCCCGTCGACACCCACCTCGCGATGCTGGGCAGCCGTTCGTACTTCTCCGCCATCGGCCCGGCCGCCGCAGCCCCCGTCCTCGCGGCCGAGCGGGAAGCCCTGCGTGATGTCTTCCCGGACGGCATCGTCGAGGAGGCCTACGCGCTCGACCTGACTGTCACACTCCGGCCGTCCGCTTCGTCCTAAGGGGGTGCAGTGCCGGCGCCGTGCCGACGCGGTGAGGTGCTGTACGGGCGGCGCAGCGACGTGACGGCGGGAACGGACAACAGGGGAACGGACGATGACGGAGCAGGAGCAGGAGCAGGGGAAGGGGAAGGGGAAGGGGAAGGGGAAGGGCACAAGCACGGGGGTGTCCGGGCGAGTGGGGGGCGGGGCGGCCGGGGACCGGCTCGGGGAGTTCGAGGAGCAGCGCGGGCGGTTGTGGGCCATCGCCTACCGGATCATGGGTACGGTCACCGACGCCGACGACGCGGTCCAAGAGGCCTGGCTGCGCTGGCAGGCGCTGCCCGGTGAGCAGGTGGTGGCCAGCCCGCGCGGCTACCTCACCACCGTCGTCAGCCGCATCTGCTACGACCTGCTGGGTTCGGCCCGCGCCCGCCGCGAGACGTACGTCGGGCCCTGGCTGCCGGAGCCGCTGCTCAACGGCACCGGCGGGCCGCTGCCCCTGGGCGGCGCGGCTGCCGCGGGGCCCGGCGGCCCGGAGGACCGGGTCACCCTCGATGAATCCGTCGGGATGGCGCTGCTGACCGTCCTGGAACGGCTCACCCCGGCCGAGCGCACCGCCTTCATCCTCCACGACGTCTTCGCGGTCCCCTTCCCGGAGATCGCCGAGGCGGTCGGCCGCACCCCGGATTCCGTACGGCAGTTGGCCTCCCGCGCCCGCAAGCGGGTACGGGCCGAGGCGCCGCGCCGCAGTGTCGACCGGGCCGAACACCGCCGCACCGTCGAGGCCTTCCTCTCCGCCGTCATGGGCGGCGATTTCGAGGCGCTGCTGTCCGTCCTCGACCCCGAGGTGGTCTGGCGTACGGACGGCGGCGGCAAGGTGTCCGCCGCGCGCCGGCCGGTCCTGGGCCGCGAGAAGGTGGCCCGCTATGTACAGGGCCTGGTCAGGCGCGGCGCCCAACGGGAGGGCCTGCGGGTCGCCCTGACGGAGGTCAACGGCGCCACCGGGCTGGTCTTCGTCGACCCGGTGGGGGAGCAGTCCGGGGTCTTCGCCTTCACGGTCGACGACGGCCGGATCACGGAGGTGGACGCGGTCGTCAACCCCGAGAAGCTCGGCCATCTGAACCTCGACGGGGTGTGATCGGGCCGGTGGCACGGCCCGGCTGGTTGCCCCGGCCGGGTCGTGCCTGGGGGCCACCCCGCCGCTCGGTCCCGCATGTCACACCCCACCGCCCCACGTCGTCCCCCTTACGGCGCCACCTCCCACCCCGGCGCCCCGGACCGACCGACCTCAGGAGGCAGCATGCAGAACGTCGCGCATCACGGGGGCTCCCGGGGCCGCAGGGCCCGGGGGAGGGTCGTGGTTCTCGGCGGCGGCTACGCGGGGACGATGGCCGCGCTCCGGCTCGCCCCGTACGCGCAGGTGACGCTGGTCGACCCCGGTGACCGGTTCACCGAACGCGTCCGGCTGCACGAACTGGCCGCCGGGCGCCCCGAAGTGAGCCACCCACGGGCCCGGATGCTGCACGGCACCGGCATCGAACATCTGGCCGCCCGCGCCACCTCCCTCGACCCGGACGTCCGCGCCGTACACACCGACAGCGGCCGCACCCTCCTCTACGACCGGCTCGTCTACGCCCTGGGCAGCCACACCGATCCGCGCGGTATCGGGGAGCGGGCCTTCACCGCCGACAGCGCCGCCGCCCTGCACAAGCGGCTGCTGGACGGGCCGGGTGCGCTGACCGTGGTCGGCGGCGGTCTGACCGGCATCGAGATGGCCACCGAGATCGCCGAGTCGCACCCGGAGTGGCGGGTCCGGCTGGTCACCGGCGGCGAGCTCGGCGGCGGTCTGTCGGTGCGCGGCCGGGCCCATGTCCGTACCGTCCTCGACCGGCTGCGCGTCCGCGTCGAGGAGGGCCGGCGGGTCGACGACGGGGACGACGTCGATGCCGACGCCGTGGTGTGGGCCGGGGCGTTGCGGGCCACCAGCGGTCTTGCCCACGACGCGGGGCTGGTCACCGACGCGGTCACCGGCCGGCTGCGGGTCGACGCGAGGCTCCGCTCGGTCAGCCACCCCGACATCTACGCCGCGGGCGACGCGGCCGCGGCCCGTACGCCCCGCGCCGGGGCCCTGCGGATGTCCTGCGCCGCCGCGCTGCCCACGGGCTCGTACGTGGCCGGCGCGATCGCCGCCGAACTGCGCGGCGCCGAGCCCCGGCCGCTCTCGTACGGCTTCTTCGTGCAGTGCGTGAGCCTGGGGCGCCACGACGCCCTGATCCAGTCGGTACGGGCCGACGACCGCCCGCGCGAACGCGTCCTGACCGGCCGCCCGGCCGCCCGCGTCAAGGAACAGGTCGTCCGCAACGCCGTCCGCGTCCTGCACCTGGCAGCCCGCCGCCCGGGCGTCATCCCGCTGCTCCCGGGGATCGGCTAGGGCCGGTCTTTCGGATCAGTCCGGTCCGCCCCGACCTCTCAAGGTCCGCCAACTGGCGGATACGGGTCCGGCGCAGCCCTCCTGGCGGTAGATGTGTCCCGTCACCGGAGCCGTGCCCGGGCCAGGGCACCCACCCCTTCGCCAAGGGTTCCCCCCGGGGGAGCCCTTGGCGAAGCCGCGCCCTCGTACGCGCGCCCCGGCCGCCCCTCAGTCCGTCAGCTCCGGCTTCCCCTTCTCGTACAGCCACTTCTTGAACAGCGGCTCCAGGTCCTCATCCGTGCGCTCCTGGCAGAAGTCGATGAAGTCCTGTGCGTCGGCGTTGCGGTAGCGGTACTCGGCGGGCCACTCGCGGAGGATCGTGAAGAAGGTCTTGTCGCCGACGGCGTTGCGCAGTTCCTGGAGGAGCATCGCGCCGCGCTCGTAGACGGGGGTGCCGGTGACATTCTTCGCCTGGCCCGGTTTGCCCGGCGGGAAGGCCCAGCGGTCGGTGTCCGTGGTGTCCTTGTAGAGGGCGTCGAACTGCTGCTGGGGCGTCTTGCCGCCCTCGCGCTCCTCCCACAGCCACTCGGCGTAGGTCGCGAAGCTCTCGCTGAGCCAGGTGTCCGCCCAGGTCTTCGGCGTCACGGAATCGCCGAACCACTGGTGGGCCATCTCGTGCACCAGGGTCACGGTGTCCGGCGCCCCGGCGTAGACCGGCTTGGTCTGGGACTCCAGGGCGAGCCAGTCGATCCGCTTCGGGGTGTCGTCGACGATCGCGCCCGAGGAGGCGAAGGGGTACGGGCCGAAGAGTTTGGTCTCCCACTTCACGATCTCGGGCAGCTTCTCCAGCGGCCCCTTGCTGGCCTTGGCCTCCGCCGGGTCCACGGCCACGTACAGCGGCAGGCCCTCGGGCGTACGGGAGGTGTGGACCTCGAATTTGCCGATGGTGGCCGTCGCGAGATAGCTGGCCATCGGCCGGCCGCTGTGCCAGCGGAAGGTGGTGTGGCCCTTGGCGGTCCGCTCGGACCGCAGCTCGCCGTTGGCGACGGCGGTGTAGCCCTTCGGCACGGTGATGGTGAAGTCGTAGGTGGCCTTGTCCGCGGGGTGGTTGTTGCCCGGGAACCACGTCATGGAACCGGCGGGCTCACCGGAGACGAACGCCCCGTCGCGGGTCTTGACCCAGCCCTCCGTCGACTGGTCGGGGTCCTTCATCTCCTGCGGCGTGCCCTCGTAGTCGACACGGGTACGGAACTCCGCGCCCTTGCGCAGCACCTCGGCCGGCCGGACGGTCAGCTTGTGTCCCTTACGGGAGAACTCCGCCTTCTCGCCGTCGACCTGCACCTCCGTCACCCGCAGCCCCTGGAGGTCGAGCTGGAAGGACCGCAGGTCCGTCCTGGCCTCGGCGGTGAGGTCGGCGGTTGCGTCCAGATGCCGTTTCTTGATGTCGTAGTCGAGGCCGAGCCCGTAATGGCGCACCTGATAGCCGCCGTTGCCGAGCGACGGGAAGAGTGGATCGTCCACTCCGCCGCTGCCCGCCGCGCCCCGTACACCACTACCGGTGCACGAGGAGAGCAGCAGGGCGACGGAGAGGGCGGCGGTCGCACCGCAACTGCGAAGGGGCCGGCGGTTCACAGCACTCCCGGGGTCGGCGGTCATCAGCGTCCCGACCCTACGGTCATTTCCGCCTACACACCGGCCCATTACCGCGCAGTTGTCCTAGACCCGACTCACGGGGCGACGGACGGCGCCTCCTTCCGGGCGGTCCCGTCGGGGCCCCGGCGCTGTTCCTCCCAGGCGCCGAGCGCGGCCGCGCAGGCATGGTCGAGATGCCGCAGCCCGGTCAGGTCCAGCTCGACCTCCCGGTCCTTGGGCAGCGCCTCCAACTGGTCGAGGAGTTTGGGCAGCCGGAGGAAGGTGGCATTGCCGAGGGCCCGTACGCGGATCGGGCGCCGGGCGCCGGAACCGGCCGGCGCACTGTCGCGCGCCGCCGGCTCGTCCAGCCCCACGATCTCCAGGTGGACGTGCGAGGTCTCCCACGCCGACTTGGCGACCGCCATCAGCAGCCCCAGCAGCACCCCCTCGAACATGTTGGTGGCCACGATCGCCACCGCCGTCGCGGCGAGCACCACGGCCTCGCCCCGGTGCTCCCGCCACAGCGGACGCCACTGCTTCACCGGGATCAACTTGCCGCCCGCATGCACCAGTACGCCCGCCAGCGCCGCCAGCGGCACCACGCCCAGCGCCGCCGGGAAGGCCGCCGCGAAGACCAGCAGCCACACCCCGTGCAGCACCCGGGAGGCCTTCGTCTGCGCCCCGGCGAACACATTGGCGGAGCTGCGGACGATCACCGCGGTCATCGGCAGCGCGCCGAGCAGCCCGCAGACGGTGTTGCCCGCGCCCTGCGCCATCAGCTCCTTGTCGTAATCGGTCTTCGGGCCGTCGTGCAGCCGGTCCACGGCGGCCGCGCTGAACAGCGACTCCGCCGACGCGATCAGGGCGAACGCCAGCACCGTGCCCAGCGCACCGGCCAGGGCCCCCGCCTCCGTCAGCCGGGCGAAGTCCGTGCCGCCCGGTGGCTGGACGACTTCCAGCAGGCCCGCTACTTCCACCCGGGCCACCGGCAGGTCCAGCACGAACACCACGACCGTGGCCAGGGCCACCGCCACCAGCGGCGCCGGCAGCACCCGCGCCGCCCGCCGCCACTTCGGCCACAGCACCAGCAGCGCGATGGTGCCCGCGCCGACGGCCAGCGCCGACAGCGCGATACCGGATCCGGCGGTGTCCACCGCGAGGTCCGGCAGCCCGGCCAGATTCGCCGGTCCGTTGCCCGGCGCCCGGGCGTCCACCAGGGCGTACAACTGCCCGGCGATCAGCACCAGCCCGATGCCCGCCAGCATGCCCTGGACGACGGCCACGGAGATGGCCCGGAACCAGCGCCCCAGCCGGAGCGCGCCCATGGTCAGCTGGAGCACCCCGGCGAGCAGTACGAGAGCACCGAGTGCCCCGAGGCCGTACTCCTGCACGGCCTCGTAAACCAGCACGGTCAGCCCGGCGGCCGGACCGCTGACCTGGAGACTGCTGCCCGGCAGTAAGCCGGTGAGCAGCCCGCCGACGATGCCGGTGACCAGCCCCAGTTCGGCCGGAACTCCGGAGGCGACGGCCACCCCGACACACAGCGGGACGGCGACGAGAAAGACGACCAGCGAGGCGGTGAAGTCGGCGCGCCAGACCGACAGCGGGTGCCGTGGCGGTATGGAGGGCCGGGACGGGCGTTGTCGGGCAATACGGAACCTACGCATGGGGATGCCTCCAGCGAGTGCGAGATGCGGTGGCGCACGGGTACGCACGGATACGCACGAGCGGACGCGGGGCGGTACGAGCAGCCGGTCGGCGACCACCGCTACGTGCCGCTGCGGTCGCCTGCTGCCGCGCACTGCCCGCGCGGTGCGCGCCATGGGGAAATGACGGCTGGATCCGTCGGATGCGCGGGCCGGGGGAGGCCCTTGGGGGCAGCTCTGAGCGCTCAGCAGCGGAACACGGCGTGCTGGACCGGCAGTTCACCGGATCTCGACACGGGTACGGCCCGGCGGCCGGTCAGCGGGGCGGTCAGGTGCAGCCCGCCGCCGGTCCGGGCCGGTGCGGCGGTCGAGACGGTGGTCAACGGGGGCGCCGGTGCGGTCACCGCGGCCGTGGACCGTCCGTCGCGGCGCGGCGGGCAGCGGTCGCTGCCGGATTCGGGGTTCTCGGAGGAGTCGGATGCCCAGGGGGTGGGGCCGGGGGGACCGGTACGGCCGACGCCGCTCGCGGCCTGCGCGGCCGCCGCGTGTTCCCCGTACACGCCTTCCGCACCCATGGGCAAGGCCAGCAGGACGGCCATGACGATCAACAGGAGCCGGCCGAGGCCGCGGACCCGGATCTTCGCCATCGTCGCCCCTTCCGGCGCGCCTGGACAGGTCATCCCATTGTGTCCAAGCGGACACGCAGGACCGCGAGTCGGTTTGTAACCACCCTGTAAACGCGGAGTTATCGACCAGGAACGGCTGGTTTCTTTCACTACGGCGCCCGCCGGTGCGCGGAGGTCCTCACCACGCGCCGCTTCCGCACCACACCTGGCCGGATCACCACCCCAGTGGCCCCACCGCCCCGCCGTCCCCGCGGTGCGGGCCCCATCCGGCCCCCCTGCCCCTGCGCAAGCCCTCCGTCCCGTCCCCGCCCTTGACGCCCCCTCCCGCCCGGCGCATTATTCATCGCATGATGAATTATGGCGTCGACCCCGCCGTCCACGCCCGCGATCTCACCGTCGTCCGGGGCGGCCGCACCGTCCTCGACGCCCTCGCCTTCGACGTCCCCCGCGGCCAGGTCACCGGCCTGCTCGGCCCCTCCGGCTGCGGCAAATCCACCCTGATGCGCGCCCTCGTCGGCACCCAGGCCAAGGTCACCGGCACCCTCGACGTCCTCGGCCACCCCGCGGGCGACCCCCGGCTGCGCCCCCGCATCGGCTATGTCACCCAGGACCCGTCCGTCTACGACGACCTCACCGTCCGCCAGAACCTCGAGTACTTCGCCGCCGTCCTGCACCCCGGCCGGTCCGCCCGCGGTCTGCGTCACGAGCGCGTCACCCGCGCCATCGAGGACGTCGACCTCACCCGCCACGCCGATGCCCTCGCCGGCAACCTCTCCGGCGGCCAGCGCAGCCGGGTCTCTCTCGCGGTGGCCCTGCTCGGTGCCCCGGAACTCCTCGTCCTCGACGAGCCCACCGTCGGCCTGGACCCCGTCCTCCGCCGCGACCTGTGGAACCTCTTCCACACCCTCGCCACCGAGCGCGGCACCACCCTGTTCATCTCCTCGCACGTCATGGACGAGGCCGAACGCTGCCACCGGCTGCTCCTGATGCGCGAGGGCCGCCTGCTGGCTGGGGGCACCTCCCGAACGGAGTTCGGGGGAGACACCCCCGACGCCCTCCGCGACCGCACCGGCGCCGCCACCGTCGAGGCCGCCTTCCTCCACCTGGTCGACGAGGCCGCGGCGGCCACCCGCCCCCAGGAACCGGCGCGCCCCACCACCCCCCAGGAGCCGGCGCGATGACCACCGCACCTCACACCACAGGCGCCCCGCACCCCACCCCCGCGCCCTTCTCCCCCTCCCGCACCCTCGCCACCGCCGCCCGGGTCCTACGCCAGCTCCGCCACGACCCGCGCACCATCGCGCTGATGCTCGTCGTCCCCTGCGTGATGATCGCCCTGCTCCGCTACGTCTTCGACGCCCGCCCGGAGACGTTCAACAGCATCGGCGCCTCACTCCTCGGCATCTTCCCGATGATCACGATGTTCCTGGTGACCTCCATCGCCACCCTCCGCGAACGCACCTCCGGCACCCTGGAACGCCTGCTCGCCATGCCCCTCGGCAAGGCCGAACTCATCAGCGGCTACGCCCTCGCCTTCGGCCTGCTCGCCATCGTGCAGTCCGCCCTCGCCACCGGCCTGTCCGTATGGGTGCTCGGCCTCGACGTCACCGGCTCCCCCTGGCTGCTCCTCCTGGTGGCCGTCCTCGACGCCCTGCTGGGCACCGCCCTCGGCCTGTTCGTCTCGGCCTTCGCCGCCTCCGAATTCCAGGCCGTCCAGTTCATGCCCGCCGTTCTGATGCCCCAGCTGCTGCTCTGCGGCCTGTTCACCCCGCGCGCCACCATGCAGCCGGCCCTGGAGGCGCTCTCCGACGTCCTCCCGATGTCCTACGCCGTCGACGGCATGAACGAGGTCCTCCAGCATTCCGACATCACCGGCGACTTCATCCGCGACGCGGCCGTCGTCACCGGCTGCGCCCTCCTCGTCCTCGCCCTCGGCGCCGCCACCCTCCGCCGCCGCACGGCGTGACGCACGCGCCGCCGCTGCGGGGCAGCCGACCCCCGAGCGGCACCCCCACGGTGCGAGGATGGCCGCAAACGCCCAGCGCAGCGGAAAGGTGAACCCGCACGATGACCCAGAAGGTCGCAGTACTCGGCACCGGAAAAATCGGCGAAGCCCTGCTCAGCGGAATGATCCGGGGCGGCTGGGCACCCTCCGACCTGCTGGTCACCGCCCGCCGCCCGGAACGCGCCGCCCAGCTCCATGAGCGCTACGGCGTCGAAGCGGTCAGCAACGCCGAGGCCGCCAAGTCCGCCGACACCCTCATCCTCACCGTCAAGCCCCAGGACATGGGCACCCTCCTGACGGAGCTGGCCCCGCACGTCCCCGCCGACCGCCTGGTCATCAGCGGCGCCGCCGGCATCCCCACCTCCTACTTCGAGGAGCGCCTGGCCGCCGGCACCCCGGTCGTCCGGGTCATGACGAACACCCCCGCCCTCGTCGACGAGGCGATGTCCGTCATCTCCGCCGGCACCCACGCCACCGGCGCCCACCTCACCCGCGCCGAGGAGATCTTCTCCGGAGTCGGCAAGACCCTCCGCGTCCCGGAGTCCCAGCAGGACGCCTGCACCGCGCTCTCCGGCTCCGGCCCGGCCTACTTCTACTTCCTCGTCGAGGCCATGACCGACGCCGGCATCCTCCTCGGCCTGCCCCGCGACAAGGCCCACGACCTCATCGTGCAGGCCGCCATCGGCGCCGCCGTGATGCTCCGCGACAGCGGCGAACACCCCGTCAAGCTCCGCGAGAACGTCACCTCCCCGGCCGGCACCACCATCAACGCCATCCGCGAACTGGAGAACCACGGCGTACGCGCCGCCCTCATCGCCGCCCTGGAGGCCGCCCGCGACCGCAGCCGCGAACTGGCCTCCGGCAGCGGCTGACCCACGACCGCCCCGGGGGCGCGGCGACCACCGCGCCCCCGGCCGGCCCGGCACCTCACCCCGCGGGCAGCAGCCCCACCGCCTCGAACGCCGCATCCACCCGCGGCCTGGCGAGCGCACGCGCCCGCTCCGCACCGCGCCGCAGCACACCATCCACATACGACGGATCGGCGGCCAGCTCCGCATGCCGCTCCCGCACCGGCCGCAACGTCTCCACCACGGCCTCCGCCACATCCTTCTTCAGCGCACCGTACGAGTCGTACTCCCCGGCCAGCTGCTCCGGATCACCCCCGGTGCACGCCGCCAGCACATTCAGCAGATTCGCCACCCCCGGCCGCTGCTGCGGGTCGTACACGACATCCCGCTCCGCATCCGTCACCGCCCGAAGCACCTTCTTCCGCACCACCTCCGGCTCATCCAGCAACGAGATGACCCCCGCCGTCCGGGCATGCGACTTCCCCATCTTCGACGTCGGCTCCTGGAGATCCATCACCCGCGCCGCCACCGCCGGAAGCGTCGTCCTCGGCACCACGAACGTCGCCCCGTAGCGCTGGTTGAACCGCTCCGCCAGGTCCCGCGTCAGCTCCACATGCTGAGCCTGGTCCTCCCCGACCGGCACCTCATGCGTCCCGTACGCCAGGATGTCCGCCGCCATCAGCGCCGGATACGTCAGCAACGACAGCCGCACACTCCCCCCGCGCGCCTGCTGCGCCGCGGCCTTCTCCTTGTACTGGATCATGCGCCGCATCTCCCCGTCGGAGGCCGTGCACTCCATCAGATACGACAGCCGCAGATGCTCAGCCACATGACTCTGCACGAACACCGTGCACAGCTCCGGATCCAGCCCCGAGGCCAGCAGCAGCGTCGCCGCCTGCCGGCTGAGCCGCCGCACCCGCGCCGGATCGTGCTCCACGGTCAGCGCATGCAGATCCACCACACAGAACAGCGCCTCCGCCCGGTGCTGGTCCTCTTCCGCCCACCGCCGGACCGCCCCGAGGTAGTTCCCCAGCGTCAGATGCCCCGTCGGCTGCACCCCACTGAAGATCCGCGTCCGCCCGCTCGTCGTCATCGCCATCTCGTCCGTCCTTCTCTCCGCACTGCCCAAGGAGTGCGCGTCGGGACCGCCGACCTCACCGGCCGGCTACGAGGGAGATACGCAAACGGCCGCCGAAGCGGCGGCCGTGGTCATGCATGCGCTGTGGTCGGCCGCCGTCAGGCGAGCCACCACTGCTGTACGAGCGCATGCGTAGTCATGACCCTCAAAGTACTCCCCACAACCCGCCCTCGTGCGGGTTTGAACAACCCCAACCCCTCGTGTAGTGTCCTCCGAGTTGCCACGGAGCCGACAGGCCCGGGGCAGCCATCCCGCCGCTTCGCGGCACACCACTACTGCACGGCCCCTCAACGGGAATAATTTCGCATGCCGAAATTCGAAACCGCGACGTGATTATGCGTCAACGAGGAATTCCGCTAAAGTAGTGATCACGCCGAAAGGCACGGCAACGCAAATTGCCGGACCACGGCGTAACCCCCTCCGACGGGGATTCGGAAACGAATTCGGACCGGCAACGGACCGAAAATCGGATCTGATAGAGTCGGAAAGGCCGGAAAGCGAAAGCCAAACGGCCGGGCCCGCTCCAACAGGGCGCCGGAGACGGAAACGGATCTGGTAAGGTTGGAAACGCGAAGAAGCCGAAAGGCGGAAACGCACCGGCGAAAATCGGGCCCGCAAGGATCTGATAGAGTCGGAAACGCAAGACCGAAGGGAAGCGCCCGGAGAGCCCGGTACTGAGTCAAATCAGAACCGATAAGGCACAAAGGAAGCGTCCGTTCCTTGAGAACTCAACAGCGTGCCAAAAGTCAACGCCAGATATGTTGATACCCCGTCCACCGGAAACACTTCCGGAGGATGAGGTTCCTTTGAAAAGTCCATCCCGCCCATGTGGTGCGGATGGCACACACAGCGAGGACGCTGTGAACGACCGGACCTATTCCGTCTGGTCGTTCCGCTCTCGTGTGTGTTTCACCCGATTACGGGTAAACATTCACGGAGAGTTTGATCCTGGCTCAGGACGAACGCTGGCGGCGTGCTTAACACATGCAAGTCGAACGATGAACCTCCTTCGGGAGGGGATTAGTGGCGAACGGGTGAGTAACACGTGGGCAATCTGCCCTTCACTCTGGGACAAGCCCTGGAAACGGGGTCTAATACCGGATACGACTACCGACCGCATGGTCTGGTGGTGGAAAGCTCCGGCGGTGAAGGATGAGCCCGCGGCCTATCAGCTTGTTGGTGGGGTGATGGCCTACCAAGGCGACGACGGGTAGCCGGCCTGAGAGGGCGACCGGCCACACTGGGACTGAGACACGGCCCAGACTCCTACGGGAGGCAGCAGTGGGGAATATTGCACAATGGGCGAAAGCCTGATGCAGCGACGCCGCGTGAGGGATGACGGCCTTCGGGTTGTAAACCTCTTTCAGCAGGGAAGAAGCGAGAGTGACGGTACCTGCAGAAGAAGCGCCGGCTAACTACGTGCCAGCAGCCGCGGTAATACGTAGGGCGCAAGCGTTGTCCGGAATTATTGGGCGTAAAGAGCTCGTAGGCGGCTTGTCACGTCGGATGTGAAAGCCCGGGGCTTAACCCCGGGTCTGCATTCGATACGGGCAGGCTAGAGTTCGGTAGGGGAGATCGGAATTCCTGGTGTAGCGGTGAAATGCGCAGATATCAGGAGGAACACCGGTGGCGAAGGCGGATCTCTGGGCCGATACTGACGCTGAGGAGCGAAAGCGTGGGGAGCGAACAGGATTAGATACCCTGGTAGTCCACGCCGTAAACGTTGGGAACTAGGTGTGGGCGACATTCCACGTCGTCCGTGCCGCAGCTAACGCATTAAGTTCCCCGCCTGGGGAGTACGGCCGCAAGGCTAAAACTCAAAGGAATTGACGGGGGCCCGCACAAGCAGCGGAGCATGTGGCTTAATTCGACGCAACGCGAAGAACCTTACCAAGGCTTGACATACACCGGAAACGTCTGGAGACAGGCGCCCCCTTGTGGTCGGTGTACAGGTGGTGCATGGCTGTCGTCAGCTCGTGTCGTGAGATGTTGGGTTAAGTCCCGCAACGAGCGCAACCCTTGTTCTGTGTTGCCAGCATGCCCTTCGGGGTGATGGGGACTCACAGGAGACTGCCGGGGTCAACTCGGAGGAAGGTGGGGACGACGTCAAGTCATCATGCCCCTTATGTCTTGGGCTGCACACGTGCTACAATGGCCGGTACAATGAGCTGCGATACCGCGAGGTGGAGCGAATCTCAAAAAGCCGGTCTCAGTTCGGATTGGGGTCTGCAACTCGACCCCATGAAGTCGGAGTTGCTAGTAATCGCAGATCAGCATTGCTGCGGTGAATACGTTCCCGGGCCTTGTACACACCGCCCGTCACGTCACGAAAGTCGGTAACACCCGAAGCCGGTGGCCCAACCCCTTGTGGGAGGGAATCGTCGAAGGTGGGACTGGCGATTGGGACGAAGTCGTAACAAGGTAGCCGTACCGGAAGGTGCGGCTGGATCACCTCCTTTCTAAGGAGCACTTCTTACCGACCTCTGGTTGGTCAGAGGCCAGTACATCAGCGAATGTCTGATGCTGGTTGCTCATGGGTGGAACGTTGACTATTCGGCACACTTGATTGGTTGTCACTAGTACTGCTTCGGCGTGGAACGTGGGGACGAGTGAAGTGGGTCGGGCACGTTGTTGGGTATCTGAGGGTACGGACCGTTGAGTCTGGACCTTCGCGATGCCGGCCCCAGTGAACTCAGCCTTCGGGTTGGGGTGGTGGGTGGCTGGTCGTTGCTTGAGAACTGCACAGTGGACGCGAGCATCTGTGGCCAAGTTTTTAAGGGCGCACGGTGGATGCCTTGGCACCAGGAACCGATGAAGGACGTGGGAGGCCACGATAGGCCCCGGGGAGCTGTCAACCAAGCTTTGATCCGGGGGTGTCCGAATGGGGAAACCCGGCAGTCGTCATGGGCTGTCACCCGCTGCTGAACACATAGGCAGTGTGGAGGGAACGCGGGGAAGTGAAACATCTCAGTACCCGCAGGAAGAGAAAACAACCGTGATTCCGGGAGTAGTGGCGAGCGAAACCGGATGAGGCCAAACCAGTCACGTGTGATACCCGGCAGGGGTTGCGTGGTTGGGGTTGTGGGATCTCTCTTCTGTTGTCTGCCGGCAACAGGACGAGTCAGAAACCGTTGATGTAGGCGAAGGACATGCGAAAGGTCCGGCGTAGAGGGTAAGACCCCCGTAGCTGAAACATTAGCGGCTCGTTTGAGAGACACCCAAGTAGCACGGGGCCCGAGAAATCCCGTGTGAATCTGGCGGGACCACCCGTTAAGCCTAAATATTCCCTGGTGACCGATAGCGGATAGTACCGTGAGGGAATGGTGAAAAGTACCGCGGGAGCGGAGTGAAATAGTACCTGAAACCGTGTGCCTACAAGCCGTGGGAGCGTCGCACAAGGAACTTGTTCCTTGTGTCGTGACTGCGTGCCTTTTGAAGAATGAGCCTGCGAGTTTGCGGTATGTTGCGAGGTTAACCCGTGTGGGGAAGCCGTAGCGAAAGCGAGTCCGAATAGGGCGTTGAGTAGCGTGCCCAAGACCCGAAGCGGAGTGATCTAGCCATGGGCAGGTTGAAGCGGAGGTAAGACTTCGTGGAGGACCGAACCCACCAGGGTTGAAAACCTGGGGGATGACCTGTGGTTAGGGGTGAAAGGCCAATCAAACTCCGTGATAGCTGGTTCTCCCCGAAATGCATTTAGGTGCAGCGTCGTGTGTTTCTTGCCGGAGGTAGAGCACTGGATAGGCGATGGGCCCTACCGGGTTACTGACCTTAGCCAAACTCCGAATGCCGGTAAGTGAGAGCGCGGCAGTGAGACTGTGGGGGATAAGCTCCATGGTCGAGAGGGAAACAGCCCAGAGCATCGACTAAGGCCCCTAAGCGTGTGCTAAGTGGGAAAGGATGTGGAGTCGCAGAGACAACCAGGAGGTTGGCTTAGAAGCAGCCATCCTTGAAAGAGTGCGTAATAGCTCACTGGTCAAGTGATTCCGCGCCGACAATGTAGCGGGGCTCAAGCACACCGCCGAAGTCATGTCATTGCAGCAATACTCCCAACGGAGGCTGTGATGGGTAGGGGAGCGTCGTGTGCCGGGTGAAGCAGCCGTGGAAACGAGTTGTGGACGGTTCACGAGTGAGAATGCAGGCATGAGTAGCGATACACACGTGGGAAACGTGTGCGCCGATTGACTAAGGGTTCCTGGGTCAAGCTGATCTGCCCAGGGTAAGTCGGGACCTAAGGCGAGGCCGACAGGCGTAGTCGATGGACAACCGGTTGATATTCCGGTACCCGCTTTGAAACGCCCAATATCGAATCCATTAATGCTAAGGCCGTGAAGCCGGCCTGGAGTCTTCGGACAAAGGGACGTGGTGGAGCCGCCGATCCAAGGTGGTAGTAGGTAAGCGATGGGGTGACGCAGGAAGGTAGTCCAGCCCGGGCGGTGGTTGTCCCGGGGTAAGGGTGTAGGCCGTGTGGTAGGTAAATCCGTCACACGTTAAGGCTGAGACCTGATGCCGAGCCGATTGTGGTGAAGTGGATGATCCTATGCTGTCGAGAAAAGCCTCTAGCGAGTTTCATGGCGGCCCGTACCCTAAACCGACTCAGGTGGTCAGGTAGAGAATACCGAGGCGTTCGGGTGAACTATGGTTAAGGAACTCGGCAAAATGCCCCCGTAACTTCGGGAGAAGGGGGGCCATTGCTGGTGATGAGTTTTGCACTCTGAGCTGGTGGTGGCCGCAGAGACCAGCGAGAAGCGACTGTTTACTAAAAACACAGGTCCGTGCGAAGCCGTAAGGCGATGTATACGGACTGACGCCTGCCCGGTGCTGGAACGTTAAGGGGACCGGTTAGTCACATTTCGGTGTGGCGAAGCTGAGAACTTAAGCGCCAGTAAACGGCGGTGGTAACTATAACCATCCTAAGGTAGCGAAATTCCTTGTCGGGTAAGTTCCGACCTGCACGAATGGCGTAACGACTTCTCGACTGTCTCAACCATAGGCCCGGTGAAATTGCATTACGAGTAAAGATGCTCGTTTCGCGCAGCAGGACGGAAAGACCCCGGGACCTTTACTATAGCTTGATATTGGTGTTCGGTTCGGCTTGTGTAGGATAGGTGGGAGACTTTGAAGCGGCCACGCCAGTGGTTGTGGAGTCATTGTTGAAATACCACTCTGGTCGTGCTGGATGTCTAACCTGGGTCCGTGATCCGGATCAGGGACAGTGTCTGGTGGGTAGTTTAACTGGGGCGGTTGCCTCCTAAAGAGTAACGGAGGCGCCCAAAGGTTCCCTCAGCCTGGTTGGCAATCAGGTGTTGAGTGTAAGTGCACAAGGGAGCTTGACTGTGAGACTGACGGGTCGAGCAGGTACGAAAGTAGGGACTAGTGATCCGGCGGTGGCTTGTGGAAGCGCCGTCGCTCAACGGATAAAAGGTACCCCGGGGATAACAGGCTGATCTTCCCCAAGAGTCCATATCGACGGGATGGTTTGGCACCTCGATGTCGGCTCGTCGCATCCTGGGGCTGGAGTCGGTCCCAAGGGTTGGGCTGTTCGCCCATTAAAGCGGTACGCGAGCTGGGTTTAGAACGTCGTGAGACAGTTCGGTCCCTATCCGCTGTGCGCGTAGGAGTATTGAGAAGGGCTGTCCCTAGTACGAGAGGACCGGGACGGACGAACCTCTGGTGTGCCAGTTGTCCTGCCAAGGGCATGGCTGGTTGGCTACGTTCGGAAAGGATAACCGCTGAAAGCATCTAAGCGGGAAGCCTGCTTCGAGATGAGTACTCCCACCCCCTTTGAGGGGTTAAGGCTCCCAGTAGACGACTGGGTTGATAGGCCAGATATGGAAGCCCGGTAACGGGTGGAGTTGACTGGTACTAATAGGCCGAGGGCTTGTCCTCAGTTGCTCGCGTCCACTGTGTAGGTTCTGAAGTAACGACCTGTGTCATGTCCGGGTTGATATCTTCATAGTGTTTCGGTGGTCATTGCGTTAGGGAAACGCCCGGTTACATTCCGAACCCGGAAGCTAAGCCTTTCAGCGCCGATGGTACTGCAGGGGGGACCCTGTGGGAGAGTAGGACGCCGCCGAACAATTTTTGTTAAAGCCCCTCGGGAACGAAAGTTCCCGGGGGCTTTTTCGCGTTTCCGGGCAGAAATGGGCCCGCTGTCCGGCACGGTCGCTGGGATGCTGAGCGGCATGGGATATGTGATCAGGCCGGTGAAGGCGGGCGAGTGGGAACGGCTGAAGGAGCTGCGGCTGGCGGCGCTGGCCGATCCTGTGGCCCGGGTGGCGTTCAACGAGACCTTCGAGGAGGCCGTGGGCCGGCCCGATGAGCTCTGGCGGCAGCGGGCGGCGCGGAGTGCCGAGGGGCAGTCGGTCGTGACGTTCATCGGGGAGGCCGCGGAAGGGAGTTGGGGCGGCATGGTGGTGGCTCTCGTCGAGACGGACGAGGAGGCGCCGCAGACGCATGTGGCCGGGGTGTATGTGCGGCCCGAGCACCGGGGGACGGGGCTGGCAGGGGAGTTGCTGCGGGCGGCGATCGCGTGGTCGTGGGGCCTGGCCGAGCCGGTGGTCGAGCGCGTACGGCTGTGGGTGCACGAGGAGAACGCGCGGGCCGAGGCGTTCTACCGGGGGCTGGGGTTCTCGGCGACGGGGCGGACCATGGCCGATCCGAAGGACTCCGCGGCGAGCGAGCGGGAGATGGCGCTGCGGCGGGGGTAAGCGCGTGGGGCCCGGCGTCAGATCCGTAGGGAGTGGTGGGGCCAGCGGGCGCGGGCCTGTTCCTGGGAGCGCATGGTGGCCAGGGTCAGCAGGCCGCGTGTGCGGCCCGTTTCGAGGAGGCCGGGGAGGGCGGGCAGCGGGGCGAGGGCCGCGATGTCGTCCAGGACGAGGGTGAGTGGTGGGTCGAGCCGACCGTCAGATGACCGTTCGGCCATGCGGCGGCCGTGCTCGACCACGCTCGAGAGGAGTGCGGTGAGCAGTGGCATCGCACCCGGGTCGGTACGCGGATCCTCGATGGGCTCGCCTACCACGTAAAGCGTTCCCCCTTCGTCGAGAAATGATTCGAGCAGAACCGAATCTGCTCGAAGCGGGGTGCAGGCGTCCCGGATGTGGATCGAGGAGAGGGCGGTCAGGGTCCGGCCGATCAACGCCTGGGCGGCTTCCCGGCGTTCGGGGTGTGCGGTGAGCACCGATTCCAGTTCGCCGGCCTGGCCGGCCGAGGCCTTGGGGCTGGTGCGCAGGATGCGGACGGGTTCCTGGGCGGCGCCGGTGGCGTGGGCCCAGCGGTGCAGCTGGCGGAACGGGCGGCCGTCCACCGCGGCGGCGTGCAGCCAGCAGCGCAGCAGGGTCTGGGCGGCGTCCGCGACTGCCGAGTCCACGGCGGCGGCCGGGCGTACGGGGGCCAGCAGGGCGGCGGCGCGGGCGGTTGCGGTGGCGAGGTCCGTACAGCCGGAGGTGGGGGACCAGCGCAGCCGGGCCGGGGTGTCGAGGTGGTGCGTCGGGTCGTAGGTCAGCAGCGGGCCGAGCTTGGCGCGGGCGTCCTTGGTCTCGGCCCAGACGGCGGGGTCCGTCGTGGCGACGATCAGCGGGCCCGGGGCGGCGGCCACGGCGGCGACGGAGGCCGCGCGGGCGGCGGCCCGGTCGGTGGTGAACTCGACGCGGGGGAGGGTGGGTTCGGTGGGGGCGCCGGCGGCAGGGGTGAGCGGGGGCGCGGTGCGCTGTTCCGGGACGGGGCCGGCGGCGACGGGGTCGAGGGGTGGCGGGGCGAGGACGGCTGGTGTGGCCGGGGCGTCCTCGCTGGGGGCCGCGGGCTCCTGGGCGGCGGGGACGGTCTCCCGTACGGCTGCCCGGGCCGCTCGGGCCTCCCTGGCCTCCCGTGGAGCCCGTTCCGCCTCCCGTGCCTCCTGGTCCGTCAGACAGGCTTCCCGCGCCTCCCGGGCCTTCGTGCGGCGGGCCTTCCGTACGGCGCGGTAGCGGGCGACCGTTCCCAGCGTGAAGATCACCAGGACCAGCAGCACCATCAGCTCGCCGATGAGGATGCCCCAGAAGAGGCCGTAGCCGGAGAGCTGGCTCTTGGGGGTCCCGGGCCAGGCGGCGGCCATGTCGTGCGGCGCGGAGACCAGATGACGCAGCGCCATCGGCGTACCGGAGTAGGTGACGCCCGCGGGCCAGGAGCCGTGTGCGAACAGGCCGGCCAGCCCGGTCGCCGTCCATACCAGGACGGTCAGGCCCAGCAGGAAGGCGAGCAGCCCGACCAGCAGGGAGTCGGGGATGCCGCGCCCCCGGGGCCGGGCGGTGCCTCGTTCGTCGTCGTATCCGCGGGTCACGCCACCGTCTCGCTCGACTCGTCTCTCCACTGCCGCTCCATCGCCATGGCCTCGGCGCGTGCCTCGGCCTCGGCGTCCGCCGCCTCCTGGATGGCGCGTGCCTCGTCCGTCGGCATCGCGGACGCCTCGGTCATCGCCCGGTCGGTGAAGACCAGCGGGCGTTCGGCCTCGGTGATGAGGTGTTTGACGACCTGGACATTGCCGTTGACGTCCCAGACCGCGATGCCGGGGGTGAGGGTCGGGATGATCTCGACGGCCCACCGTGGCAGGCCGAGTACCCGGCCGGTGGCGCGGGCCTCGTCGGCCTTCTGGGCGTAGATGGTGCGGGTCGAGGCCATCTTGAGGATCGCCGCGGCCTCCCGGGCGGCGGCGCCGTCGACCACGTCGCTGAGGTGGTGGACGACGGCCACGAACGACAGGCCGAGCCGGCGGCCGAACTTCAGCAGCCGCTGGAAGAGCTGTGCCACGAACGGGGAGTTGATGATGTGCCAGGCCTCTTCCACCAGGAAGATGCGCTTCTTGCGGTCGGGGCGGATCCAGGTGTGCTCCAGCCAGACGCCGACGATCGCCATCAGGATCGGCATCGCGATGGAGTTGCGGTCGATGTGCGACAGGTCGAAGACGATCAGCGGTGCGTCGAGGTCGATGCCGGCCGTGGTCGGTCCGTCGAACATGCCGCGCAGGTCACCGTCGACAAGGCGGTCGAGGACCAGCGCCACGTCCAGACCCCAGGCCCGGACGTCGTCTATGTCGACATTCATCGCCTCCGCCGACTCCGCTTCCGGGTGCCGCAGCTGCTCGACGATGTCGGTCAGGACGGGCTGCCGGTGGGTGATGGTGTCGGTCACGTAGGCGTGCGCGACCTTGAGGGCGAAGCCGGAGCGTTCGTCCAGGCCGCGGCCCATCGCGACCTCGATGATGGTGCGCAGCAGGGCCAGCTGGCCGGTGGCGGTGATCGACGGGTCGAGGGGGTTGAGGCGGATTCCGCCGTTGAGGGCGGCGGTCGGGTCCAGACGGATGGGAGTTATCCCCAGCTCCTGGGCGATGAGGTTCCACTCGCCGACGCCGTCCTCGCCCTGCGCGTCCAGCACCACGACCTGGCGGTCCCGGAACCGCAACTGCCGCAGGACGTAGGTCTTCTCCAGTGCGGACTTGCCGTTGCCGGACTCGCCGAGGACCAGCCAGTGCGGGGCCGGCAGCTGCTGTCCGTAGAGCTGGAAGGGGTCGTAGATGTAGCCCTTTCCGCTGTAGACCTCACGGCCGATGATCACGCCGGAGTCGCCGAGACCGGGGGCCGCGGTGGGCAGATAGACCGCCTGGGCCTGGCCGGTGGAGGTGCGTACGGGCAGCCGGGTGGTCTCCACCTTCCCGAACAGGAAGCTGGTGAACGCCTCGGTGAGCGCTCCGATCGGATCGAGCATGGCCATGACGTACGCGCCTCCCAGCGGCTTTAGCGGCGGATCCCGGTCGCGAACGGCAGGGTGTTGACGAACGCCCGGTGGTGCTCGCGGTCGCACCACTCCAGCTTCAGGTAGGACTTGCCGGCCGAGGCGCGGATGGTGCGCTTGTCGCGGGCCAGCGCCTCGGGGGAGCGGGAGGAGACCGTGAGGTAGCCGACGAGGTTGACGCCGGCGGCGCCGGACGCCAGATCCTCGCCCCGCTGGTCCACCCGGCCGTGGTGGGCGACGTCCCGCGGGTCCACCACCCGGTTCATCTTCGCCGCGCGGCTGGCCTCGGCATCGTCGTTCGTCTTCTCGGTCAGCATCCGCTCGATGGCGATCTCGGTGGGTTCGAGGTCCATGCAGACCGCGACCGTACGGATCACATCCGGGGTGTGCACCAGGAGGGGCGCGAGGAAGTTGACGCCCACCGGGGTCAGCGGCCACTCCTTGACCCAGGCGGTGGCATGGCACCACGGCGCGCGGGTCGTCGACTCACGGGTCTTGGCCTGGAGATACGTCGGCTCCATCGCGTCCAGCTCGGCCGGCCAGGCGTTGCGCTTGCTCATCGCCTGGATGTGGTCGATGGGGTGGTCCGGGTCGTACATGGAGTGCACGAGGGAGGCGAGCCGGGCCTGGCCGAGCGGCTGGCGGACCCGGATGTCGGCCTCGGCGAGCCGGGCGCAGATATCGGTGAGCTCACGGGCCATGACCACGGCGAGACCGGCGTCCCGGTCCAGCTTCTTGCGCAGCAGCCCGCCCTGGTGCATCCGCGCGGCGCGGGCCATGGTCTGTGCCTCGGTGGCCAGCTCGCGGGTGTAGTGCATACAGGCGACGAGGTAGGCGCGGTGCTGCTCGGAGGAGGTGGAGACCATCGACTGGAGCTGGTCGTAGGACTCCTGGAGCCAGTCGGGGGAGCTCTTGTCGCCGCGCTGGGCGACGTCCTTGGCGTGTGCGTCCGGGTCGGCGGGCAGGGTCCGCGCCAGCATCTGGAGCCGGGTCACAAAGCCGTCCCCGTTGGCCACATGCTTGAGCAGCGTCCCGAAACGGTCGACCAGCGCCTCCTGGTCCTCGCTGTCCCGCAGGCCGACGCCCGGGCCCTCGATCTCGATGGCCGCCGTCACCGTCTTGCGGTCGGCGTGCAGCAGCACCGCGATCTCGTCCGGGCCGAACGGCGCGGACAGCCAGTTGATCCGGCCGATGCCGGGCGGCGGGCCGATCTCGACCTCCCGGCCGTCCAGCCGGACGCCGGCCTCGGCGGCGCCGGAGCGGTAGGTGGCACCGCGGCGGACCGTACGGCGGAAGCTGCGCCGGATCTCGAACCACTTGTAGAACGTCCGGCCCTTGTACGGCACGTAGACGACCGCGAGTCCCAGCATCGGGAAGCCGGTCAGGGACACGATTCGCAGCGGCAGCATGGGCACCAGCAGCCCGCACATCATGCCGAGGAACGCGCCCGCGATGATCAGCGCGATCTCGCCGGTCTCGCGGTTCTTGCCGACGATGGCGTTGGGCCGGGCGCGGCCGATCAGATAGGTGCGGCGCGGGGCGATCGGGTGGGACTGCGTACTCAACGCCCCTCACCTCCTGCGGTCTTGCCGGAGCGGGAACTGCTGCCCGGGCCGGGGTTCGGGTTCGTACGGGGAGCGGGGGTGGCGGGGGCCGGGGCGCGGCCGCCGCCGCGGGAGCTGTGGGCGGCGACGCCGCCGGCCACCGCGTCGGCCGGCCGGGACTGGCCGCCCTGCCCGCCGTCCCCGCCGGAGCTGCGGGAGCTGTGGGTCTTGATGCCCTGGGAGACCAGTGCGGCGGGCGAGGAGATCATCGCGGCGGCCTGGCTGCCGTCGGTGGCCCGGCCCTTGTTCGTACGGGCCGAGACCATCTCGTCGCCGAAGCCGGGGACGAAGCGGTAGATCACCGCGCTGGCGAAGATGGCGAGGACGATGATCGAGAGGCCGGAGACGACCGCGGAGAAGGCGTTGGGGCCCTTGTCGTGGGACAGCGCACCGGCGACGCCGAGCACGATCACGATGACCGGCTTCACCAGGATCACCGCGATCATGATGCCCGCCCAGCGGCGCACATGCCCCCACATGTTCTTGTCGACCAGCCCGGCGTAGACGACCGTGCCGAGCAGCGCCCCGACGTACAGCAGCGCGGCCCGGATCACCAGCTCCAGCCACAGCACACCGGCGGCGAGCACCGAGACCAGCGACACCACGATCAGCATGATCGGGCCGCCGCCGATGTCCGTGCCCTTCGTGAGCGCCTGGGAGAACGCCCCGAAGAAGGTGTCGGTCTGCGCCCCCGTCCCCTTCGCGATGATCTCGGTGACCCCGTCGGTCGCCGAAACGATGGTGTAGAGGATCAGCGGGGTGAAGGCGGAGGCCAGCACGGTCAGCCAGAGGAACCCGACCGCTTCACTGATCGCCTCCGTCAGCCGCACCCCGCGCACCGCGCGCTTGGCGACGGCCAGCAGCCACAGGACGAGGGTGAGCACGGTGGAGGCGGCGAAGACGACGGCGTACTGCCGCAGGAACGCGGCGTTGGTGAAGTCCACCTGGGAGGTGGCCTTCACCGCCTCCGACAGCTTCGTGACGATCCAGGCGGCGGCTTTGGCGCAGCCTTTGGCCAGGGATTCGAGGGGGTCCAGGGGGTTGTTGTCGGTGAGGCCGCCGCCTCCCGGATCGGGGGTGCTACCGCTGCCACCGCCCCGGTTCTCGCAGAGTTCCTTGGCCTTGTCCGACAGCAGGTCGCAGGCGCCCTCGGTCGGCTTGGGCGAGGGTGCCGCGAACGCGCGGGCCGAGAGGACCACCAGCGTGGCCTGGAGACCGGTCAGCGCTGAGGTGACGGTGAGGGCGCGGCGTCGGTTGTTACCTCGCATAAGTGAACCCTCCGAACCCTTGGACGGCCTTGGACATGTCCTTGGCCGTCGCGGCGGCCTGGTCGCCGCCGATCGGGGCCGGCCCGGCCTTCTGTGTGAAGCCGGCGACCTTCCAATCGCCGCTGACCCACTGCAACTGCATCGTGGACGTGTACCAGCTCTCCGCGACCGGGTTCTGGGAGCCCGTGCCGGCGAGGCCGAACAGGGTGGAGTACCAGACCGCGACCGTGGCGGTGGTGCCCTCGAACTTCTCGGTCTTCGTGCCGACCGGATTCGCCCGGGACACGAAGGTCATTCCGCCGGGCGTGCTGCCGTCCGGCTTGAGGCCGACCCGGCCGAGGAACTTGGGGTCCGTGTAGACCTTGCGGAGGCTTTCCTTGCGGGCCGCGGCCGCGGAGGACGTGTAGACGGCGTCGACGATCGTGTCGCGCTCGTCGGACTTGTACATGGCGCTGCTGGAGAGCGCGACCACGTAGTTCGCCGCCGCCGACTGCGCCCCCTGCTCCGTCTTGGCGAACCCCGACGCGATGCCGCCGGTCTTGCCGTCGACGGCCTTGGTGCCGGTGGGGGCGGTGGGCTGGGTGTGGCCGGGGTCCTTGGGGGAGTCGTTGGCGGTGGTTTCGCTGTTGCCGCTGCCGCCGCGGTTGGCGAAGGCGATGGCCGCGAGCAGCAGGACGATCACGCCGACGATCGTGACGAGGTTGCGGCTGGACAGGCCGGTCCGGGAGCGCCGTCCCGGGCCGTAGATGTCGCCGTCGTTGTCGGGAAGTCTGGTCCGGGTCTGGCCCGTCTCTGGACCGCGGTGGCTGTCACCGCCGTAGCCGCCGTCGTCACTGAGACTCATCGCGCCTGTGCCCCCTCTGCCGCCGTCGCCGTGCGTGCTGTGTTGTGCCGCCCTCATATGACCGTAGCCGCGCGGACGGCGACTCGGGTGCGGCGGTACGAGTACATCTCACCGTGACGGGTCCTCAGATGCGGTACGGCAGAGGCGAATGGGGGACTCTGGGTTATTTGTGCGCATCGTCTGCTCCGCGGTCGCCGGTCGCCTTCTTGCCCCCGGATCCACCTGTCCCCGCGCAGCGCTCGGCCCAATCGGTCCGCTGGTGGCGGGGGTGATGAAGGCGTGCTGCGATGCCGTCGGGCCGGCGTGAGCAGGCGTCAGCATGTGGCCTCGGCAGGGGAGGTGGGGCCGGTGGGAGCGAGCGGGGGCACGGGGCGGCGGAGAGAGGGTGGGCGGGGGCGCACGGGGGCGACGCAGGGACGGACGGGTGCCGGGGGCGCGCCATATGGGCGGCGGTGGGCCGGGGTGTGGCCTAGACCGCCATGCCGTAGACGATGGTGAACAGCGTTCCGAGGGAGCCGATGATGAAGACTCCGGTCAGGCCGGCCACGATCAGGCCCTTGCCCTGTTCGGCGCTGAAGGTGTCGCGCAGCGCGGTGGCGCCGATGCGCTGTTTGGCGGCGCCCCAGATCGCGATGCCGAGGCACAGCAGGATCGCCACCGCCATGACCACTTCGACCATCACGCGGGCCTCGTTGCCCAGGCTCCCGAACGGTCCCCAGTCCGGGGCGATTCCGCCGATGATGGTGGTGATGTCGCCTTTTTCGGCCGCAATGAACATGTGTGAACTCACCGCCCCTTGATGGGTAGTTGTGTCCCCGTGCCGGCGCGGCACGGGTCAGTCTCTATCTTCGCTGACAAATGGGCCGTCAGCTGTCGACTTGGCGGCTTTCTTTGAAGGATCCCGTGCGGGTGGCGTGTGCCTGTGGGCGCACGCCCTCCATTGAACCGACTGGTCTCACCGTGTGTATCACGGGGGATAACCCTGGGCAATGATCATCGGGAGCACCGGTGGCCGGTCCGGCGCGCCGGGCCGTTTGTAGCCCGTTCGGGTCCATGGCTACGGTCCTGCCGTGGTTCTGACGCGGTGTCGCCCGTCCGGCGGCATGCAGGGGCGTCGCCGTACGTGCCCTCGCACCCCGGCCGGAGCGCCCCGTGCGCCGCGTCATGCGCCGTCGTGCGGCACCCGGGGCGGCGGGGCGCGCGGGAGCGGCCGGAAAAAGGCAGTGAACCGGGGCTGAATGGGGGAGGGTTGGAGGGTGCGGAAATTCTGGGTGGCCGGAGGGCTCGGGGCGGGGCTGATGCTCTGCCTGCTCGGGCTGCTTGTGATCGGTACGTACATGGCGGCGGCCGGACTGGCCGGCGTCGGCGGGCGGGCGCTCGGGCTGGCGAAGGGGTCGGTGCCCGCCGAGTATCAGCAGCTGGTGCAGAAGTGGGGGACGCTCTGCCCGGCGATAAGTCCGGCGCTGCTGGCGGCGCAGCTCTATCAGGAGAGCGGGTGGAACCCCAGGGCACAGAGCCCGGCGGCCGCCCAGGGCATGGCGCAGTTCATTCCGGGGACCTGGCAGACCCATGGCGTCGACGGGAACGGCGACGGCAAGAAGGACGTATGGGACCCGGAGGACGCGATTCCGTCGGCGGCCTCGTACGACTGCGAGCTGGCGAGCTATGTGAAGCGCGCGCCGGGCAATGCCACGCACAACATGCTCGCCGCGTATAACGCCGGGGCTTACCGCGTCATTCAGTACAACGGGGTGCCGCCGTACAGCGAGACCCGGAACTATGTGAAGACGATCACGACGCTGGCGAAGAGCTTCGAGGCGCCGGCGGGGCGGGTGGAACCGTCGCGCCAGGCGGCCGCCGCCATCTACTTCGCCCAGCAGAAGCTCGGTACGCGCTATCTGTGGGGTGGCACGGGCACCGCGGCGCAGGGCGGACGGTTCGACTGTTCCGGGCTGACCCAGGCCGCGTACCACTCCGTGGGCATCGAGCTGCCCCGGGTGGCGAACGACCAGTGGAACGCCGGGGCACACCCGAAGCGGAATGAGCTGCTCCCGGGTGATCTGGTGTTCTTCGCGTACGACCTGAAGGACCCGCGGTCCATCCACCACGTGGGCATCTATGTGGGAGGCGGGTACATGATCAACGCGCCGTACACCGGGGCCAGGATCCGGTTCGACAAGATCGATACGCCGGATTACATCGGTGCCACCCGCGTCACATCGGATGGCGCAAAAGCGCTGCCCGGTACGAACGCTGCGTGAACATAGGGCCCTGAACTGCGGTGATGAGTCAAGCTTCGATAACGTCCTGGTGATCATCCGGTGGAGAGTGGAACGCCAGGGGCGGTCATCGCGTTTCCTTGGCGTGGGGACGTAGCAGCGCTTGACACGGCACACGCTCGACGACCACGGGGGCAGGCAGCACACGAAGGCGCTCGCGCGCGCGAAAGATAAGGGGCCGCTGCAGATGGCTGGACTCGCACTCGAGGGGCCGAACCCCGACGTCGACGTGCTCGACGGCATCAACGGCCTCGCGAAGGACGCCCCCCACTGGGTCAACAAGGCCATGGAGTACATCGGTGAGTACGGCATCATCGCCGGCCTCGCCGTGCTGTGTCTGATCGCCTGGTGGTCCGCGCGCCGCAATCCGGGCGCGCCGGCCGCCGTCGCGGGCCTGGTCTGGGCGCCGCTGGCCGCGGGCATCGCCCTGCTGGCCAATATCCCGATCCGGTCGTTCGTCGAACGGCCGCGGCCGTTCAAGGAACACGCCGGACTGGAAGTACTGATCCCCGGCAAGAGCGACTTCTCGTTCGTGAGCGACCACGCGACGCTCACCATGGCGGTCGGTGTCGGGCTCTTCATCGCCCACCGGAAGTTCGGCCTGGTCGGGATTCTGCTGGCGCTCGCCGAGGGCTTCTGCCGCGTCTACATGGGCGTGCACTACCCGACCGACGTGATCGGCGGCTTCGCCCTGGGCACCGCCGTCGCGCTGCTGCTGGCGCCGTTGGCACAGGCCCTGCTGGTGCCGGTGACGACGGCGATCGCCCGGTCGAAGCTGGCGTGGCTGGTGTGCGCGCCGGGCGCGGGGCAGGACGGCGAGGGCAGCCGGGTGGTGGCCACGGGCTCGGCGATGCGCGGTGGACACAAGGAGCGGGACAAGGACCTGGCGGCCTGAGGGCACGGCCCGGCGGTTCCGGTGAACCGGCGGGCCACGCCCACGGCTTACAAGGCCTGGCGGATGCGGACGGCCCGGCCCCTCGCGGGGGCCGGGCCGTCCGTGTGTCCGGGGGCTCTCAGAGCGCCTGCGGGAAGGTGCTGAACAGCCGCTGCGGGTCGTAGGTCCGCTTGACCTCGGCGAGCCGGGTGGCGGCGCCGCCGTAGTAGGCCGACTTCCAGTTGCTGAGGCCGGGGTCGGTGTAGTTCTGGTAGGCGGCGCCCGAGGAGTGACGGCGCATCGCGTCATGGAAGGAATTCAGCCAGGCTGTGCGGGAGCCGGGCGAGCCGTTCGCCGGCCAGGACGTCAGGTACTGGGCGAGGAACCGTGAGCCGCGGTGGACGAAGGCGGTGTCGGAGCTCTTGACGCGGTTGATCGCGCCGCCCAGCGCCGTCAGCGCCACATTCCCGGCGACGCCCTTGCGGCCGCCCGCCTCGATCTGGTCCATCAGCGTGCGGATACCGGCCGCGGACAGCGAGCGGTCGAAGAAGTGCGAGCGGGCGGCGTAGGTCTCGCGGCCCAGCTGGCCGGCGCCGGTCTGGCCGGGCAGCGAACCCGGCGCATGGCACTGCGCGGTGGACTTGGAGGAGCAGCCCGCGTAGGACTCCATCGCGTCCAGGTAGCCGGTCGGCGTGAGATGCACGCTCTTGGCGGGGCCGGGGCCGCCCGGCTGGTCGGCGAGCTTGTCGAGGGCGTTCTTCAGATCGCCGTAGCTGCCCAGCGAGAAGGCCGCGACGGAGACGGACGGGGTGCCGCCGGGGTGTGCGTCGAGATGGCAGGCGGACCAGATCTCGTCGGCCTGCACCGGCCCCCACTTCTGCCAGGAGGCCACCACCTTCGCCGCCTTCGACCACGGCCAGGTCAGATAGGCCATCACCGCGCGCGGCGCCGGATGCGTACGGAAGCGGAGCTCGGTGACCACGCCGAAGTTGCCGTTGCCGGCGCCGCGCAGCGCCCAGAAGAGGTCGGCGTGCTGCTTCTTGTCGCAGTCGACGGTCTTGCCGTCCGCCGTGACCAGCGTGGCGCCGACGAGGCTGTCGCAGGTCAGGCCGTACGCGCGGGAGACCACGCCATGGCCGCCGCCGAGGGTGAGGCCGGATATGCCGACGGTGGGGCAGGAGCCCCCGGGTATCGTCACGCGGTGCGCCCCGAGGCCCTCGTAGACGTCGATGAGCTTGGCGCCGGCCCCGATGCGGGTGATGCCGCCGGACGGTGCGCCGACCTTCGAGAGGGCGGAGACGTCGATGATGAGCTTGTTGTTGCCGCTGGACCAGCCCGCGTAGGAGTGGCCGCCGCTGCGGATGGCGACCGGGGTGTCGTAGCGCCGGGCGAAGGAGAGGCATTCGGCGATGTCCGCCGGATGCTTGACGTAGGCGATGGCCGACGGCTTCAGCGTGTCGTAGCGGGTGTTGTAGAGGCGCCGGGCGGTCGCGTAGGCGGAGTCGGAGGCCTGCACCAGCTTGCCGTCCAGGCTCTTGCGCAGCGCGGTCCAGGACGACTGGGAGGCCCGGCCCTTGGTGGCGCCTCCGGCGGCGGCCGCCGCATTGGTCCGGGTCGCGCCCGTGCCGGCCGCGGCCTCCGTGCTGCCGGCCGCCGCGCCCGCCTGGCCGGTCTTGTTGTCGCAGCCGGTGGCCAGGGCGACCGCGGTCGCCGCCAGTCCGCCGCCGGTCTGCAGGAGTGTGCGCCGCTTCACTGGGATGAATCCCCCTCGATGTCGTACCGTCCCGCCCCGCGTGCCGGTGGCCCGGTCAGAGGTCACGGGGCGCTGCCGGGGAATCCGCACCGGACGGTGGCGGCGACGCGCTGCCCCGCGTTCCGCTGTGTCCGGTGATGCCCGCGCTGTCCGGTGCTGTCCCTGAAGTCCCTTGGTGGCGCGGTGCCGTTGCTTCCCTGACTAGGCAGATGCGGCAGGGGCGTGCGGGGTTCCCGGAACGGACTTCCTCATTCCAGCGGGCGCCCGGATCCGCTGCCGTCGCTGCCGGATCCGGCCTCGGCCTCGGCCAGATGGCGCTCCGCGTCCGTACGGGCCTGCGAGCGGGCCCGCCGGGCCGGCCCCCGCCAGCCGCAGTCACAGCGGGCCGTGCAGAAGGCGCCGCGTTCGGTGGTGGAGGTCGCGTGAGGAGCTCGGTCGGGCACCCGGCCACGCTACGCGCCCAGGGTGTCCTTGCGTGACGAGCCCCCTCGGCAGTCGTTGAACGGAACGGTCGGCGAAACGTCAGGTGCGGCGGCGGGACGTCCGACCCTCCCGAGCGGACCGGCCGGCCCAGGCCGTTCCCGAAGACAGCGGCCGAGGGGGCTCGTACGCGATGGTGGTGCAGGACAGGCGAGGCGGCGGCACGGTCGCCGTGGCCATGGCGTGCGGGACGGGTCTGGCGGTCGGGCTGCTGACATCGGGCTGTTCCCCGGACGGCGCCGCGGCCGACGACCAGGAGCCGGCCGGCCGGGCCGCCCCCGCCGCCGCGGAGGTCCGGGACAGCGCCGACGCCCTGGTGCGGGCCGGCTCCGCCGCGGTCCGTACGTCCATGGAGACCGCGAGCGGCGGCACCCGCGTCGCGATCCGCGGCACCGGCGGCTACGACTTCGCCACCAGCACCGGCCGGCTGCGGGTCGTGCTCCCCGATCCGGCGGGCCGGCCCAGCGGCGGCCATCAGCCGATCACGGAGATCCTCGCGCCCGGTGCGCTGTTCATGAAGAACCGCGGGGCCGGGGTGCCCGCCGACAAGTGGGTGCGGGTGGCCACCGCCTCACTGGCCGACGGGAATCTGGTCACCGGCGGCGCGACCGATCCGCTGGCCGCCGCCGAACTGCTGCGCGGCGCACGGGAGGTGACGTATCAGGGCGAGGAGTGGCTGGACGGGGTCCGGGTGCGGCACTACCGCGGTACGACGGACATCGGGGCGGCCGCCGCGGCGGCGTCACCGCGCACCGCACCCGCGCTGGCCGCCGCGGGGGACGGATTCACCACCGGCGAGGTGCCGTTCGACGCATATCTGGACGAGGCGGGGCGGCTGCGCAAGGTGCGGCAGTGGTTCCGTTTCGCCAACGGCGCGCCGAAGGGGGCCTCGGTGACGTCCACGACGGAGCTGTCCGGTTTCGGGACGAAGGTCGCGGTGCAACTGCCGGACGAGCGGGACATCTACGCGGGAAAGATCGCTTCACCCACGCCATGAGGGCGGGCGCCGTGGGCCGGGCATGTGACGGGGGCGCCTGCCGGATGGCGGAAATGGTCCATCCGTGCCATGCGCGGAGCGTGCGCCCGTCCCTAGGCTTGCGGTAACCACCCCAGGTGTGGGAAGGCGCTCGAAGGAGGAGGTGTTGTACGTGGCACACCGCCCTACGACGGTCCAGGACCACGTAGCCCTCGTCGAGATCGACCTGACCGGTGAGCTGATGATCGCGGCCGCGGCCGCCAGTGAGGATCGGCTCAGCCCGGACCGTATCGACGAGGTGCTGGAGGTCGACGGCGACGGAGGTGACCCCGCGGACCGGGTGCCGCCCGGGACCGGAGCCGCCGGCCGCTGTCCCGGTTAGCGCGCCGGTTCAGGTGCGCAGCATCCGCTCGATGGCCTTGGTGGCCTCCTGGACCTTGGCGTCGATGGCCTCCGGGCCCTTGACGGCCGCGTCGGCGACGCAGTGCCGCAGATGCTCCTCCAGGAGCTGGAGGCCGAAGGACTGAAGACCCTTGGTGCTCGCCGAGACCTGGGTGAGTATGTCGATGCAGTAGACATCTTCTTCGAGCATCCGCTGGAGTCCACGGATCTGGCCCTCGATCCGCCGCAGTCGCTTGATGTGTGCGTCCTTCTGCTGTGCGTAGCCGTGCACGCCGGCCGCCGGAGAAGTCTCTGCGTGATGGGTCACGGTTTGAACGTCGCTTCGGGGGTCGGCGTCCGGCTTCGGGGGGTGGGGGGCCGCGGCGGCTGCGGCGCTGCCGTTGGTGTCGGCGTCCGTGGTCGGCATGGCCGTCTCCCGTGGTATCTAGGCGATCTATATACCCCTGGTGGGTATATGGTACCGAACTTTGCGGGCACCTGTGGTACCCCGTGCAGAGCATGCTGCACGATGGGCGACACTGAAGGAATGCCGGTTAGCAGTGGCTGGATGATGCGCCTAGCATCAACTCGACCGAATCCGATGTACCCCGAGGATTTCACGTGCGCTTTCGTCTGACCCCCAGGGAGACGAGCTTCTACGACATGTTCGCCGCCTCCGCGGACAACATCGTCACAGGCTCGAAGCTCCTGATGGAACTGCTCGGGGCGGACGCCTCCGCTCGGGCAGAGATCGCTGAGCGAATGCGGGCGGCGGAGCACGCGGGTGATGACGCGACCCACGCGATCTTCCACCAGCTGAACTCCTCCTTCATCACGCCGTTCGACCGCGAGGACATCTACAACCTCGCCTCGTCGCTCGACGACATCATGGACTTCATGGAAGAGGCGGTCGACCTGGTCGTCCTCTACAAGGTCGAGGAGCTGCCCAAGGGCGTCGACCAGCAGATCGAGGTACTGGCGCGGGCGGCCGAGCTGACCGCCGAGGCCATGCCGCATCTGCGGACGATGACCAACCTCACCGAGTACTGGATCGAGGTCAACCGCCTGGAGAACCAGGCCGACCAGATCCACCGCAAGCTGCTGGCGCACCTCTTCAACGGCAAGTACGACGCCATCGAGGTCCTCAAGCTCAAGCAGATCGTGGACATCCTGGAAGAGGCGGCGGACGCCTTCGAGCACGTCGCCAACACCGTCGAGACCATCGCGGTCAAGGAGTCCTGAGCGCCGCCCATGGACACCTTCGCGCTCGTCGTGACCATTGCGGTCGCGCTCGGTTTCACCTATACCAACGGCTTCCACGACTCGGCGAACGCCATCGCGACCTCGGTCTCGACGCGGGCGCTGACTCCGCGGGCGGCGCTGGCGATGGCCGCCGTGATGAACCTCGCCGGTGCCTTCCTGGGCAGCGGGGTCGCCAAGACCGTCAGTGAGGGGCTGATCTCCACTCCGCACGGCAGCAAGGGGATGGGCATCCTCTTCGCCGCGCTGCTCGGCGCGGTGGTCTGGAACCTCGTCACCTGGTACTTCGGCCTGCCGTCGTCGTCCTCGCACGCACTCTTCGGCGGCATGGTCGGTGCGGCCCTCGCCGGTGGCACCACCGTGATCTGGTCCGGGGTGGTCGAGAAGGTCGTCCTGCCGATGTTCATCTCGCCCGTCATCGGTCTGGTGCTCGGCTATCTCGTGATGGTCGTGATCCTCTGGATGTTCCGGAAGTCCAACCCGCACAAGGCCAAGCGCGGTTTCCGCATAGCCCAGACCGTGTCCGCGGCGGGTATGGCACTCGGACACGGCCTCCAGGACGCGCAGAAGACCATGGGCGTCGTGGTGATGGCCCTGGTCATCGCCGATGTCGAGGACCAGAACGCGGCCATCCCGCTCTGGGTCAAGCTGGCCTGTGCGATCACGCTCTCGCTCGGTACGTACGCGGGCGGCTGGCGCATCATGCGCACCCTGGGCCGCCGGATCATCGAGCTGGACCCGCCGCAGGGCTTCGCCGCGGAGACCACGGCCGCCTCGGTCATGTACACCGCGTCGTTCATGTTCCACGCGCCGATCTCCACCACCCATGTCATCACCTCCGCGATCATGGGCGTGGGCTCGACCAAGGGCACCCGCGCGGTGCGCTGGGGCGTCGCCAAGAACATCGTGATGGGCTGGTTCATCACCATGCCGGCCGCGGCGCTGGTCGCGGCGGGTGCGTACTGGATCGTGGAGCTGGCGTTCGGCTGACCCGGACGGAAGCCGTCCGGTCCGGCAGCTGACCCGGACAACAAGTGGGCCCGCCCCCCGGGAAGTGGGGGCGGGCCCTTCGCCTTGCGGTGGCACCGCCATGCAGCACCGCAGGACGCCGGTGGGGCGGCCCGGCCGGAGTGGCCGGGCCGCGCTCTCGTCGCTCAGCCGAAGCGGCCGGAGATGTAGTCCTCCGTGGCCTGGACCGACGGGTTGGAGAAGATCCGCTCGGTGTCGTCGATCTCGATCAGCTTGCCGGGCTGGCCGACGGCGGCGAGGTTGAAGAACGCCGTCCGGTCCGACACACGCGCGGCCTGCTGCATGTTGTGCGTCACGATGACGATCGTGAAGCGCTCCTTGAGCTCACCGATCAGATCCTCGATGGCGAGCGTGGAGATCGGGTCGAGCGCCGAGCACGGCTCGTCCATCAGCAGCACCTGCGGCTCGACCGCGATGGCGCGGGCGATGCACAGCCGCTGCTGCTGGCCGCCGGAGAGGCCGGAACCGGGCTTGTTCAGCCGGTCCTTGACCTCGTTCCAGAGGTTGGCGCCCTTGAGGGACCGCTCGACGATGTCCTTGAGTTCGCTCTTCTTGTACGAGCCGTTCAGCCGGAGACCGGCCGCGACATTGTCGAAGATCGACATCGTGGGGAACGGGTTGGGGCGCTGGAAGACCATACCGACGGTGCGGCGGACGGCGACCGGGTCGACCCCGGAGCCATAGAGGTTCTCGTCGTCCAGCATCACCTTGCCCTCGACGCGGCCGCCGGGGGTGACCTCGTGCATCCGGTTCAGGGTGCGCAGGAACGTCGACTTGCCGCAGCCGGACGGGCCGATGAAGGCCGTCACGGAGCGCGGCTCGACGGTCATCGAGATGTCGTCGATGGCCTTGTGGCTGCCGTAGTACGCGGAGAGGCCGCTGACATCGATTCGCTTGGCCATGGAAATCACTGCTTCTTTCTGTTGGCGGCTTGGTCAGCGGCCGGAGTTGGGGGCCTTCCAGCGGGCGATGCCGCGGGCCACCAGGTTGAGGATCATGACGAAGGCGATGAGGACCAGTGCCGCGGCCCATGCGCGGTCGTACGAGGCCTCGGAACCCTGCTGCCACTGCTGGAAAACGTAGAGCGGAAGTGACTGCTGGGCATCTTCGAAGGGGTTGTTGTTGATCGTCTTCGCGCCCCACACCAGGAGCAGCACGGGCGCCGTCTCTCCGGTGATGCGCGCGATGGAGAGCATCACGCCGGTGGTGATGCCGCCGATCGACGTCGGCAGGACGA
Source organism: Streptomyces platensis (assembly GCF_008704855.1). Lineage (NCBI taxonomy): Bacteria > Bacillati > Actinomycetota > Actinomycetes > Kitasatosporales > Streptomycetaceae > Streptomyces > Streptomyces platensis. The sequence goes on from NZ_CP023691.1 coordinate 5,084,136, forward strand.
CCTTGAGGATGGTGCGCCACTTGGGCACGCCAAGGGCCAGCGAGGCCTCGCGCAGCTCGTTCGGGACGAGCTTGAGCATCTCCTCGGTGGAGCGGACCACGACCGGCATCATCAGGATCGCCAGCGCCATCGAGCCGGCGAAGCCGGACGGGCCGAAGCCGAGGATCAGGATCCACACGGAGAGGATGAACAGGCCGGCCACGATCGACGGGATACCGGTCATCACGTCGACGAAGAAGGTCACGGCCCGCGCGAGCCGGCCGCGGCCGTACTCGACGAGGTAGATCGCGGTGAGCAGACCGATCGGCGCGGCGATCAGGGTGGCCAGGCCGACCTGCTCCAGCGTGCCGATGATCGCGTGGTAGATGCCGCCGCCGGGCAGCGCGTCCGGGGTGGTGCCCATCGAGTGCGACAGGAAGTAGCCGTCGAGGACCGCGGTGCCGCGGCTGACGGTCTCCCACAGGAGGGAGGCCAGCGGGACGACGGCGATCAGGAAGGCCATCCAGACCAGGCTGGTGGCCAGCCGGTCCTTGGCCTGCCGGGTGCCCTCGACGGCCGCGGCCAGCACGAAGGTGCCGAGGACGAAGAGCGCGGCGGCGATCAGGCCCCACTGGACCGTGCTGTCCAGGCCGGCGCCCAGTCCGATGCCGACACCGGCGCCGGCCGCGGCCAGTGCGATGACCGGCGGGGACCAGCGCGGCAGCCGGGCGTGCTTGAGGGAGACCGGAAGCGGGGTGCCGCCATTGGAGACCGCGGCACGGTCAGTCGTGATGCTCATGCCGCCACCTCGCTTCGCGAGGCGTTGCCTGCGCAGGACGCGCACCTGTTGTTGATTCGTTCGCTTCGCTCACTCATGCGGCGGCTCCCGAGTACTCCTTGCGACGGGCGATGATCAGGCGGGCCGCGCCGTTGACGAGCAGCGTGATCACGAAGAGGACGAGACCGGAGGCGATCAGGGCGTCCTGGCCGAACTGGTCGGCCTCGCTGAACTTGCTGGCGATGTTCTGGGCGAACGTGCCGCCGCCCGGATCCAGCAGGCTGGCGTTGATGAGGAAGCTGGGCGAGAGGACCGTGGCGACGGCCATCGTCTCGCCGAGCGCACGGCCCAGGCCCAGCATGGAGGCGCTGATCACTCCGGAGCGGCCGAAGGGGAGCACCGACATCCGGATGACTTCCCAGCGGGTGGCGCCGAGGGCCAGCGCGGCTTCCTCGTGCATCTTCGGGACCTGGAGGAACACCTCGCGGCTGACGCTGGTCACGATCGGCAGGATCATGATCGCGAGCAGGATGCCGACGGTGAACAGCGAACGGGCCGCCCCGCCGCCGTATTCGAAGATGCCGGTCCAGCCGAGGTAGTCGTCCAGCCAGGTGTAGAGGCCGGTCAGATGCGGGACGAGGAAGAGCGCGCCCCACAGGCCGTAGATGATGCTGGGCACCGCGGCGAGCAGGTCGATGACGTAGCCGAGCGTGGAGGACAGCCGGCGCGGGGCGTAGTGCGAGATGAACAGCGCGATGCCGACCGCGACCGGGACCGCGAGGGCCATCGCGACGATGGAGCTGACGACGGTGCCGAAGGCGAGCACCGCGATGCCGAACTTCGGCTCCGCCCCGCTCGCGTTCCAGTCCAGCGTGGTGAAGAAGTTGGCCTTGTCGCCGGAGATGGCGAGCACGGACCGGTAGGTGAGGAAGCCCGCGATCGCGGCCATGATCACCAGGAGGGCGATACCGGAGCCCCGGGAGAGTCCGAGGAAGATCCGGTCACCGGGACGGACCGCCTTGCCGGATATGGCCGATCGGCTGTCGTGCGGTGGCGGAGGCGGGGTGTCGGTTGTCGAGAAGGCTGTGTTCATGGGTTCTCCGGTCTGCGGAGCCGGATGACGGCTCCTGGCGCGGCGGTGCACCGGACGGGCGGCGGCCCGAAAGGGGCCCTGGTGAAGGGGCCCCTTTGCGGACCGTACGGCGGTATGTGGGCCGCCGCCCGGTAGGTCAGGAGATCTTGGCGACGGTCGCGCGGACCTTGTCGGCGATCTCGGTGGGCAGCGGGGCGTAGCCGAGGGCCTTGAGGGCGCTCTGGCCGTCCTTGCTGGAGATGTAGGTCAGGAAGGACTTGGTGGCGGGCAGCGTCTCGGCCTTGTTGCCCTTGTTGCAGGCGATCTCGTACGTCACCAGGGTGATCGGGTAGGCGCCCTCGGCCTTGGTGGTGTAGTTGAGGTCCAGGGCCAGGTCATCGCCCTTGCCGACCTGCTTGGCCTCGGAGATGGCCTTGGAGGCGTTGTCGACGGTGGCCTCGACCGGCTCCTTGGCACCGGTGTTCAGCTTGGCCGTCTGGAGCTTGCCGGCCGTGGCGTACGACAGCTCGAAGTAGGAGATCGCGCCGCTGGTCTGCTTGACCTGCGAGGAGACACCGGCGGAACCGGAGGCCGCCTGGCCGCCCTCGCCCTCCCACTTCTTCGCCGGCTCGTGCTTCCAGCCACCGGCGGCCTTGAGGTACTTGGTGAAGTTGTCGGTGGTGCCCGAGTCGTCGGAGCGGTGGAACGGCTGGACCTTGAGGTCCGGGAGCTTCGCGCCCGGGTTCAGCTTCTTGATCGCCGGGTCGTTCCACTTCTTGATCTCCGAGTTGAAGATCTTCGACAGCGTCTTGGCGTCCAGCACCAGGTTGTCGACGCCGGGGACGTTGTAGCCGACCGCGATCGGGCCGCCGACCATCGGCAGGTCGATGGCCTGGCCGCCCTTGCAGACCTGCTTCGACTTGGTGACCTCGTCGGGCTTGAGGGCCGAGTCGGAGCCGGCGAAGGCGGTCTGCCCCTGGAGGAAGGTCGTGACACCGGCGCCGGAGCCGGTCGGCTGGTAGTTGATCTCGGTGCCCTTGCAGGCGCCCGCGTAGTTCTGCACCCAGACGTCCATGGCGTTCTTCTGCGCGGACGAGCCGGACGCGAGCAGCTTGCCCTTGCCGTCGCACTTGATGTTGGACGGCTTGGCGGCGCCGCCGCCACCGGCACCGGTGGTGTCATCGGAGCCGCACGCGGACAGGGCCAGGGCACCGGAGACGGCGAGAGCGCCAACGGCGAGGGCGCGAACCCGGTTCTTGCGCTGAAGCTTCACTGTCGAGAGTTCCTTCCTGGGGCGCGCCGCTTCGTCGGCGTGCGAGATGGTGAGCGGGGCATTGGCTGTCGCGTTCGTGCGAGGCCAGCTAGCCGTGTCGCGCTTGCGCTGTGGGCATGGCGCGCACTCGGTACGGCTGAAATTAGGTAGATCAGGTGAAGCGGCCGATGGAGGAGAGTGAACGCAGGGTGAACCTCGGCCATCGGCTGGGTGCGGGGGGAGAAGTGCTCACCGAGTGGTGCGAAACGGCCCGTCACCCTGTTGAATTACCAGTCGGTATGGCAGCATCCGCGCCTGAGACAAGGCGATATCGGTGCGGAACGACCGGAGGTGGCTGGTGGGGAGCCAGGGGGCACAGCAGGACGTTCGGGACGTACGAGGCATGCGGGGGGCACGGGGAGTAAGGGGCCGCAGACTGGTGGTGTGCACCACCGTCGTCCTGTGCGCGATGGGTCTGCTCGGTGGCACGGCGACGGCCGCGTACGCCGATGACCCGAAGAACCCGTCCGCGGACGCCCGGCGGGCCGGGAACGCCGCAGCCGCCGCGGACGCCGACGCCCAGCGCCTCGACGGCGTACGCAAGAAGATCGAGGCCCTCTACCGCCAGGCCGAGCAGGCCACCGACGCCTACAACGCTGCCGAGGAGCAGGTCGGGCTCCAGCAGAAGGAGATCGTCAGGCTGGCCCGCAGCATCGACCGCACGCAGCACAAGCTGGCCGCCCTGAAGCGGCAGGCGGGCTCGCTGGCCAGCGCCCAGTACCGCGGCGGCGGGCTGCCCTCCGAGGCGAAACTGATGCTCGACACCGACCCGGAAGGCTTTCTCGACAATGCCACCCTGGCCCGTAAGGGACAGTTCGCCGCCAAGCGTATGATCAGCCAACTCGGGCGTCTCAAGGGTGACTTGGAGAAGTATTCGGACTCCGCCACGGACCGCTGGGAGCAGCTGGAGGCGAACCGCAAGAAGAAGGAAAGCGCTCAGCGGGACATCAAGAAAAAGATCGACGAGGTAAAGCAGCTGGAATCCCGGCTGGCCGCCAAGGAAAAGGACCGGCTGAAGAAGCTGGAGGACGCGCAGGCCTTCGCGCGGCAGCAGAAGTGGCTCGACTCCGGCGTGCTGAAAGACATCAGCAACAATGCGTCGGCGGCCGGCAAGAAAGCGATTTCCTTCGCCACCGCACAGCTCGGCAAGGACTATGTCTGGGGCGCCGAGGGGCCGGACACCTTCGACTGCTCCGGGCTGACCCTGCGGGCCTGGCAGGCCGGTGGCCACACGATTCCACGCACCTCACAGGAGCAGTGGCGGCAGCTGCCCCGCGTCGGCCTCAGGGATATGCGGCCGGGCGATCTGATCATTTATTTCTCGGATGCCAGCCATGTCGGGATGTATCTCGGTGACGGCGCAATTGTGCACGCACCACGCCCCGGCCGGCAGGTGACGATCACCGGCGCCGGTTCCATGCCGATCCTCGGCGTCGTCCGCCCCGATGGTGGGGACGACGGCGATGGCGCGCGTCACAACGGGCGATGAATGACCGGATTTCTTGCTGTCTGAGGGTTGTCGTGGCGTAGCGGAATGCACTCAAGCGGGGTGATGTTCGTCATTCCGCATTCCACCCTCCCCAGGTCAAATGGCTTATCGGGTGCGGCATATGACGATGGCCGATTGCCGCCGGGCATTCCATACCTCTCCGTACTGACGCTATGGTCGCCTGTCAGTGCCTGGCACGACCCACTCATTTGACCGACGAGCGACGTGGAGCCGGGCACGGTGGTGCGCCGTCGGCGCCCCGCCGCACCCCTCGGGGGGAGGGAAGGAAGCAGACCAATGCCCGTACCCGTACCGCACCAGCGGACGGTCGTGCTGCCGCATCAGGCAGGACCGGCGGACGACGCCTGCGCGCATACCGCGCGGGTCGCCGATGCGCCGGGCGCGGGGGACGCGACGGCCCGGGGCACGAGCGTCCCGGCGCCCGCCGGCGGCCAGGAACCGGCCCGTCCGGCACCGCAGGGCTTCCCGGAGCCCGGGCAGCCCCAGCCGGCCGAGCAGCGATTTTCGGCCGACCGTGGACCGCTCCACCAGGGCCTGACCCTGCTCCTCATCGGCGAGGACCCCAACAGCCATGTCCCCGAGATGTGGGACTGGGCCGGCCGCAAGGTGCGCCTGCGGACCGCCCGCAACCTCACCGAGGCCGAGCGGCTGCTCACCGACGATGTGCACTGCATCCTGCTCGACCTGCCCCCGGCGGAGCGCACCACCGACCGTGACACCGGCGACGCCGACGGGACCCCCGGTGACGAGCTGGGCATGCTGCGCGACGTACTGCGCATGGCCACCTCGCACGCCGTCCTCGTCCTCACCTACGAGACGGACGCCGAGCGCGCCGCCGACGCCGTCCGCGTCGGCGCCCAGGACTACCTCTTCCGCGACGAGCTGGACGGCGCGGTGCTCAGCCGCGCGGTCCGCTACGCCGTCGAGCGCAAACGCGCCGACCTCGCCCAGCGCCAGCTGACCGAGTCACGGATGCTCGCCCAGGAGAACGCCCGCCTGGAGCGCGGTCTCCTGCCCACGCCCCTGCTCGACGGCTCCGACCTCCGGTTCGCCGCCTGCTACCGCCCCGGCCGCAGCCGCGCGCTGCTCGGCGGCGACTTCTACGACACCGTCCGCACCCCGGACGGCACCGTCCACGCGATGATCGGCGACGTCTGCGGCCACGGCCCGGACGAGGCCGCCCTCGGCGTCGAGCTGCGGATCGCCTGGCGCGCGCTGACCTTCGCCGGGCTCTGCGGCGATGAGCTGCTCGCCACCCTTCAGAAGGTGCTGGAGCACGAGCGCGCGGACGACGAGATCTTCGCGACGCTGTGCACCGTCGACATCTCCGCGGACGGCCGCCGCGCCGGTCTGTGCCTGGCCGGCCACCCCGCACCGCTGCTGGCCCGGGCCGGCGAGCGCCCGGACCTGCTGCCGTACGAATTCGGCGGCCCGGCGCTCGGCCTGCTGCCGAACGCCCGCTGGCCGCGCCGGCAGGTCGAGCTGGGCGGTTCCTGGAGCCTGATGATGTACACCGACGGCCTGATCGAGGGCCGGATCGGCAAGGGCAATCAGCGCCTCGGCCAGGAAGGCATGACCGAGCTGGTCAGCCGCCAGATGGCGGCCGGTCTCAGCGGCGAGGAGCTGCTGGACGCGTCGGTCAGGGAGGTCCGCGATCTCAACGGCGGCGAGCTGACGGACGACGTGGCCGTCCTGCTGCTGGACCGGCGCTGACGCAAGCCGCGGGTCGCCGGGGCCGTGCGGCTCGGCGCAGGTCAGCGCCGCCGTGGGCCCCGGGGGCCGGGCGGCTGGGTGTGGCTCAGCGCCCGCCGTTGTAGGGCCCGTACGGCCCGTCCGAGCTGGAGCCCCCGCGGCGCGGTCCGCGGCCACCGCCGGAGACCTCCCGGAGCGCCGGCCGGACGTCGACGGTGTAGACGATCACCGCGATCACGCCGATGACCGGCAGGAACGACATGATCGGCAGGATGAACAGCAGCGCCGTGGCCAGCGCGAGGAAAATCAGCCACATGCCCTTGGTCTGCTTGCTCGCCGCGCGATAGGCGTCTTCCCGCCGCACGGCCGCATCGATCAGCATCACGGCGGCATAGACACCCAGGGCGAGCTGCACCCAGCTCAGAATGCTCTGGAACCCGTAAATCAGCACGCCCTGCACCGCCCGTTCGCCCGTCGTGTCGTCTCGGTCCGCTGCTGCGGCCGTCGGCCGCCCACGCGGCCCCACCGTACCCGCACAACGGACCGGGCACCTGAGGTGTGCCCGGCCCGTGCGGTCAATCGGCGCTCCCGGCGCCGGGTGAGCCGGCTCACAGCCCACTCACGCGGTGCTCCGCGGTCACTTGGCGGACGGCGGGGTGCTCTTCCGGGCCGGCGCGGGCTTGCGCTGCGCGACGGGCTTCTTCGGCGCGGCCGGCTTGGGCTGCGTCGACGGGGTGGCCTTGGTCTCCGCCTTGGTCCCGTTGGCGGCCTGGTTCTTCGCGCCGCTCTTGTTCGCGGGCTTGGGCGCGGGCTCCGGCTCGATCGCCACCGCGAGGTCCTCGACCTGGTCGGCGGCCTCGCCGCGCCAGGTCGCCACGGCGCCCCGGCCGCGCTCGGCCAGCTCCTCGTAGCCCTCACGGGCCCGGACGACGGCCTCGGCGGCCCGGCCCACGCCCTGGAGCGCCAGCTCCTGCGCCTGGTCGCGGACCTTCTTGATGTCGCCGTCCAGCGACCCCAGCAGCTCGCCGAGCTTCTCCTGGGCCTCCTTGGCCTGCTTGCTAACCAGGGCCTGGACGTCCTTGGGGTCGGTGCTGCGGACGGACTCGAAGCGCTTGGGCGCCTCCGCCCGGATCTTCTCGACGAACTGCGGGACCTCGCCGAGCTTCTCGGCAGCCAGGTCGACGGTGCCGGCCAGGGCGTACAGCGGGGTCGCGTCGGTCAGGGCCTTGCGGAGGTCATCGGTGTTGATGGCCATGGCGTTGTTCCTCCTGGAAACGGAATCGGTTGCTCAGGTGGCGTGCGGGCCGCCGTCGGCCTCTGTCGTGAAGGAGTCCGTGCCGCGCCCGTCCTCATGTCCGCTCGCAGCGGTGTCCTTGCCGTCGCTCCCGAGCCCGTTCTCCTTGCGGAAGGACTCGTAGATCTGGAGCAGGACCTGCTTCTGCCGCTCGTTCAGCGCCGGGTCGGTGAGTATCGCGGTCTGCACTTCGACCCCGTCCAGACCGCGCCGCTCGTCCAGGATCCCGGCCTGGACATACAGCGTCTCCGCGGATATCCGCAGCGCCTTGGCGAGCTGCTGAAGAATCTCCGCGCTCGGCTTGCGCAAGCCGCGCTCGATCTGGCTGAGGTACGGATTGGACACCCCGGCGGCATCCGCGAGCTGCCGCAGACTCAGCTGCGCCGTGCGCCGCTGCTCCCGCAGGAACTCGCCGAGATTGCCGACATTGAGTGATGCCATACCCCGATGGTGCCTCGCTCTGCTAACTATTGCAAGCAAGCGCTAGCAATAGTGCTCCGGTCGGGTGGGGGCGGTCGTGTGGCTGAGCACTTCAGTTGGCCACTGGGCGTTTCAGTTGGCCGCTCCGGTGCTCAACGCCGGGCCGCTGCGGCGCTCCTGGTTGCGGGGTCGAGTACTTCCAGGGCGACGTCCGCGCCTGCTACGGCGTGCCGGCGAGCCTGCCCATCACTTCGTACATCTGCGGCGGGGCCAGCGGGGCGACGGAAAGCGGTTCTTGCGCTGGTTCCGTGCTCAGTCCGGTGAGCAGGAAGGCGACTTGGCGGCGCCAGGCATCGGGCGCGGTGTCCGCGGCCGCGCGAGCGAGGAGAGCGTTGGTGCCGAAGAAGAGCAGGAGGTCTTCGCCGGTGAAGTCCGGGCGGACGGCGCCGGCGAGCTGGGCTCGCTCGATGATCCGTGTGGCGGCGTCCTTCGTCTGGCCGCAGATGGCCATCAGGCACTCGGCGGCGGGAAAGCGTCCGCTGACGACGTCGGCGACTGCGGGATCGGTGGCCTGCAGTTCACAGACCCTCTCGATGTAGTACGCGAACCCCTTCCCGGCCTCCTCGAAGGACAGGGCGTGTTCGGCGGCTTCGCCGAGGCGGTCTGCGGCCAGCCCTGCCACGACTTCGTCGATGAGTGCCTCGCGGGTGCCGAAGAGGTTGTAGAGCGTGCCGTGGCTAACTCCGGCCCGGCGGGCGATCTCCTTGAGGGGCACCTTGAGGCCGCGCTCCTGGAAGAGTTCGGCGGCGGCTGCCCGCAGTTTCTCCGCGTTCCGTTGCGCGTCGGCCCGCATCAGGTCGCTCCTCCTGGTTCCGGCGCTGCGGCCACCCTGGCCGCATCCCCCCTCAGACTAACTTGACCCCCGGGTCAAGCCGCGTGCTACCGTCGGCGAATAAGTTGACCCAGGGGTCAAGAAGACTGTCGTGGCAAGGGGTAGTCCTATGTCCAAAGTGATCGCCGTCTTCGGCGCCGGTACCGGTCTGGGGGTGTCCGTCGCCCGCCGCTTCGGGCGCGAAGGCTTCCGGGTCGCCCTGGTGGCCCGCCGCAAGGACCGGCTGGACGCCCTCGTCGAGGTGCTCGCCGGTGAAGGCATCGAAGCGGTCGCATTCCCCGCCGATCTTTCCCAGCCGGCCGGGGTGCCCGCCCTCGTTGAGGCGATCCATGACCGCTTCGGCCGGATCGACGTGGTCGAGTATGGGCCGATCAGCGGCGACCAGGGCTTCACCCCCGCCGCCGAGCTGGACGCGGCCACCCTGGAGGGCCTGACCCCGCTGCTGCTGCTCACCCCGGTCGAGGTGGTCCGGGCCGTGCTGCCGGAGTGGACCGAGCGCGGCGAGGGCACCTTCCTGCTGGCTCAGGGCTACTCGGCGGCGCAGCCCATGCCCCACCTCAGCGGCCTGGGACCGGTGATGGCCGCCACGCGCAATTACCTGTACTCCCTCAACGCCGAGCTGGCGGACAAGGGGATCTACGCCGGTGCTCTGACCATCGCGTCCCTGATCGCCCGCAGTGAGGTGTCCGCCGCGGCCCAGGCCGCCTTCGAGTCGGCCGACGGCCCGCATTTCCCGGTCGCCGACCCGGACGACCTCGCGGAGCTCTACTGGGACATGCACGCCAAGCGCGACCGCGTCGAGCAGTTCCACCCCGAGTCGCCGACTCTGCAGGCCCCCGCGTAGTACCTGCGACCCCGAGCAGGGAGCCCCGGACCAAGTGCCTGCCAGGCGGCCAATGCGACTTCGCGGAACACGGCCTCACCATGCCAAAGCAATCCATACCCCGAGGCCAACCATGAAGCTCAAGGTGGCCAACTGGAGCGCTCAGTCACAGGTCGGTGTGACTTCCAGCGTTAGCTGTCACATTTCAGCGCTTGTTGTCACTGCTGTGACTTAGACAGTGCCCTACGTGGCGAGGCGGATTCCCGGTGCTTCCCTTGCACTCACATCCTTGCGTTCACCCGCTTGACCCAACGGGCCGAGGTCGCCGCGGCAACGGCCGGCCTGGCTCGGGCATCCGCGGGCCGGTCGCGCGGTGGACTCAGCATGTGGGGAGCGCGGGTGGTCCGGCGGCCTCCCCCGGTCGGCCAGCCGCGCCCCCAGCCGATGACGATGGCGAGATGGAGCGGTAGCGGCGAGCGACGCGAGGCAGTGAAATCTGCCAAGGGCGCCTTCTCCCCGTTTGGCATTGCGCTGGATAGCGACAATGGCGTGATCTACGTCAGTACCTACGAGGGCCAGCTGTGGCGGTTCTCGCTGAGTGTTCTCCAGAGCCCCGAGCTGATCGAAATCGTGACAGACATTCCATGAGCTGGAGCGTCAAACGGCGAGTGGGCTCGGTGGGCCCGGGCGGGTCGTGCGGATAGCCGGTTCGCTCAGCCGGCCTGGGACGCCACGCCTTCGGGCTGTCTCACCACAGCGAACTGGGTGCCGCAGCACGGTGCGCGCTGTGGCGTACGTCCAGGGCGGCTCAGCGGCCCACTACAGGAGATGGAAGGGGGCGGGGCGCGGCCCTCCCGGACCGGCTGTGTGGTTCCTGGGTGTCAATTGAGGACGGTCAGGCCGAGAGCGGCGCTGATCTGGGCGGCTTGGTCGGGGGAGATGACCGCGCCGCGGAGTTGGGTGGCCAGGGTGAGGGTGAGTTCGCCGAGGTCGGCGCCGCGTAGGTCGGCGCCGGTGAAGTCCGCGGCTCGTAGGTTGGCCTCGGCGAGTCGGCAGTCTTCGAAGGTGGTGTCGCGGAAGTCGACGCCGCCGAGGTCGGCTTCGGTGAAGCGGATGCCGGTCAGGTGGGTGCCGCGCAGGCTGAGGCCGTTGAGGTTGGCCACGGCCAGGTTGCAGCGGGTGAAGGTGATGCCCAGTCCGCGATGCCTGGTGAGGCGGGCGCCGATCATGCGGCAGCCGGTGAAGGCGGCACCGCCGAGCATGGCGCCGCTCCATTTGGTGTTGGCGAGGTCGGCGCCGTCGCAGAGCAGGTCGCCGCAGTCGGCGTCGGTGAAGTTCGCGCCCGCCGCGCTGCCGCGGTCGATGCGGGCCTGGTCGAGCAGCGCGCCGGTGAAGTCGGCTGTGTGGGCGGTGCAGTCGGTGAAGACGGCCTCGGCGAGGTGGGCGCCGCGCAGCGAGGCCCGGGTGAAGGTGCAGCGGGTGAATGTCCGGGGCGCGGCGGCGGGATTCTTGAGGGCTGTGCGCAGGTCCAGGCCGGTGAAGTCGACGTCTTCGAGGTCAGTGCTGGTGGCGAGCAGCGTCAAAGGATCCGCGGCGGGGGCGGCGTCGCTGGGCGTGTGGGTGGTGTTGTGGCCGTACGGCCGTGGTGTGTCTGTCACGGTTTCCCTCTCGTGTGGGGCAGGGCGCGGCGGGTTGTTGTCAGCGGCTGGTGGATGGCACGGCCTGGAGAGGCAGAGGGGCCCTGTTGTCGGCGGTTTCCTTGCGGCCGGTGGAGCGGCGGGCCTTGAGGGTGTCGTAGGCGGCGGTCAGCGCGAGGCCGGCGATGGCCCATATGGCCAGGGTGAGCCAGTAGTCGGCGATGCCGTTGCCGTCGAAGTACATGATCTGGCGCAGGCTGCCGGAGGTTGAGGTCAGCGGCAGGACGTCGTGGAGGGCGCGGACGAGGCCGGGCATGGTGGCGATGGGCAGGGCTGCGCCGGAGGCGGGCATGCCGAGGAACATGAAGATCCCGGCGGCGGGCAGGGCGGTCAGCCGTCCGCAGAAGCGGGAGAGCAGCAAGGTGCCCATGCCGACGGCCATGACGGTGAGCCAGCCGGTGACCCAGATGCCGGGGGCGGATCCGTGCAGGGCACCCAGGACCGGTCCGGCGACGGCCCAGATGGTGACGGTGACGACGGCGCCGAAAGCGGCGAGTGCGGCCACTGCGCGGCGTCGGGTGAGGGCTGGTCCGAAGGCGGTCGTGAGGACGACGACGGGGAGGTAGCCCGCGAGGGTCAGGCCGATGGAGGCGTACATGGTGGTGGTGTCGCTGGTGTCGTGGGGGCTGAGCGTGACCAGGTCGCGGACCTGGAGGAACTGGTGCTGCTGGACGGCGGTGTTCTCGAAGGGCGCGGCGGCCATGGTCACACCGGAGGCTCCGGCAGCGGAGGCGACGTAGAGGACGGGTCCGTTGGGCTGCGGCGGTTGGGCGAAGGAGGTGCTGGCCGTGCCGGCAGTGCGGTCGCCCGGGGACGGCGAGGGGACGTACGCGGCTGCCACGGTCCGGTGTTCGACCAGCTGGCGGGCTCGCTCACTCGTGGTGACAGTGGTGATGTCGTACGCGTCGCCCACCGCCTTCTGCAGCGAGGCGGCGAGCGGGGCGGTCTGGGCCGGCGGTCCAGCGACCGCGACCTTCATCTCGTGCGGGGCCGGTGCGTGCATGGCGGCGGTGTAGACGCCCACCAGCAGCACGGACAGGGCGAACGGGAACAGCAGGGCCTGCATGATCTTTCGGGCCACGGATCCTCCTAGGGCTGGACCGGCGAGGCTGCGGCCAGTACGCCGCAATACGCATCTCTGAAGATACATCTATCATGATGCATCTTGAAAGATGTACTATTGGGGTGTTCCCGGAGGAGGGCTCGCACGTGGTACCGACCAGTTCCCTGAACCTTGCCGACCTGCACCAGCTCGGCAGGCGGCTCACCGCCGCCGCGACCGCAGCCATGAAGGACTCCTCCGACCTGGGGCCCACCGAGCTCCTGGTGCTGGAATGCCTGTACACCGCCGGCCCGCAACCGGTCGGCACGATCGCCCACCGCACCGGCTTCGCCCAAAGCCGCGTCTCCACGGTGATCGCGGCACTACGCGAGAGGGGACTCGTCGAACTGAGCACCGACGCAGCCGACCGGCGCCGAACCATCGCCAAGATCGCCGAGCATGCCCGCACCCAGGCACACCACGCCAGAAGCCGGGACGCCGAACCAACCCTCCGCCAGCTGCTCCCGGAGACGTCGGACGCGGAGATCTCGCAGACTCTCGCCGCCCTTGGCAACCTCCATGCCGCCCTGGGCAAGGCGGCGCCAGAACCATCCGAGGCCACCAACGGCTGACAGGCAAGGGCGCCGCGACCGTGTGCCGAGTGGCGACGCCCTCGACAGACCCTGCGATAGGAAGACAGCCCACCCAGGCCGCCTCCGACGGCCGGACCCGACGAGACCGGGTCGGCGTCGAGGCGCTTCCGTCTCTACCGTGAACGAGGCTTCCGCAAAAGCCAGGCCGTTTGAGAACTACGAGCCCCGGCGTTCTCAAATCACCTGGCACCCCAGCGGGTCAGTAGCCCCCCATTCGCCAGATGCACTGCGACAGGACACGGATGGGGCATGCCCCGGGCGAGGGGCTGCACTCCCATGGCCAGAGCGATGTCAGTACTTCCCGCTACCGTCGGGGGATGCGAGGTTCATACGGAGTCCCCTTTGACGCGCGACACCTTGCAGGACTGTGAGGGGTGTGGCACCACCGTCAAGTACAGGGGAGAGGGTCGACGTTCGGGGCATTGCCTCAGCTGTAGTCAGATGGCCCGACAAGGCCGCCGATACAACCTGACAGCAGGCGGCATGAGGGCCATTCTGGAGTTTCAGGGTGGTGTTTGCGCCTTGTGTGGCGAGAAACCGGAGAGGGAGGACGCAAGCTCCTCGTACTGGCACATTGATCATGATCACCAGTGCTGTGCTCCGTCAGACGCCGCATGGTCCATCTGTGGAGGATGCGTCCGAGGCTTGCTGTGCATCGGGTGCAACGCTCGGGGTGTTGCCTGGTACGAACTCCTTCCTCTTGATCGTAGGGACTGGGGCCGCATGAACGACTACCTGACCAACCCGCCAGGCCGTCGCCTTCGCCTTGCTGGAGGACTCCAGTTCCTGCTGGGGGACATCGTGCGTGACCGTCTGGCCTGACTCAGGTAAGCGAGGGTCGCTGCGGACATCACTTGGGCTCCCAGGGAGTGCACTCCAACTCGTCTGGATGTCAGTGGTGTTGGCTATCATGGACGTGGTTGACGAGATCCTTGAAAGGCATGGTGCATCGGTGATGATGGCCAACCGCTACAGCGCTCCAGTCGAGGAGCAATAGGCGCGCCTGGCCGGCGCTCTCCTGTTGCGACGCCCGCTGGGCGGCGACGCTGTGACGTGATCCAGCGCAGGCTGCATCCTGCCCTGATTCAGGTGACGGCGCTCCGACGGAGTACGGGAGGGCCCTACTTGTCTGCCACCACTTCTACCTGCGACCACCGCGTGTATCACGTTGTCGTCGTCGCTCTGGTATCTGTCATCACTGGGCTGGTTGCGGGGATCGGCTCCGTTGCTCTTGGCCAGCCCCCCCTCACCGCCGTAGCTTCTGGCGGTGCCGTTCTTGCCTTCACCTACGGCGCTGGCATGACCGCCGTGTCGCACGTGAGTAAGCGTCGGCAGTAGCAGCTGCTCTGGGGCGGCCGTCATGGCCGCCCCTAGGTGTATTGATCACGAGCGTTGTTAACAGTCGCCGGGCTTGATCATGGCGAAGACCTCCGGTGTGGTGGAGGTGTCTAGGCTCCACACCACGCACGGAGGTCTTCATGTCCCACCGTAATGCCCGGCTGACCGTCTTTGGCCGACGGCTGCTGGTCGAACGGGTCCGCTCCGGTCGTCCTGTCGCGCATGTGGCCGCTGAGATGGGGGTGTCAAGGCCCACCGCCCACAAGTGGATGCGCCGGTGGCGGGCGGAAGGCGAGGACGACCAGGAGCGGAATCGAAGCGCCGCAAGGGCTGCGAAGGGGGTAGCTGATCGGCTGGTGGATCCGTTTGGCCTCGTCGACGAGTGGGACGAGGAGCTCGGCTGCGGCATTTTCATCGGGTGAGCGGAGCAGGCGGTCCGCGATTTCGAGGACGGCGCCCGTGACGACGGGGTCATCTGGAGGGTCGGTGTATGCCTGCCCAGGCCGATGGACCAGCACGTGCCCGTTCTTCGACGGCAGTTCCGCCGAGCGTGCGTAACGCTGGCGGGAGCCTCCCGGCCCGAACCACTCGCGCCAGACCACCCAGAGCGTCTGGTAGCTGGGGACAGCGACGTCCCGGTCGGGAAAGGTCTCGCGTACGTACTGATGGATCATGCGAGCCCGGGTCCGCATCGTCACCTTCGACCGGTGCAGGGTCTCCGCGCGGACCGCGAAGATCGCCGCACGGATCTCCTCGGTGATGCTGGGGTGGCCGCCACTCTCGCGCAGCCACCGATCGTCCGCGCAGCCCATCAGGCCCGCTTCCCGCCGTCGGCGGTCCCAGCGGATCAGGGTGCGGTAGCCGACCCGGTCCAGGCCCAGCAACTTCGCCTGGTGGCGGTCCATGGCTGCGAGTTCGGCGACTTTCGCGAGGCGGCGGGCGGTCAGCGTGGTGGTGGCCGGGTCGTATTCGGGTTTCGGTTCGCCCGGCTCGGGACGCAGCGGGTCGCCGCTGCGGTAGCCGGTCTCCACCTCCAGCAGGTGGGCCAAGCGGCAGGCAGCCAGTTCTCGCCGTCTGGGCTCCAGATCCTGTGCGGTCTTCGGCTGTCGGCCCCGGCCCGAGCCCTGGGCTGCAGTCCGGGACGAGGGACGGCAGTTGGGGTGGCTGGCCAGGAAGCGTAAGGTCACTGGCTGCCGGGTGCCGTCGTCACCGACCAGGTGGACCCGGCCGAGCTCGGGTTCGCGGCGCTCTACCGTCCATTGCCTGCCGTCCAGCACCAGTGCCGCCCCCGGCGACAGGTCCAGGACGGCCGCCGTCGCCCAGCGGGGTTGATCACCGCGGACCGGTCACCGAACGGCCGGCTCAGGTCCGTGCCGAGGCGCCGGTGCCGGAGCAGGTGCAGAAGCTGTGCGCGGGCCAGCGGTGGAAAAGGGGTGGCGTCAACGAGTTCGCCGAACGTGCCGCCCTCTCGGGCCGCCGTCATGAGCACCGGCTGTAGCCCGAGCGGGTCGGACAGGGGCCGGCGCTGAGAGGAGAAGGCATCGACCGCGGCGGCAACATGATCCCTCCAGCCCGCCACGACGGTGTAGTGCCAGCCGCAGGCCAGCGCAACCTCGGCGGTCGCGGTGAATGCCTCCAGATCCTCCGGCGCGATCAGTGGCCGTGGCCGTACGTCGATCAGCCAGATGCCGGTCCGGGTCACCGCCAGGAAGTCTGGGATGTGCCCCCTGCGGCCGGTCGTGGTGTTGAACCGCAGTCGCAAGGGCTGCGACAGCACGTCGACGAGGCCAGCAGCGAAGTCGAGGACCAGGAGCAGGCGGGCCTCCTCCAAGCTTTCCGCCCCGTGATGACGCCCGGTGCTGACGAGGAATTGAAGGCTGGGGCGGTGGCGTTGGGCCCGGCGCCAGGAGAACCAGCGGATCGGAGTGCCGTCCGTCATGGGCGTGTGGGCCAGATCCCGCACGGTGCACGAGACCTCGTCACCCGCTGTCCGCCAGGTCACCGTCCAGCGGCGCGTCCACTCCGGCCCGAGGGCGAGGCCGTCTCTGCCCGGCGTCACGGACACCGGGAGGAGCAGGTCCTCCCACCGGCAGCTGTGCGACCACGGGCCACCGTCCCAACCCGCAGCCTGGGACGGTGGCCGTACCGGGGAATGCGCCCCGTCCACACCACCACATGACCACCGCCGAGAACGCCAAGCGGACCAGTCTCCGAACCTGGTGACCACTCGGCCTGGAGACGCCCGGAAGTGACAACTACCGCGTGAATCTGGTGACAGAAAGAACTGAAATCACGAGAGAACGCCCCAGGTCAGAGACCGTCAAGATGACAGCTAACGCTGGAAGTCACAGTCGGCCTGTGGGGGCGGCGGGCCGGGTGGCTTGTTCCTTTCTTGCCGGGTGCCCGATGGGGGCGGGGAAACACCCTCGCGGGTGGACGCCGTAACGTCCGACGGCGTTACGGCGGTCCCGGTATGGCCTGCCCCTCCACCGGCCGGGTCCCGATGATGACCGTGGCGTAGAGCTCCTCGGAGGCGGTCACCCTGGGGATCAGCCCGTTGCGGGTGAAGGCCTCGACCGCGTGCGGGGCCTGCCGTTCGCTCGTCTCGACCAGCAGATGGCCTCCTGGCGCCAGCCACTGTGGCGCGGCTGCGGTCACCCGTCGCAGGACGTCGAGCCCGTCCGTACCGCCGTCGAGCGCCACCAGCGGCTCGTACTCGCGGGCCTCGGGCGGCAGCAGCCCGACCTCGCCGGTCGGTACGTAGGGCACGTTGGCCACCAGGACGTCGATACGACCCCGGAGGCCGCCGGGCAGGGCGTCGAAGAGGTCGCCCTCGTACACCTCGCCCCCGGCGGGAACGACATTGCGGCGGGCGCAGCGCACCGCGGCGGGCTCGATGTCCGCCGCGTGCAGCTCGATCCGCTCCAGGGCGTCGGCCAATACGGCGCCCACCGCACCGGATCCGCAGCACAGGTCGACGACGACCGGTGCCCGCCCGGTGCGGGCGCCGGCCCGGCGCCCGAGGCCGACGGCCTGGCCCACGAGGAACTCGGTACGGCGGCGCGGTACGAAGACGCCGGGATCGACGGTGACCCGCCGGCCGTAGAACTCCGCCCAGCCGACGACGTGTTCCAGGGGCAGGCCGATGACGCGCCGCTCCACCATGGCGGCGAGTTCGGCCGCGGTGCGCGCGGTGGAGAGGAGCAGCTCCGCCTCGTCCTCGGCGAAGACGCAGCCGGCGGCGCGCAGTTCGCTGATGACGGTGGAGCGGGAGTGCGGTGCGGAGAGGGGTGCCGGGAGGGGCGATGAGAGCGGTGACGGGTGGGACGGCAACGGAGATGACGACATGTGAGCCTTTCGGGGCGCCGAGTGCGCTTCCCGGGTCACGTGTGCCGGAGGGTCACCTGCATCGGGTGGACCGCACGGGCGTGAGCCGGGAGCACCTGCCTGGTCTGGCGGGGAATCGGTCTCACCTCCTGGGTCCGTTCACTGATGGCAGCGCCACCCTACCTGACCTGGGCCTCGTCGCCCAGGCAGCCGTGGCGTGGCCGGTCCCGCGACCGCTGCCCTCCCTCCCCGGACGCCGCAGGGCCGCGGTGGGCGCGAACGCCGAGCCCAACTCACAATGGCTGGAAAGTACTTGTCGAATTGGAAAGTACTTGTCACGCTGAATGCAGGAAGCCGGATCATCGGACAGGGGGAATCGGCATGGGTGAGTACGCCTCACACGACGCGGCGGCCGCACTGGCCCGAGTGCGGGAGCTGGACTCGACGGTGCGGAGGGGATCGAAGTGGTACGTGCGGTATCAAGTGATCTACGGCTGCGCGGCCGCGGTCATGGTGCTGTGCATCGGACTGCTGCCCTCGCCCCATGGGGTGGCGATCGGCACCGGCGGCTGGATCGCCACCGTCGCCGCGCTGTCGGTCTACGCGGCCCGGCAGCGCGTTTCCCGGCGCGGCTTCGGTCGGCGGCATATAGGCATGATCATGGTGTGGACGCTGCTCTACCTCGCGGTGCTGTTCCCCGGCGTGACGTGGCATCAGGGTGCCGCGTCGTGGTGGGTCCCCGGCGCAGTGGTGGTAGCCCTTCCCGGGCTGATAGGCGGCTATCTGGAGGCGCGGCGGTGACCGAAACGAGTCCGGGAGCACATCCACGTCATGAACTCGACGAGGTGATTCACGCCCCGGTCCGCTTCTCCATCGTGGCCACCCTGGCGGCCGCCGACAAGGCCGAGTTCGCCTTCGTCCGCGACACCGTCGAGGTGAGCGACTCGGTCCTGTCGCGCCAGGTCGCCACCCTGGAGAAGGCCGGCTATGTCGCCGTCACCAAGGGATACGTCGGCAAGCGCCCGCGGACCTGGCTCGCCCTGACACCCAGCGGCCGCACCGCCTTCGCCGCGCACTGCCAGGCCCTGCGGGCCATAGCGGGAGACGGCGCCGGCGGAGGCTGACGGAGGGTGTGGCCACCGACGGGGCGACGTGGATGTCAGAGGCGTGCCGTATTTGCCTGGCCCCTTGCAGCCCATCAAACCCCGCCTGGACAAAACGCTGTTGACTTGGAGCGCACTCCAACTCATACCGTCCGGGACGGGATTACGGGACAGGTCCGCCACGCGGGCCCCGGACTCAAGGCGCAGGGATCAGGGCGCTGGGGGCCGGGAGTTCGGAGCCCTGAGTCCGGGATGCAGATCCCGTCCACCGCACGTCCAGGAGGTAGCAACAGCATGACCACGACGAATATCCCGACGCGTCACCTCGGTGAGCTGGCGGTTTCCGCACAGGGGCTCGGCTGCATGGGCATGAGCCACGCCTACGGGGAGTCGGACGACACGCAGTCGATCGCGACCATCAACCACGCGCTCGACCTCGGCGTCAGCTTGCTGGACACCTCCGACTTCTACGGCGCGGGACACAACGAGGAGCTGATCGGCCGGGCCATCGCCGGGCGGCGGGACGAGGTGGTGCTGGCGACCAAGTTCGGCTTCGCCAACGCCCTCGGCGAGCCGACCGTGATCCGGGGCGACGCCGCCTACGTGCGAGAGGCCTGCGACGCGTCGCTGCGCCGGCTCGGGGTCGACCACATCGACCTCTACTACCAGCACCGCGTCGACCCCGAGGTGCCGATCGAGGAGACCGTCGGCGCGATGGCCGAACTCGTCACGGCCGGCAAGGTGCGACACCTCGGACTGTCCGAGGCGAGTGCGGCGACCATCCGCCGGGCGCACGCGGTGCATCCGATCGCCGCGCTCCAGAGCGAGTGGTCGCTGTGGACCCGCGTCCTGGAGGACGAGATCGCACCGGTGTGCCGTGAACTCGGCATCGGCCTGGTGCCGTTCTCGCCGCTCGGCCGCGGATTCCTGACCGGGCGCTACACCTCGGCGAAGGACCTGCCGGAGTCCGACATGCGCCGCAGCCAGCCGCGCTTCGCCGACGGCAACCTGGAGCAGAACCTGACCATCGTGAAGAAGCTCGACGAACTCGCCGCGGAGAAGGGCGTCAGCGCCGGCCAGCTCGCCCTGGCCTGGGTGCAGCACCGTGGTGCCGATGTCGTGCCGATCCCCGGCACCCGCCGCCAGAAGTACCTGGAAGAGAACCTCGGCGCGCTCGCGATCGAGCTGACCACCGAGGAACTCACCGCAATCGACGCCGCCGCCCCGACCGGCCAGATAGCCGGAACCCGCTACGACGAGGCCAGCATGACGTTCGTCGACGGGTGAGGGGCTGAGGACGGGCTTGCAGCGATGAGGCTGAAGGCTGGTCCGAGGTCCGAGGGCCGAGAGCTGGTGGCTGGTGGCTGGCGGCTGCTGGCGGACGGCTGACGGGCCTGGCTAGGGGCCTGGGGTGCTGTGCCGGACGCTGCCGGGCCTGATGGGGGCAGGAGTGTGGTTGAGGGGCACGGGCATCAGGCGCTCCCGGGGGCGTTGAGGGTGCCGTGCAGCAGGATGGCGATGAGTTCGTCGAGGGTCAGCGGCGGTGCGTCGGCCTCCGGCGCCGATGCCGGTGCCTGTAGCCGGGTGAAGAGCAGGCCCAGAAAGGCGGCGGCGACCTTCTCGGGGCTCAGGCGGAAGGCGGTCCGGTCGGGTTCGAGCAGCTCGATGACCGCGTTGCGCAGGGCGGTGAGGGACTGCGTCCGGCTGCCCGGCGGCGGAGCCTGCCCCTCCCGGCCGTTCGACGGTGAAGCTTCCCCGCCCCGCCTGTTCGGCCGGGGAGCTTCCCGGTCCCGGCCATCCGGTGGGGGAAGTCCCCCGTCCCGGCCGTCCGGTGGCGCAGCCTCCCCGCCCCGGCCGTCCGGCGGGGCAGTCTCCCCGCCCCGGCTCCCGATACCGGGGGCCGGGCCCCGCCGATGGCCCGAGGCGTGAAGGGCGCCGACGACGGTGCCCATGCGTTCCACATGGGCGTGCAGTGCCTCGGCGGCCTCGGCCAGCCGGGCGGCGAGTGGTTCGTCCAGGGAGATCGAGGCGAGTTCGCGCAGCACATGGTCGGTGCCGACCGCCTCGGTGACGCAGGCGTCCAGCAGCTCGTCCTTGTCCTTGAAGGCCCGGAAGATCGTGCCTTCGCCGATGCCTGCGGCGCGCGCGATCTGGCTGGTGGTGACGGCCGCGCCGTAGTCCGCCACGAGCGGCAGCGCGGCGGCCACGATCATGGCCCGGCGCTCCTCGACGCTCATGCCTGGGGCGCGTCGGCGGGAGGTGGGAGGTTTCATGACGACACACTACGGAGTGAGCACTCACTCCGTACATGGATGCGCGCCTCGGCTTCCCGCTCCTTAGACTTCTTGCAGCGCGATAGGGCCGGTCCCACGGCCGCTGTGCAGGGCCGTCGCCCGTACGGAAGGACGGCGCGCCATGGACTGGAAGCTCGAACTGGTACCGGTTCCGGTCACCGATGTGGAGCGGG
This sequence comes from Streptomyces platensis, assembly GCF_008704855.1. Taxonomy (NCBI): domain Bacteria; kingdom Bacillati; phylum Actinomycetota; class Actinomycetes; order Kitasatosporales; family Streptomycetaceae; genus Streptomyces; species Streptomyces platensis. The sequence goes on from NZ_CP023691.1 coordinate 5,105,535, forward strand.
CGAAGCGCTTCTACAGCGAGCAGATGGGCTTCGCTGTCGATCACGACATGTGCATCGGCGACGAGGCGCGCATCGTGCAGCTGACGCCGCCGGGGTCGGGCTGCTCGATCGTCATCGGCGCGGGCACCGGCGTCATGGAGGAGAAGCCAGGTTCTCTGCAAGGGCTGCAATTGGTGGTCTCCGATATCGCCGCGGCCCGTGCGCAACTGGTGGAACGGGGAGTGCCGGCCGGCCCCGTGCAGCACGTCGAGGACGGCGCGATGGCGGACGGCCCCGGCGGGGCATGGAACTCGTTCGTCTACTTCAGCGACCCGGACGGCAACGGCTGGGCGCTCCAGGAGCGTCCCGAGACCTGAACGCGGCGGACATGCCCGCTCCTAGGCTCGGCGGATGACGACGCTTCAGGAAGAATTTCTGCGGACCTTTCATGCCGCGCATCCCGCGGTGACCGTGCGGGCGATGGCCCACGGAAAGACCGCGGACGGCCGTTCCAGTTACGAGCTGCTGCGGGACCGGGTATCGGAGTGCGACCGGGTGCTGGACCTCGGCTGCGGCGACGGACTGCTGCTGGAACTCCTCGCCGCCCGGCCGGCGGGCGCCCCCTCGATGCTTGCCGGACTCGATCTCTCCGCCGAGGAGCTGGCGCTGGCCCGCCCCCGGCCGGGCCTCGCCGCGGCCGACCTCCGCCCCGGCCGGGCGCAGCAACTCCCCTTCGCCGACGGCTGGTTCGACGGCTGCTTATCCCATATGGCGCTGATGCTGATGAGTGAGGTGGAACAGGTCGCGGCGGAGGTGGCGCGGGTGCTGGCGCCGGGCGGCGTGCTGGCCGTCGTCCTGGGTGCCGGCGCGGCGGGCGGCGAGGCGTGCGAGAGCTTTCTGCGGCTGGCGCGCCCGCTGTTCGAGGCGGCCCCCGCGGCACAACGGATCCCGCCGCTCGGGGGCCCCCGGCTGCGCACCCGCGAGGGCTTCGACGCGGTCTTCCGCCCGGCCGGATTCGCCCCGGCGGAGTGGGAGACCGTACGGATCGACCTGACCGGCCCGCCGGAACAGGTCTGGCGGACCGTGGGCGCGTACTACGACCTCGGGCCGCTCGACCCCGCGGTCACGGCGGATCTGCGGGCCCGCTTCGAGGCGGAGTCGGCGGCGATGGCGCTGCCGGACGGACGCGTTCCGTGCGGGATGAAGGTCCATGTCGCGATGGCGGTGCGGGGGCGGGGTGCCTGAGGGGTGATGAATGAGGGTCGATGAATTCGGGTTGCTCGTCAGCGTTCCGATGCGCTTGCATTGGAACCGCTCCGCAGCTGAACGGGGCCTGAACCGGGCCTGGTGGGTGCGGGGTGGAGCCAACAACTCATGAGGTGGGGCGGCATGGCCATGGCGGGGACTGAGGAGCGGGTGGCGCGGGCGGAGGAGGTGCTGCGGGGGTATGGGCTGTCCGAAGCGGGCTGGCGGCAGAGCCCGGGCGGGAATCTGCGGGAGCTGCTGAGGGATCTCCTGGAGTGGTGCGACGCCACGCAGCATGGCTTCGAGCGGGCGCTGACCGCCGCCCGCGCGCAGCACCAGACGGAATCTCCAGGAGCTGACGGCGACGCCATGGGGAGCGGCGGCGCCGGACGCGCGGAGAGCGCCTGAGGGGCCTGGCGGTGGCTCCGGGGGTGTCCGAGTGGGCGGGTCATATGGGGCGCGCCCCAGGCGCCCAGAGGTGCAGCGCCTCGTTCAGGGAGGTGCCGAAGTCGGTGGGCGAGTACTCGGCCTTCGGCCGCACCTGGGCAAAGTTCTCGTGGCGCACGATGCCGTCGGCCTCCGGTTCGCGCAGCTGCTGCGTCAGCGCCTTCTCGCTGATCTTCGGTAACTCCCGCCGCAGCTCACCGAACCGCTGTGGGCACTGAGCCCGCGCCCACAGCAGCCGCACCGTCTGTTCGCCGCCGATCACGTCCACCGTGGCGTCCAGCCCGCATGCGTACGGCCTCCGGCGTGCGCTCATTGCGTCCCCTGATCCGGTTCGCTGCCGGGCCAAAGTGTCGGACGCGTACCGGCCCGGCGGGGCTCAGCCGCCGTACGGGCGGCTTGTGCGGGCCTCGCGGAGGGCCACCGCCCACCAGGTGAGCTGGTGGAGGAGGGTGTCGGCGGCCTGTGCGGCGGGGGCCGGGTCGTGCAGGTGGCCCGTGTCGTCGAAGAGGTCGCCGGCGAGCCGGAAGCTCACCGTTTCGCGCACCGTGGTGGCGTGCAACTCGGCGAAGACCAGCCGGAGTTGCTCGACGGCGCGGAGACCGCCGGAGATCCCGCCGTACGACACGAAGCCGACCGGCTTGGCCTGCCACTGGGCATGCAGCAGATCGATGGCGTGCTTGAGCGGGGCCGGGAAGGAGTGGTTGTACTCCGGGGTGATCACGACGAAGGCGTCCGCCTCGTCGACGCGCTTGGCGAAGGTCTCGTACTCCTCGCTGCCGTAACGGAGTTCGTACGGGCGGACGGCGTCCAGGTCGATGACGTCCATGTCGATGTGCGGGTGGCCTTCGGTGTGCCGGGTGAACCAGTTCGCGATGACGGGCGCGAACCGGCCCTCCCGGGTGCTGCCGATGATCACTGCGAGGCGGTAGGGGTGCTCGGACATGCGGGGCCCTTCAAGGCGTGCGGCGCGAGTCGGTGAACGGCGGGATGCCGTCTCGACCCGACGCTAGAACCTCAATCGAGCCTGAGGTCAAGCGGTGGCGTGGCTGTGCCGCTGCCGCAAAGGGGCTGGGCCGGTCCTCCCTACCGGGCAGTCCGCCGGGTCACTCCGCCCCGAACAGCTTCAGCAGCTCCGCCTTGTCGAACATCCGGGCCGTGTCGATCGCCGACGGGGTGCCTGCCGAGGGGTCCGCGCCATGTGCCATCAGGACCTTGACGACCTCGTCCTCGGCCTTGAACACCGCGCCGGCGAGCGGGGTCTGACAGCGGTCGTTGGGGCGGTCCACGTCGGCGCCGCGCTGCAACAGGGCCTCCACGGTGGCGGGATGACCGTGGTACGCCGCCAGCATCACCAGCGAGTCGCCCTTGTCGTTCGTCAGGTTGGCGGGCACGCCCGCGTCCACGTAGGCGGCGACCGTGTCGGTGTCACCGTGCCGCGCCAGGTCGAACACCTTGGCCGCGAGCTGAAGCACCTCGGGGTCGTGCGCGTGCTCGATCGCCTCGGGCCCCTGCGGCTCGGAATTCGCGTCGCTCATGGTCGCCGGCCTCCTGTTGTTGGTGGGTGATACGTGCGTGCACCGTGTCATCGCCACCTTATGCAGGCCGTCGCGGGAGCGGCAGCGGGCGCGCGTTGCCGTTGTCTGGGTGTGGGTGGCCGGTGCGGGTTGCCGTGGGCTGGTCGCCGGTTCGCCTTGGGCGGGTGGGTGGCGGGTCGGAGGGGACGCCCGGTACCCCGTCCTCGGCGCGGGCGGCCCTGGTCCCAGAGGTAGGGCACCCCGGCGTTTGCTCCGGTCCTGCGGGCGGGGCACCGGACATCCCCTCCGACCACCGTCCGTACGCGGCTGTCCCGCCGTACCGATGACCGTTACGGCGGCCACGCACACCGCCCCTTGGCAGGTACCTGGTCCCCGAGTCCGTGCACGGCACCTCCTGGCAGGCACCTTGTCCCCGCAGCTTGGGCGCGGGCCGCTGTGGGGTCTGTGACGGACGGTGCCACCGTCCGGCAGTCGGCAACGGGGGACGGTCGGAGGGGATGTACCGGGGCCCGCCCGCAGGACCGGAGCAAACACCGGGGCAATCAATCCCACGTAGCCGCGTCGCCCGCGCCGAGGACGGGCCCCGGTGCGTCCCCTCCGGCCCCCGCGGCAACCACAGACCCCGCAACGACGCCAGCCCAAACGCAGCCGCAGCAAAAACGCCACGGCCACCCCCACAGGGGCGCGGGGAACGGCGCGCCCAGCCCCAACGCACCCGCAGACACACGACGGGCATGGCCGCCCAGCCCCAACGCACCCGCAGACACACGACGGGCATGACCGCCCAGCCACACCTCACCCGCAGCCGAACGACGGCCGTCAGAACGACGCGCGGACCTCCCCCACCCGCGCCCCGCCACCAAGGAGCGGCGCGTCCTCAAGGCGGGTGAGGACGGGCGCGTCGAGGCCCATGAGGCGGAGGGTGCGGGCGAGGACGGGGCCGAGGGTGCGGGTGGCGCCGTCGTCGATCTTGAAGGCGAGGGCGCGGCCGTCGGGAAGGGCCAGCGCCTGCACGGCCTCGGCGCCCATCTTGGAGAGCGTGCCGGGAAGGGCCTGCATCAGCCAGGTGTCGGGCCGCCGGGTGCCGGCGACGTACTCCGGGTGGGCCCGCATCGCATCCGCGACCCGCCGCTCAGGACTGCCGGGCTCGGCCATGACGAAGTGCCGGAAGGCGCGCGCCAGCCCGGTCAGCGACAGCGACAGCAGGGGCGCCCCGCAGCCGTCCGTGCCGACATGGGCGACGTCCTCACCGCTCGCGGTGCGCACCCCGTCGGCGACGAGCTGCTGTAGCGGATGGACCTCGTCGAGATACGTGGCGAGCGGCCAGCCGTTGAGCGCGCAGGCGGCGAGCATCGCGGTGTGCTTGCCCGAGCAGTTCATGGTGAGGCGGTCGCGGACCCGGCCCGAGGCGAGGTAGGCCTCCGCCTCCTCGGGGTCCAGCGGCAGGTCCGCGGGCGTCTGGAGGTGGTCGGCGGTCAGGCCGTGCTCGGTCAGCATGGTCCGTACGAGGTCGAGGTGGAACGGCTCGCCGGAGTGGCTCGCGGCGGCCAGCGCCAGCCGCTCGCCGGAGAGGTCCAGGCCCGCCCGCAGCACCGCCGCGGCCTGCATCGGCTTGTTCGTGGAGCGCGGGAAGACGGGCGCGGCCACGTCACCCAGGGACCAGTCCACGCTGCCGTCGGCGGCGAGCACCACGAGGGAGCCCCGGTGCCGCCCCTCGACGAAGCCGGAGCGTACGACCTCGGCGAGGACCGGAGAGACAGCGGAGGGGATGGAGGAAGCGGGGGAGGCGGGGGAAAGCGCGGCCGCCGGGGAATCCGGGGACGTGGTGGAGCCCGAGGTCGGCTCGGATATGGGGGTGGGCGAGGTCATCGTCGGCCTTCCGGGAGTGACCCGCGCCCCCAGAGGCTTGTGGCCCGGTCAGGACAGCAGGTCGTCTACTTGCGCTTCACCTTCACGGTACCTGCGGGCAATTTCGGCACTGCAATCGTCCGTGGTGCGCTGCAACGCCTGACGGCGCCGGGACACCTGCTGTTCGTAGCGGATCAGCCGGCCCATCGCGTCGTGCAGCTCCTGGTCCGTACGCGCGGTGAGGTCGGACAGCTCCACCTCGCCCAGCATTTCCTCGGCGAGCCTGCGGTATTCCTCGCTGTGCGGCGTACCGAGCGTCACATGCCGGGCGGAGGAGCGGTGCCGCGACGGCAGGTCGGTGAGGATCTCCGGGAGCCGGTCCAGCAGCGGTGACTGCTGGGCGGTGCGGCGGGCGATCTCGGCCCGCAGGATGTCGATCCGGCCCTGCAACAGCCGCCGCAGATAGCTCAGATCGGCCTCTTCCTGCTGGGAATCACGCCGTACGACGCGCAGCTCGGGCAGCCCCAGGCCGGACAGATCGGGGGTGGTGGCCGGCAGGCAGTGGTCGCGCTGCTGCGGGGGGCGGGGGTGCTGCGTCTGGCCTGCCTGGAGCATGGGGCCGTCCTCGGTGCCGGGGGGCTCGACGCGAGCCGTCGCTGTGGTCGTCGTCAGGGCGGTGGGGGGTGGTGGGGTGGCGGGCGCCGGATGGGCGGGGTCGGTGGCGGGGGCGGTCGATGTCGTCCGTCCGGTCGGTGTCGTACGGGCGGTTGGTACGGGACCGGGTGTCTGTCCGGCGCCGAGAGTGCTCATGAATCGTTCCGTCCCCTCGTCCGGTGCCGCGTCCTGGGGCATGTTGTCCATGAAACGCACCACGTGCACGCATCGTGCCACTCTGGGCGGTCCTTCCGCAGGGCCATGGCACCCGAACGGCCCCCGTGGGGGCACGGCTGTCCGAAGGTGGTGGGCCGCCCGGCATGATGGCCGGTATGCGAGCTGTGGTGCAAAGGGTTGACGGTGCCCGCGTCGAGGTGGCGGGCGAGACGGTCGGGGAGATCGTCGGTGAGGGGCTGTGCGTGCTGGTGGGGGTCACGCACGAGGACACGAAGGAGAAGGCGGCGCAGCTCGCCCGCAAGCTGTGGTCGGTGCGGATTCTTCAGGACGAGAAGTCCTGCTCGGACACCGCGGCGCCGCTGCTGGTGATCAGCCAGTTCACTCTCTACGGTGACGCCCGCAAGGGCCGCCGCCCCACCTGGAACGCCGCCGCACCGGGGCCGGTCGCCGAGCCGCTGGTCGACGAGGTCGTCGCGCAGCTGCGGGCGCTGGGCGCCCAGGTGGAGACCGGCCGATTCGGTGCGTCCATGAAGGTGTCGCTGACGAACGACGGGCCGTTCACGGTGCTGGTGGAGGTCTGAGACCGGTCCGGAGTAACGGGGCCGGACAGGACTCTGCCCCGCGCGCCAGGGGCCCGCGGGGCAGTCGCGGGCCGCTACGGCTCGACGACGACCTCCTGTGCCGCCGCGGTGCTGCCTGCCATCAACTGCGCGTCCACCGGCACATTCCGCTTGACCAGGGCCAGTGCGATCGGGCCGAGTTCGTGGTGGCGGGCCGAGGTGGTGACGAAGCCGAGCTGGCGGCCCTCCTCGCCGTCCGAGGCGAGGCGGACGGGGGTGCCGTGCGGGGGCAGATGGACCTCGCTGCCGTCCAGGTGCAGAAAGACCAGCCGGCGCGGCGGCTTGCCCAGGTTGTGGACCCGGGCGACGGTCTCCTGGCCGCGGTAGCAGCCCTTCTGGAGGTGGACGGCGGTGCCGATCCAGCCCAGCTCGTGCGGGATCGTGCGGTGGTCGGTCTCCAGGCCCAGGCGGGGGCGGTGGGCCTCGACGCGCAGCGCCTCCAGGGCCAGGACGCCGATCGCGGGGCCGTGGTCCGCGGCGAAGGACTCCAGGTCGGCGCGGGGCAGGAACAGGTCGCGGCCGTGCGCGGTCTCGCGTACGACGGCGTTCCCGGGCACCTCGGCGATGGAGCCGGCCGGGAGGTGGACGACGGCGATCTCGTCGGTGCGGTCGGCGACCTCGGCCCGGTAGAAGAACTTCATGCTCTCCAGGTAGGCGATCAGCGCCTCCTGGTTGCCGGGTTCGGTGTGCATCCAGGTCGTCTCGCCGTCGTCGACGAGGGAGACCGCATGCTCGATATGGCCGTGCGCGGACAGGATCAGCGCCTCGGTGGCTTGGCCCGGTGGCAGGTCGCTGACGTGCTGGGTGAGCAGCAGATGCAGCCAGCTCAGCCGCTCGGCGCCGGTGACGGTGACCACGCCACGGTGTGAGAGGTCGACGAAGCCGGTGCCGTCGGCGAGGGCGCGCTGCTCCCGGAAGAGGTCGCCGTAGTGCGCGGCGACGCCTTCGTCGGGGGCCTCGGCGGGGACGGCGCCGGGCAGCGACAGCAGGGGGCTGGCGGATGAAGGTCGCGGCATGGGGCCAGCCTACGACTCGGGGGCGACCGCCTCAGCCGTCGCCCTCGGCGGCCTTGGCACGGCAGGCCGCACAGCGCCCGAAGATCGCGAAATGCTTCATATCCGTCTCGAAGTCGAATTGTTCGCGCAGCATCGCCGTGAACGGTTCGGCCACCGACAGATCCGCCTCGATGACCTCGGTGCAGTCCCGGCACACCAGGTGCATGTGGTGGTGGCGGTCGGCTAGGTGGTAGGTCGGGGCGCCGTGGCCGAGGTGGGCATGGCTGACCAGGCCCAGCTCTTCGAGGAGTTCCAGGGTCCGGTAGACCGTGGAGATGTTCACCCCGCCCGCCGTCTTGCGCACCTCGGTGAGGATGTCGTCCGGCGTGGCGTGCTCCAGCCTGTCCACAGCCTCCAGCACGAGCTGACGCTGCGGGGTCAGGCGGTATCCGCGCCTGCGGAGGTCGCTCTGCCAGTCGGTGGTCACCACACGGCCAGTGTAGAAGGGCGGGCGCCGGGTGTCCGTACACCGAGGGGTCAGCCGCCCGCCCGTATACCGCGCAGATAGCGGGCCAGGTCGGTGACGGCGGCGGGGTTGCGGGGGCTTTCGACGAGGTCGGCGTAGTCCATGACGTAGATCCGGTGGTGTTTGACCGCCGAGACGTGGGCGAGCGGGGCGTAGGACATCAGGAACTTCTTCTTCCGGGCGGCGGAGGTGTCGCCGTAGTCGTTGATCACGATGACATCGGGGTCGCGGGCGACGACGGTCTCCCAGCCGACGGTGGTCCAGGAGTCCTTGAGGTCCTTCATGACGTGGTCGCCGCCGGCCTTGGTGATGATGTCGTGCGGTCCGGCGTACTTGCCCGAGGTGAACGGCTTGTCGCGGCCGTCGTCGTAGAGGAAGACGGAGGGCCGCTTCGCGGGTGCGGGGGCCTTGGCGGCGGCGTCGGCCACCTGCTTGCGGTACTTCTTCACCAGGGCGGCGGCGCGGTCCTCGACGCCGAAGATCTTCCCGAGCGTCGTCAGGTCGGTGTAGAGCGCCTCCAGCGGCGGCAGCACGCCGCGGGCGCCGTCCCTGCCGTTGTGGCAGGACTCGGTCAGCACATAGCTGCCGATGCCGAGCTTCTTCAGGGCGGCGGGGGTGAGGCCGGTGTCCTCGCCGAAGCCGTAGTTCCAGCCCGCGAAGACCAGGTCGGCCCGGGCGTCGAGGGCGATCTCCCTGGTGAGGGCCTTCTTGCCGAGCCAGGGGACCTTGCCGTACGCGGCCTTCCAGGGGACGGCGCCGACATCGCCCTTGTCGTCGGGCATGACATAGCCGGCCATCCGGTCCTCCAGGCCGAGCGCGAACATGATCTCGGTGATGCCGACGTCGTTGGTGACCACGCGGGCGGGCGGCTTGTCGTAGGTGGTGCGGATACCGCAGTTCTCGACGGTGACGGGGTAGCGGCCGGACGCTCCGGCGGGGTGCCGGCCGTGCGCGGCGCCGCGGTCGTCGTCGGAGACCGTGGCGCCGCAGCCGGTCAGGGCGAGCGTGAGGGCGAGGGCGGTGAGCGGGGCGGTGGGGCGGCGCATGGCGGTCCTCAGGAGTCGGCGGCGGGGGCGGTCAGGCGGTCGAACAGCAGCTGGACGGCGCCCGATTCGGGATGCCGTACGCGGTGGGCGCGGACGCCGAAGACCTCGGCGAGCAGTTCCGGGGTGAGCACGTCGTGCGGCGGGCCCGCGGCGACGAGTCGGCCGCGGGCGAGGACATACAGCTCGTCGCAGTGCAGGGCGGCCAGATTGAGGTCGTGCAGCGCCGTCAGCACGGTCAGCCCGCTGTCCCGGACCAGCGCCAGCACCGCCAACTGCTGGGCGACGTCCAGGTGGTTGGTCGGCTCGTCGAGCACCAGCACCCGCGGATCCTGGGCCAGCGCACGGGCGATCAGTACCCGCTGCTTCTCGCCGCCGGACAGGCTGAGGAAGCCGCGCCCGGCGAGGTGGTCCGCGCCGACCCGGGCCAGCGCCCGCGTGCAGTGCGCGGTGTCCGCCGCGCTCGCCCGGCCCGAGCCGGGCTGATGCGGCAGCCGCCCCATCGCGACGACCTCGGCCACGGTGAAGTCGAACTCCGTGCCGGCCTCCTGGGGCAGCGCGGCCAGCAGCCGGGCGCCGGTGCGCGCGTCCATGGCGTGCAGATCCGCGTCGTCCAGCCGGACGGTCCCGGCGGCCGGGCGCAGCGCGCGGTAGACACAGCGCAGCAGGGTCGATTTGCCGCTGCCGTTGGGGCCGACCAGGCCGACCACCCGGCCGCTGCCGGCCCGCAGCGTGATGTCGTGGACCAGCCGCTTCCCGGCCACCTCCACGGACAGGTCCGTGATGTCGATCCGCATCAGGCGCCGCCTCCGAAGGTGTAGCCGCGCCGCCGCATCAGCAGGATGAAGCAGGGCACGCCGAGGACGGCGGTGAGCACGCCGACCGGCAGTTCGACGGGCGCCAGCAGCACCCGGGAGAGCAGATCCACCCACACCAGCAGCACCGCGCCGAGCAGCGGGGCGACGGCCAGCACCCGGCGGTGGTCGGCGCCGACCAGCATCCGGGCGACATGCGGCACCATCAGCCCGACGAAGCCGATCGCGCCGCTGACCGCGACCACCGCGCCGGTGCCGGCGGCCGCGACGACGAACAGCTCGCGGCGCAGCCGGGGGACGTCCACCCCGAGGGCGGCGGCGGTCTCGTCGCCCATGGCCAGCGCATTGAGGCGGCCCGCGGAGAGCAGCAGATGGGCCAGCCCGGCGGCCACCGCGGCCGCGGCGACCGGCAGGGAGCCCCAGCCGGCCCCGCTCAGGCTCCCGAGCAGCCACATCATCGCCGAGCGGGCCGCCTCGCCGCGGTCGGCGGTGAACACCATGAGGGTGGTGAGCGCGGAGAAGCCGTAGTACATCGCGGTGCCGGTCAGCACGAGGCGCAGCGGGGTGAGCCCGTGGGCGGTGCGTGCGGCGGCGTACACCAGGGCCATGGCGAGCAGCGCGGAGGCGAAGGCCGCCGCCGACAGCGCCCAGACGCCGAGCGCGCCCAGCGCCCCGAAGAGGAGGACGGCGTTGGCGCCGACGGCGGCCCCGGAGGAGATCCCGAGGACGAACGGGTCGGCGAGGGCGTTGCGGACCAGGGCCTGGACGGCCACGCCGAGGGCGGCGAGCCCGGCGCCGACGACGGCCGCCAGCAGGACCCGCGGGAAGCGCAGCTCCCACACGATGGTGTAGGCGGCGACCTCGTCGGAGGAGATCGTGCCGCCGGTCAGCCCGGCTCCCAGATACCGCAGCACCTCCGCCCAGCTCAGCCCGGCCGCGCCGAGCCCGACACCGCACAGCACGGAGCCGAGCAGGACGGCCGTGAGCACGGCGATCAGGGGTGGTACGGGCAGCCGCCGGGCGGGCGGCGGCGCGCCGGCCTGGTCCGTCGTCGGATGCGCGCTGGTGGTCGCCACGGTCGGCCGCCTACGGGTCGGGCCGTGTCCGTACGTACCAAGGGTGGCCCGGGGCCGCGCGGGCCGGGCGGGGTCCCCTCGCAGTCCACGGCGAGTTGTACGGGAAGCAGCGCGCACCGCGGGTGATCGGGCTCGCGGAAGGAGACCTTCCGCCTACCGTTGCGGGTCAGCGCCGGACTTCGACCGGCTTCCCCCGCGGGGCGCTGGCGGGGAGAGCGGGACTCTCCCCGGAGGGCTTACGGGTTGTAGGGCGTGCCGTCCGGACGGAAGAAGGAGACGCCGTCCGGCATGTCGTCGGGCAGGCTCTCCGCCCACTCCTTGAGGTCGGCGACCTTCTTCAGATGCGCGGACATGTACGGCCGCAGCGGAACGTCCGGGGTGGACTTCTCGCCGACCCACATCAGGTCGCTGTTGACGTAGCCGTAGAGCCGCTTGCCGCCGCTGTACGGGCCGGAGGCGGCGGTGCGCGCGATGGCGTCGGTGGCCAGGTCGATCTGCGGCTTCTGGTCGGCCAGCTCGCCGTACCAGACCTCCACCACACCCTGGTCGCGGCACATCACGATCTCGACCTTGCGGTCCGCGTCGATGCGCCAGTAGCCGCTCTCGGACTCCAGCGGGCGGACCTTCTTGCCCTCGGCGTCGAGCACCCAGCTGTGCGAGGTGTACTCCAGGAAGTCACGGCCGTCGTGGGTGAAGGTGACCTCCTGCCCGAAGTTGCACTTCTCGGTACCGGGGAAGTCGGCGACGCCGGCGCCCTCCCAGTTCCCGAGGAGGAAGGCGAGCGGCACGAGGGCCGGGTTCAGGTCGGACGGGATCTCGATCATGAGAGCTCAGACGATCTATAGAGAGGGGGACCGCCGGGGGCGCGGGCGGCGCTCCGGCGAGGGGTGGTGGTGACAGGCGCGCTCAGCGCTGGCCCTGGTACAGCTTCTTCCAGGTCAGACCGGCGAACGCGATGACGGCGACGCCGACCAGGACCAGCAGGGTGGTGAAGAATGCCTCAAGCACGAGCGCGCCCCTTGTACGAGGAGGGTGTAACGGACCGCCTGCGAGTCTAGTCGGCGGCGGTGACAGCGGCGCTGTGAGGTCCGCCGCGCCTACTCTTGCCTCATGGCGAAGAAGCTCGTGATCAAGGTGACGGCGGGCGCGGACGCGCCCGAGCGGTGTTCGCAGGCGTTCACGGTGGCGGCGGTGGCGGCGGCCAGCGGCGTCGAGGTGTCCCTGTGGCTGACCGGGGAGTCCGTGTGGTTCGCGCTGCCGGGGCGGGCGGCGGAGTTCGAGCTGCCGCACGCGGCGCCACTTCCGGAGCTGATCGACGGCATCCGCGCGGGCGGCGGGGCCATCACGGTCTGCACCCAGTGCGCGGCGCGGCGGGACATCGAGCAGAAGGATCTGATCGAGGGGGCCGGGATCGCCGGTGCCCAGTTGTTCGTCAGCGAGATCATGCCGGACGACGTCCAGGCGTTGGTGTACTAGGACGGACACCCTGGCGCCCGCCCCGCGGCGGGTCCGGCCTACTGCGCGGGTCCGGCCTACTGCGGGTGCTTGTCGTCGCCCCGGTCGTCCAGTTCCCGCCACCAGCGGTCGGACTCGGGGTCGCCGGACTCGTCCCACCAGCGCTCGCCGGGCTCGCGCCGGTTGCCGATGACGGCCGCGACGGGCGGGATGACCATGGCGACGACGCACATGCCCACGGCGGCCGGCACCGACCACAGCCGTACCACACCCCAGGCCAGGACGAACAGCACCAGGCACACGCCCATCAGGACGAAGTACCTGCGATGGCGGCGCTGTACGGGCGACCGGCGGTGCGCGTCCATGACTCCACGGTAAGTCCGTGCGGGGCCGGACAGAAGTCGGGCGGGACCCCGGTACCGGCCCCGCACGGCACGGAGGGCCGCACCCCCAGCCAAGGCGTCCAAACCCCTGGGGTGCGGCCCTCCGGCCGTATTGCCGGTGGCGGCGGAATCCGGGTGATCCCGGGGGCCGCCGCCCCGCGTGCTGCCGTCAGACGGCGATGGCGACCTCCGCCAGTCCGCCCTTCTGGGCGACGACGGTGCGGTCCGCGGTGCCGCCCGGGACGAGCGCACGCAGCGTCCAGGTGCCCTCGGCCGCGTAGAAGCGGAACTGTCCGGTCGCGGAGGTGGGGACCTCGGCGGTGAACTCGCCGGTGCTGTCCAGGAGTCGGACGTAACCGGTGACGGGCTCGCCGTCGCGGGTCACACTGCCCTGGATCGTGGTCTCACCGGGCTTGATCGTCGAGGCGTCGGGGCCGCCTGCCTTTGCTCCACACATGGGGGTACTTCCTTGAGGGGTTCGGGGGAGGGGGAAGCGTGCTTGCTTACTTGGCGGCGCCGAGCTCGATCGGCACGCCGACCAGCGAGCCGTACTCGGTCCAGGAGCCGTCGTAGTTCTTGACGTTGGTCTGGCCGAGCAGCTCGTGCAGGACGAACCAGGTCAGCGCGGAGCGCTCACCGATGCGGCAGTAGGCGATGGTGTCCTTGGCGAGGTCGACGGACTCACCCTCGTAGAGGGCCTTGAGCTCGTCGTCCGACTTGAAGGTGCCGTCGTCGTTGGCGTTCTTCGACCACGGGATGTTGCGGGCGCTGGGCACGTGGCCGGGGCGCTGCGACTGCTCCTGCGGGAGGTGCGCCGGGGCGAGCAGCTTGCCGCTGAACTCGTCGGGGGAGCGCACGTCGACCAGGTTGAGGTTGTCGATCGCGGCGACGACGTCGTCCCGGAAGGCGCGGATGGCGGTGTTCTGCGCCTTGGCCTTGTAGTCGGTGGCCGGACGCGCGGGAACCTCGGAGCCGTCGACCAGGTCGCGGGAGTCCAGCTCCCACTTCTTGCGGCCGCCGTCGAGCAGCTTGACGCTGCCGTGGCCGTAGAGCTTGAAGTACCAGTAGGCGTAGGAGGCGAACCAGTTGTTGTTGCCGCCGTAGAGGACCACGGTGTCGTCGTTGGCGATGCCCTTGGCCGAGAGCAGCTTCTCGAAGCCGGCCTGGTCGACGAAGTCCCGGCGGACCGGGTCCTGGAGGTCCTGCTTCCAGTCGATCCGGACGGCGTTCTTGATGTGGTTCTTGTCGTAGGCCGAGGTGTCCTCGTCAACCTCGACGAGAACCACCTTCGGGTCCTCGAGGTGGGCCTCGACCCAGTCGGCGTCTACGAGGACGTCGCTACGGCTCATGATTCTTCTCCTCCGGGGCAGTTGCGGGGGGCAGTGGCAGGGTTGCACTCGGGTATGCCGGGTGCGCGCCGTGGACTTCCGGACGGCCGTGTCGGGTGTACGGGGCCGGCGTGGCGCTGTGCGGGGACATACGGGAACGGCCGAGGGGGCCGGCCGGGCGACGGGGAACCCCTGCTCCTCAGGAGCGCGGGAGAGGGTGCGTCAGCCCGTCAGACAGGGCGACAGAGCATGGCGGCGACGCGGCACAGGTCTACTGCCCGCCGCTTCGTCAGTACCGCCCGTCCCCGCGGACGGAGACCGCTCAATGAGCTCTGCATGGCACCGATCGTAGGGACGCGGAGCGGCGCATGTCACCGGCGTGTCGGATATTGAGACGCGTTTGTCCGTGATGTGGGATCGGAGGGCGTGCGGCGCGGTCCCGCACGGGCTCCTGGCGGCCGTACGCCCGTGGGGGGTCTGGCGTACGGACCGGAGTGTCTCAGGAAATGGACGGTGTCCGGATCGGCCGGCGGACCGGTGGGGCGGTCCGCCGGGGGCGTCCGGTCAGCCGGGAAGCTTGACGTTCTTGCCGGAGGCGGAGATCGAGAGGCCCTCGGACATCGTCACGACCTTGTCCAGCTTCAGGTTGCCGGGCAGCTGGTCCAGCTTCCAGTCGTGGTCGGTCTGGGCGCGTACCTTCGCCTCACAGCCCGGGAGGGCGCGGCACATCCCGGGGAGCCCGTCGGCCCGCAGCCGGACGGTGTCGCCGCCCACGATGCTGATGGAGCCGGTCACCTCCAGCGAGCTGAGGACCGGGATCTTCGGCGAGATCTTGACCTGGCTGCGGCCGTTCTTCTGGCCGCCGAAGCTGATCTTGACGTCGCCGCCCGCCGCCTTCGTCAGGTCGGCGTAGGTGATCCGGGCGTTGCCGGTGGCCGAGGCGGCACTCTCGATGGAGGTGTAGTCGCTGGTCAGCCCGACGTCGAAGAAGTGCGCCGACAGCTGGTCGATGCGCAGCGCGCGCCCCTGGGCCCGGGCCTCGATGCCCCCGAGATCGGCGTCCACCTCCTGGAGGCTGCGGCCCGCGACCTGGGTCAGGAACGGGAAGCCCTTGATGGCGACGGTCGGGGTCCGGTCGAGCCCCTGGCTGCCGCGGATCTTCTCCGCGGCCTTGTCCTCGGCGAGCCCCACGGCCACCCGGTCGGCGGCCACGAACAGCCCCCCGAGTATGACCACGAGGATCAACAGCACGCGTAGTGCACGCATCGAACCACTACCCCCACACTGGGCCGGATTACGGCCGACTCGTCCATGCAGGCCCCCTGCCTGCGCTCCGGGGGAGCCTAGACGACGGGCTCCGGCAAACGGGAGCGGCGGCTGCCGGAAGGCACGAGGTGCGCCACCGGCGGCCGCCGCTCCGTTTCTCTCGCCTGAGCGCTATCCCAGCGCCCGCCCCAGGACGTACACCGCGGGCGCGGCCAGGGCCAGCGGCAGGGCCACCCCGGCCGTCAGGTGGACGAAGCGGGAGGGGTAGTCGTAGCTGGCCACCCGTAGGCCGATCAGGGCGCAGCCGCCGGCCGCCAGACCCAGGAGCGCACCGGACGCCCCCAGGCCGGTGAGCTGCCCGGCCGCGATCCCGGCGCCCGCGGCGGCCACCAGCGCGATGCCGACCGAGGCGACAGGCGGCAGCGGCAGCGCACGGGCCAGGGTGGCCACCCCGACCGCGGCGGCGCCGACCACCACCGCGTGCGGGCTCGCCGCGAGCTGCCCGGCGGCCAGCACCACGAGGGCGGTCGAGGTCAGGCCCGCGGTCAGCGCGTACATCCGCTCGTCGGCGCTGCTGCGGTTGCGCAGCTGGAGGACGAGGACGAGCAGACACCACACCCCGAGCGTGCCGATGCCGACCAGGGGCGCGCTCTCGCGGTCGGTGGCGAGCAGGGCGACATCGGCGGTCAGCCCGGCGAGGAAGGCCAGTGCGATGCCCTGGCGGGCCGGCCACATGCCGTTGAGCCGGAACCAGCCGGCCGCGGTGACGGCCTGGAGCAGCGCCACCGGGATCGCGAGCACCGGACGGGCCAGCGGCGCGGTCAGCGCCAGCAGCAGGGCCAGACCGGCGGTCAGCGCGGCCGGCTGGACACCGGGCGGGATGATCGGCGAGCGGCCCTCGGCGCGGGCGCGCTGGTTGGCCGCGAGCGGTGCGCTGGAGACCACCGCGGCGGCCGGTGCGGGCGCGGCGGGCGCCGGCCGGGCCTGCTGGGGGTGCCGGCGGGCGTACGGCTCCTCGGCCGGTGACGCGGTCTGGTGCTGCGGGGGCAGCGGCGCGGGCTCGGCGTGCGGGGCCCGGTAGCCCTCCTGGCCGTGCGGCGGCTGCGGCGCCGACCGGGCGTGCTGGGGTTGTCCGTGCTGGGACTGTCCGTGCTGCGGCTGTCCGTGCCGGGGCTGCTGTCCGTACGCCTCGTACCCGTACGGGTCCTGCCCGGGCCGGCCGCGCCCGTAGGGGCCGGGCCCCGGCTGCGGCGCCGGGCCGGGCTGCTGCTGCCGGTAGGGGTCGGGGGCCGGCTGCCGGCGGTACGGCGCCTGCGGGTCGTACGACGCCTGCGGGTCGTACGGCTGCTGCGCCGCGGGCTGCTGCGCCGGACGGCCGTACGGGTCCTGCCGTCCATACGGGTCCGGTCGCCCGTACGGCTCCTGCGGGGCGTACGGGTCCTGCTGGGCGTAGGGATCCTGCGGCGCATACGGGTCGTGCGGCTCGTAGGACGGGCGGTGCTGCGGCTGGTGGTCGCTCATGATCGTGTGCTCACCCTCCCGCGAACGGCGGCAGGACCTCGACGGTGCCGCCCTGGGCCAGCGGGACCGCAGCGTGGTCGCGGGTGCCGACCGGATCGCCGTCCACCAGGAAGGAGCAGCGCAGCAGGACGCGTGCGAACTCGGGGTTCGCGGCATGTGCCGCGCGTGCCGCGTCGAGCGCCTCGGCGAGCGTCGCCGCCGCATACGGCTCTTCTGCCGTGCCTGCGGCGGACTTGGCCGCGGCCCAGTAGCGCACGGTGCCAGTTGTTGTCACGGCGGCCTCTTCGTCGTGTCGGTCGGGGGGCTTCCGTGGTGGCGGAGGCCCCGTCGTTGCCGCCTCCATGATGGCGTACGCGGCGGCCCCTCCGGTTCCGGGCACATTCCGGCAACCGGTCAGGAACGGGACGGGGGCAGAACACGAAAATTCGATTGCCGAGGGCAAGTGTTCGCCTAGGCTCACGGTGTGTTGGTCCGACTAGCGCGGGCGCATTTGCGGCCCCACAGGCGCTCGATATCCCTGATCGTTCTGCTCCAGCTGATCCAGACCCTGGCCACCCTCTACCTGCCCACCCTCAACGCCGACATCATTGACAACGGTGTCGTGAAGGGGGAGACGGGCTACATCCTCCGCATCGGCGGCTTCATGGTCGCCGTCACGCTGCTCCAGATCGTCTGCGCGATCGGCGCCGTCTACTTCGGTGCCCGTACGGCGATGGCGCTCGGCCGGGACATCCGCGCCGCCGTCTTCGACCGGGTGCAGTCCTTCTCCGCCCGTGAGCTGGGCACCTTCGGCGCGCCGTCGCTGATCACCCGGACCACCAATGACGTCCAGCAGGTCCAGATGCTGGTGCTGATGACGTTCACGATGATGGTCTCGGCGCCGATCATGTGCGTCGGCGGCGTCATCATGGCGCTCAACCAGGACGTGCCGCTGTCCGGCCTGCTCCTGGTCATCGTCCCGGTCCTCGGGATACTCGTCTCACTGATCGTGCGCCGGATGCGTCCGCTGTTCCGCGGGGTGCAGGAGCGCATCGACACCGTCAACCGTGTGCTGCGCGAGCAGATCACCGGTATCCGCGTCATCCGCGCCTTCGTCCGCGACCGGCACGAGCGCGAGCGGTTCGCCGGGGCCAACACCGATCTCTACGAGATCTCGCTGCGCGCCGGCCGGCTGATGTCGATGATGTTCCCGCTGGTCATGCTGATCGTGAACCTCTCCAGCGTGGCCGTCGTCTGGTTCGGCGGGCTGCGCATCGACAGCGGCTCCATGCAGATCGGCGCGCTGACCGCGTTCCTCAGCTACCTCATGTACATCCTGATGTCGATCATGATGGCGACGTTCATGGTGATGATGCTGCCGCGCGCCGAGGTCTGCGCCGAGCGCGTCCAGGAGGTCCTGGCGACCGACTCCAGCGTCACCCCGCCCGAGAACCCCGTCACCGAGCTCCGCCGCCACGGCGAACTGGAGCTGCGCGGCGTCGAGTTCCGCTTCCCCGGCGCCGAACAGCCGGTCCTCAAGGACATCTCGCTGCTCGCCCGCCCCGGTGAGACCACCGCGGTCATCGGCTCGACCGGCAGCGGCAAGTCCACCCTCCTGGGGCTCGTCCCGCGGCTGTTCGACGCGACCGGCGGCACGGTCCTGGTCGACGGCGAGGACGTCCGCACCCTCGACCAGGAAACCCTGGCCAAGGCCATCGGCCTGGTCCCGCAGAAGCCCTATCTCTTCTCCGGCACCGTCGCCACCAACCTGCGCTACGGCAACCCGGACGCCACCGACGACGAGCTGTGGCACGCCCTGGAGACCGCCCAGGCCCGGGACTTCGTCGAGCGGATGGAAGGCGGCCTGGACGCGCCCATCGCGCAGGGCGGCGGCAATGTCTCCGGCGGCCAGCGCCAGCGGCTGGCCATCGCCCGCGCCCTGGTGCGGCGCCCCGAGATCTACCTCTTCGACGACTCCTTCTCCGCGCTCGACTACGCGACGGACGCGGCGCTGCGGGCCGCACTGTCCCGGGAGACCGACCGGGCCACCGTCGTGATCGTCGCCCAGCGGGTCTCCACGATCCGCGGCGCCGACCGGATCGTCGTCCTGGACGAGGGCCGGGTCGTCGGCACCGGCAC
The DNA here is from genome assembly GCF_008704855.1 of Streptomyces platensis. Classification (NCBI taxonomy): domain Bacteria; kingdom Bacillati; phylum Actinomycetota; class Actinomycetes; order Kitasatosporales; family Streptomycetaceae; genus Streptomyces; species Streptomyces platensis. The sequence goes on from NZ_CP023691.1 coordinate 5,124,566, forward strand.
CCACGCCGAGCTGATGGCCGACAACGAGACCTACCGGGAGATCGTGCTCTCCCAGCTCACCGAGCAGGAGGCGGCATGACCACCGCGGACAAGGGGGCGGCCCCCCGCGACGGGGTCCCGGCTGCCGCCGGGGAGACATCCCCCAAGGCCCCGGCGCGCGGTCCGGCCCCGGCGGCCGGACCCGCCCGGATGATGGGCGGCCAGCCCACCGAGAAGTCGATGGACTTCAAGGGCTCCGGCAAACGGCTGCTGGCCCAGATGCGCCCGGAGCGCGGCATCATGACCGTCGCCCTGCTGCTGGGCGCGCTGAGCGTGGCACTGACCGTCGTGGGCCCCAAGGTCCTCGGCCACGCCACCGACCTGATCATGGCCGGCATCATCGGCCGCCAGCTGCCCGGCCGGCTCACCAGCGACCAGGCCGCCGACGCCCTGCGCGCCCACGGCCAGGACGGGCTCGCCGACATGATCGGCGCGATGCCGGTCCACCCCGGCCACGGCATCGACTTCGGCGCCGTCGGCCAGGTCCTGCTCTGGGTCGCCCTGATCTACGCGGCCGCCTCGCTCTTCGGCTTCGTCCAGGCCAGGATCGCCACCCGGGTCGTCCAGCGCGCCGTCTTCCGGATGCGCGAACAGGTCGAGGAGAAGCTGGCCAGGCTGCCCCTGAGCTACTTCGACCGGCAACAGCGGGGCGAGGTGCTCTCCCGCGCCACCAACGACATCGACAACGTCCAGCAGACGCTCCAGCAGACCCTCAGCCAGATCGTGGCCTCGCTGCTGACCATCGTCGGCGTGCTCGCCATGATGTTCTGGATCTCGTGGCTGCTGGCGCTGGTCGCCCTGATCACCGTCCCGGTCTCGGTCGTCGTCGCCACCAAGGTCGGCAAGCGCGCCCAGCCGCAGTTCGTCCAGCAGTGGAAGACCACCGGCAAGCTCAACGCACACATCGAGGAGATGTACACCGGCCACAGCCTGGTGAAGGTCTTCGGCCGCCAGCGGGAGTCCGCCGAACTCTTCCGCGAACAGAACGAGGCCCTCTACGCCGCCGGGTTCAAGGCACAGTTCATCTCCGGGATCATCCAGCCCGCGATGATGTTCATCGGCAACCTCAACTACGTCCTGGTGGCGGTCGTCGGGGGCCTCCGCGTCGCCTCCGGTGCCCTCTCCATCGGCGACGTGCAGGCCTTCATCCAGTACTCCCGGCAGTTCAGCCAGCCGCTCACCCAGGTCGCCTCGATGGCCAACCTCGTCCAGTCCGGCGTCGCCTCCGCCGAGCGGGTCTTCGAACTCCTCGACGCGACCGAGCAGGACCCCGACGCCGAGCAGCCGGCCCGGCCCGACCGGGTCGAGGGCCGGGTCGCCTTCGAGGACGTCTCCTTCCGCTACGCCCCCGACAAGCCGCTCATCGAGGACCTGTCGCTGGCCGTCAACCCCGGCCAGACGGTGGCCATCGTCGGCCCGACCGGCGCCGGCAAGACCACCCTCGTCAACCTCCTGATGCGCTTCTACGAGGTGAGCGGCGGCCGGATCACCCTCGACGGCACCGACATCGCCGCCATGTCGCGCGAGGAACTGCGCTCCCACATCGGCATGGTCCTCCAGGACACCTGGCTCTTCGGCGGCACCATCGCCGAGAACATCGCCTACGGCGCCCCCGCGGGCACCCCCATGGACAAGATCGTGGCGGCCGCCCGCGCCACCCACGTCGACCGCTTCGTGCGGACCCTGCCGGACGGCTACGACACGGTGCTCGACGACGAGGGCAGCAATGTCTCCGTCGGCGAGAAGCAGCTGATCACCATCGCCCGCGCGTTCCTCGCCGAACCGGCCATCCTCGTCCTCGACGAGGCCACCAGCTCGGTCGACACCCGCACCGAGGTCCTCATCCAGCACGCCATGGCCCAGCTCCGCACCGGCCGCACCAGCTTCGTCATCGCCCACCGCCTCTCCACGATCCGTGACGCGGACGTCATCCTCGTCATGGAAAACGGCGCAATCGTCGAACAGGGCCCCCACGATGCGCTGCTGGCAGCGAACGGGGCGTACGCGCGCTTGTATGCGGCCCAATTCGCGGAGCCCTTGGCCGAGGCCGGCTGAGGCCCACGTTTTCGGCTTGCCCGCCGTGGGGGTTTCTCGCCGTTGCGCCTGCGGCGGGCGGGTGGTTTGTGGGTGCGGTGACGGACCTCCGGGGCCTGGTGTGTGGACTGCTTCGCTTTACGTCCACACACCAGGCCCCTCCGGCCCGTCCCCTCCCGTGGGGAGAGTGAGTGACGGTGGGTGGGGGCGGGCCGCCGTAGCCGTGTCGGTGCGACCGAGCTGTTCACTGCGATCTACGAGGCACTGCGATCTACGAGGCGCACCGGACCACCTACGGGTCCCCCACCAACCGTCTTTCCCACCCCTCAACGGGAGGGGACGGGTCGGAGCGGGTGGGGGTTTCCGGACGTAAAGCGAAGCAGTCCGGAAACCCCCACCCGCGGAGGCCCGTCACCGCACCCGACAGCCCCGCGCAGCGGCACCGCTCGCCGCAGGCGCAACGGCGAGGTCCCACACGGCGGGAAAGCCGAAAACGTGGGAAGCAGTCCACATCGTGGACTGGCCGCGCCAAGAATTTCGTCACTTCTCGCCGCACCCGCGACCCCCGTCGCACGCCCCCGCCCGGGCCCGGGCCAAGACGCCCCCGGCCCCGTCATATGGGGGCGGAGCCGCGTCGCGAGCGCCAGCAAGTCGCCCCGTCGGGTGGTCAACGACGGCACCCGTTGACCACTCGAAGTGATCGACGGAATACAAAAAGCTGCAAAAACCGCCTCGGGTCCGGAACCCAGGTGAGCTATTCTGCTGGGCAAGAAGGATCCGGGCAGCGTAGCCCCCGGGTCCTTTTGTGCTTTCAACCGCCTGCTGCGCGGTGGGAAGGACCGTACGAAGCAGTGCCGCAGACTCCCCCGGCCAGGGCCGGGAGGTGCCCCCCGTCGCAGGGACCGAGGAGGAACCAGACGTCATGGGCGAGCGAAGCAGGCAGGACCGCACGCAACCGAGAGCACAGCACCCCGAGAGCCGGGTAGGTGGTCGGACGTGAGTTCACTTCTGCTGCTGACCAACGCACTCCAGCCGTCGACGGAGGTGCTCCCGGCGCTCGGCCTGCTGCTGCACAGCGTGCGGGTGGCTCCCGCCGAGGGCCCGGCCCTGATCGACACCCCAGGGGCCGACGTCATACTGATCGACGGCCGCCGTGACCTGCCGCATGTGCGGTCCCTGTGCCAGCTGCTGCGGTCCACCGGGCCCGGCTGTCCGCTGGTCCTGGTGGTGACGGAGGGCGGGCTTGCCGCCGTCACCGCGGACTGGGGCGTCGACGATGTCCTGCTGGACACCGCGGGCCCCGCCGAGGTCGAGGCGCGGCTGCGGCTGGCGATGGGCCGCCAGCAGATCACCACCGACGACAGCCCGATGGAGATCCGCAATGGTGATCTCTCGGTGGACGAGGCGACGTACAGCGCGAAGCTGAAGGGGCGGGTCCTGGACCTGACCTTCAAGGAGTTCGAGCTGCTGAAGTATCTGGCGCAGCATCCCGGCCGGGTCTTCACCCGCGCCCAGCTCCTCCAGGAGGTGTGGGGCTATGACTACTTCGGCGGTACGCGGACGGTCGACGTCCATGTCCGGCGGCTGCGCGCCAAGCTCGGCCCCGAGCACGAGTCGCTGATCGGCACGGTCCGTAACGTCGGCTACCGCTTCGTGACGCCGGAGAAGGTGGAGCGGGCGGCGGAGGCCAAGGCCAAGGAGGACGCGGCGAAGGCGGCGTCCGGCCGTGGTGGGGAGCCGGTCCAGGGCCGCGGCGCCGGGGACGGTGACGGCTCCGGGAAGGCGGTCACCACGGGCGCGGACTCCGGGGCCGTACGACCTGCCCGCCGGTAGCACCACCCGCGTAGACTGCCGCGCGTGGCCAAGGTGACGCGGGATGATGTGGCAAGACTGGCGGGTACGTCCACCGCCGTTGTCAGCTACGTCATCAACAACGGACCAAGGCCGGTCGCCCCGGCCACGCGCGAGCGGGTACTCGCCGCCATCAAGGAGCTCGGCTACCGGCCGGACCGCGTCGCCCAGGCGATGGCGTCCCGCCGTACCGATCTCATAGGTCTGATCGTGCCGGACACCCGGCAGCCGTTCTTCGCGGAGATGGCGCACGCCGTCGAACAGGCCGCCGCCGAGCGCGGAAAGATGGTGCTGGTCGGCAACGCCAACTACCTCGACGAGCGCGAGGTGCACTATCTGCGCGCGTTCCTCGGGATGCGGGTCTCCGGGCTGATCCTGATCAGCCAGGGGCCCAGTGAGCACGCCGCCGCCGAGATCGACGCGTGGGATGCCCGGGTGGTGCTGCTGCACCGGCGGCCGGACGCCATCGACGATGTCGCGGTGATGACGGACGACGTGTGGGGCGCACAGCTGGCGACCCGGCATCTGCTGGAGCACGGCCATCCGTATGTCGCCTTCCTGGGCGGTACGGAGGAGACCCCGAAGTCCGGCGACCCGGTCACCGACCATGTCGAGGGCTGGCGGCGGGCCATGCTGGAGTCCGGGCGGTCGCCGGAGGGTTACTACTTCCAGTCGCCGTACAACCGCTATGACGCCTACCAGGTCGCGCTGAAGCTGCTGGCCGGTCCGGAGCGGCCGCCGGCCATCATGTGCGCGACGGACGATCAGGCCATCGGTGTGCTGCGGGCCGCGCGCGAGCTGCGTATCGACGTGCCCGGCGAGCTGGCGGTCGCGGGCTTCGACGATGTGAAGGAAGCCGCGCTGACCGATCCGCCGCTGACGACCGTCGCCTCGGACCGTCAGGCGATGGCACGGGCCGCGGTCGATCTGGTGCTGGACGACGGGCTGCGGGTGGTCGGCTCCCGGCGGGAGCGGCTGCGGCAGTTCCCGTCGCGGCTGGTGGTCCGGCGCTCCTGCGGCTGCGGTGGCTGAGCGAGCCGGTACGCGCCGCTGATCCGGCCGTCTTTATACCGGGCATACCCACTTCTGTCGGGTCTCTCAGGACGTTCTCAGGCAGCTCTCATGGAGCGGCAGCAGAGTCATTTCCATGACCCAGAGCTACCGCCGAAGCGGCGATGAGATGCCTCAGCACCGGCCGTACGCGTACGGCGACGACGAGCAGAGCCACGGCCGGAATGACGGCCATGGCCAGGACCACGGCCAGGATCACGGTCAGGGCTACGGCCACGGCCATGAGGCGTACGCGGGGAGCCCGGGGGCCTCGTATGCCGGGCTCGGTGGGCAGGCGGTTCCGCCGCCGCCCCCGTACGCACCCGAGCCGCGGCGGCGGGCCCGGCGGCCGGTCGCGCTGATCGCGGCGGTGGCGCTGGCCTCGGGTCTCATCGGGGGCGGCAGCGCGGCGCTGATCGCCGGCGCCACCAACTCCTCGACGCAGAACACCTCCTCCACCCCGCTGGTCAACGCGGGCAAGACCAGCGGCAGCGGGGTCTCCGGGGTGGCCAAGGCGGTCAGCCCGGCGATCGTGGAGATCAAGGCGCGGACCGCCGGCGGCGAGTCCACCGGCTCCGGGGTGGTCGTCACCAGCAGCGGCGAGGTCGTCACCAACAACCATGTGGTGGCCGGCGCGGACTCGGTCACCGTCACCTTCAGCGACGGCAGCCGGAAGACGGCCAAGGTCGTCGGCACCGACCCCGACAAGGACCTGGCGCTGGTCAAGGTGCGCGGCGCCAAGGACCTGACTGCGGCCTCGCTCGGCGACTCCAGCAAGATCACGGTTGGCGACCAGGTGGTGGCGATCGGCTCGCCCGAGGGTCTCACCGGCTCCGTGACCAGCGGAATAGTCTCCGCCCTGGACCGGGATGTCACCGTTCCCAAGGAAGACGGACAGGGGCAGGGGCAGGGGCAGCAGGGCGGTCCGGGCGGCGGCTGGCCGTTCGAGTTCGGCGGGAATCAGTACAACGGCGACACCGGCTCCTCGAAGACCTCGTACAAGGCCATCCAGACCGACGCCTCGCTCAACCCCGGCAACTCCGGAGGCGCCCTGATCAATATGCAGGGGCAGATCATCGGCATCAACTCCGCGATGTACTCACCGAGTTCGGCGTCGAGCAGCAGCGCGGGCAGCGTCGGCCTCGGCTTCGCGATACCGATCAACACCGTCAAGGACGACCTCGACGCCCTGCGCGGCGGCGGCAGCAGCGGCGTCTGACCGCGCACCCGCCCGCCGCCCTGTCCCGCCCGGCACGAGAGGCTGCGTCCCCCTCTCGGATAGCCCGCCGTCGTGCAAGGCTGAGCTCCAGCCGTCCGCACACCCGAGGTCCGAGGTATCCACGCACATGAGCCCCGCCGAGCACGGTGACCATCCCGCCCGCATCCTGATCGTCGACGATGAGCCCGCGGTCCGTGAGGCCCTCCAGCGCTCGCTGGTCTTCGAGGGGTATGTGACCGAGCAGGCGGTCGACGGTCTGGACGCGGTCGAGAAGGTCGCCGCCTACGACCCGGAACTGATCGTGCTGGATGTCCTGATGCCCCGTATGGACGGGCTGACCGCCGCCCGCCGGCTGCGGGCGAGCGGGGTGACCGTGCCGATCCTGATGCTGACCGCCAGGGACACCGTCGGCGACCGGGTCACGGGGCTGGACGCCGGTGCCGACGACTATCTCGTCAAGCCCTTCGAGCTGGACGAGCTGCTGGCCCGGATCCGCGCCCTGCTGCGCCGCAGCTCGTACGCGGCGGCGGCCGGTGCGCCGCCCGAGGCGGGCGAGGTGCTGAGCTTCGCCGACCTGCGGATGGACCTGGCGACCCGCGAGGTGACCCGCGGCGGCCGGCAGGTCGAGCTGACCCGTACGGAGTTCACGCTGCTGGAGATGTTCCTCGCCCATCCGCGGCAGGTGCTCACCCGTGAGCAGATCCTGAAGGCTGTCTGGGGCTTCGACTTCGAGCCCACCTCCAACTCCCTCGATGTGTATGTGATGTATCTGCGCCGCAAGACGGAAGCGGGCGGCGAGCCGCGGCTGGTGCACACCGTGCGGGGGGTCGGCTACGTCCTGAGGACGGACGGCGGGTCGGAATGAGCACGGTGACCACACACGGGGGAGTGGCGGCGGACGGCGCGCGCAGCCGGCTCGGCGCCCGGATCGCACGGCTGCCGCTGCGCTCGCGGCTGACCCTGCTCACGGCGGCCGCGGTGGCGGTGGCGGTGGCGGTCTCCGCGCTGGCCTGCTGGCTGCTCGCCCGCGCCCAGCTGCTGGAGGAGGTGGACAGCTCCCTTCAGAACGTCAGCGTCCCCGCCGACTATCTCCAGCTGACCTACGCCAACTGCCAGCCCACCGACCCGACCGAGAGCAAGAACGCCCCGCCCTCGTACTACAACGTCCAGATCGTCCAGGTCGACGGCTCGCGCTGCATCGGCCCCAACTCCCAGCCGGTGCAGGTGCAGCGCGCGGATGTCGCGGTGGCGCAGGGCCTGGCGCGCGACACCCTGCATGACGCGGTGACCACCGGCGGCGCGGACGTCCGGGTGCTGACCAAGCACATCGGTGTCCAGGGCGTGCAGTTCGCGGTGTCCATCTCACGTCCGCTGACCGAGGTCGACAGTGCGCTGAACCGCCTGGCGCTGCTGCTGATCGCCGTCGCGGGGCTGGGTGTCGTGGGTGCGGGCACCGCCGGCCTGGTCATCGCGCGCTCCGGCCTCAAGCCGGTGGACCGGCTGGCCGACGCGGTGGAACAGGTCGCCCGTACCGAGGACCTGACCATCCGCATCCCGGCCGAGGGCGAGGACGAGATCGCCCGGCTCTCCCGTTCCTTCAACTCCATGACCGCGGCGCTGGCCGCCTCCCGTGATCTACAGCAGCAGCTGATCGCGGACGCGGGCCATGAGCTGCGGACGCCGCTGACCTCGCTGCGTACCAATATCGATCTGCTGGTGCGCAGCGAGCGGTCCGGCCGGCCGATCCCGCCCGCCGACAAGGAGGCGCTGCTGACCTCGGTGAAGGCGCAGATGGGGGAGCTGGCGGAGCTGATCGGCGATCTACAGGAGCTGTCCCGGCCGCCGGCGCCGGGGCAGAGCGCCGTCGCGGTGGTGGCGCTGCACGAGATCGTCGGCGCGGCGCTGGAGCGGGCCCGGCTGCGCGGCCCGTCGCTGACCATCGCGGCGGACCTGGCCCCCTGGTTCGTGCGGGCCGAGCCGGCCCCGCTGGAGCGGGCGGTGGTGAATCTGCTGGACAACGCGGTGAAGTTCAGCCCGCCCGGCGGGACCGTCGAGGTGCGGCTGACCGGCGGCGAGCTGACCGTACGCGATCACGGCCCCGGCATTCCGCAGGACGAACTCCCGCATGTCTTCGAGCGGTTCTGGCGCTCACCGTCCGCCCGCAGTCTGCCCGGCAGTGGCCTGGGGCTGTCGATCGTGGCGCGGACGGCGGAGCAGGCGGGCGGTGCGGTCCGGCTGCGGTCCGCGGACGTCGGCGGCACGGAGGCGGTGCTGACACTGCCGGGCGCCGCGACCCCGCCGCCCGGGATGCCGCAACCGCCGGCCCCCCAGTAGCCGACCCGCGGAAGGCCCAGAGGCCGCGGCAGCGGACCCGCCCCCTACGGCGCCCGCCACCGCGGCCCCTGCCCCGCGTCCCCTGCTCCTGCTTCCCCTGCTCCTGCTTCTCCGGTTACTTCTTCGCCGCGTCCCCGAACGGCAGCTCCGACCCCGTGATGTCGGCCCGGATGCCGTCCTCCTCGACGGAGATGTTGCGCAGCCGGACGTTCCCGGGCGTCTTGGGCAGTTGGAAGGACAGCGAGAGCTGGTCCGCGAGCTGCGGCTTGGTGAGCCCGGTCAGCGCGCCGAGGATCTTCGGGTCGATGCCGACCTTCTCCAGCAGCCACGGGTGGTCGGCCACCACATCGACCAGATTGACCTTCATCAGCTTCTGGACGAAGCGCGGCGACCCGGTCAGCTCGTGCAGCTTCCCCTCGTTGTGCAGCGCTTCCTGGATGTACGGCTTGGGAATGCCGATCCGGTCCGCGATCGCCGGGACGCTCAGCATCGACTTGACCTTGGCGGCCTGCCGGCTGAGCTCGGCGGCGGTCTTGCGGGTCAGCCGCAGGCCCTCCTCCTTGCCGGTGCCGGGGCGGTAGACGGCGATATCGCCGATGTCCAGGCGCATCCTGCTGATGTCGGTGGAGACCCCGCGGTCTCCGGCCCGCTGGATGCGCGCCTCGGCCCGTACGCGCAACTCATGGCCGGCGATCGGCAGCCGACCGACCGCGCGCACCGCGTTGGGCCCCCGCTCGCTGAACTTCACCTGCGAGGCCCCCAGCTCGCGGTTCATGTCGTCGAAGGCGAGCAGCACGCTGCCGTTCATGGTGCCGATCGTGGCGCCCTTGATGGAGCTGGGCAGATCACCGTCGATGCGTACGTCATTCGCGGTGGCCTCGAATTTCGCCAGCGAAACCCGGTCGGCGGCCAGGTCGGGAATCGTGACTTTCACCTGGTCGACATGCTTGTCCATGACCTGGGTGAGGAACGGGAATCCCTTGATGTCGACCTCGGGAGTGGCGTTCAGATGCAGTGCGTCCTTCACCTTTTTCGCCGCCGCGTTCTGTACGTACAGCACCGCGAACCGGTCGAAGAGTGTCAGGAATGCCACCCCGACCAAAGCCGTGACCAGCAGCTTCAGGGTGATCGACATGGCGGCGAACTTGCTGAGCCCGCGCTTCTTGCGGCGGCTGCGGCTGCGGTTGCCGTTGCCGTTCCGGCGGCGGTGGCTCGGCGGCTTCCAGTCCTCGCCGGTCTCGTCATCCGAGCGCAGTCCGAGGCCCAGCGGGTCGTCGCTGTCGTCGCGCTCGTTGAGGTAGGTGCGCCGCCGCGGGGCGCCGTCGGCGTCGAACGAGCCGAATTCCGGCTCGGGTTCCGGCTCCGGCTCGGGGTCGGCGAGGGCCGCCAGGTCCGCGTAGGGATTGATCGCGTCGAGCTTTCTGGTGTCGCCGGTGGGGTCGTCCTGGACGCCCGGCGCGGGGTAATGCGAGGAGTGCGGCGCGGCGGGCGTGGGCGAGGGTGAAGATATGCGTGTGGGGGTTCGCATCCGCTCATCTCACCACGAGCGGGTCCCTTGAACGCAAGTCGTACCGGAAGTAAGTCGGATACATGAGGGTTGTCCCGCCGCTCTTGGCAAAAAATTAACGTGCAGGGACTGCGACTTGAACTACCGTCACCTCTCTTGGTGACCCCGGGCGACAGTGCGCGGCTTGTCGTCGTCCATTGATCCATACCTGGACTCTCCGCGCCATTGCCCGGCTTATTCGTTTCCTTCCTCGCATTCAGCTCATTCACCCAACAAACGGAAGACGGTTGTCATCCCATGAAGTCGCAGGAAGCTGCCCCCATGATCGTTGTGACCGGCGCAACAGGCAACATCGGCCGCGTACTTGTCCGCCGGCTCCTCGCGGAGGGCGCCGCGGTCCGCGCGCTGACCCGTGATCCGGCCCGCGCCGGGCTGCCCGCCGAGGCCGAGACCGTCCGCGCCGACCTCACCGGCGCGGACGCCCTCGAACCGTTGCTGGCCGGGGCCGAGGCGCTGTTCCTCAATCTCGCGGCCGGCGGCGACCACGCCGCGGCGGCGCTGACCGAGGCCGCCGTCCGGGCCGGTGTCCGCCGGATCGTCCTCAACTCCTCGATGGCGGTGACCGATACGCCGGACGACGACGCGCACCACATCGCCCGCCTGCACGCCGGTCTGGAGCGCGCCGTGCGGGACTCCGGCCTGGAGTGGACCTTTGTGCGCGGCGGCAACTACGCCACCAACGCACTCGCCTGGGCCCCGGCGATCCGCACGTCCGGTGTGGTCCGCGACGCGCACCCGGACGCCCGCGGCGTCCCCGTCCACGAGGCCGACCTCGCCGATGTCGCGGCCACCGCCCTGCTGGACCGCAGTGGCGCGCACCTCGGCCAGGCGTATCTCGTCACCGGCCCGGCGGAGCTGACGGTGGCCCAGCAGGTCGCCGAGATCGGCCGGGCGACCGGCAAGGAAACCCGGGTCGAGCAGATCTCCGAGGAGGCGGCGGCCGAGGCGATGGCCGGGCCGCACTTCCCCAAGGAGGCCGCGCTGGAACTGGTCCGGATGTTCGGCCGCACCGTCGACGCGCCGGCCTTCCCCGTCTCGGACGCCGTCGAGCAGATCACCGGACGCCCGGCCCGGACGTTCGCCCAGTGGGCGCGGGATCACGCCGCCGACTTCTCCTGACCGGCCGGGCCGCCGGTGCCCCCGGCGGCCCGCAGGCCCCTGTGGTGGAGCACGGCCAGCGGCAGCAACACCACCGCGCCCACGAAGAAGTACGCATTGATCGCCATGCCGGTCCAGAACTCCCCGGACGACGGGTCGGCCGGCTGCTCCGCCATCCCCAGCAGCCCGTACGGGGTGAGCCCGGTGGCCGTGGTGACGTTCTCGACCAGCCCCGGCACACCCCGTACGACCAGCAGCACCGCCCCGAACCAGAGCGGCGGCAGCACCATCCAGGGCGGGAGCCGGCGGCCCCACGGCCGGACGGTGGCGAGCGCGAGCACCGCCCCGATCGCCGACATCGCCGTGATCAGCCCGTCGTAGGCGAGAAATCCCCACACCGGGACGCGGTCCGCGCCGCCCCTCGCCGACCGGTAGTCGATCCCCATCCACAGATGCCAGCCGAACGACACCGCCAGCCACCCGAAGGCCGCATACGCCCAGAACACCGGCCGCTGGCCCACCGCCCGCACCCCGGCCGGGCCACGCATCGCGCCACGCACAGAAGTCCTCATGTCCAGCACGCTACGAACGCCCCGGCCCGACGGCGTCCTCCCGCGGACCCGCCCCCTTCCCCCACCCGGCGGAGCCCCCACTGCCCCTAGGGGAACCCCGATTTGCCCCCGACCCCGCCGAAAATCCTTTGCCGCCGCCCCACTCACCGCCCTACCGTCCGCGCATGCTGCCTCGCGTGGACACGGACGACGAGTGGGACGCGATCGTCCCCGACGAAACGGTGATGCGGCCGGGCGTCGCCGCGCTCTGCACCCGGCTCGGTCTCCGGGCCGACCCCCTCACCCGCTATCCGGCGGGCTCCCAGCCCGTCTACGCCGTCGGGAAGCGCTATGTCCTCAAGCTCTTCCCCGCCGCCGCGGCCGATGACGGCGTGACCGAGGCCCATGTCCTCGCCCACCTCCAGGGGCGGCTCCCCGTCCCCACCCCGTACGTCCACGACGCCGGTCCGTACGAGAACGGCTGGCGCTACGTCCTGATGTCCCGCCTGCGCGGCACCGACCTGGCCGTCACCTGGCCCCGCATACCCCGCGCCGACCAGGACCGGATCGCCACCGAAGCCGGCGAGACCCTGGCCGCCCTGCACGCCCTGGACCCGTCACCGCTCGCCGGGGTCCTCGGCCCCGGCGACTGGGACGACTTCCTCGCCCGGCAGCGCACCACCGCGGTCGACCGGCAGCGCGCCCACGGACTGCCGGAACCCTGGCTGGAACAGATCCCCGGCTTCCTCGCCGCCGCGCCGCCGTCCGCCCGGGAGCCCGGCGTGCTGCTCCACACGGAGTTCATGCGCCAGCATCTGACCGTCGACGCCTACGACGACTGGCGGCTGACCGGCCTCCTCGACTTCGAACCCGCGATGATCGGCCGGCCCGCCTACGACTTCGTCGCCGTGGGCCTCTACGTCTCCCGCGCCGACCCCCGCCTCCTGTCACGCATCTTCCGCGCCTACGGCGAGACCTTCACCCCCACCGACCTCCTCGCCCACACCCTCCTGCACGTCCACGGCAACCTCCCCCGCTACCTCCGCGAACTGCCCACCCCACCCGAGCCGACCCTGGAGTCCCTCGCGGAGACGTGGTTCGGGACGGGGTGAGGGCGGGGTGGGCAGTTCTACTTCCTACTTCGTGCTCCCTACTTCCTGCTTCCTACTTCACGACCGTGATCCGGTCCGCCTTCGGCGGAGTCAGGGGCCCGGTCGCCGAGGAGTGGGCCGTCAGGTAGGCGGTGAAGGCGTCGAGGTCGGAGGGGCCGACGTACTTGTTCTTGCCGTCCTTGAAGGCGGGGAAGCCGTCGCCGCCGCCGGCCAGGAACTCGTTCATGGCGACGCGGTAGGTCTTGGCCGGGTCGAGGGGCTCCCCGTCCAGCTTCACCGAGTCCTTGACGACGCGGTCGGTGCCCGACTTGGTCATGTCCAGGGTGTAGGTCAGGCCCCTGGAGACCTGAAGGATCTTCGGGGAGGCCGCGTTGGGGCCGCTGACCTGCTGCTGGAGGCCGCTGAGGAGCTGGGCGCCGGTGAGGTCGATGACGTTCATCATGTTGGTGAACGGCTGGACGGTGAACGCCTCCCCGTAGGTGACGACCCCGTCGCCCTCCGAGCCGGACGCCGTGAAGGCGAGGTCGGAGCGGATGCCGCCCGGGTTCATCAGGGCGAGCTGGGCGCCGCCCTTGCCGTCCGCCTTGGTGGCTTCGAGCTGGGCGTCGGAGATGACGTCGCCGAGCGGTGACTCGGGGGCGTTGGCGCCGCGGCCCGCGATATCGGCGGAGATATGGCCGACCGGGCGGCCCGCGACCGGCGCGGCCAGCTTGTTCCAGCGGGCGATCAGGGACGTCATGTCCGCGGCCTTGGGCTGGTCGCGGTGGACGACGTGGTTGACCGCACCGGGCGCCTTGACGCTGGTCCGCACGATGTCGTGGGTCCGGCGGTCGTAGGTGAGCGTGGTGTCGGTGTAGAGCTTGCCGTACGACGCGGCGGAGGTGACGGTGCGCGGCCGGCCGGACGGGTCCGGGATGGTGCAGGCGTAGGCCTGGTGGGTGTGGCCGGTGACCAGCGCGTCGACCTTCGGGGTGACGTGTTTGGCGATCTCGGTGATCGGACCGGAGATGCCGTCGCCGGGGCCGGGGCTGTCGCAGTTGTAGTTGTACGAGGTGGAGGCGGGCATTCCGCCCTCGTGGATCAGGGCCACGACCGACTTCACGCCCTGCCGGTTGAGGACCTTGGCGTACTTGTTGATCGTCTCGACCTCGTCATGGAACTTCAGGCCCTTGATGCCCTCGGCGTTGACGATGTCCGGGGTGCCCTCCAGCGTGACCCCGATGAAGCCGATCTTGACGCCCTTGTGCTTCCAGACGGTGTACGGCTTGAGCAGCGGCTTGCCGGTCTTCTCGTCCGTGACATTGGCGGTGAGGTACGGGAAGCCGGCGCCCCGGAACTTCTTGCCGTCCTCGTAGCAGCCGTCCTTCGGGTGACAGCCACCCTTCTGAAGCCGCGTCAGTTCCTTCCGGCCCTCGTCGAATTCATGGTTGCCGACGGAGGTGACATCGAGGCCCAGCTTGTTCATCGCCTCGACGGTCGGTTCGTCGTGGAACAGCCCGGACAGCAGCGGGCTGGCCCCGACCAGGTCGCCGGCCGCGGCGGTCACCGAGTAGGGGTGGCCCTTACGGGCCGTCCGCAGCGACTGCGCGAGGTACTCGGCACCGCCCGCCGGGACGCTCTTCTTGCTGCCGTCCGCCTGGAGCTCCTCGACCGTGCCGGAGGAGCCCTGCGGCGGTTCCAGGTTGCCGTGGAAGTCGTTGAAGGAAAGCAGCTGGACGTCGACGGTGCGGCCGGTGCGGTCGCCATGGCCGGTGTCGGCGCCGGCCGGCAGAGCGCCGGCGGCAATTCCTGCGGCGGCCAGTACGGCGGCGCCGATCGTCAATCTTCGTACGGCGCGGCGCCGTTGCGGTGTCGCGGGCATGGGGGTCCCCTCCTGGATGTTCCTGAGCGGACGGCAGCTTATGGTCCACGCGCGTAGCGCAACAGGGGTGCACAGGTGACGAGCTGGTTGCGGGGGAGGGAGGACCGAGTGCGGGTGGTGCCCCGCCCGGGGCGCGGGGGAGTCGTACGCTTCACACATGAATGACGCTGCACAGGAGATGGGCCGGGCCGGCCGCAGGATTCAGGTGGTCGACGAGCTGGCGCCGGAAGCGGGCGCGGCCGTCCTTGAGCTGATCGAGCGGGCCGCGCGGACGGACGGGCAGCCCGCCGTGTCCGAGCAGGGGCGGCTCCAGTTGCGCGGGGGCCGGCGTGACGGCGTGCGCCATGTGCTGGTGTACACGCGCGGCGACGAGGGTGAGGAGCTGGTCGCCTACGGGCAGCTGGAGGACACCGACCCGGTGGAGGCGCCGGCCGCCGAACTGGTGGTGCACCCCGGGCACCGCGGCCGCGGGCACGGCCGGGCGCTGGGCGGCGAGCTGCTGGAGCAGTCCGGGCGCCGGCTGCGGGTCTGGGCGCACGGCGGGCATCCGGCCGCGCGGCACCTCGCCCAGACCCTGGGGCTGACGATGTTCCGGGAGCTGCGGCAGATGCGGCGCTCGCTGACGGATCTGGAGCTGCCGGAGCCGGTGCTGCCGGAGGGCGTGTCCGTACGGACCTTCCAGCCGGGTACCGACGACGCGGCCTGGCTGGAGGTGAACGCGGAGGCGTTCGCGCACCATCCGGAGCAGGGTTCGCTGATCCAGCGCGATCTGGACGACCGCAAGGCCGAGGCGTGGTTCGACCCCAAGGGCTTCTTCCTGGCGGAGGAGGAAGGGCGGCTGGTCGGCTTCCACTGGACCAAGGTGCACGCCGACGAGGGCCTCGGAGAGGTCTATGTGCTGGGCGTGCGGCCGGGCGCCCAGGGCGGCGGTCTGGGCAAGGCGCTGACCTCGATCGGGCTGCGCCATCTGGCCGGCCAGGGGCTGCCGACGGCGATGCTGTACGTGGACGCGGACAACAAGGCGGCGGTGACCGTGTACGAGCGGATGGGGTTCGCGACGCACGAGACGGATCTGATGTACCGCTCGGAGACGTGACGGCGATGAGCTGAGGCCGGAGAGCGGCGGCCGGGCGGCGCCGGAGCGTGGCTGAACCTGAGGGGCGGACCCGTGAGGGCCGCCCCTTCGGCGTTGCCGGGGGCTGGTCGCGGGTGGGGGAGAGGCCGCCCCACGGGCCGCGTGGGCGGCTGAGGTTGACAGGTGCAGCCCACTTCCCCCACCCTTTCACTACTTAATTAGTGGAATGGCTCAGGGGGGCGGGGTGCGGCCGATGGCCATGGACCAGGTGACCGGCCGGACCTCGGGGCGCACCGCCGTCGAGGCGGTCGGCCTCGGCAAGCGGTACCGCCGCCGCTGGGCGCTGCGCGACTGCACCTTCCGGCTGCCGGCCGGCCGTATCTGCGCACTGGTCGGGCCCGGCGGCGCCGGGAAGAGCACTCTGCTCTCGCTGGTCTCCGGGCTGACCCGCCCCCGCGAAGGGGCCCTACGGGTCTGGGGCGAGGCCCCGTCCGGCGCCTCGGCCCGCCCCCGGATCGCCCACCTCACCCAGGGCAAACCGCGCTACCCCCGGCTGACGGTCGCCGAGACCCTCCGGCTGGGCCGTGAGCGCAACCCCGGCCGCTGGAGCGGACGGTGCGCCGAACGGATCGTCCGGGACTGCCAGCTCCCCCTCGGCGCCCGGGTCGGCGCCCTCTCCGCCGGGCAGCGCACCTTTCTCGCCCTCGCCCTCGCCTTCGCCAGGAGCCCCGAACTCCTGCTGCTCGACGAGCCGTTGGCCGGCCTCGACCCCCTCGCCCGGCACCGGATCACCGCACTGCTGCTGGCCCAGGCCGCCGAGCAGGGCACCACCGTCGTCCTGTCGTCGGACCTGCTCGCCGAGCTCGACGGGGTCTGTGACCATCTGCTGGTGCTGGGCGGCGGCCGGGTGCGGCTCGCGGGCGAGGTCGATGACGTCATCGGGGCGCACGCCCTGGTGATGGGGCAGCGCCGGGGTGCGGGGCTGCCGCCCGGGATCGCCGCGCATCCGGTCGTCGAGGCGCAGCTGTCGGGGCGTCACTTCACCGCGGTCGTACGGCGCAAGGGCCCGATGGCGGCCGGGCCCTGGGAGGTCGTGGAGCCGTCCCTGGAGGAGCTGCTGCTCGCCTATCTGCGCGCGCCCGGCGCCCCCGGCCTGAGCGCACCGAGCGCGGAACCGGTCTCGGCGCCCGGGCCCCGCCGGCCCGGCAACAAGCCCGGCATCCCCGGCCTGCCGCGCAACGGGCCGCCCGGCCCGGCCGGCCTGCGCGGCGGCCGGCCGTACCCGCCGGACAGCGCACCACACACACGGCACATCCATCACAGCGGCAAGGGAGCGGCGGCATGACCACCACAGCACACCTCGGGGCGAACGGGGCCGGACCCGCCGCGGGCGATCCTGGCGGGGCGCGGGAGGCGGGCGGCCGCGGACGGCTGGGCGGGCTCGTCTGGCTGGTCCGGCGGCAGCACCGGCTGTTCTTCGGCATGCTGCTCGCCGCCGTGACCGCCGGTGCGGTCGGGTGCGCCGTGCTGCGCAGCCGGGCGGCCGCGTTCATCGACGCCCACCACCTCGACGGCTGCTCGATGATCTCCCTGGTCCCGCGCTGCGACGGCACCCAGGATGCGGTCAACGCATTCCGCGGCGCCTACACCCGCCCCCTGCAACTCGCCGAGGCGGAGCTGCTGTTGCTGCCCGTGCTGATCGCCCTGTTCCTCGGTGCGCCGCTGATCGCCCGCGAGCTGGAGGCCGGCACCCACAAGCTCGTACTGACCCAGTCGGTCGGCCCGCTGCGCTGGCTGGCGGCGAAGACCGCGCTGCCCGCGCTGGTCGTACTGACCGCCACCACGGCTCTCTCGGCGGTGTTCGCCTGGATGTGGCAGGTCATCGGCGACGAGGTCTCTGGCTCCTACTGGTACTCGACCCTCGGCTTCGCCTCTCTCGGCCCGGTGCCGGTCGCCTACTCCCTGCTGGCCCTGGCGATCGGGGTGCTGGCCGGGCTGCGGCTGCGCCGTACGGTGCTGACGATGGGGGTGACGCTGGGCGCCATGGTCGTGGTCCAGGTCGCGCTCGGGCAGATCAGGCCGTACCTGCTGCCGACCAGGAGCACCGAGTTCGCGCCCAAGGAGTCGGCCCAACTGCCGGACAACGCCTGGCTCGTGGGGCAGGGGTACTACACCCGCTCCGGCGCCCATCTGCCCGACACCGTCTGCGAGTCGGCGGGCGACCACGAGGGCTGCCTGCGGACACACCACGTGGTCGGCCAGTACATGGACCACCACCCGGTGTCGCACCACTGGCCGCTGGCCTGGATCGAGAGCGGCATCGTGCTCGCCCTGACGGCCGTACTGACCGTGATCGCTTTCCGGGTGATGCGCCGCCGGCACGGCTGAGACTCCGTCGCGATATCCCGGCGGTTTCTCCTTCCGGCCCTTCCGGGTCTTCCCGCCCTTCCCGCCCTTCCGGCCCTTCCGGATCTTCCGGCCCTTCCGGGACTTCCCCTCCCGCCCTCATCGCCGTGGCATTTCGGCCTCCGGGAATTCGGCGCGGTCACGGAAGGGCGGGAACGGTAAGGGCGGGAGGGCAAACGCGGGCGGGCACGCCGGGGCGGCATCCCTGGCGCGCGGCGCCGCCTGGCGGGCCCGGCCCCCACCGGCCCCTCCACCGGCCACGAACCCCCGACCTCGCCGCCGGCTCTCACGTCGGCCGCCCCCCCGGAATCCCGGAAAATGCGGAAACCCCGATGAACGCCGATGAACGCCGCTGAACCCCGATGAATCCCGGCGCATCCCGACGGATCCCGAGGGCCGCGTAAGCATTCCCCCATCCCCGCATTTCGCAAGATCACCCTCCCCGCAATTCCTTGATCGGAAAGCCGCGTATTTCTCCCGGCTCTCCGGGCGTGTTAGAAAGGCAGCCCAGGGGAAAGACATGGGACGCGGCCCGCCGATCGGCCTCCGGCCCCGGCCTCCGAGCCCCGCCGCACCCGGCGTGGCGCCGGGCCCCGGCCGACCCGAAATACCCCTGGGCGTAGCACCCCGCTTGCCTGTCCGCCATATCCGCGTTACCGGCGATTCAAAGTCGCTTGCGAGCATCGCTGAATGCAGCCCGCTGTGCCGACCGTCCCGAACCCGAGGCTCCATCTCGCGCCGCCACCGCCTCCTGACGCGCCTGGAGCCCCCGGAACGCGGAAGAATAAGGCCATGAACCAGCAGCCCAGCGCTCAGGCACAGATCCAGCCCGAGATGTCCACCACGAAGCCCTCGCAGGCCCCGGGCCCCTCGGCCCAGCCTTCGGTGGGCTCCATCGCTGCGCACCGCCCGAACGCGGTCCGGGGCACGGTGCCCGGCCTGGAGCCCGACCTGGACGCCGACCCGGACGCGTACGAGGACGAGGGCGTGGTGGGCGCGGACGGCGAGGAGCTGCCCAGCGGCCGGTTCCTGGACCGCGAGCGGAGCTGGCTGGCCTTCAACGAGCGGGTGCTCGAACTGGCCGAGGACCCGGCCACTCCTCTCCTCGAACGGGCTAACTTCCTGGCGATTTTCGCCAGCAACCTCGACGAGTTCTTCATGGTCCGGGTGGCCGGACTCAAGCGGCGGATAGCCACCGGCGTCGCCACCCGCTCCGCGTCCGGCCTCCAGCCCCGCGAGGTGCTGGACCTCATCTGGACGCGCTCACGTGAGCTCATGGCCCGGCATGCCGCCTGCTTCCAGCAGGACATCGCCCCCGAGCTCGCTGACCAGGGCATTCATCTGATCCGCTGGCCCGAGCTGACCGAGAAGGAGCAGGCCCGCCTGTTCACCCTCTTCCGTCAGCAGATCTTCCCGGTGCTCACGCCCCTGGCGGTGGACCCCGCGCACCCCTTCCCGTACATCTCCGGCCTCTCGCTGAATCTGGCCGTCGTCGTACGCAACCCGGTCAGCGGCCACGACCACTTCGCGCGGGTCAAGGTGCCGCCGCTGCTCTCCCGCTTCCTGGAGGCCTCCCCGCAGCGCTACGTCCCCATCGAGGACGTCATCGCCGCCCACCTGGAGGAGCTGTTCCCGGGCATGGAGGTGCGCGCGCACCACATGTTCCGGGTCACCCGCAACGAGGACCTGGAGGTCGAGGAGGACGACGCGGAGAACCTCCTCCAGGCGCTGGAGAAGGAGCTGATGCGGCGGCGCTTCGGACCGCCGGTCCGCCTGGAGGTCGAGGAGTCCATCGACCCGGCCGTGCTCGACCTGCTCGTCCAGGAACTGAAGATCTCCGACGCCGAGGTCTACCCGCTGCCCGGCCCGCTGGACCTGACCGGCCTCTTCGGCATCGGCGCGCTGGACCGGCCCGAGCTGAAGTACCCCAAGTTCGTGGCCGGCACCCACCGTGACCTCGCCGAGGTGGAGTCGGCGTCCGCGCCGGACATCTTCGCCGCCCTGCGCGCCCGCGACGTCCTGCTGCACCACCCCTACGACTCCTTCTCCACCTCCGTCCAGGCGTTCCTGGAGCAGGCCGCCGGCGACCCGGACGTGCTCGCGATCAAGCAGACGCTCTACCGCACCTCCGGTGACTCGCCGATCGTGGACGCCCTGATAGACGCCGCGGAGTCCGGCAAGCAGGTGCTCGTCCTCGTCGAGATCAAGGCCCGCTTCGACGAGCAGGCCAACATCAAGTGGGCGCGGAAGCTGGAGGAATCCGGCTGCCATGTCGTCTACGGGCTGGTCGGCCTCAAGACGCACTGCAAGCTCTCGCTGGTGGTCCGCCAGGAAGGCGAGATGCTGCGCCGCTACTCCCATGTGGGGACCGGCAATTACCACCCCAAGACGGCCCGGCTCTACGAGGATCTCGGGCTGCTGACCGCCGATCCGCAGGTCGGCGCGGACCTCTCCGACCTCTTCAACCGGCTCTCCGGCTACTCCCGACGTGAGACCTACCGCCGCCTCCTGGTCGCCCCCAAGTCCCTGCGGGACGGCCTGATCCAGCGGATCAACAAGGAGATCGACAACCAGCGCGCGGGCCGCGACGCCTACGTCCGCATCAAGGTCAACTCGATGGTCGACGAGGCCGTCATCGACGCGCTCTACCGCGCCTCCCAGGCCGGGGTGCCGGTCGACATCTGGGTCCGCGGCATCTGCGCGCTCCGGCCGGGTGTCACCGGCCTGAGCGAGACCATCCGGGTCCGCAGCATCCTCGGCCGCTTCCTCGAACACTCCCGGATCTTCGTCTTCGGCAACGGCGGTGAGCCCGAGGTGTGGCTGGGCAGCGCCGACATGATGCACCGGAATCTGGACCGCCGGATCGAGGCGCTGGTGCGGGTCGCCGACCCGGCGCACCGCGCCTCCCTCAACCGGCTGCTGGAGCGGGGGACGTCGGATGCCACCTCGTCCTGGCACCTGGGCCCGGACGGGGACTGGACCCGGCACGCGGTGGACGCGGACGGCGCGCCGCTGCGCAACGTACAGGAAATGCTCATTGACGCCCGGAGGCGCCGGCGTGGCCCAGCGACATGACCAGTCGACCGGAGGGCCGGCGGGTCTCCTCGGAATCGGATACGAGCCCGGCCGGGCGCCCGGTGCCCGTGCCGCGGTGGTGGACGGGCCGTACGGGGGGAACGACGGCACGTACCGGCCGGACGACACCGCGTACGGCCCCGTGACGGCCGCCCGCAGCGGCGACGACGGTGCCGACCC
This sequence comes from Streptomyces platensis, assembly GCF_008704855.1. Lineage (NCBI taxonomy): Bacteria > Bacillati > Actinomycetota > Actinomycetes > Kitasatosporales > Streptomycetaceae > Streptomyces > Streptomyces platensis. The sequence goes on from NZ_CP023691.1 coordinate 5,146,018, forward strand.
CGGCACCCCCGACCTCGGTGCCGAGCTCGCCTCCCACACGGCCGACGAGGTGCTCGCCGACTATCTGCACCAGCAGTCCGCGGACTTCCTGCGCAGTCTGCGGCTGCACCGGGAGAGCGGTTCGGACGCCGAGGGCGCCGGTGAGGCCGCCCGGCAGCTGCGCCGCGCCGCCCGCCGGATCAGCGCCACCCTGCACACCTTCCGGCCGCTGACCGAAGAGGACTGGGCCGACCAGCTCCGCTCCGAACTGGGCTGGCTGTCCGGCACCCTGGCCCGCGAACAGGCCTGCGCGGCCCGCCGCGAACGGCTGATGACGGCCCTCCAGCGGCTGACCGGCCGGGGCCCGGAGCGCAGCGACCGGACCGGCCGCGGAGAACGGGGCAAACGGTCCGACCGCCCGACCGCCTCCTCCACTGCCGCCGCCGCATCCTCCCCGTCCTCCCCCTCCGCCTCCTCCTCCACGTCGTCCTCCGACCCGGACCCCGACGGCGCGCTGTCGGCCGGTGCGGCGCGCGCCGGGGCGCTGCTGGACCGCCAGCTCACCCTCGCCCGCACCCGCGCCCACTCCGCCGCGCTCCAGGCCCTGGGCTCTTCCCGCTTCCACGCCGTCGCCGACTCCGTGGCGGTGCTCGCCTCCGAGGCGCCGCTGGCCCGTACGGCCGCCGAGGTCCCGGCCGACGAGGCACTCCCGCCGCTCGCCGAACAGGCGCACCGGCGGCTCGCGGAGGCGGTCGCGGCCCTGCCGCTGTCCCGCGCGGGCTACCCGTACAACGCCGCCGCCCTCGCCGCCGACCAGCGCCAGGACGCGCCCTGGCACCAGGTCCGGATGCTGGTGCGACTGAGCCGCTACGCCCGGGAGGTGATCGCGCCGGAGACCAGCGACCTCCGGCTCGCGGAGGCCGGCCGGGCCCTGGAGTGGCACCGGGACGCCGCGGAGGCCGCCGCCGCAGCCGCCGCCGCGGCCCGCACCCCCCGCATCGCCCCGGCCACCGCCTACGCCCTGGGCGTGCTGCACGCCGACCAGCGCCACGAGGTCGAGGCGGCCCGCTTCGCCTTCGGCCGCGTGTGGCTGCCCCGGACGCCGGACCGCACAGGCTGAGGAGGCGACGCGGGACATGAACGCGCGGACGGGGCGCGGCCGGGCTGAGAAGGTGGCCGCATGACCGCACGGAAAGGGGTGCCGAGGTGACGTCCCCGCAGAAGCCGGTACGGGCCGCGGGCTGCGTCCTGTGGCGCCGCGCCCCGACCGAGGACGGGCTGGAGATCGCCCTCGTCCACCGCCCCAAGTACGACGACTGGTCGCACCCCAAAGGCAAGCTGAAGCGCGGCGAGAACGCCCTGGCCGGCGCGGTGCGCGAAGTGGCCGAAGAAACCGGCATGGACTGCCGCCCCGGCGCCCCCCTGCCCACCTCCTACTACGACGCCAACGGCCGCCCCAAACAGGTCCGTTACTGGGCCGCCGAGGCCCTCGCCGGCGCCTTCACCCCCAGCACCGAGGTCGACCGCCTGGAGTGGCTGCCCCCCGCCGAGGCCCGCACCCGCCTCACCCAGGAACGCGACCGGCCCTTGGTGGATGCGTTGTTGGCGGCGCTGCATCTGGCGTGAACGGCGGCGCCCCGGTCATGGGGCGCCTGCGGGGTCACGCACACTCACCGCGCTGCGTCCTCCTGCGCGGACTTCCGCTTGGCGATCGCCTGATCCAGCTGGATGGCGTACAGCTCCACCTGTCCCGGGTCCATGACGAGCAGGGACGGTTCCGTGCCGCCGTCGCGGTGGTGGACGGTCACCGACAGGGCGGCCTGCTGGGCGCGGGCGTCGTAGGCGATGTCCCGCTGATTGATCGTGACGTGTGAGATCACAGGGTGTCTCCTCATCGGTCGGGGGCGGCCTGCTGCGCCCGACCTCTCGGCGACAGGCGCGTACAGGGCTGTCAAGCGGCTGGCGGGAAGAACCTCCCGACGGCCGATATTCACTCAACTCCCTTACTGCGCACCGGGTAAGGGAGCAGAGTGGAGAGACGGTTGAACTGGTTGAACGCCCGGGGGTCCACGCGATGGCACCACGATCAAGAACGCCGAACCTCGCGCTCGCCGGTCTCATGCGGGAGGGCGGGATCGGAAACGCGCAGCTGGCGCGGGCGGTGAACCGGGCCGCCGCCGAACTCGGGGTGGCACTGCACTACGACAAGTCGTCGGTGTCGCACTGGCTGAAGGGGTCCCTGCCGAAGAAGGAGGCACGCGACGCGGTCACCGAGGCGCTGTCACGGCTGCTGAAGCGCCCCGTCACGCGCGCCGAGGCCGGTCTCGGCGAAAGCGCCGCCCCGGGTGAACCAGCCGATATCGCGGCGGGAGTGATGGATTTGGGCAGGGCCGATATGGATCCCTCGCGGCGGGCGGTGCTCGGCGCCGGGCTGTACTCGGCAGCGCTGGCAGTGCCGGGCTTCGACACCGTGGCCGGGAGGGCCGAGGCAACTCCCGCCGGCCGTACGGTGCGGATCGGCATGGGCGACATCGAGACCGTCCGGAAGATGACGGAGAACATCGCGGACATCCTCGATGATCTCGGCGGAGCACACGCCCGGCCGATGGCCGCCGCCTTCCTCGTCAACACCGTCGGCCCCTATCTGAAGGCCGACGGTACGGCGGAAGCCCGGAAGGCGATGCGGTCGGCGGCCGCCGACCTGGTCTATCTCACGGGCTGGATGGCCATGTACGAGCGGGAACACCACATCGGACAGCGGTACTACGTCAAGGCCCTCAAGCTCGCCGGCGCCGCCGAGGACCACCTCACCTACTGCCGCACCCTGCGGGGCATGGCGTTGCAGGCCTCCCACCTCGGCCACGGCGAGAAAGCACTGGAACTGGCCGACTCCGCCGCCGCAGCCGCTCCCGCCGCGGGCCCCCGCCTGACCGCGTTCCTCCGGGGGCAACAGGCACACGGCGCGGCGATGGTGAAGGACCGACGCCAGGCATTCACCCGGCTACGGGAGACCGAAGCGGCCCTGTCGCGGGCCGACGGCCGCAACGACCACATCGGCGGCTACGACCGCGCTGCGTACGAATTCCACGTGGCCCACGTGCTGTGGGAGCTGGGCGACCGCCCGGAGTCGGTCCGCGCGCTGCGCCGTTCGAACCGCTGCCGTCCGGCGGCGGAGCGCCAAGGCCGCATGCACACCAACGGACTTCTGGCCAGGCGCCTCCTCGCCATGCGTCACGTGGAGGAGTCGTGCGAGGCGTGGAGCCGCTTCCTGGACGACTACACCGGCACCTCCGGCGCCCGCGGCGACGACCACTTCACCGCCCTGAGGCAGGGCTTGTACCCGTACCGTCAGCTTCCCGCCGTACGCCAACTGTCCGAACGGGCACGGGAAGTGGCGCGGCTCAAGGCGGCGTAGGCCGCGCTCGGTGGTGTCCGAGGCGCAGCGCGCCGGCCGGCCGAGGCATCACGCCCTCACCGCCGCCGCAACGAGGCATCCTTGATGGCCGGCGGAAGGTAATACGCGTCGGCGCGGTTGAGGTCCGTGCCCGGCGGGACGATGGCGTCGATGCGGTCCAGGATGTCCGCGCCGAGGGTCACCTCCGAGCCGTCCAGCATGCTGTTGAGCTGGTCGAGGGTGCGTGGGCCGATGATCACGGAGGTGACGGCCGGGTGGGAGCGGACGAAGGCGGTGGCCAGGTGGGGGAGGGGCAGGGCCGCTTCCTCCGCGACTTTGGACAGGGCGCGGACCGCCTCGGCCTTCCGGGCGTTCTCGGGGATGGAGAGGTCGAACTTCTGGGTTTCCATGCCGGCCCGTGAACTGGCCGAGAGGTCGCGGCCGGACAGCCAGCCGGCGCTGAGCGGGCCCCAGGTCAGCACGCCCATGCCATAGCGCTGCGCGGTGGGCAGCACCGCGTTCTCCACTCCGCGGGCCAGCATCGAGTACGGCGGCTGCTCGGTGCGGAAGCGGAGGTGGCCGCGGCGTTCGGCGGTCCACTGGGCCTCGACGATCTGCTCGGCGGGGAAGGTCGAGGAGCCGATCGCCCGCACCTTCCCGGCCCGTACGAGGTCGGAGAGCGCGGAGAGCGTCTCGTCGATATCGGTCGTCGGGTCGGGGCGGTGCATCTGGTAGAGGTCGATGTAGTCGGTGCCCAGACGGCGCAGGCTGTCTTCCACCGCCCGCACGATCCAGCGCCGGGAGCTGCCGCTGTGGTTGGCGTCCGGGCCCATGGAGCTGACGGCCTTGGTGGCCAGGACGACGTCCTCGCGGCGGCCCTTGAGCGCCTTGCCGACGATCTCCTCGGACTCGCCGGCGGCGTACACGTCCGCGGTGTCCACGAGGTTGATCCCGGCGTCCAGCGCGCGGTGCACGATCCGTACGCAGTCGTCGTGATCGGTGTTGCCCCAGGCGCCGAGCATCATCGCGCCGAGCGCGTACTCGCTGACCGAGATGCCGGTGCCGCCGAGGATCCTGCGCTGCATGAGGTGCCCTACCTTCTCTGCGAGTTCTCAGGGGTTGTCCCAAAGACGGCTCCGGGGCGTGCCGGAGGGCGGCTCCGGGGCGCCCCGGAGGCGTCCGGGCACCACCTTGCTGTCCGTACGGAGAGCGGACCAGGCCCGTCGCAACCTGGGACGGCGGGAACCACCCAAGCGGCCGTGCGCCGCATACTGGACCGATGCTGTACGCGGAAATCGAGATCAGCTCGTTCCTCAAGGCGCGCCGCGCCGCGCTCGACCCGGCCGACCTGGGCCTGCCCGGCGGCGTGAACCGGCGCCGGGTGCGCGGGCTGCGGCGCGAGGAGGTCGCCCAGCTCGCCGGCATCAGCGTCGACTACTACACCCGGATCGAGCAGGGCCGGGCCCCCGCCATCTCCGACTCCGTCCTGGATGCCATCGCGCGGGCGCTGCGGCTCTCGGGCGGCGAGGTGACCTATCTGCGCAATATCGCGGTACCCCGGCGCCCCGGAGCGGAATGCGCGCCCTGTCCCGCGCCCCGGCAGACCGTACGCCCCGAGATCCAGCAGGTCCTGGACGCGATGGCGCCCACCGTCCCGGCCATTGTCGTCGGCCGCGGGCTGGACATCCTGGCCTGGAACACGCTGGGCGGCCGGCTCACCTTCGACCTGGAGACGCTCGCCCCGGACCGGCGGAACACCGCGCTGCTTGCCTTCCTCGACCCGGGCGCGCGCGCCCTGTACCCGGATTGGGAAGCGAAGGCCGAGGAGGTGGTCGGCAATCTGCGCGCCGACAGCGGCCGGCACCCCGACGACCCGCGGATCTGCGAGGTGGTCAATGAACTCCTCGACCACAGTCCGAGCTTCCGGCGGATCTGGGAGGCGCAGTCGGTGCATGAGTGTCTGCGCGGCACCAAGCGGATTCTGCATCCGCAGGCGGGTGAGCTCTTCGTCACCTTCGAGAGCTTCCGGCTGAACAGCGATCCGGACCAGGCGCTGGTGACGTACACGGCCCCGCGTGGCTCGGAGACGGAGCGGCGCATCCGGGAGCTGGGGGCGCTGACGGACCCGGTGCTGACCGCGTAGGGCGTGGTCGCCCTGGCGACGGCCCCGCTCACCCCCTAGGGCCTGTCTTCAAAGTCCCGCCTGCCTCGCGGCGTCTGGCACGCACGCTCGCCGCGTTGTCGGATCATCCCGGTACACCCAGTACCGGGACGACCCTCCGCCTTGCGATCGCACGCACCAGACACCGCGAGCCCCGCCCTACGGGCGAACGACGGGACTTTGAAGACAGGCCCTAGGGGCCAGCGCCTCCCACCGCACGGTGACCTCTCCCTGGCGCCGGCGCCGCGGATCGCCGGTCAGCGGCCAGTCCGTGGCCAGCGCCGCCACGGCCGCGCGCCAGCGCTGGCGGGCGCCCAGCGCGCCGAGCGGGGCGGCGGTGGCCCAGGCGCGGTCGAAGTCCCGCAGGAAGGCATGGACCGGCTCGCCCGGCACATTGCGGTGGATCAGCGCCTTCGGGAGGCGTTCGGCCAGGTCAGAGGGGGTTTGGAGGGCGCTGAGGCGGGCCGCGAAGGTGACCGTGCGCGGCCCCTCGGGGCCCAGCGCCACCCAGACGTGCCGCCGCCCGATCTCGTCGCAGGTGCCCTCGACCAGCAGCCCGCCGGGCGCCAGCCGCGCGCACAGCCGCCGCCACGCGGCGGCCACCTCGTCCTCGTCGTACTGCCGCAGCACATTCGCGGCCCGGATGAGGACCGGCGCCCGCGTCCGCTGACCCGGCAGCGGCACCTCGAAGCCACCGTGGAGGAAGTCCAGCCCCGGCCGCTCATAGGTCCGCGCGGCCGCCACCCGCGCCGGGTCGATCTCGATGCCGACGACCCGGGCGTCCGGCCGGACCGTCCGCAGCCGGCCCAGCAGCTCCACCGCGGTCCAGGGCGCGGCGCCGTAACCGAGGTCGACGGCGACGGGGTCGGCGGCGCGGCGCAGCACGGCGCCGTGTTCCGCGGCGATCCAGCGGTCCATACGGCGCAGCCGGTTGGGGTTGGTTGTCCCGCGGGTGGCGTTGCCGACGGGGCGGGAGGGTGCGCTCGCCGGGGCGGCGGCGGGGACGGAGGGGCGGCGGGCCATGGCATCGAGAGTATGGGGTGGCCGCGGGTGCACCGTCCGCGGAGGCCCGCCGGGACCGGCCGAGGCGCTACGGGGGCGCCACCTGGCCGCGCCGGGACCGCCGGCTCCCGCCCGGGCCCACCGGCTCCCGCCTGCCCCGCTCGGTCACGCTTTGGCAAAGTACGCGGAGGGCGTGCCGAACGGAAATGGATGGCCGCGGTCTGTTGTTGGACGGGGTCGGAGGCGCGCCGCCGCCCCGCCTAGGAGGTAGCTCGACGTGAGCCAATACGTGTCCCGGCTCCGCAGTCGTCCCCATGGCCAGTTCCCGGGCCAGGCCCGGCTGCGGCTGCCCGGCAGCCCCCGCCGTCCGCGGCGGGTGGCGATGCTCAGCGTCCACACCTCCCCGCTGCACCAGCCCGGCACCGGCGACGCCGGCGGCATGAATGTCTACATCGTCGAGCTGGCCAGGAAGCTCGCCTCGATCAACATCGAGGTGGAGATCTTCACCCGCGCCACCACCGGCACCCTCCCGCCCGCCGTCGAGCTCGCCCCCGGCGTCCTCGTACGGCATGTGGACGCCGGTCCGTACGAGGGCCTGGCGAAGGAGGAGCTGCCCGCCCAGCTGTGCGCCTTCACCCACGGCGTGATGCAGGCCTGGGCCGGCCACCGCCCCGGCTACTACGACCTGGTGCACTCCCACTACTGGCTCTCCGGCCACGTCGGCTGGCTGGCCGGCGAGCGCTGGGGCGTGCCGCTGGTGCACGCCATGCACACCATGGCCAAGGTCAAGAACGCCGCGCTGGCCGTGGGCGACACCCCCGAACCGGCCGCCCGGGTCATCGGCGAAACCCAGATCGTCCGGGCCGCGGACCGGCTGATAGCCAACACCGCCGAGGAGGCGGACGAGCTCGCACGGCATTACGAGGCCGAGCCCGGCAAGATCGCGGTGGTGCACCCCGGCGTCAACCTCGACCGCTTCCGGCCCACCGGCGGCGACGTCGCCGAGAGCCGGGCCGCCGCCCGCGCCCGCCTCGGCCTGCCGCAGGATGCGATCATTCCGCTCTTCGCCGGCCGAATACAGCCGCTGAAGGCCCCCGACATCCTGCTGCGCGCGGCCGCCGCCCTGCTGGACGGGGACCCCTCGCTGCGCTCCCGTCTGGTGGTGCCCGTGGTCGGCGGGCCCAGCGGCAGCGGTCTGGCCAAGCCGGAGGGCCTCCAGAAGCTGGCTGCCCGGCTCGGCATCGCGGATCTGGTGCAGTTCCGCCCGCCGGTCGGCCAGGAACAGCTCGCCGACTGGTACCGCGCCGCCTCCGTGCTGGTCATGCCCTCGTACAGCGAATCGTTCGGACTGGTCGCCATCGAGGCCCAGGCCTGTGGCACCCCGGTCATCGCGGCCGCGGTCGGCGGACTGCCGGTGGCGGTGCGCGACGGCGTCAGCGGCTTCCTCGTCGCCGGCCATGACCCGGCCGACTACGCCCGCGCGCTCGCCCGCTTCGTCGCGGACCCGGCCCTGCCCACCCGGATGGGCACCGACGCGGCCCGGCACGCCCAGTCCTTCGGCTGGGACACCGCCGCCGCCGCGACCGGCGAGGTCTACTCCGCCGCCATGCAGGAGCACCGCCGTCACCTACGATCGCTCCATGGGTGACACGGGCGAGGAGCACGGCGTGAGCAGGACGACGGGGCAGGCCGGGCCGGCCGTGCCCCAGGGGGCGACCGCGCACGACGTGGTCGAGCAGACGCTGAACGACGCCGGCCTCGACTGGGAATCCCCCTCCGACGGCACCTACGTCATCAAGCTCCCCGGCACCCGCAAGCTCTCCACGACCTGCTCGCTGATCGTCGGCCGGCACTCCCTCTCCATCAACGCCTTCGTCGTCCGCCGCCCTGACGAGAACCACGAGGCCGTGCACCGCTGGCTCCTCGAACGCAACACCCGCCTCTACGGCGTCGGTTACGCGCTCGACAAACTCGGCGACATCTACCTCGTGGGCAAGCTCCCGCTGGCCGCCGTCACCCCCGACGAACTCGACCGCATCCTCGGCACGGTCCTGGAGAACGCCGACGGCAGCTTCAACACCCTGCTGGAGATGGGCTTCGCCACGGCGATCCGCAAGGAGTACGCCTGGCGGGTCTCCCGCGGCGAGTCCACCCGCAACCTCGACGCCTTCGCGCATCTGACGCAGCGGCCTTCCGCGTAGCCGTACGCACGGGCCGCCCGCCCCGTCACCCCAGCGACTCACCCGCCCCCACCGGCGCCCCGGCCTCCCGCGCGGACGCGGAAGGCGGCACCGGCTCTGACGACTCCCCCGTGCCCACGGCAGGCTCGCCCACGCCAGGCTGACCCGCCGCCACCTTCCCCGTGCCGCCCTCCTCCTGCTCCGGCAGGCCCCGGAGCAGGAGCCCGTACCCCGCCGCCGCCACCGTGCCCACGGCCGCGCAGCCGGCCCACAGGACATCCGCCCCGTACTGGTCGATCACCACGCCGCCGACCAGCGGGGCCGTGAGGGAGGCGATGGACCAGGACAAGGAGTACATGCCCTGGTAGCGGCCGCGGCCGTGCAGCGGGGACAGCCGTACCACCAGCCCCATCTGGGTGGGGGAGTTGATGATCTCGCCGAGGGTCCAGACGGTGACGGCGACCGCGTACATCGCGACCGAGCCGGCCAGCGCCGTCAGCCCGAAGCCGTAGCCGGCGAGCAGGGCGGAGCCGATGAGCAGCAGGGCCGGGCTGCGGTGCTCGATGAAGCGCGTCACCGGGATCTGCAGCAGTACGACGAGGACGCCGTTGACCGCGATGACCATGCCGAACTCGGCGCTGGAGAAGCCGTCCTGACCCATCGACACCGGCATCGAGACATAGGCCTGCTGGAAGAGCAGTGCGAGCAGCAGATTGAGACCGACGACAGTCATGAACCGGCCGTCGCGCACGACGGTCCGCATGGAGACCGGGGCGGGGGCCGGCCCGGTGCCCTCGTCGTCCGGACCGCCGGAAGCGTTCTGGGCGGGCCGTGATTCCGGGAGCTTCCAGAAGACCACCAGCGCACAGGCCAGCACGAGCGAGGCCTCGCCCACGAAGAGGGCCAAGTAGCCGTGCTCGGCGATGAGTCCGGCGGCGGTGGAGGAGATGGCGAAGCCGAGGTTGATCGCCCAGTAGTTCAGCGAGAAGGCGCGGACGCGGTCCTCGGGGGCGACGATGTCCGCCATCATCGCCTGGACGGCGGGGCGGGAGGCGTTGCTCGCCATGCCGACCAGGCCCGCCACCACCGCGATGGCGACCGGGTCCGTCATGAAGCCGAGCAGCAAGACGGACGCCGCCGTCGACAGCTGCGCGATCAGCATGGTGGGCCGCCGGCCGAGCCGGTCGGTCATCACCCCGGCGCCCACGGACGAGATCACGCCGCCCAGGCCGTACAGCGCCGCCACCAGTCCCGCGTACGAGGCCGAGTAGCCGCGCTCGACGGTCAGATAGAGGGCGAGGAAGGTGGCGACGAAGGCGCCCAGCCGGTTGATCAAGGTGCTGGTCCACAGCCACCAGAACTGCGGGGGGAGGCCGGAGACGCTCTCCACGGCGGCCCGTCGGAAACCGGACCGCCTGGTGGGGCCGGGCGTGGATGCGGACATGACATTTCCCCCGTCGAATGGTGAAGCGGTGCGTGGCGGAGCTGCGGGCGGCTGGGCCGCGGCGGGCGCCGGAAGCGCGGGCGCGGACACGGAAGAGACGACTGATGTAAGTGGTGAGTGCGGCATCCGCACCCTACTGATCGCCCGGCTCAACCCGCCACTCAATTGACGGGAAACGTCAAAGGTCGTCGGAGATCCCAGCTCCTGGACCCGCGCAGGGCCTGGTCCGGACGTCGATTACGCTCGACGCCATGGCCGACGCACCGTACAAGCTGATCCTCCTCCGCCACGGCGAGAGCGAGTGGAACGCGAAGAACCTGTTCACCGGCTGGGTGGACGTCAATCTCAATGAGAAGGGCGAGAAGGAGGCAGTCCGCGGCGGAGAGCTGCTCAAGGACGCCGGCCTGCTCCCCGACGTAGTGCACACCTCCCTCCAGAAGCGCGCCATCCGCACCGCGCAGCTCGCTCTGGAGTCCGCCGACCGGCACTGGATCCCCGTCCACCGCAGCTGGCGGCTGAACGAGCGCCACTACGGTGCGCTCCAGGGCAAGGACAAGGCACAGACGCTGGCCGAGTTCGGCGAGGAGCAGTTCATGCTCTGGCGCCGCTCGTACGACACCCCGCCGCCCGCCCTGGAGGACGGCGCCGAGTTCTCCCAGTCGGACGACCCGCGCTACGCATCGATCCCGCCGGAGCTGCGCCCGAAGACCGAGTGCCTCAAGGACGTCGTCGTCCGCATGCTGCCGTACTGGTACGACGGCATCGTCCCGGACCTCCTCGCCGGCCGCACGGTCCTGGTCGCCGCCCACGGCAACAGCCTCCGCGCCCTGGTCAAGCACCTCGACGGCATCTCCGACGAGAACATCGCCGGCCTGAACATCCCCACCGGCATCCCGCTCGCCTACGAGCTGGACGCCGACTTCCGCCCGCTCAAGCCCGGCGGCACCTACCTCGACCCGGAGGCCGCCAAGGCCGCCATCGAGGCAGTCAAGAACCAGGGCAAGAAGAAGTAACACGACGCGATCAAGCCCCCGGCCTGCGGATTCCCGCACCGGCCGGGGGCTTGTCGGCGTTCCGGGGCCTTGTCCGGGGCCTTGTCCGGGGCCTTGTCCGGGCCTTGCCTTCGGCCCCGCCGGCCGGCACCTGTGCCCCGCCCTCCCCGCCCGTAGATGCGCCCCGGGCAGACGCATGCAGCATGGAAGAAGGGGTGTCGTCTGCAATCTGGAGGATGAGCTCGATGCCCAAGTTCATGGACATCCATCACGGTATGAAGGGCCTCACGCCCGATGAGTTCAAAGCCGCGCATCAGGCCGACCTCGCTATCCAGAGCGAGGAGGGCGTGACCTTCGAGAACGCCTGGGCCGACACCGAGTCCGGCGATGTGTTCTGTCTGTCCGAAGCGCCGTCGGCGGGAGCGGTGCAGCGCATACACGAGCGCGCCGGCCACAAGGCGGACGAGATCCATCCGCTGGCGATCATGCTGTGACGACGGCGGAATGACGGGAATGCGTGCGGCCCCGGCCGGAGGGTCGTGAAGACCGACCGGCCGGGGCCGCCGTGGCGCTGTGCCGTCGGGGTCGCTAGCAGCTGCCGCCGCACTGGCACGGTCCGCCCGACTGGCAGCCGCAGCTACAGCCGGGGCCGCAGCCACAGGCGCCGAGCAGCGGGAGCCGCGGGCGGTCGACGGCAGTCGGGGCCTCGGCCGCGGGGTTGGGGGAGTCCGCCATGGGTGCCATGCATTGCCTCCTAGGGGTCACCTGCTGCCCATTGCAAGCCCGGGTGACGAGGCGCGTCAACGGCGCGTGGAAGCACACGTCAACGGCGCACGGTGGCTCATGGGGCAGACTCGCGCCCTCCGCCCGCCGGTGCCGTCAGGTGCCCTCCACCGCCGTCGGCGGGGCGATCTCGTCGGCGTGCTCGCCGGTGACCAGGTAGACGACCCGCTTGGCGACGGACACCGCGTGGTCGGCGAAGCGCTCGTAGTAGCGGCCCAGCAGGGTCACATCCACGGCCGTCTCGATGCCGTGCTTCCAGCGGTCGTCCATCAGGTGCTGGAAGAGCGTGCGGTGCAGCATGTCCATCGCGTCGTCGTCCTGCTCCAGCTGGAGCGCGAGGTCGACGTCCTTGGTGATGATGACCTCGGCGGCCTTGGCCATCAGGCGCTGCGCCAGCTGCCCCATCTCCAGGATGGTGGCGTGCAGATCCTGCGGAACGGCGGACTCCGGGAAGCGCAGCCGGGCCAGCTTGGCCACATGCTGGGCCAGGTCGCCGGAGCGCTCCAGGTCGGCGCTCATCCGCAGCGAGGTGACGACGATCCGCAGGTCGGTGGCGACCGGCTGCTGCCGCGCCAGCAGGGCGATGGCCCGGGCCTCCAGGTCGCGCTGGAGGTCGTCGACCTTCTCGTCGCCGGCGATGACGTTCTCGGCCAGCTTGAGGTCCGCGTCGAGTATCGCCGTGGTGGCGCGCCCGATCGCGGAGCCGACGAGCCGGGCCATCTCGACCAGGCCCTCGCCGATCGAATCCAGCTCCTCGTGGTACGCGTCCCGCATCAGTGACCTTCTCTCGCTTCGATGTGGTGATGTGGCGTGGGAGGTGGAACGGGGTGCAGGGTGACCTGTGCCCACGCTCTCACGGCCGGTGCCCGCGCGGCCCGGATCCCGGAGGAGCGCTCCGCGGAGCGCGTACTCCGCGGTGCCGTGCCCCGGAGGGGCCCGCTCGCGGTCGCTCAGGGTGTCCGGTCGCGGGTCGGAGCGGAACCGGTCCGGCACCCGCACCCTCACCTTGCGGGCGCCGCGCGACCTGCGGTGCCACCGGGGGTGAACCGGCACCGACGTGAAGGTGAACTCTGGGCGACGCAACCACTGCCCCGAGGCCGGCCGGGCGGTTCACCGGGCCGTGCGCCGGAGCGGCAGGGCGCACGCGCCGGTTTCCCTAGGGGCATCCGGCGGACGGGCACACGCTCCGCACCGGCCTCCGGAGTGAACCGGTGTGGACGCCACGGTGAACTCTGGGCGACGGCTGTTCGAGCAGGGCCTCGCACGGCTGGGGAAGTGTCCGACCCGGCGCATAACCTGGAGTCATGAACGTGGATGCGGCCGTCGCCGCAGTGGCAGCGATCGCCGGCTTGTGCACCGGCGTCTTCGCCATGCTGGCGTTCCGCTGGAGTGAGCGCGATCAGGCCAAGCCCACCCGCAGCTCGCTGCACGTCGACGCCGCGCTGCCGCCCGGGGTCGACACCGTGCTCTCGGTGCTCCGCTCCTCCGCCGTGGTGCTCGACGAGGCCGACGCCGTCGTCAAGGCCAGCTCCGCCGCGTACGCCCTCGGGCTGGTCCGCGGCGGCAAGCTCGCCGTCGAACCGATGATGCAGATGGCCCGCGACACCCGCAGGGACGGGGAGATACGCCAGGTCGAGCTGGACCTCCCGCGCCGCGGCACCGGCCGCGGCGAGGCCCTCGCGGTCTCCGCCAGAGTCGCCCCGCTCGGCTCCCGGCTCGTCCTGCTGCTGGTCGAGGACCTCACCGAGGCCCGCCGCATAGAGGCCGTCCGACGCGACTTCGTGGCCAACGTCAGCCATGAGCTCAAGACGCCGGTCGGCGCCCTGTCGCTGCTCTCCGAGGCCGTGATGGACGCCAGCGACGACCCGGAGGCCGTCGAGCGCTTCGCCGGCCGGATGCAGAACGAGGCCACCCGCCTGACCAGCCTCGTCCAGGAGCTCATCGATCTCTCCCGGGTGCAGAACGACGACCCGCTGGAGGACGCCGAGCCGGTCCGGGTCGACGAGCTGGTCGCCGAGGCGATGGACCGCTGCCGCCAGCAGGCCGGGACGAAGCAGATCACCATGGCCGTCGGCGGCACCGCCGACCTGCATGTCTGGGGCAATCGCGGCCAGCTCGCGGCGGCCCTGGGCAACCTCGTCGAGAACGCCGTCAACTACTCCCCGGCGCGCACCCGCGTGGGGATCGCCGGACGCCATGTCTCCGCACCGGGTGGCGACCTGATCGAGATCGCGGTGACCGACCAGGGCATCGGGATATCCGAGAAGGACCGCGACCGCGTCTTCGAGCGGTTCTACCGCGTCGACCCGGCGCGCTCGCGCGCCACCGGCGGGACCGGCCTCGGCCTCGCCATCGTCAAGCACGTGGCCGCCTCGCACGGCGGGGAGGTCACGGTATGGAGCGCCGAGGGACAAGGCTCCACCTTCACCCTGCGTCTCCCGGAAGCCGGGGCCGTACGCGACCGCGAACGGCCCGCCGACCTCTCCGCGGAGGGCCTCGACGACGAGGACCGCCCGTACGAGACCTTCAACGATCCGCTCCCTGCTCACCCAGCCCCGGAGGTCCTTCCGTGACCCGAGTGCTTGTCGTCGAGGACGAGGAATCGTTCAGCGATGCACTGTCGTACATGCTCCGCAAGGAGGGCTTCGAGGTCGCCATCGCGGCTACGGGCCCTGACGGACTGGACGAGTTCGAGCGCAACGGCGCCGATCTCGTGCTGCTGGATTTGATGCTGCCCGGCCTGCCCGGCACCGAGGTCTGCCGCCAGCTCCGCGGCCGCTCCAATGTCCCGGTCATCATGGTGACCGCCAAGGACAGCGAGATCGACAAGGTGGTCGGCCTGGAAATAGGAGCCGACGACTACGTCACCAAGCCCTTCTCCTCCCGCGAACTGGTCGCCCGGATCCGCGCCGTGCTGCGCCGCCGCGGCGAGCCCGAGGAGGTCGCCCCGCAGGCCCTGGAGGCCGGCCCGGTCCGGATGGACGTGGACCGCCATGTCGTCACGGTCGCCGGCGGCAAGGTCGATCTGCCGCTGAAGGAGTTCGACCTCCTGGAGATGCTGCTGCGCAACGCCGGCCGGGTGCTGACCCGTATGCAGCTCATCGACCGGGTCTGGGGCGCCGACTACGTGGGCGACACCAAGACGCTGGACGTGCACGTCAAGCGGCTGCGCGCCAAGATCGAGCCCGACCCGGGCGCACCGCGCTACCTCGTCACGGTCCGCGGCCTGGGTTACAAGTTCGAGCCGTAAGCCGGCCCGTGCACCGGTGAGCCGCGCAGCGCCGCGCGGCTCACCGCTGTGCCACTACGCGCCAGGGGCGCCCCTCCGGATCGGAAGGGCGCCCCTGGCGCGTACTGGTGACGGCCTGCCGCCGTCGGGCGGCCGGCTCAGTCCTCGGCGTGGTCCGCCGCCGCGGTCGGCTTGCCCGAACCGGACGGGGACGCGGAGCCGGACGGCTTGCCCGAGGGCTTGCCGGAACCGGACGGCGACGGCGAGCCGGACGGCGACGGCACCTGCGACGGCCCGTAGCCCTCGAAGTAGTTCTTCGCCGGGACGACGTAGGCGTTGATCCGCACCTGGCCGGTGGAGCTGAACTTGAAGGTCAGCGGCTGCGCGTTGCCGTCCTGGACGGCCTCCCGGCCGCTGGCGAGGACGGCCGAGGGGTTGCCCTCGCCGCCGATCACGACGGAGCCGCCGGCGGGCACGGTGACCGGGCCGGAGCCGTGGTCGGCCGGCGCGAGCTTGGCCGTCTGGCCGCTGCCGTCGACGGAGATCGCGGTCAGCTTCTGGTCCTTGACGCCGCTGTTGAACACCGTCGCCGAGACCACGGCCGGGCCCTTGGCGTCCACCTCGGGCTGGGTGATCACGTTGGCGTTCTGGATCTTGATGTCGCCCACAGAGGTCGCGGCGTTGTCCGGCTTGACCGCAAGCGTCTGGGCGTCGTTCCCGGCCGCGCACGCGGACAGCGTGGCGATCGAGAGCGAAAGGACGGTGGCGGCGAGGACGCCGCGTCGAAGGCTGCGGCTCACGGCGGCGGCATCTCCTTGACGAGCTACGGCGGCCGAACGTTCGTGCCCGGTCGCGGATGGACGGCTGGAGCGGCCTCCGTACGCGTCATGACGACGGGTGCGTAAAGCCGCCCTAAGGGTGTGTCAGCGCCGCTAGGTTACCGAGCCGCCCTCGCGCCGCCGCACCCGACCCGCCCCCAGCGCGATCAGCGGCCCGCCACCGCCGTCCGGGCCCCCGTTCCGCCGCCCCCGACACACGGCCCCGAACGGCAGCCGGCGGCGGCCGGAGCCCCCGGGAAGCAGGCGGGAGAACGCACCGGGAAACGGGCGGCCGCACGCGGTACACGGAACGGCCCGCGGAACGGCCGCTGGAACGGTTCGCAGTTCAGGCGGAGTCGAGAACGTTCTCAAGAACGGGCATGAATTTTCGGCACGCGGCCGTTCGGGTGGTGAGCGGCTGGTTTCCTTCCCTGGGAAAAGCAGTATTCGCAGGGAATGTGAAGGGCTCGCGGAATTGATCACACTCTTCGCCCGCCGGTTCGTGATCAATTCCAGAATCCGCCCCGAGAGGCCCCTGAGCAGCCGAACGGAGTACCGGAACTCGCTCGTGTGGATCCGTGCAAACCGGGACGTTCAGCCTGTTGATCATCGCCTTCCCGGTACGTGACGGGCATGTTTCCGCTCACCCGTGCAGCCCCTCCGACCTGCGAATTCCCATCTCCGGAGGCCCCTCGCAGCACGTTCCGGTCGCTGTTGTCAAGCCCCGAGATATGCCCTGACCTGCGAAAACGCCATTCAGAACGGCCCGTTCCCGTGTTAGCATGGATAGCCACGGAAGGGGTACCTGTCACATGACGTTCAAGGTTGGCGACACCGTGGTCTATCCCCATCACGGGGCCGCGCTGATCGAGGCCATCGAAACTCGCCAGATCAAAGGCGTGGACAAGACCTACTTGGTGCTGAAGGTCGCCCAGGGCGACTTGACTGTTCGTGTGCCAGCGGACAATGCGGAGTTCGTCGGCGTACGCGACGTGGTTGGTCAGGACGGGCTGGACCGGGTCTTCGAGGTGCTTCGCGCACCGTATGCCGAAGAGCCCACGAACTGGTCCCGTCGCTACAAGGCAAATCTTGAGAAGCTCGCCTCCGGCGATGTGATCAAGGTTGCCGAAGTGGTGCGTGACCTGTGGCGGCGTGAGCGTGAGCGCGGCCTCTCCGCCGGTGAGAAGAGGATGCTCGCGAAGGCGCGCCAGATCCTGGTGAGCGAGCTCGCCCTCGCGGAGAACACCAACGAGGACAAGGCCGAGGCCCTGCTCGACGAGGTACTCGCGTCCTGACGACGCTGAAGCATTGGCCATAACCGGTGTTGGCGCCATCCAACGCAGGCAAAGCCAACGCCAGGAAATCCAGTCCACGGAAATCCTACGCAGCGACGACGTAGCAATGCCGCGGTGCCCGAGTGACGATCGATTCCCCGAGGGGAATCGGTCCGTTGCCGGGCGCTGCGGCATATCTGCGGGTGTTGCGACGGATCCATGGGGGCCGGCTGGTACCGGTGAGGACCACCGCCCCCCTGTGACGTGCCGGGCCCGGGCAGCTGGCTCGACCGATGTCACGGAAGGGTCCGGTCAAGGCGTCGCGCCCGGCACTCCCCCCGTAGGGGGCACGCCCAGGCCATACCCACCTCGTCCGAGGAAACAAACCTGTCTGCGTCAATTCCGGGCTCGCCCCGGACTCCGGAGTCATCGATGTCAGATCCCTCCCGTCCCCTCCGCACCGCCGCGGTGATTCCCGCCGCCGGCCGTGGTGTCCGGCTCGGTCCCGGCACCCCCAAGGCGCTGCGCACCCTGGGCGGCACCCCCATGCTGGTGCACGCCGTCCGCGCGATGGCCGCGTCCCGGGCCGTCTCCATGATCGTCGTGGTCGCCCCGCCGGACGGCGCCGCCGAGGTCAGCCGCCTGCTCGACGAGCACCCGCTGCCCGAGCGCACCGACCTGCGGGTCGTCCCCGGCGGCGGGACCCGCCAGGAGTCCGTCCAGCTCGGTCTGGCGGCGCTCCCGGACACCATCGACGTGGTGCTGGTCCATGACGCCGCGCGGCCGCTGGTCCCGGTCGACACCGTCGACGCGGTGGTCGCCGCCGTCCGCGCCGGTGCCCCCGCCGTCGTCCCGGCACTGCCGCTGGCCGACACCGTCAAGCAGGTCGATCCGCAGCCGCAGGGCACCCCCGAGCCGGTGGTCGGCACCCCGGAGCGGGCGCTGCTGCGCGCCGTGCAGACTCCACAGGGCTTCGATCTGGCGACCCTGCGCAAGGCGCATGACACCGTCGTCGAGGGCGAGGGTGCCACCGACGACGCCGGGCTGGTCGAACGGCTCGGCTCGCCGGTCGTGGTCGTTCCCGGCCACGAGGAGGCCTTCAAGGTGACCCGGCCGCTGGACCTGGTCCTGGCCGAGGCCGTA
This sequence comes from Streptomyces platensis, assembly GCF_008704855.1. Lineage (NCBI taxonomy): Bacteria > Bacillati > Actinomycetota > Actinomycetes > Kitasatosporales > Streptomycetaceae > Streptomyces > Streptomyces platensis. The sequence continues at coordinate 5,164,417 of NZ_CP023691.1, forward strand.
CTCGCCCGCAGGAGGGCCACCGATGGCTATGTCTGAACCGATTCCCGCCGCGGCCCCCGCCGCCCCGCTGCTCCCGCTCGTCGGCATCGGCACGGATGTGCACGCCTTCGAGCAGGGCCGTGAGCTGTGGTGCGCCGGGCTGCTCTGGGACACCGCGGAGAGCGACGGCTACGGCCTGGCCGGTCACAGCGACGGCGATGTGGCCGCCCATGCCGCCTGTGACGCGCTGTTCTCGGCGGCCGGCGTCGGCGACCTGGGGGCGCACTTCGGCACCAGCCGCCCCGAGTGGTCCGGCGCGTCCGGGGTGACGCTGCTGGCCGAGGCCGCGCGGATCGTCCGGGCCGAGGGCTTCACCATCGGCAATGTCGCGGTGCAGGTCATCGGCGTCCGCCCGAAGGTCGGCAAGCGCCGCGACGAGGCCCAGAAGGCGCTGTCGGAGGCCGTCGGGGCGCCGGTCTCGGTCTCCGGCACGACCTCGGACGGGCTGGGCCTGACGGGCCGCGCCGAGGGCCTGGCCGCGGTCGCCACGGCGATCGTCTTCCGTACGGCCTGACCGGCTCCCGCAGGGCCCGGACCGGAGTACGCGGCGCCCGGCATTCCCCCGTATGGAGCGGGAATGCCGGGCGCCGCGCGGGTGTTGGGGGGACCATCGGAGTATTCGTGTCCCTCGGAACGGCCCGCAGGAAGGACCCCTCGTGACTGCCACCCTGTCCGACGACCTCAAGAAGCTCCTCGACACCCCGGTCTTCGTGACCGTGGCGACCGTCCAGCCCGACGGCAGCCCCCAGGTCTCCCCGGTCTGGGTGAAGCGCGACGGCGACGATCTGCTGATCTCGACGACCGTCGGCCGCCGCAAGGAGCGCAACCTCCGCCGGGACGCCCGGGTCTCCGTCGTGGTCCAGCCCTTCGACGCGCCCTATACGTACGCCGAGGTCCGCGGCTCCGCCTCGCTCAGCACCGAGGGCGGGCAGGAACTGATCGACCAGCTGTCGCGGAAGTACACCGGCAAGCCGTACGCGGAGTTCAACCCGGCGTCGGCCGACGACGCCGAGCGGGTCGTGGTGCGGATCACCCCGCGCAAGGTGGTGGGCAGCATCTGACCAGGCCCCGGGGCCGCCCCGGGCGGGTGACACTTCCGGCGAATCGGGCGGTTGTGGCGGATCTGTTTCCCCGTGGCCCAATGGGTCGCGGGGCACTGCCTCGTTCCGACTACCCTGGTTCCGTGACGATTCGCCTGTACGACACCAGCGCCCGGCAGATTCGCGATTTCACCCCGCTCGTGCCGGGCTGTGTCTCGATCTACCTGTGTGGCGCGACCGTGCAGGCCGCCCCGCACATCGGGCATATCAGGTCGGGGCTGAACTTCGACATCATGCGCCGCTGGTTCGACTACCGCGGCTACGACGTGACGTTCGTGCGCAATGTCACGGACATCGACGACAAGATCATCAAGAAGGCGGCCGAGCAGGGCCGCCCCTGGTGGTCGATCGGCTACGAGAACGAGGTCGCCTTCAACACGGCCTACGACTCCCTCGGCTGCCTGCGTCCCACCTATGAGCCGCGCGCCACCGGCCACATCCCCGAGATGATCGAGATGATGCGCGGCCTGATCGAGCGGGGCCACGCCTACGCCGCCGACGGCAACGTCTACTTCGATGTGAAGTCCTTCCCGGAGTATCTCCAGCTGTCCAACCAGGAGTTGGACAACCTCCGCCAGCCGTCCGGCGAGGGCGAGACCGGTAAGCGGGACCCGCGCGACTTCGCGATGTGGAAGGCGGCCAGGGAGGGCGAGCCCAGCTGGGAGACCCCCTGGGGCCGCGGCCGGCCCGGCTGGCACCTGGAGTGCTCGGCGATGGCCCACAAGTACCTGGGCTCCGCCTTCGACATCCACGGCGGCGGCGTCGACCTCGTCTTCCCGCACCACGAGAACGAGATCGCGCAGGCCAAGGCCTACGGCGACGACTTCGCCGCGTACTGGTCGCACAACGCCTGGGTGACCATGAGCGGCGAGAAGATGTCCAAGTCGCTGGGCAACTCCGTGCTGGTCCCGGAGATGGTCAAGCGCTGGCGCCCGATCGTGCTGCGCTACTACCTGGGCACCCCGCACTACCGCTCGATGATCGAGTACAGCGAGGAAGCGCTGCGCGAGGCCGAGTCCGCGTTCGCGCGGATCGAGGGCTTCGTCCAGCGCGCGGTCGAGAAGGCCGGCGTCGTCGAGCCCGCGCCCGAGGTGCCGCCGGCCTTCGCCAAGGCGATGGACGACGACCTGGGCGTCCCGCAGGCGCTGGCGATCGTGCACACCACCGTGCGCCAGGGCAACTCCGCGCTGCTCGCCGACGACAAGGAATCGGCGGTGGCCCGGCTCGCCGAGCTGCGGGCGATGCTCGGCGTGCTCGGCCTGGACCCGCTCGACGAGCGCTGGGCCGGCGCCGGCACGGACCGCGGCGACGACCTCCACGGTGTGGTCGACTCCCTGGTCCGGCTGGTCCTCGAACAGCGCCAGGCCGCCCGCTCCCGCAAGGACTACGCCACCGCCGACGCCATCCGCGACCAGCTCCAGCAGTCCGGGCTCGCCATCGAGGACACCCCCTCGGGCCCGCGCTGGTCGCTGTCCTGACCCCCGTCCCGCCCGCCACCGGCCCCCCGGATTCGACCGCCCCGGTGGCCGCGGGCGACACTCATTCCATACGTACGTCCCCACTCCACGTCGCGAGACGTCGAGAGCAGTGAAGAAACAGGTGACCCATGGCCGGCAACAGCCAGCGCAGGAACCGCCGCACGTCCAACAAGAAGGGCGCGCAGGTCGGCAGCGGCGGCAAGCGGCGCCGGAGCCTGGAGGGCAAGGGCCCGACCCCGCCCGCCTCCGCTCGTAAGGGACACGTCAAGAACCGCGTCGCCAACGCCCAGGCGAAGCAGGCCGCGGCGCGCCGCCCGGCCCCGCGGCGCGGCGGCGCCAAGGGCACCGCGGAGCTGGTCGTCGGCCGTAACCCGGTCTTCGAGGCGCTGCGCGATGGCGTGCCCGCGACGAACCTCTACGTCCAGCAGTTCATCGACACCGACGAGCGGGTGCGCGCCGCACTCCAGCTCGCCTCGGAGCGCGGCGACATCAACCTGATGGAGGCGCCGCGCCCCGAGCTGGACCGGATGACCAACGGCCTCAACCACCAGGGCCTGGTCCTCCAGGTCCCGCCGTACGACTACGCGCACCCCGAGGACCTGGCCGCGGCCGCCTTCGACGAGGGCGCCGACCCGCTGATCGTCGCGCTCGACGGCGTCACCGACCCGCGCAACCTCGGCGCCGTGGTCCGTTCCGTGTGTGCCTTCGGCGGCCACGGTGTGGTCGTGCCGGAGCGCCGGGCGGCCGGGATGACGGCCGGTGCGTGGAAGACCTCGGCGGGCACCGCGGCCCGTACGCCGGTCGCCCGAGCCACCAACCTGACCCGGACGCTGGAGTCGTACCAGAAGGCCGGTCTGACGGTCGTCGGGCTGGCCGCGGACGGCGAGCTGGAGCTCCAGGACGTCGAGGCGCTGGACGGCCCGGTCGTGATCGTCGTCGGCAGCGAGGGCAAGGGCTTGTCGCGGCTGGTCGGCGAGACCTGTGACGTCCGGGTGCGGATCCCGATGCCGGGCGGCGCGGAGTCGCTGAACGCCGGTGTCGCGGCCGGTGTCGTCCTGTGGGAGGCGGCCCGCCGCCGCGCCTGAGTCCGGTGCCCCGGGGCGCCCGGCACACCGCCGCGCCACCCCGGGGCAAGGCCTGACCCTCCGTACGACTTCGCCGGATCCCGTGATCTTTTGACGGGTCTCGGACAGATCGACCCGGTCAAGGCAGTGTCTTTCACGCGAGTCACTCGGTTAGATGAGCGTGGACACCAGAACACCCCGCACGCCTACGGGGGGACGCTCGCCGGGCTTCGATGACGAGCCGGGCCTGAGCTCGGTCAAGGTGCCGTGCGATCCCGCGCAGGTCATCGTCAACCACGCCAGTTTCCGCGTACAGCTCGCCGCGCCCGCGGCGGGCAGCGCCATGGCCGACACCGCGCACATCCCCGGCGTCCGGGGCTCGGCCGCCGGTGCCAGACGCCGGGCGCCCGTGGTGTGGAGCGGCCGCACCGCACCGGGCGGCACGGCCGGCGCCACCACCCAACTCCTGCACGCGGTACGCGACGCGGGCATCGGCCTCGACGGACCGGGCGAGGACGTCGGCACGACCCAGGTCCTGCCGCGGGTCCGCCTCGACGACGCGCCCCCCGCCCAGACCGTGATCGGCCAGCGCCGCCCCGCCCAGAACGACACCAAGCTGCTGCGTGGCGTACGCCCCGTGGGCAGCGCGTACGCCGACACCTACCGCGACAGCCCCTACCGGGACACCTCGTACGGCAGCCGCGACCCGCTCGACGACGGCTACGACGACGACCGGTTCGAGGCACCGGACGGCTACGACCCCGGCGGCCGGCGGCGCGGCGCCGACTCCGTGCGGCACGCGTACTACCCCGGCCGCCGGATGAACCTCGGCGTCGTCCTGCTGCCGCTGCGCATCTTCCTCGGCCTGATCTCCGTCTACGCCGGGATGGGCAAGCTCTGCGACCCCGTCTACTTCGACGGCGGTGAGCGGGGCTCGATGGTCAAGTGGCTGCTGTCGCTCGACCCTTGGGCGCTGGCCGTGCCGCTGCGCGACTTCGCCGTCTCGCACCCGGTCGGCGCCGGCCTGACGGTCGCCTTCCTCCAGGTCGTCGTCGGTGTGCTGACCATCTGCGGACTGTGGCAGCGGGTCGCCGCGTCGATCGGCACGCTGCTGTCCGCGGTGCTGCTGATGACCGTCAGCTGGCGCACGGTCCCCGCCTACGACGCCCCCGACATCATCTACCTCGCCGCCTGGAGCCCGCTGATCATCGCGGGCGCCCCGGTCTACTCCATGGACGGGCGGCTCGCCGGTGAGGCCTGGCGGCGGCTCGGCCCCCGTGTCGAGGTGGCCGACCTGCGGCGCCGGGTGCTGCGCCGCGGCGCCGTGATGACCGCGGTGGTGGCCGGGCTGACCCTGCTCATCGGCTCGCTGCTCGGCGGCGCCGTACGGTCCGCGACGGTCGCGCCCGTACCGCGGCCCGGCGAGCCCGCGATCAACAACCTGCCCGGCTCCCCGCTGCCCCGCCCCGGCAAGCGCGCCACCCGGCCCGGCCACCGGCACACCGGCAGCGCCACACCGCGCCCCGGCAAGCCGTCCGCGGGCGCCTCGCACAAGGCCCGCAAGCCGGGCACACCGGCCGCCTCGGCCCCCGGCACCGGACGGTCGACGGGCAGCAGCAGCGGCCTCGCCGGGCAGCCCGGCGCGACCACCAGCGCACCGCAGCAGACCGTGCCGACCCGACGGGCCCCGGTACCGAGCCGGGTGCCCCCGTCGGCGGGCGGCACCGGCGGCGGCACCACCGGAACCGGCAGCAGCGGCAGCGGCAGCTCCGGAAGCGATTCCGGCCGCGACGCCCTGGGCGGCCTCCTGGGCTGACCCGCCACCCCCGCACCGTCCCCGATCGCCCCGATCTCCCCGTACGGCTCTTCTGCACCGGCCGTCAGGGGAGGGACGGGTGGTCGGGGACAGGTGTGTGTGGGTGGTGGAGGGCGGTGGTGGGGTGTCGTGTGCGGCTGAGGGCGGCGCACGGCGGTGGGAGGCCGTGCAGGGCGGAGGGCGGCGGCGATGTGCTGCGTACGGCCGGGACGACCGACACGGCGGCGCGGTGTGCGTGGTGGCCGTGGTGGCGGGCCGGGAGTGCTGTACGGCTACCGGGGCCCCGGGCGTCCGCCACGGCCCCGCGTACGCCACGCCCGCTCAACGCCTCTGGGCGCTCAGCTCCTTGGCGGCCTCGGTGAGGTCCTTGGCGGTGTCGATGGCGCGCCAGTAGGCGCCCTGGGGGAGCGGGAAACCGGCCAGCCGGCGTTCGCGGGCGAGGCGCGGGAAGGTGGTGCGCTCATGGTCGCCGCGGTCCGGGAGCAGCCCCGTGAAGGCCGCGGAGAAGACGTAGACGCCGGCGTTGATGAGATACGGCGAGGGCGGCGACTCGATGAAGTCCAGCACATGCCCGAACGCATCGGTCTCCACGGCGCCCCAGGGGATGTGGGGGCGGGCCAGCGCGAGGGTGGCCTCGGCGGCGCGCTCGTGGTGGAAGGCGGCCATGTCGCGGAGCGGGAAGCGGGTCCAGATGTCGCCGTTGGTGGCGTACCAGGGCTCGTCCGGGCGGGGCAGCGAGCCCGCCGCGTACTTGAGGCCGCCGCCGCGGCCCAGCGGTTCGGTCTCGACAACGGTCGTGACGCGCAACGGGAGTTCAGCCCGGTCGAGCCAGTCCTGGAGCACTCCGGCGAGGTGCCCGCAGGAGATGACCGCGTCCGTGACGCCTTCCTCGGCCAGCCAGTTCAGCTGGTGGCCGATGATCGGGGTCCCGGTGCCGGGAATCTCGACCATCGGCTTGGGGCGGTCGTCGGTGTACGGGCGGAGACGGGAGCCCTGGCCGCCGGCCAGGACCACGGCCTGCGTGGGATAAGGATGCGGGGCACCTGTCATGGATCGCACCCTATGCGGTGCGAGCGGGGGTCACTGGGCGGCGGCGACGCCGGTGGCGAAGGAGGTGTCGCATACGGGGCGGGAGAAGGCCTGAGCGCGGTGTGCGGCGCCGTACTTGGCGACCGCGGCACGGCCGAGGTCACGGGCGATGGAGACGCAGTGCTTGGCCAGCGAGGGGCGCTCGGTGGTCGCCTCCTGGAGGTGGGTCAGGGCGACGCCCGGGTCCTTCTCCTGGAGTTCGACCAGGAGGCGCTTGCGCAGGGCCTCCTCGGGCGCGCGGGCGGCGGTCTTGGGGACGGCCTTGCCGGCGGCCGCGGTCAATACCTGGGAGTCGGTGGCCGTCGACGACGCCCACGGGACGGCGGTGACGGCGAGGGTCCCGGACAGCACCAGGACGACGGGGAGGACGAGGGCGAGAGTTCTGCCGATGCGGCGGGCTGCGGAGTTCACGGACGCGATCGTAGCGAGGAGTGATGATTTGGCGACATTTGGTCACCTTATCGGGGGACGCAATGGCTCGTCGGTGCGGTTGTGGGGTTGACGCACTGGTGCGGAAAGTCGGGTTATGTCCCTATGGTGCCGACTTGGTGGCGGGGGATGGGAGTTGTTGCCGACGAACGCCGCGGCGGGGGTGTGGGAGTTGTTGCCGGCGAACGCCGCGGCGGCGGCCCCGGATGTCCCCGGGACCGCCGCCGCGCTCGCTCTGCGCCCGTATCAGTCGGTGAGGCGCTCCCCGGACGACGTCGAGAAGACATGCGTCTCGCCCGCCCGCGGCACGACGTGCAGCCGGCTGCCCTTCTCCGGGACCTGGCGGCCATTGACCCGTACGACGAGATCCTTGACCTCGCCGCCGACCTCCGCGGTGCCGTAGACATAGCCGTCGGCGCCGAGTTCCTCGACGACATTGACCGTGACGGCCAGACCGGCCGGCGCGTCCGCGGACTCCTTGGACAGCGACTTCGCGGCGGCACCGTTCTGCTCGACGATGTCGAAGTGCTCGGGGCGCACGCCCACGGTCACCGTCCGGTCGCCCTTGTCAGCCGCCGAGGCCAGCGCCTCACGATTGACCGGGACGACGCTGTTGCCGAACTTCACGCCGCCGTCGGTGATCGGCACCTCGACGAGGTTCATCGCGGGCGAGCCGATGAAGCCCGCCACGAACAGGTTCGCCGGCCGGTCGTACATGTTCCGCGGCGAATCGATCTGCTGGAGCAGACCGTCCTTGAGCACGGCGACCCGGTCGCCCATCGTCATCGCCTCGACCTGGTCGTGCGTGACGTACACCGTCGTGATCCCGAGCCGCCGCTGGAGCCCCGCGATCTGCGTACGGGTCTGGACGCGCAGCTTGGCATCCAGGTTGGACAGCGGCTCGTCCATCAGGAAGACCTGCGGCTCCCGGACGATCGCCCGGCCCATCGCGACCCGCTGCCGCTGACCACCGGACAGCGCCTTGGGCTTGCGCGACAGGTACTCGGTCAGGTCCAGGATCTTGGCCGCGTCCTCGACCTTCTGCCGGATCTCGGCCTTCGGCACACCGGCGATCTTGAGCGCGAAGCCCATGTTGTCGGCGACCGTCATGTGCGGATACAGCGCGTAGTTCTGGAACACCATGGCGATGTCCCGGTCCTTGGGCGGAAGGTGGGTGACATCGCGGTCCCCGATACGGATGGCGCCTCCGTCGACGTCCTCCAGCCCCGCGAGCATCCGCAGCGAGGTGGACTTGCCACATCCGGAGGGGCCGACCAGAACAAGGAATTCGCCGTCTTCGATGGCGATGTCCAGTTTGTCGACGGCGGGCTTGTCGGAACCCGGGTAGATCCGGGTTGCCTGGTCATACGTGACCGTAGCCATGGTGAGAAATCCCTTCACCGGCAGGAACGTGCCGGACGATCCGAGTAAAAGGAGTGGTGTAGTCCACTGATATGGACTCTCCGTGACGCTACCCGCGGCGGCCCCCGATGTCAGTAGCCCGGCAGTCACGAAATGGGAACCGGCATCCGGCGCGCCTGGGTACACTGCTTCACGCACGCCTCCTTAGCTCAGCTGGCCAGAGCACCGCTCTTGTAAAGCGAAGGTCGTCGGTTCGAATCCGACAGGGGGCTCTCAGCTTGAACAGGGACGAAGCCCCAGGCCGGATGGCCTGGGGCTCGTTTGCGTGTGAGGCGTGTGGGGGCGGGCGGGGGTGTGAACTCCGGTGCTGTGGTGGATTCCGGTGGTGGTTGGTGTGGTGGTCGTGGTTGCTCGGCGGGGGTGGTTCGAGGGCGGTCGTCGCTGATGAAAGGCGGGTATCGCGGATATAATTGAGTGGATGCACATAAAGAGGTGCAATTGGTGAGTAAGGGATTCGTTGCGGCGGAAGGTGAGAGCGGCGACGCCGGTGCTGAGGGCATGCGGCTCGACCGTGAGGGGCAGGCCGAGGCGTTTGACGCGATCGGTGACCGCTATGACGAGGCGTTTCCTTACAAGAAGGGGCAGCTGGCTGCTGCTGAGTGGCTGATCAGGTCGCTGGCCGGTGGATCACGGGTGCTGGATCTGGGGTGTGGCACCGGGCTGCCGACTGCGCGGCAGCTGGTGGATGCGGGGTTCGAGGTGGTCGGCGTCGACCTGTCCCGCAGGATGGTGGAGCTTGCCCGGGAGTATGTGCCCGGGGCGACGTTCCGGCGGCTGGATATTGCCGACCTCGGGCCCGACGGCCCTCATGACCTGGGGCGGTTCGATGCCGTCGCGGCCTTCTTCTCGCTGCTGATGCTGCCGCGGGGGGAGATCCCCGTCGTGTTGCGGATGGTCCACGACCTGCTGGTACCCGGTGGCCTTTTCGCGCTCTCGATGGTGGAGGCCGACGTGGACTACTTCACGATCCCGTTCCTCGGTAATGCCATCAGGGTGTCCGGTTACCTGCGGGACGACCTGCGCGAGGTCGTCGAGCAGGCGGGCTTCGCGGTCGTCGAGGAGTCCTCGTACACCTACGCGCCGGAGATCTCGGACGTGCCGCCCGAGGAGCAGATCTTTCTCAACTGCGTGCGACGCGGCTGAGAACGCCCCGCGCGGTCCCGGGCACCTCCGGACGGATGAGACAAGTGATGGAGCCGCATCCCCGAGCCGATACGAACACCGCCCCGCCGGCCCAGCAGCCGGGCGAAGCGGCGCCGCGGACGCCGCTGTCCCGCCCGTCGTCGCCCGGAAGTGGCCGTTCCTGTGCCGGCGAGGTGCCCGGAAGCGGCGGTTCCGACGAGGTGCCCGGTGGAGCGCCGGAAGGACTGAGGCCGCCGGGCCGCGACGCCGCCCGCCCGGCACCGGCCGCCGGAGTTCCTGCGGAGCAGGGCCGGGATGAGGTGGGGCGGGGCTCCGAGGCGGAGGGCGGCCGGGACGAGGCGGAGCAGGGCCGGGACCCGGAAGAGCGTCTCCCCGAGACGCAATCCGACCGGCTGCGGTTTCTCGATCTCGCGGCGCGGCGGATTGCCCGGGGCGTCGACCTGGACGAGACGCTGCGGGGGCTTTACGAGGCGGCGGTTCCCGCGTTCGCCGATGTGGTGCTTGTGCATCTGCGGGAGCCGCTGGTGGCCGGGGAGGGGCAGGCCGCCGAGCCTCTGGTGCTGCGGCTGCACAGCTTTGCTCAGGGGCCGGAGGGGGTGGTCACCGCGGCGTCCGCGGGGGGCACGGGGGTCGCCGGGCCTGTGCGTTCGACGGTCAGCGGGCCGTTCGCCGAGCTGCTGCTGGGCCGGCAGCCGGTGTTCGGGGAGGTGCCGGAGACCGAGGCTGTGGTGAGCGAGCTGCTGGAGCCGGTGGCGGGTGTGTCGGCGACAGGGGCACCGGGGCGGCGGCTGATCATCGCTCCGTTGTACGGGCGGCGCCATCTGCTGGGCACCGTTGCCCTGTTGCGTGCGGCCGGGCGGCCCGTCTTCGTGGCGGATGACCTGCTCGTGGCCGCCCAGCTCGCCACGTACACCGCCCTTGGCGTCGAGGCGTCGGTGCCCTCGGGGCAAGAGGCCTCGGCCGCGGGTGCCCTCCAGCTCAGGATGCTGCCGTCGTCGCTCCCCGAGACCACCGGGGTCCGGCTGGCGAGCCGGTATCTGCCGGCCGCCGAGACCTCCCAGGGGGGCGGTGACTGGTACGACGCGATTCCGCTGCCCGGCAACCGGGTCGCGCTGGTGGTGGGCGACGTCATGGGCCACTCCATGACCTCCGCCGCGATGATGGGCCAGCTGCGCACCACGGTGCAGACCCTCGCCCGGCTCGACCTGCCGCCGGAAGAGGTCCTGTACCACCTCGACGAGCAGGCCCGGCGCCTCGGCAGCGAGCACATGGCGACCTGCTTGTACGCCATCTACGACCCGATATCGCAGCGGCTGCTGGTGGCCGACGCGGGGCATCCGCCCCCGGTGCTGCTGCACCCGGACGGCTCGGGGGAAGTGCTTCAGGTGCCGCCCGGCGCGCCGATAGGAGTGGGCGGCGTCCCCTTCGAGACCTGGGAGCTGCCCGCGCCCACCGGAGGGACGCTGCTCCTGTACACCGACGGCCTCGTCGAGTCGCGTAACAGGGACGTCTTGACGGGCATGGAGCTGCTGCGTGGCCGCCTGGAGGCGGTGGCCGCGCGGGTCGCTCCGCCGCCGCTGGACATGCTCTGCGACGCGGTGCTGACTCTTCTGGATCCGGATGCCCGGGATGACGACGTGGCGCTGCTGGCCGCCCGATTCGACGGTTTCGCGCCGCTCAACGTCGCGTACTGGTTCCTCAGTCCCCAGCCGCAAACGGCCGGCCGGGCACGGCAGCTGACCCGCCGGGCGCTGCACCGCTGGGGCCTGGGCTCGATGCTCGATGCGACCGAGCTCATGGTCAGCGAGGTGGTGACGAACGCGGTGCGCTACGCCTCCCGGCCGATCGCCTTGCGACTGCTGCGTACCGATGTGCTCCGGTGCGAGGTGGGCGACGATTCGCCGCAGGTGCCCCGGATGCGGCGCGCTCAGGCGGGTGACGAGGGCGGACGTGGCCTGTTCCTGGTCGATCAGCTCGCCCTGCGCTGGGGAGCGACGCTGCTGAGCACCGGCAAGGTGGTCTGGTTCGAGCAGGAGATACCCGAGGAATATCGTCAACATCGTCAAGAGGGGGCGGATGCCGCGTAGTTCGCTCCGTCCGCGGGATGCCCGGCCCGTCTGCCCGCCTGCCTGCCCGCCGCGCCGGCTGTGGCGTGCGGTCAGCGTGCGGCAGGCAGCGTGATCGTGAAGGTGCTGCCCTTGCCGGGGGCGGTGCGGACGGTGGCGGTGCCGTCGTGGGCCTCGGCGATGGAGCGGACGATGCTCAGGCCGAGGCCGGTGCCGCCGCTGGTCGGGTTGCGGGACTCGTCGCCGCGGTAGAAGCGCTCGAAGATCCGCTCGGCCGTCGCGGGGGGCATTCCGGGGCCCTGGTCGGTGACCGCCAGCTGCACGGTGCCGTCGGGCAGTGCGCGCGCCGTCACGGACACCGGGGTGTCCGGCGGGGTGTGGCGCAGCGCGTTGCTCAGGAGGTTCTGGAGCACCTGGCGCAGCCGGTCCTCGTCGCCGCGGGCGAACACCTCGCCGGGCACCTCGACGGTCAGGGGCCGGCCGGGGTCGACGACACGGGCATCGGTGACGGCGTCGTCGGCGAGGGCGCCGAGGTCCACCGGCGCGTGCGCGATCGGGCGGCCCTGGTCGAGCCGGGCGAGCAGCAGCAACTCCTCGACCATGGTGTGCATCCGGGTGGCCTCGCCCTCGATACGCAGCATCGCGCGCTCGATGAGTGCCGGGTCCTGGGCCAGGCCGTGCAGATGGAGCTGGGCCCAGCCCCGGATCGTGGTCAGCGGGGTGCGCAGCTCATGGGAGGCGTTGGCCACGAACTGCCGGAGCTGCTCCTCGGACCGCTGCCGTTCGTCGAAGGCCCGGTTGAGGGCGGTACCGACCTCGCCCACCTCGGAGTGCCGCTGGGCGACCTCGATCCGCTGGTCGAGGTCGCCCCCGGCGATCGCGGTCGCGGTGGCGGCCATGTCCCGCAACGGCCGCAGGCCCACGCCCAGCACCCCGCGGCTGAGCAGCACGATGCCCCCGAGCACGGCCAGCGTGGCGGCGGAGTCGGAGCCGATCAGCCAGTAGATGGCGTCGTCGGCCGGCTTGAGGCTCTTGGCGATCACCACCCTGCTGAACTGCCTGGGCGGCCCGCCGGGGCGCTGGACCGTGGCGGAGTAGCCGAGGGGGAAGCTCAGGGTGCGGTACCGGGGGAGGGGCGCGTCCTGGGAAGAGACGGTGACGATGTGCCCGGCGAAGTCGTCGGGGAGCGGGGTGGGCAGGTCGGGGCGGGAGCGGGCCTGCCCGTCGGCGGTCCGGGTCGGCGTCTGGGCGACCACCCGGCCCTGGTCGTCGACCATCGCGATGTAGGCGCCGTCGGGAATCAGGGAGTTGAGGTTGTCCAGGTTGATGGGGGAGGTCGGGCGGTGCACCTGGTGCTGAACGGAGTCCCGGGTCTTGGTGAGGGTGGTATCGGCGGCGTCGACGAGGTTGAGCCGCAGTCCGAGCAGCGACACCGCGTTGACGGCCACCATGCCCACGGCCGCCAGCAGGACGACGCCGACCATCAGGCGCGCCCGCAGGGAGCCGCGCCAGGCGCCGGCCATCTCAGCCGCCTTCGGGGAGGCGCAGGCTGTAGCCGAAGCCGCGCATGGTGTGAATCAGGGCGGGCGCGTGGGTGTCCACCTTCGCGCGGAGGCGGGAGACCAGCTTCTCGACGACGCCGTCGCCGAAGTGGTGCTGCCACACGTGGTCCATGATCTGTTCCTTCGACATCACCTGGTCGGCGTTGATCAGCAAGTAGCGCAGCAGCTTGTACTCGGTCGGCGACAGCGCGATCAGCCGGTCCCCGCGGCGGACCCGCCGGCTGCGTTCGTCCACGGTCAGATCGGCGAAACACAGCAGCGGGCCGGCCTCCGCGGACCGTCCGGCCCGCCGTAGCAACGCATGCACCCGGGCGAGGAGTTCGGGCAGGCTGAACGGCTTGGTGAGGTAGTCGTCCGCGCCCATCGCGAAGCCCGTCACCCGGTCCTCGACGGAGTCCCGTGCGGTCAGGAACAGCACCGGCAGCCGCGCCCCGTTGTCCACCAGCCGCCGGCAGACCGTGAATCCGTCCAGGTCGGGCAGCAGGACATCCAGCAGCAGCAGATCCGGCGGCAGCTCCGCGTAGGCACGTAGGGCCTCACCGCCGCAGCCGGCGGTCGCGACCTCGTACCCCGCCAGGCTCAGCGTGGTCTGGAGCAGCTCCGTCATCCGCGGGTCGTCATCCACGACGAGCAGCCGCTGCCCGCTTCCCCGGGGCAGCGGTGCGTCGCTCGTCGGCGAGGCGGAAAGCATGGCGGTCACCCATCACGTCATCGAGTCTGCGGGGACAACGTGCGCACGAGTCCGCCGGTTCCCCCGGCGGTCCGAGCGGCGCGGGCGCCCCCCGGCTCCGGCTGTCAGGCAATGGTCAGGTTGCCGACCGGGGCCGGTCAACGGGGCCCGTTTCTCTGGAGTCACGACACCGGACCGACCACCGTCCGACGCGACGTCTGGAGACCCCGTGGACCCTGCCGCAGACCTTGCACCCGGCGGTGCGGACGCCGTCCGTACCGCCGTCCGGAAACGGCTGCGCAGCACCCTGATCGATGTGACGCCCATCTTCGGGTTCACCCTGACCTTCGCCGTCACCCACCGGCTGGGCGTCGCGCTGACGCTCGCCCTGTCCACCGGCGCCGGGATCTTCCTGCTCCGGCTGGTGCGCAGGGAACCCGTACGGCAGGCGCTCATCTTCCTCGGTGTCGTCTGCGTCCAGGGCCTGTTGGCCGCGCGCACCGGGGACGCCGTCAACTTCTTCCTTCCGCACCTCGTGACGCACGCGGTGGCGGCGGTGGTGACGCCGGTGCTGCTGTGGCTCGGCTGGCCGCCGCTGGGCGTGCTGGTGGGGCTGGTCACGGGGGAGGGGACCGGCTGGCGCCGCTGCGCGGTGCGCCGCCGGGCCTTCGTCAAAGGCCATCTGTGCGTCTACGCCGGCAATCTCCTGCTGCTGTCGGTCCAGCTCCCGTTGTTCCTGTCCGGCCAGGCCGTCGCCCTCGGCACGGTCGATGTCTTCGGCCCGCTCGTCCTCGCGCTCGGCGCCCTCCTGGGGTGGCGCGTTCACCGGCGCTCCGTCGGTACGCACCGCTGTGACGCCCCCGTTGACCCGAGCCCCGATCTGTCGCCCCCTTTGGAAAGGACTGTCCGATGACCAGTACGCAGCCCACCACCAGCCCCGATTCCACGACCGGCCCCGAGCCCGCCACCGGTGCGCAGACCGCCGCCAGGCCCATGCCCATGAAACGGTCCTGCCCCTTCAGCGCCCCGGAGGAGTTCCGGGCGCTGCGGGAGGAGGCGCCGGTCACGCCGGTGACCTTCCCGGACGGTGCGAAGGGCTGGGTGGTCAGCCGGTACGCGGACGTACGGGCGGTGCTCGCCGACCCGCGGTTCGGCGCCAACCGCCGACGGATGCAGACCGGCGGGACCGCGCAGGACGAAGCTCCGCAGCCGCCGCCCCGGCCGGGCATGTTCATCATGATGGACCCCCCGGAGCACACCCGGTTCCGGCGGCTGCTCACCGGCCAGTTCACGGTGCGCCGGATGCAGAAGCTGGCCCCGGCGGTGGAGCGGATCGTCGCCGAGCATCTCGACGCGATGGCGGGCGCCGAGGGGCCGGTCGACCTCGTCCAGGCCTTCGCGCTGCCCGTCCCCTCGCTGGTGATCTGTGAACTCCTCGGGGTGCCGTACGCGGACCGGGAGCAATTCCAGGAGACCGCCGGCCGGCTGCTCCGGCTCGACGCGAGCCCGGAGGAAGTCCTCCAGACCCAAAAGGAGATGGACCAGCACATCCACCAACTGGCCGTCGCCAAGCGCGCCCACCCCACCGACGACATCCTCAGCGGACTGGTGCAGTCCGAGCAGCTCACCGACGAAGAGATCGCCGGGGTCGGTGCGTTGCTGCTGCTCGCCGGGCACGAGACCACCGCGAACATGATCGCGCTGGGGACCATGTGCCTGCTGCGCAACCCCGGGCAGCTGGCGGCGCTGCGTGCCGACCCCGACCTCATGGACGGCGCCATCGAGGAGCTGCTGCGCTACCTGACCATCGTCCAGTACGGGCTGCGCCGGACCGCGTTGGAGGACGTGGAGCTGGACGGCCACCGCATCGAGGCCGGCGCCACCGTGGTCGCCTCCCTGACCTCGGGGAACCGGGACGTGACGCACTTCTCCGGCGACCCCGACGCGCTGGACGTCAGCCGGCCGTACAGCCCGCACCTGGCGTTCGGGCACGGCGTCCACCAGTGCATCGGGCAGCAGCTGGCCCGGGTGGAGATGAAGGCCGCGCTGTCGGCCCTGATCGAGCGGTTCCCCACGCTGCGGCTGGCGGTACCGGAGGACCAGGTGCCGATGCGCGACAACATGATCGTCTACGGCGTCCACAAGCTGCCCGTGACCTGGTAGCCGGGCCGGCTGCCGCACGTCACCAAGCCACCAGAGAAAGGGAATTCCGATGAAGGTCATCATCGACGAGGACAAGTGCGTCGGCGCGGGGCAGTGTGTACTGTCCGCCGCCGAGGTCTTCGACCAGCGCGACGAGGACGGCATCGTCGTCCTGCTCGACGCCGCACCGCAGGACGCCCAGCGCGCCCCGGTCGAGGAAGCCGCCGCCCGCTGCCCCGCGCTGGCCATCGAGGTGCTGCCGTAGTGCCTGCCATGGACCGGATCGTCCTGGTGGGAGCGTCGGCCGCGGGGCTCACCGCGGCCGACGCCCTCCGGCGCGAGGGCTACACCGGATCGCTGACGCTGGTCGGGGACGAACTGTGGGCCCCGTACGACCGGCCCCCGCTGTCCAAACAGGTGCTGGCCGGTGCCTGGGAACCGGAACGGACCGTGCTGCGCCAGGAGGACGGCATCCGGGGTCTGCACCTGGACCTCCGGCTGGGCTGCCGGGCAACCGGGCTGGACCCGGCGGCGCGCACCGTCACCCTGGCCGACGGGGACCGGCTGCGCTACGACGGCCTGCTCCTCGCCACCGGGCTGCGGCCCCGCAGGCTGCCCTTCGGCCATGACCTGGCCGGGGTGCATGTGCTGCGCACCCTCGACGACGCCCTGACGCTGCGGACGCAACTGTGCGCCGGCCCCCGGGTCGTGGTGATCGGCGCCGGCTTCCTCGGCAGCGAGATCGCCGCCACCGCACGGGGCCTCGGCCTGGACGTCGCCCTCGTCGACACCGAGCCCACTCCGCTGGCCCGGCAGGTCGGCACCTGGGTGGGCGGGCTGGTGGCGGACCTGCACCGGGACCACGGGGTCCGACTGCACCTGGGGCGCGGTGTCACCGGCGTGACCGGGGAGCACGGCCGGGTCACCGCCGTGGACCTCGACGACGGCACCCGGCTCCCCGCCGATGTGGTCGTGGTCGCGATCGGCTCGGTCCCGGCCGTCGACTGGCTGGCCGGCTCCGGCCTCCCCCTGGGCGACGGGGTGCGCTGCGACAGCCACTGCCGGGCCGCGCCCGGGGTGTACGCGGCGGGCGACGTCGCCAACTGGCCGGACCCGGCCACCGGCGGCCGGGTCCGTCTCGAACAGCGCATGAACGCCACCGAGCAGTCCCGCGCCGCCGTCCGGAACCTGCTGGCCGAGCCCGGGGACGCCGTGCCCTACACACCGGTCCCGTTCGGCTGGACCGATCAGTACGACGCCAAGATCCAGTTCCATGGCCGGTGCCCCGCCGAGGCCCGGGTCGAATGCGTCGACGGCGACCCACGGGACCGCCGCTTCGTCGCGCTCTACCACCTCGGCGGCCGGGTGGTCGGCGCACTCGGCTGGAACAGCGCTCGCGCCCTGCGCCAATACCGTGCCCACATCGGCACGACCGGTGCGGTGACGGCCGGACAGGGCGTCGGCCCGGCCTGACTCGGTCCCCGCGGGGGGCCGCTGTCAGCCGAGCCGGCCCCCCGCGGGGACGAGAGGGAGCCCCGGAGCGCGCCCCGGCGACAGGAACGGGAGGCATGCCCCGGGGCAGGCGTGAACTGGAGGAGTGAAGAGGCCCATGGGGGTGCGAATTCGGCGGGCCGAAGGGGCCGGACCGGCGTAAGTTCGCCGTCATGGTGACTTCGATGACGCAGGTGGACTACGGGCAGCGGATGGCGCGGGCGGGCCGGGCCGCCGCCGATGCCGGGCTGGCCGGGCTGATCGTGACGCCGGGACCGGATCTGACGTGGCTGTGCGGCTACCGGCCGACCGCGGTCACCGAACGGCTGACCGCCCTGGTGATCGAGCCGGAGCGGCGTCCGCGGCTGCTGGTGCCCGTATTGGAGTATCCGGATGCGGAGTACTCCCCGGGGGCCTGGGCGATGGAGGTGTCGGGCTGGACCGATGGTTCGGACCCGTATGCCGAGGTCGCCAAGTGGATGGCCCCCGAGGGGCGTTACGGGATGTCCGACTCGACCTGGGCGATGCATCTGCTGGGACTCCAGCGCTCGGTGCCGGGGAGCGCGTACGCCGCGCTGACCGAGGTGCTGCCGATGCTGCGCGCAGTCAAGGACGCCCATGAGGTGGAGCGGCTGGCCGCGGCCGGGGCCGCCGCCGACGCGACCTACGAGGAGATCCTGACCGTCCGTTTCGGCGGGCGGCGGGAGTCCGAGGTGGCGGCGGACCTGGTGCGGCTGCTGACCGAGCACGGGCACAGCCAGGTCGACTTCACGATCGTGGGGTCGGGCCCCAACGGCGCCAATCCGCACCACGAGGCCGGGGACCGGGTCATCGAGGACGGCGACATGGTCGTGCTCGACTTCGGCGGCCTCAAGGACGGCTACGGGTCGGACACGACGCGGACCGTGCACGTCGGGGAGCCCGGCGCCGAGGAGCGCAAGGTGCACGACATCGTGCGGGAGGCGCAGCAGGCGGCCTTCGAGGCGGTGCGGCCCGGCGTCGCGTGCCAGGACGTCGACCGGGTGGCCAGGAAGGTGATCAAAGCCGCGGGCTACGGCGAGTACTTCATCCACCGGACCGGACACGGCATCGGGGTGACCACCCATGAGCCGCCCTATCTGGTCGAGGGCGAGCATCTGCCGCTGGTACCCGGGATGTGCTTCTCGATCGAGCCGGGAATCTATCTGCCCGGCCGCTTCGGGGTGCGCATCGAGGACATCGTGACGTGCACGGAGTCCGGCGGACGCCGCCTGAACCAGACGGCGCGGGAGATGGCGGTGGTGCGGTAGGCGGGGTGGGGGGCGAGTTGCGCGGCGGCCGCCGGGCGAGCTGGGCCGGCCCCCCCGGTTGGACGGCCAACCCCGCCCCGCCCCTGAGGGGTTGAGCCCTACGGCACCAGGACGACCTTGCCCATGGTGGCGCGGGACTCCAGCGCCCGGTGGGCGGCGGCCGCCTCCGCCAGGGGGAAGCGCTGCACCACCGGCACCAGCCGGCCCGCCGCGGCCTCCGCCAGGGCCGCGGTCTCCAGGGTGCGCAGCGGGTTGTCGCCGCCGGCCCTGGCCAGCATCGGCGGGCCGAGGACCTGCTCCGACGTGATCCCGCGGGCCGCCAGCTCGCCCTCCGCGAACTCCAGCGGCCCGCCGGTGCGGAGGCCGCCGGAGGACCAGCCGAAGACCAGATGACGACCCCCCTTGGCGAGCAGATCGACGGCCGCGCGCCCGGGGGCCCCGCCGACCGAGTCGAAGACGAGGGTGGCACCGGCCGCACCCCGGCCGTCGAGGAACGCCCGTACCAGGGACGGCCAGCCGTCATGGGTGTAGTCGACGGCGAGATCGGCGCCCAGTTCCCGGACGCGTGCCACTTTGGCCGCACCCCCGGCCAGGCCGATGACCGTGGCGCCGGTGTTCCGGGCGTGCTGGACGAGCAGGGAGCCGATGCCGCCGGCGGCCGCGGGGACGAGCGCGATGTCGTCGGCGGTGAGGCCGGCGAAGAGCAGGATGCCCATGGTGGTGCGACCGGTGCCGATCATGGCGACGGCCTGGGCCGCGTCCAGGCCCTCGGGAATCGCGTGCAGCCGTTCGGCGGCGACGACGGCGCGTTCCGCGTAGCCGCCGGGGGCCGTGCCCAGGTGGGCGACGACGCGCCGGCCGAGCCAGTCGGGGTCGGTGCCCTCGCCGAGCGCCTCGACCGTGCCGGCGACTTCCCGCCCGGGCACGGTCGGCAGCTCGGGGAGCGGCAGCGGCCCGCCCGGTGTGCCCTCGCGCAGGGCGGTGTCCAGGAGGTGGACTCCGGCCGCCGCCACCGCGATCCGGACCTCCCCGGGCCCCGGGCGCGGGTCCTCGACCGTCTCGTGGCGGAGGTTCTCGGCGGGGCCGAAGGTGTGCAGCCGTATCGCGTGCATGGCGGTGTCTCCTTGGGGAGCGGGTCCTGGTGGGTGGGCAACCACTCGCCACTCTGTTACCTCAAGGTTGGTTGAGGTCAAGGCGGTTCGTACGGCGCGGTCCGGCGGGGTGTCCCGCGGCGGGGGGCGTTCGCAAATCAACAAGACCCGCCCGACCGACTACTCCCGCGAAGGCGTCCTGCAGTGGGTGGTGCAGTGGATGCACGCGCAGAACACCGTCGTCTGGACGAGACCGCCCACAGCTTGGACGAGATCTACCGGCCCCGCCCCGAAGACCGGGAGCGCGAACTCGCCGCGGCACGGCGAGCGATCGCCTTGGACGACGAACAGCAGTAGCCCCGACGCCCGCGCAGCGACCTACACCATCGCGAGGGGGACTGGTTCGAGCAGGCTGTCTCGCCCCGCTTCCGACTGGGGGAGACAGCCCTTCGCGCGAGCCCAGCTTCGCTGCGGATGCGTGGGAGCTCTCGCGTGCCACGACGGCTCCCCGCTGTCCAGCCCCGGCGCTCAGTTACCCGTGGTGGCGAGCTTCGCTGCGAAGCCGAGGAAGAGGGCGCCGGCTCCGGTGGTCAGCCCGGCCGACAGCCGCCGGCGACGGCGGAACTGGGCCGCGAGATACGTCCCGCCGAGGATGAGCAGTGTCACGTAACTCACGCTGATCATCTGGTAGATCAGTGCGAGCAGCCCGAAGGAAAACACCGGCTGGGGATAGGACGGGTCCACAAACTGCACGAAGAAAGAGAGGAAGAAGAGGATCGCCTTCGGGTTGAGCAGAGTGATCAGCAGCGACCGGCGGAACGGCCGCTCGTCGTCCTGCGCGCCCTCCGGGCTCTCGGCCGGTGCGGCCGTCTTCGGGGTGCGCCACATCTCCCAGGCTCCGCGGATCATCCCGACAGCGATCCAGGCCAGATAGCCGGCCCCCGCGTACTTGATGACCGAGAAGACGAGTTCGTTGGCACGCAGCAGCGAAGAGAGCCCTGCGGCGGTGAGCAGCATCAAAAGGGTCTCACCGAGGAACACGCCCGCCGCCGCCCGGTACCCGGTCCGCACCCCGCGCCGTGCCGCCACGGACAGCGTGTAGAGGGAACTCGGCCCCGGCAGCAGAATGATGAGCAGTGTCCCCAGGGCGTAGGTGGAAAGGTTGGACACTCCCAGCATCAGCTTCTCTCCCTTCGTGATGGCTGCGGCTGTCCGGCGTGGTCGCCGGTGACTAGCCGACGTTGTTGCCGGTGCGTACGTTGTGTGCCATGACCAGCTGATCGACATCCGCGATCCGCTGTAGAGCGTGGTCCTCGGTGATGTGAGTGAAGTGCTCGGCCCATACGGCCGCGAGTTCGTCGATGTCGAGCAGGTCTTGTTCGCCGAACCGCTCGTAGAGCTCCGCCCGCTTCTCGGGGGTCACGGTGATGTCCAGGTCGGCCAGGTACGTGTCGATCTCCGCGCTGCTCTTGAAGAACGACGGCTTCTCGTAGTCGACGAGAATGTCCCACGCCGGGCTGTTGGGCAGTGGGATGAACCGGGAGAACTCGACGGACGACAGCTCGACCTCGCCCAGCATCTGCCGGATGCCCTCGATCGTCCGGTCCAGCGTCTGCGGGCGCTCGCCCGCTGCCCCTGCGATGTACGAGGCGTGCACGGAGATCCCGGCCTTGTTGAGCAGCCGGATCGCCTCCAGGTTCGTCGCGGCGGTGGTCTTGTTCTTCCGCTGCGCCTCCAGCATCTCGGGGTCGGCGGCGTCGAGTCCGATGTTCACCCGGGTCACGCCGAGGCGGCGGCACTTGTCCACGTTGTTGCGCTTGGTCAGGCCCAGCGCTCGCGCGTACACCATGACCTCTAGCTCACCGTTGTCGATGCGGCGGCGGAGGTGCGGGGGAGTGGCGTCGATGAGGGCGTCGACATAACGCGGGCTGGCGGTGAAACTGTCGTATACCTCGAAGAACAGGTTGATACCGAATTCCCGGTTGTAGATGTCCACCGCCTTCCAGAATCCGCTCGGTTCGCCCGTGTTGACGGTGAGATCGGCAATGCTGCAATAGGTGCAGCGCTTGTATCCGTTCTCACAGCCGCGGGCGTTGTTCACGGTGATGGGTATGACCGTGCGGTCATGCAGATGTCCGAACTGCTCGCGGTAGTTCCGGGCGTATGCGTCGAGTTCGTCGCGTATGAACGCTAGGTCCGGAATCGTGTTGCGCGCGGCGAGCGCGTATCGGGGCGCGGGATTGGAGACGATCATTTCGCCTTGACGGTGGACGAGCGAGGAGACGTCCGTCACGGGGGTGCCGGACAGTAGCGCGCCGACCAGTTCCACGAAGGGCGTCTCGCCCATGTCGTTGGCGACGATGTAGTCGATGGAGGGCCGGTTGGCCAGGATGCGTTCGGGGAAGAAGCCGGCGTGGTCGTCCCCGAGGACCACCATGGCGCCGGCCTGTTTCGCGGTATCGGCGATCTTGAGTGCTTCGCTGTAGGTGGGGGTCAGCGCACTCACTCCGACGAGGTCCGGCCCGAATTCCTGCACAATTTTCTGCACTTCAACCGTGTTGCTGATACCCCCGTCGACCACGCGTGCCTCCACCTGGTCGCCGAAGGCGTCGCGTATCGCCGTGGCGAGCTGAATGACGCCGATATGGGGATAGCAGGCGTAGTTGGAAGCGTTGCCGTTAGCGGTGGGGTTCGGGGCGTTTGCTAGCAGCACCTTGAGCGGCATTCATTTCCCTTCGCCACGAAGATCGGTCCTTGATCGTGACGGCGTAGATAACTCGTGTCATCCCCCTTTGGTGATTTCCGGCCGCCCGCCGGACCGACCGCTCGCGAGACACATTTCGGCACCCTTGAAGGGTGTTGGTACGTGGGTCCTACAGGCACTCTCGGCGGCGTGCCCAGGGAAGGAGCAGGCTGTTGCGTCCGGACGGAGAGCGAACGAAATCGGCCGATCACACACCCGCTTCCCGTGGGCAAGCTCCAACGGGATCGGCCGAAAGATGTCGCCCAGCAAAGCCCGAAGAGTGCGAGGGGGCTTGCTGGGAGCAGAAACCGGCCTATCCGAGATGCTTCGAGCGCATCGCTCATGGGCCACCAGGACAGTGTGAAGTCCTCCTTGGAAGCGGTGAGGTCCTGCCGTCCAAGGGGTGCGTGGTTTACAGGTCTCCCTGCTCGACGCCCGCGCTGAGCAGGTCGGTCAGGCCTGGAGGTGGGTGGCGGGTCCCGGCCGTGTGGCGGTGTCGTGTCGCCTCGACGGCCGCACCCCGCAACGCAGTGGGCCGGCCACAGGGCAGCTGCACCACCCACGCCGACGTCAATCAGAGGAGCACGGCGAGTTCTCAGTGTTTCCGCCGGGCTCTGGCCGCTGCGCCCTATGGACGCAGTCCCCTCGCTTTCGCCGCCGGTGAATCACGCCCGCGCCGACAGCAGTGATCCCGGCTGTGATCACGCTGGCGGGCAGCTGGGTCAGCAACCCCTGGGCCAGCAGGTTCAGCACTGTGTCGAGCATCGTGTCCTCCTGAGTGTGCCGCTCGGTCTCACCCAGGCTCGGACGACAGAAGCAGCCGTTGACGTGGGCCTACGGTCCAGCACAACTCAACACATCACCGCACGCCTTCGGACGCTGTACTTTGTCCGTTGGACAGCGTTGGACAGTTCTGGACAGCTACTTACGGGGACGCTCATGGCCAAACTCACCGCACCGTTATTCGCCCCGGGCCCACGGCTGCGGCTGAACGATGAGTTGCACACTTTGCACCGACGCGGCGGGTGGCCTTCAGTGCGCGAACTGGCTCGCGCGCTCGGCACCGGAGTGGCCAGCTCGAGCCGGATACACGACGCCTTCACAAAGCCTCGCCTCCCCGGGTGGGGGCTGGTGGAAGTGCTCGTAGCTGAGCTGGCAGGCCGTGTACCGGGTGGTGCGCCGGTAGAGCACGAAGTCAAGAGATTCCACGATCTGTGGGACGCGGCTGCTGCTGAAGACTCCTCCGGGCCCGCGACCACTCTGGACGCTGCCATCCAAGCCGCGGTAGACAGCAGGAACTACGCGGGTGCGATCAGACTGGGCACACAGTTGCTGGCCGCGTCCGCATTGGCCCAGGACCATCCCCAGAACCTCCAACGCCGGCACCAGCTCGCCGATTGGCGCGGGCATGCTGGCAAAGCTGCGGAGGCTGCAGCCGCCTTCGCGGACCTCGTGCGAGACATGACCCGCGTCCACGGCCCCGACCACCCCGACACCCTGGACGCTCGGCACGACGCTGCCTACTGGAGCGGGGAGGCCGGCGGCGCCGCGGAGGCTGCAGCCGCCTTCGCGGACCTCGTGCGAGACATGACCCGCGTCCACGGCCCCGACCACCCCGACACCCTCGCCGCCCGGCATAACGCTGCCTCCTGGAGCGGGGAGACGGGCGGAGCCGCGGAGGCTGCAGCCGCCTTCGCGGACCTCGTGCGGGACACAATCCGCGTCCAGGGGCCCGACCACCCCGACACCCTCGACGCCCGGGGACATCTCGCCCGCTGGAGCGGGGAGGCCGGCGGCGCCGCAGAGGCTGCAGCCGCCTTCGCGGACCTCGTGCAAGACATGACCCGCGTCCAGGGGCCCGACCACCCTGACACCCTCGACGCCCTGCACGACGCTGCCCACTGGCATGGACTCACCGGCGATATTGAGGAGGCTGCAGCCCTCTTCACGGATCTTGCCCGAGACATGGCCCGCGTCCACGGCCACGACCACCCCGACACCCTGGACGCTCGGCACTACGCTGCCTACTGGCGGGGGGAGGCCGGCGGCGCCGCGGAGGCTGCAGCCGCCTTCGCGGACCTCGTGCGGGACACAACCCGCGTCCACGGCCCTGACCACCCCGACACCCTCGCCGCCCGGCATAACGCTGCCTACTGGCGGGGGGAGGCCGGCGGCGCCGCGGAGGCTGCAGCCGCCTTCGCGGACCTCGTGCAAGACATGACCCGCGTCCAGGGGCCCGACGACCCCGACACCCTCGACGCCCGGGGACATCTCGCCCGCTGGCGCGGGGAGGCCGGCGGCGCCGCAGAGGCCGCAGCCGCCCTCGCGGACCTCGTGCGGGACACAACCCGCGTCCACGGCCCCGACCACCCCGACACCCTCGACGCCCGGGGACGTCTCGCACACTGGCGCGGGCATGCCGGTGACGCCGCCGGCGCGGTAGTCGCCCTCACGGACCTCGTACAAGACCGGACCCGCGTCCAAGGCACCGACCACCCCGACACCTTGGCCAGTCAAGAGGCGCTCTTGACCTGGAGAGGTAGGGACTACCTGCGCTCCCCCCTTACACAGCCAGATGCTCCAGCCTGACCTGTGCACTCAAGCACCCCGGTCGCGGCTCGTGTCGAGGGCGACAAGCGCCTCGAAGGGGCGCCCGACCGCGACCGGGACGGCTGGCTCCGGACGGCTGCCAACCTGACCGCCTCTGCGGATCTGAACGAAGCCACTGTCCAGGTCTACGAGGAGCTGATCGGCGCCGAGCCGGCCCTCGCCGACGAACACCGCGTCGGCGCCGCGGAGCGCCGCGGGTACGCCGAGGAGAACCGCCGCTTCGCCCAACTCGCTCTAAAGCGAGCCGGGAAGCTGTAGGGCCCCCACCGCACGGCGACGCGCGCCCGAAGGGCCGACGATTCGTCCGGCCCCTTCGGCGTATCCGTGCCGGGGGAGCCGAACACGCTGGCCGTCGCCGGGTGCGCGGCTTGCCCCGGGTCGTGCGGGGCGCGTGCGAGGGGAGTTGCGTGGCTGAGCCGACGGTGAGGCAGGGCCGGTGGCCGTAACAGCCAGGCCGGCGAAGGCGACTGGTGCGAGCTGTCGCCGCTGAGCCGAGCCGCGCTGGATCGGTGGCTGCCGTTGCGCGCAGAGCTAGTACTGCAACAGTGTTTGTGCTGATGGGTGGTCAGTTCTATGGGCTGTGGCCGCGTCGTGTGTAGTGGCAGATGTGGGCTTGGTGTTGGCGTCTGCGGCGCCAGTGTGACCAATGCAGGACGGGCTCGACGGGTGGGGGCTGGCGGTCGGTGAGGCGGGTGATCAGGCGCCTGATCTCGGCGAGGCTGAGGTGGATGAGCTCGGAGGATCCGTTTCTGCTTTTCCGGCATCGAGTGCACGGGCCCGCAGGACGGTCAGGCAGGCGTGTGCGGCCATGGCCAGGTGATGTGCCGGTACCAGCCTGGATAGCGGCGGACGTGGTAATCGTCCAGGCCGCACCCCTGCTTCGCAGTCCGGAAGCATTCTTCGACGGCCCACCGGCTGCCCGCGAACCCAACCGTCACGGCAAACACCGTTGCAGTACTAGCCCAACACGCCCACGGCACCAGCCGGCTGTGGGTCTCCCTGTGGCGCAACCACGACGGTCACCCGGGCGAGGAAGGCGCCACGCTCAACCGTCCGCCCGGCATGCCGCTGGAGGAGAACGGACTGATCACCAGCTATCGCCGGGGCCGTGCCCGGTACGGGTTCGCCGACATGCCGCCTCCGAAGCTGGAGCAGCTGCGCAGGGCGGTCCTCGCCGAGCATCGCGGTGTTTCCGCAGGTCGGAGCGCATTGTCAGTGGCATGGTTCACGATGGGTGGGCAGGCGCGAAGGTTGACGGACGGCAGGGAAGGCGGTGATCGCGTGGCGGGGCGCGGTAAGGAGACGGTGCGGGCGGTGCGGCGGCCGCAGGTGCGGCTGCCGGAGCTGACGGCGTACGACGGCGGCGAGCTGGAGCCCGAAGGGGACTACGACGGGCTGGAGTTCGCGGACGCCGACTGGGCCGGTCAGTCCGCGCGCGGCGCCCGCTTCATGGACTGTGCCGTACGCCGCTGCGCGCTGGACGAGACCGAGCTCGGCCGGGCCCGGATCATCGACAGTGTGCTGAGCGGTATCCGCGGGGTCGGCACGGATCTGTCCCAGGCGTCGCTGCGCGATGTGGAGGTGTCCGACGCCCGGCTCGGCGGGACGCAGCTGCACGGGGCGGTGCTGGAGCGGGTCGTGGTGCGCGGCGGAAAGATCGACTTCCCGAATCTGCGCCAGGCGAAGCTGCGGGATGTCGCCTTCGAGGGGTGTGTGCTGGTCGAGGCGGACTTCGCGGGCGCGGTGCTGGAGCGGGTGACGTTCGACGACTGCACCCTGACCCGGGTGGATTTCTCCGAGGCGCGGATGAAGGACGTCGACCTGCGGGGCGCCGCCGCGCTGGACATCGCCCGGGGAATCGACCGCCTGTCGGGCGCGGTGATCAGCCCGGCCCAACTGCTGGATCTGGCGCCGGTGTTCGCGGCACAGATAGGGGTGCGGGTGGAGTGAGGGCGGTGGGCGGGACGCCAGGCGTCCGGTGCCCTGCCCGGCGTCCGGTGCCCTGCGCTGCGTCCGGCGTACGGGCCTCCGCCGCGTACGGCCTCCTACCCGGCGTCCGGGCCTTCGCCGCGCCCGGCGGCCTGCCCGGCGTCCGGCCGAAGCGCGGGGGTGTGCCGGTCCCTCCCGGTCAGATGCGGGGGAAACGGGCCTGGAGGTCCCAGATGGCGGGGTTGTCGCCGAGGCCGTCGTGCATATCGGTGAGGTCGGCGATCAGATCGTGCAGAAAGTCGCGGGCCTCGCGGCGCAGCGCGGAGTGGTTGAAGGTGAGCGGGTCCTCGTCGGCCGCCATCCAGTCGGCGTCGACGTCCACCCACCCGAAACGGCGCTCGAAGAAGATCCGGTCGGCGGACTCGGTGAAGTCCAGCTCGGCGTGGATCGGGCGGGCGGAGCGGTTGCCCCGGGGGTCGGTGTCGAGCTGCTCGACGATGTCGCACAGCGCCCAGGCGAAGTCGAGGACCGGCACCCAGCCCCAGGACGTGGACAGCTCGCGGTCCGTCTTCGTGTCGGCGAGGTAGACGTCACCGCAGAAGAGGTCATGGCGCAGCGTGCGCACGTCCGCGGTCCGGTAGTCCATCTGTGGCGGATCCGGGAAGCGGCGGGAGAGGGAGTAGCCGAGGTCGATCACGTCTTGATGGTGTCATGCGGCGCGCGGCAGCCCGCCGGTGCCGTCCGGTCAGGGCAGCAGCCGCTGGTCCCGGGCAACGGAGACCGCGGCGGTCCGGCCGGCCACCCCGAGCTTGTCGTAGATCCGGGCCAGGTCCGTCTTGATCGTGGCCTCGCTGGTCGACAGCGCCCTGGCGATCTCGCGGATGCTCAGTCCACGGGCCAGCCGGCCGAGGACATGAAGCTCTCGGTCGCTGAGCGTGGGCCGCGGGCTGCGCATCTGCGCCAGGACGTGATGGGCGACCGGGGCGGCGAGCGTGCTCCGGCCCGCGGCCGCGGCGCGGATCGCGGCGAACAGTTCCTCCGGCGGCTCGGCCTTGAGCAAGTGTCCGGCAGCCCCGGCCTCAAAGGCCCGGGCGATGTCGGCGTCGGTGTCGTAGTCGGTCAGCACGAGGACCCGGGGGGAGCCGGGGGTGTCGGCGCGGGCGATACGCCGGGTGGCCTCGACGCCGTCGATACCGGAGCCGAGCCCCAGATCCATCAGCACGACATCGGGGCGGAGCGAGACGGCCAGGGCCACGGCCTCCTCGCCGCTCCCGGCCTCGCCGATGACCTCGATGCCGGGGGCACCGCTGAGCAGGGCGAGCAGCCCGGCGCGTACGACGTCATGGTCGTCGCAGAGCAGCACGCTCACTGGCGTGTGCGCGGATTCGGCGGCGGATCGGCTCATGGGCTGCGCTCCAGGAGGACAGCGACGGACGGGACGGTGCCCCTCGCCCGGCGCCGCTTCCATGGTGCCTTCACCACGCCATTCCCGCAGACCGGCACCTCCCCAGGGCCATCGAGCACCCGCCCCGCGCGGGCCGTCTCACCACGGCTCCCCGCCCCTGGCCGCGGCCCTCCGCGCACGCCCGTCTCGCCATGGAGCCCGCCCATGCCCCCTCAGCCCCTCGCCGCGGCCTCCGGGAGGCGCCCGCTCGCCACGGCGCCCCGCCACGGCGCCTCCCTGGGCCCCGACGCCCCACGTTCCCTACGCCGTAGTCAGCACCCGCGGCCCCTCGTCCGTCACCGCCACCGTGTGCTCGAAGTGGGCGGCGCGGGAGGCGTCCGCGGTGCGCAGGGTCCAGCCGTCGCGGCCCCCCAAAAAACACGCCGAGGGCCGGCCCCCACTGGGGAACCGGCCCTCCTTGTGCGGTGACTACGTCACGGCGCAGTCACCGCACAGAGCTGACTCAGATGCTGCTCAGACGTTGACGCCGAAGTCCTGCGCGATGCCGACGAGGCCCGAGGCGTAGCCCTGGCCGACCGCGCGGAACTTCCACTCGGCGCCGTTGCGGTACAGCTCACCGAAGACCATGGCGGTCTCGGTGGCGGCGTCCTCGCTGAGGTCGTAGCGGGCGATCTCGGTGCCGCCGGCCTGGTTGATGATGCGGATGAAGGCGTTCCGCACCTGGCCGAAGTTCTGGCTGCGGTTCTCGGCGTCGTAGATCGAGACCGGGAAGACGATCTTCTCGATGTCGGCCGGCAGCGCCGCGAGGTTGACGTTGATCTGCTCGTCGTCGCCCTCGCCCTGGCCGGTCACGTTGTCACCGGTGTGCACGATCGACTGGTCGGGCGTCGCCTTGTTGTTGAAGAAGACGAAGTGCTGGTCGGAGAAGACCTTGCCGCTCGGGTTGACCGCGATCGCGCTGGCGTCGAGGTCGAAGTCCGTGCCGGTGGTGGTGCGGACGTCCCAGCCGAGGCCCACCGTGACGGCGGTCAGGCCCGGTGCCTCCTTGGTGAGGGAGACGTTGCCGCCCTTGGACAGGCTTACAGCCATGGGAAGTCCCTTTCCTTGTCGACTCGTCGAAGCGTCGGGCTCCGCACTGCGCACGAAGCTACCGTTACCCACCACAACGCCATGAGGGGACCGCCAGGTTCCAGGACTCTTTACTCTCTTTGCCGAATTCTGATGTGAACGCTCTGCACGGGCCCCGAAAAGCGGGTGACGGAGCCGCGCGCGGCGCGGGATCATAGGACTCATGTCCGGGCCCTATGTCATCCGCGGTGCGGTCGTCCTTCCAGAGGCCGAGCTCGTCTGGCGTTTCTCGCGTTCCTCAGGTCCGGGCGGCCAGCACGTCAACACCAGCGACAGTCAGGTCGAGCTGCGTTTCGACCTCGGTAAAACGCAGGCACTGCCGCCGGTGTGGAAAGAGCGTGCCCTGGAGCGGCTGGCGAGCCGGCTGGCCGGCGGCGTGCTGTCCGTACGGGCCTCCGAGCACCGCTCGCAGTGGCGCAACCGCGAGACCGCCGCCGTCCGGCTGGCCGCGCTGCTTGCCGAGGCGACCGCCCCGCCGCCCAAGCCGCGCCGTAAGTCGCGGATCCCACGGGGCATCAATGAGCGGCGGCTGCGCGAGAAGAAGCAGCGCGGCGACACCAAGCGCGGCCGCTCGGGCCGCGACTGGGGCTGACCGCCCCAGCCGTCCCGCCCGCCGGGGCCGCCCCGGGCCTCACCCCAGCTGCCGGTACTTTCCGCGGAAGTACGTCAGCGGCCCGTCCTCCTCGTTCGGGAGCGTCGTGGCCAGCACACGAGCGATGACCAGCGTGTGATCGCCGGCCACCACCCGCTGCTCCGTACGGCACTCCAGGGTCGCCAGGGCGCCCCCGATGAGGGGCGCACCGGACGCCTCGCCCCGTACATGCGCGATGTCCTCGAAGAGCAGCCGGTCGCTGATGCGGCCCTTCATGGCGAATCGTCCGGCGACCTGCCGCTGATGTCCCGACAGTACCGAGACGGCCCAGTAGGGCTGCACCTCCAGCAGGTCGTCCATGCGTGAGTCGTTGCGAACGCTCACCATCACCAGCGGCGGGTCGAGGGATACGGAGAGGAACGCCGTGGCGGTCATGCCGACGTCCTCGCCGTGCGGCCCGCCGTCCGGGTCATGGGCGGTGATCAGCACCACGCCGGCGGCCAGGCGGGACAGGGCGGTACGGAACTCGTCGTCACTCACCCCAACAGAATGCGGGATCGGCGCGCCGCCCGGCACGGAGGCGAGGGCGACGGCGGGTACGGGGTGGGCGGCGGGCCCGGCGGGCGCCGCATCGGCAGGACTCTTCGTGAACACGCCATAAACGCTAACTTCGGCCGGCCGCGGCGCGCATCGGGCCTCCGGACCACTCGCGTCCTAGGTCTGACGGCGGAGTTCCCGAATCGCTCGGAATTTGCGTTCAGTAAGTGTAGAAAGAGTGAAGGCGCGCTCCCGTGGCGGTTTTATGGAAGATCGCCAACCGTCGTTCATTGTTTGTGACTTGAGTCACAGCAGGCGCTAATTGTTGACCCTGTGTACCGAGTGAACAGCTCACTGTGATTCAGTGAGCGGGGAATCGGACGACAAGAAATCGTGGAGTTTGCTGTCGAGGTCTCAGGGAGAGCGAGCGATGGAGACCGAGTCGGAGCCATACGTCCGTCTTGCGACCCTGCGGCAGCTGCACCAAGTGGTCGCCGAGCTGAATACCGCACGTAGCCTTGCGGACACCTTGCAGACCGTCGCCGACGGCGTGATCACCGGGCTCGGCTACGAGCTGTCCGCGGTCAATCTCGTGCGGCCCGACGGCGATCTCGTCGTCGCCGCGGTCGCCGGCAGCGCGGGCGCCGAGGCACTCATGGCCGGACGGGTCGGCTCCCGCGCCTCCTGGGAGCGCCGGCTGTCCATGGGCGAGCGCTGGGGCGACCTGTGCTTCATCTCGCACACCGAGGGCTGGGTCCTCGATGACGACGACGTACCGCAGTGGCACACGGCCGGCCCCGCGCCCCGGTTCCCCGACGAGTGGCACCCCATGGACCGCCTCTTCGCGCCCATGTACACCGCGGCCAACGGGGGCGGCGAGCTGCTCGGGGTGATCTCCGTCGACCGGCCGCGCAACGGCCGGCGGCCCGGCCCCTGGGGCCAGGAAGCGCTCCAGATGTACGCCTTCCAGTCCGCCATTGCGATCAGCAACGCCCGGCTGCGGGCCAACATGCAGCGCGCCCTGGTCCGGCTGGAGCGCGAGCAGCAGGCGCTGCGCGCCAGCGAGGAGAGCTTCCGGCAGGCGTTCGAGTACGCGCCGAGCGGGATGGCCGTCGCCGAAATGGGCGGTGACCAGCACGGACGGCTGCTCCGCACCAACGATGCGCTGTGCCGGCTGCTGGGCCGCCCGGCCTCCGGGATGCGCCGCTACTCCTTCTCCGACCTCGTCCACCCCGAGGACATCGGCACGCTGCTGCGCACCTCCGCCGAGGGCGGCCGCGCCGAGCTGCGGCTGGCCCGCCGGGACGGCAGCTACGTGTGGGTCTCGCTGCGCAACTCCGTCGTCGCCGACACCGCCGACGGCCCCCGCTTCCTGCTCACCCACGTCGAGGACATCGAGGAGCGCAAGCGGCACGAGCTTCAGCTCGCCCACCGCGCCAGCCACGATTCGCTGACCGGGCTGCCCAACAGCGCCGAGCTGCGGGCCCGGCTCGGCGCCCGGCTGTGCTCCCGCCCGGCCGGCTCCATGGCGGACGCCTACGCCTCCTCGGCCACCCTCAGCACCGACCCCCGCGCACCGCACGGCTTCCGGGCGGACGCGAAGGAGCCCTTCGACGGGCTCGACGGCTTCGAGGGCGGGCCCCCGCCCCCGTTCGACCACCATGTGCATCTCGTCGCCCCCGCGGACGGGCCGGCCGACGACGGCTCCAAGGGGCTCGCGGTCCTCTTCTGCGACCTCGACGGCTTCAAGTCGATCAACGACCGCTTCGGGCACAACACCGGCGACGCCGTGCTGATAGAGGTCGCCCGCCGGCTGACCAGCGGCGTCCGGGACGGCGACACGGTCGCCCGGCTCGGCGGCGACGAGTTCGTGGTGCTCGCCGACGGCCTCGGCACCGCCGACGCCCAGGATCTGGCCGTCCGGCTGCGGAACGCGATCATCCCGCCGATCCGGGTGGAGGGCCGCGCGGTCCGGGTCGGCGCCAGCTTCGGTATCGGCTGGGCGAGCTGCGGCATGTCCGCCGAGGAGGTGCTGGAGTCGGCCGACCAGCGGATGTACGTCGAGAAGCGCTCCCGCTCGAAGGCGAACCGGCGGGCGGCGGGCTGAGCGGCCGGCGGGCCCGCCGCGACGGCCGGGCGCGATGCCGCGTATCTCACACCGGCCCCGCATCGGCCCGCACACCAGCAGTTCACCGTTCCGTAGCGATCTTGTGGCCCTCCGGGCACGGTGTGCGCAGGCCGCGACGGGGTAGGCTGCGCCGATGCGGCGCGGCGCCGCCGGGGGCCCGAAAGACAGTTCGCGCAATGAAGCCTGCGGACGCGTAGAGACGCGTACAGACGCGCACAGATCGCTTGGGAGTGACACGGAATGACGGCCGGCAATAACGGCGCGGACACGCCGGAGAACGACGACCCGTTCGCCTACCTCTACCGCTCGGAAGGCGGCGAGGGCGGCGCCCAGGGCTCGGCGGGCGACGGTGCGGCGGCGCGGCAGCCGGGGGTTCCGCGGACGTCCTACAACCAGGTCCGCGCGGTCGGCCAGCGCCAGTACGGCCAGCAGGCCCCGCAGCAGGTGACGTACGGGCAGCAGAACGCCCACTACGCCGCCCCCGAGACCCTGCCCGGCGGCGACCGCACCCGCCCCGCCCCCGCCAACGGCGGCCAGGAGCCGCGCCGCGGCCGCAACGGGCTGCTGATCGGCGCCGTCTCCGTGGTCGCGGTGGTCTGCATAGGCATCGGCGTCGCGATGCTCACCAACGGCAAGGACTCGCAGGACGCCAACGCGGGCAAGCCGGGTCCGACGGCCGGGGACAAGGTGGATCCGAGCGATGCGCCGACCTCCAAGCCCGCCCCCGGCAAGCTGCCCAAGCAGGACGCGGGCAGCCTGCGGCTCGAGGGCGGGGCGACCACGGCCAAGGACGTGCCGGGTGCGCGCTCGCCCGGCGGGGCTTACGTGGCAGGCATGAACACCCAGGGCGCGGCGGCCACTTGGTCGCTCGATGTCGAAGCTGCCGGCAAGTACAAGCTCTGGGTCGGCTACGGCGTGCCCGGCAAGGACGCCAACCTCACCCTGAACGTGAACGGCGCGGCGGACGGCCGGCCGATCAACATGAAGAACTTCGCCCACGCCCCGGAGGGCGCCTGGGACAAGGGCTGGACCAGGACCTGGTCGTATGTGCAGCTCAACAAGGGCACCAACACCATCAAGCTGTCCTGCGAGAGCGGGAATCAGTGCGACGTGAACCTCGACAAGGTCTGGCTTGCCAGGCCTTGAGGGACGACGACGGCGCCCCTGAGACCGTCCCGCCGCGGAGGGTCCTTGGGGCCCGGACCGCGCCGGCCACCGCCAGAGGAGCGACCTGCTTCTCTGGCGGCTTTGCGTGAGGGCCGACGGTCCGACGCGTCAGGGTCTGTGAGCTGGAGGCCCGGTCAGACTAGATGCGGCCGCCCTCGACGCAGGCGGCGGCGACCCAGCCCGACCTGTTGCCCCACACCACCTGGGGAGTCACTTCACACTGCGCGCCTCCGGCGAAGGCGCCACCACCCGCACCGTCCCCAGCAGCTCTTCATACGTCCCCGTATCGAACTCGCCCGCTGCCGGGGCCCGTACGGTTGCCGCGGAGAGGGCTACGGCGCGGGTGAGGCGGTCCGGCCAGGGCAGGTCTTCGACCAGGCCGGAGAGCAGGCCGGCTACGGCTGAATCGCCGGCGCCGGTCGGGTTGCCGGCGATCCGGTGGGGCGGGGCGGCCTGCCAGGTGCCGTCGGCGGTGACCGCGAGCATGCCGTCCGGGCCCAGGGAGGCGGCCACCGCATGGGCGCCGCGGCGGCGGGCGTCGCGGGCGGCGCGCAGGGGTTCGGTGCTGCCCGTGAGGGCGGCGAGTTCATCGGCGTTGGGCTTGGCGAGGTCGGGGCGGGCGGCCAGCCCGCGGCGCAGCGGTTCGCCGCTGGTGTCGAGGAGGACCGGGACGCCGGCGCTGCGCGCGGCCCGGGTCAGCCGGGCGTAGACATCGACCGGGACGCCCGGCGGCAGGCTGCCGCACAGGGCCACCGCCCGTGCCTCGCCGAGGAGTTCGCGGTAGGTGCCGAGGAAGGTGTCCCACTCGGCGGGGGAGACGACCGGGCCCGGCTCGTTGAGCTGGGTGGTGTCTCCGGTGGCCGCGTCGACGACGGCGACGGTGCGGCGGGTGGCGCCGCCGACCGGGACCAGCGCGTCGGTGACCTCGGTCTCCGCGAGCAGCGCGCGCAGGGCCTCGCCGGTGCCGCCGCCCGCGAAGCCGGTGGCGACCGTACGGTGGCCGAGCGCGGCCAGCACCCGGGCGACGTTCAGACCCTTGCCGCCGGGGCGTTCGGACACCTCGGTGATCCGGTTCGTGGTGTGCGGATGGAGCCGGGGGACGCGGTAGGTGATGTCCAGGGCGGCGTTCAGCGTGACCGTAAGGATCATGGTCGCCCCTCCGGGCAGTCATGGCCGGGCGGCCGGGCGTCGGGCAACCGCGTACGGCGGTGGCATACGGACAAGTGCGCGAGCGATCATGCCATCGTCGGTGGTGGTTGGCCCAGACCCGTCCCGGCCGCCGTGGGCGCCACGGCCCGGGGGAGGGGCGGCCGCGTGCCGGCCCCGGTGTGCGGGCGGAGCCTCAGGCGCCCGGCGGGCGCACCAGCCACTCGCCCCGGCGCATGACGCCCACCACGTCGTAGGCCGCGTCCAGCACCACCAGGTCGGCGACCTTGCCGGTCTGCAAGGCGCCGGCCCGGTCGTCGATGCCCAGGAGGCGGGCCGGAGTGGCCGAAAGTGCCTGTACGGCCTGGTCGACCGTCAGGCCGTCGACGGTGACGGCGCGTTGGAAGGCGCGGTCCAGGGTGAGGGTGGAGCCGGCGATCGAACCGGCCGTGGGGCCTTCGCTGATGCGCGCGACACCGTCCCTGACCTCGACCTGCATCGGGCCGAGCGGATACCTCCCGTCGTTCATGCCGGCGGCGCCCATCGCGTCGGTGATGAACGCGACCCGCCCGTCCCCGGCCTCGCGGACCGCCAGTTGGAGGACCGCGGGGTGCAGATGGGTGCCGTCGTTGATGAGCTCGACGGTGATCCGCTCGTCCTCCAGGAGCGCGGCGACCGGGCCGGGCGCACGGTGGCCCAGTGCGGGCATCGCGTTGAAGAGGTGGGTGGCGACGGTGGCGCCCGCGTCGATGGCCTCGCGGGTGGCGTCGTAGGAGGAGTCGGTGTGGCCGATGGCGGCGATCACTCCGGCGTCGGCGAGCAGCCGTACGGACTCCAGGCCGCCGGGCAGTTCGGGCGCGACGGTCATCATCGACGCGGTGCCGTGCGCGGCGTCGAGGAGCTTGCGGACATCGGCCGGGTCCGGGTCGCGCAGCAGCTCCGGCTGGTGGGCGCCGCAGCGGTGCGGGGAGATGAACGGGCCCTCGAAGTGGATGCCGGCCAGCTCGCCCTGCTGCACCAGCTCGGCGAGCACCGCGGCCTGCCGGGCGAGATCGGTCAGCTCACCGGTGACGGTGGAGGCGACCATCGAGGTGGTGCCGTGCCGGCGGTGGGTCTCGACCGCCGTCATGCACTCCTCGGGGTCGGCGGACGAGAACGAGCCACCGCCTCCGCCATGGACATGCATATCGACGAAGCCGGGGACGATGAGATGGCCCGAGAGGTCCACGACGCTGCCGGCCACCCCCTCGGCCAGATCGAGGTCCCGGCTGTGGACGTCGCCGATCCGGCCGCCCTCGACGGCGATCCGGCCGCGCTCGACCACGCCGGACGGCCGGGCGATCCGGGCGCCGGCCAGGATGGTGCGCGGAGGGTCCGAGGGCCGCTGCGCGGACTGTTGCTGTGCCATCAGGGGGTTACCTCCGTGGAGAGAAGATCCCGGGCGAGCAGTCCTGCGCCCAGGCACCCGGCGGCGTCCCCGAGGGCCGCCGGAACGATCGAGGGGAGCCGCTGGAACGTAACGCGCCGGCGGACCGCTTCCCGCAGAGGTGTGAAGAGCGTGTCGCCCGCCTCGGCGAGCCCGCCGCCGATGATCAGCGTCTGCGGGTCGAGCAGGGTGAGGCCGGTGACCAGACCGTCGGCGAGGGCGTCCACGGCGCGCTGCCACACGGTGTGCGCCCGCGCATCGCCGGACGCCACGGCCTTGGCCGCGTCCGCCGCGCCGGCCTGCGGATCGCCGCAGGCCGCGGCCCAGTCACGGCCGACCGCGGCGGCGGAGGCCAGCGTCTCCAGACAGCCGCGCTGCCCGCAGCCGCACTCCCGCCCGCCGGGCCGTACGACGATGTGGCCGATCTCGCCCGCGCTGCCGTGCGCACCGGACTCGATCCGGCCGCCGATGCCGATGGCGCCCGCGATCCCGGTGCCCAGGGGGACGAACAGGAACCGGTCGGCGCCCCGGCCCGCGCCGATCCGGCCCTCGGCCAGGCCGCCGGTGCGCACGTCGTGGCCGAGGGCGACCGGCACCCCGCCCAGCCGCTCGGACAGCAGTGCCCGCATCGGTACGTCCCGCCAGCCGAGGTTCGCGGCGTAGACGGCGGTGCCGGACCGCTCGTCGACGATGCCGGGGACCGCGACACCGGCCGCCGCGGCGGGGGCGCCGTAGCGGGCCGTGCCGAGCTCCCGGAGCTCCGCGGCGAAGCCGAGGATGGCCTCGACCACCGCCTCGGGGCCGCGCTCGCGGCCGGTGGGGCGCCGTGCCTCGTACAGCAGCACCGGGGGCGTGCCTTCGGAAGACGCGGTGTCCGCCCCCACGAGGGCGGCTTTCATCCCGGTGCCGCCCACATCCAGGGCGATGACGTGTCTCACGGGAACAGTTTTGCGCGATCCGGCCGGAAAGGTCTAGTCCACTCACCGTAGCGATCGGGTCGGACGGAGGCCGGAAGGCCGGCGCCGGAGCAGGAGGGGGGTGGTGTAGACCTCATGAAGAGCGCGGGGGAGACTTGCTGTTCATGCCGTACGAGGGCGATCCCTGAGGCGGCCGGGGTAATTCCCGACAAGCACGGATTTTCAGGACAAAGGGCGGGAACAGCAGTGCAGCGGCGGTACTTGAGCCTGGCGGCGGCAATCGCCACCACCATGACACTGACTCTTACCGGCTGCGGCAGCGGCTCCGGTAGCGACGACGTCACC
Organism: Streptomyces platensis; assembly: GCF_008704855.1. Taxonomy (NCBI): domain Bacteria; kingdom Bacillati; phylum Actinomycetota; class Actinomycetes; order Kitasatosporales; family Streptomycetaceae; genus Streptomyces; species Streptomyces platensis. The sequence goes on from NZ_CP023691.1 coordinate 5,202,381, forward strand.
CTCAAACTGATCGCGGCGGACTACGGCGACAGCCGTGCCAACGGCTCCCAGCACTACTGGGACGAGCTCGCCCGCGCCTTCGAGGAGAAGAACCCCGGCATCAAGGTCGATGTCGAGGTCTACAGCTGGACCGACGTCGACAAGAAGGTCGAGGACCTGGTCAAGGACGGCCACGCCCCGGACCTCGCCCAGATAGGCGCCTACGCCGACTACGCGGCCAAGGGCCAGCTCTACAGCGCCGACCAGCTGCTCTCCATCCCCACCCAGGCCGACTTCACCCCCTCCCTCGCGGAGGCCGGCGAATACAAGCGGGTCCAGTACGGCATGCCGTTCGGCGCCAGCACCCGGCGGCTCTTCTACAACAAGAAGCTGTTCAGCCAGGCCGGCATCACCAGCCCGCCGGCCAGCTGGGACGACATCGCCCACGACGCCCAGCTGCTGAAGGCACGGGGCGTCAAGATGCCCTTCGCGCTGCCGCTCGGCCCGGAGGAGACCCAGGCCGAGACGATGCAGTGGATGCTCAGCGGTGGCGGCGGCTACACCGACAGCATCGGCAAGTACACGATCGACTCGCCGGAGAACGTCAAGGCCTTCAAGTGGCTGAAGGACGACCTCGTCGGCAAGGGCCTGACCGGGGTCGACCCCGCCAAGCTCAACCGCGAGGACGCCTTCGAGGGCTTCGCCGACGGCGAGGTCGGCATGCTCAACGGCCACCCCGCGCTGATGAAGCAGGCCGCGGCCAAGGGCATCGACTACGGCACGGTCGAGCTGCCCGGTGCCCACGGCAAGGCCAAGGCCACCATGGGCGTCGCCGACTGGATGATGGCCTTCAAGCAGGGGGGCCACCGCGCCCAGGCCGGCAAGTTCCTCGACTTCGTCTACAGCAAGAAGAACGTCGAGAAGTTCTCCGGCGAGTACGGCCTGCTGCCGGTGACCAGCGCCGCCTCCCAGGCGATGCTGGCCGACGACAAGTACGCCAAGTTCCACGGCTTCCTCAAGCAGCTCGCCGGCGCCGAGTTCTACCCCGCGAACAAGACCTCCTGGCCGCTGATCTCCAAGACCGTCAAGGCCAAGATGGGCGCCGCGGTCGGCCCGCGGGGCAACCCGTCCGGAGTGCTCACCGACATCCAGAACACCGCGGACACCGCGGACAGCGCCGCCGAATGACGCGGTGCGGGCGGGGGGACGGGTGGGCGTCCCGGAGCGATACGGGCGGGCAAACGGGCAGATGCGTCGGCTCGGCGCAGCCGGGGGACGGGCGGGCGTCCCGGACCCGGGCCGCCGCCGGGTGACCGGCCGGGCGTTGTCCGACCGTGCGCTTATCGTGGAAGCGTGATGACGGACGGGACGGCGGGTGCGGGCGGTCCGGGCGGCGAGCCCGGGGCCGTCGGGCGTGCCGCGGAGCTCTCCGCCCGGGACGAGGCGGTGCTCGCCGTCGAGCGCCGCTCCTGGCCGGGCCCCGGCCCCAAGGAGCGCGCCATCCGCGAACAGCTCGGCATCTCCCCGACCCGCTACTACCAACTCCTCAACGCCCTGCTGGACGACCCCCGCGCGCTCGCCCACGACCCCGTCACCGTCAACCGCCTGCGCCGTATACGGGACGCCCGCCGCGCCCGCCGCTGACCGGGGCGCCCCGGCCGCCGCCCCCGTGCGCCCGTACACCCCCGGCTGCCACCGGAGAGCTACCCCCGGCGCCCGCCGTGCGCCGGTAGGGTCGGCGCCATGGGCAGCCCCCCGAACGCCGCGTCGCCGGACCGGCCGACACCCGGACCCGTGCCGACCCCGCACACCCAGGCCGGCCGCGACGGTCTCGCCGCGCTGCTGGCACACCCGGAACGCACCGTCGTCGCCCTCGACTTCGACGGCACCCTCGCCGAGATCGTCCCCGACCCGGAGAAGGCCCGCGCCCATGAGGGCGCCGTCGCCGCCCTCGGCCGCCTGGTGCCCCGGCTGCGCGCCGCCGCGGTGATCACCGGCCGCCCGGCCACCGTCGCGGTCCGCCTCGGCGGCTTCGCGGACGTCCCCGGCCTGGACCACCTCACCGTCCTCGGCCACTACGGCGCCGAACGCTGGGAGGCCGCCACCGGCACCGTCCACGCGCCCGCCCCGCACCCCGGTGTCGCCGCCATACAGGCCGAACTCCCCGGCGTCCTGGACGCCTCCGGGGTCTGGCACGGCACCTGGATCGAGACCGCCATCGAGCGCAAGGGCGGCCGCGCCATCGCCGTGCACACCCGCCGCGCCACCGACCCCCAGGGCGCCTTCGACCAGCTGCGCGGCCCGCTCACCGCACTCGCCGAACGCCACGGCCTGATCGTCGAACCGGGCCGCCTCGTCCTGGAACTCCGCCCGCCCGGTATGGACAAGGGCGTCGCCCTCGCCGAATGGGTCCGCGAGACCGGCGCCGCCACCGTCCTCTACGCCGGCGACGACCTCGGCGACCTGGCCGCCTTCGCCGCCGTCGAAAAACTCCGCTCCGACGGCCTGACCGGCCTCCTGGTATGCAGCGGCAGCGCCGAGGTCGCCGAACTGGCCGAGCGCGCCGACCTGGTGGTCGACGGCCCGTCCGGCGTCGTCGGCCTCCTCGACGCCCTGGCGGCCCGGCTGGACGAGAACGAGGCGCACGGGGCATAGGCGGGGAGGCGGATCAGGCGGGCCGCGTACCCTCCTGAGCGTCCTCGCCCCGCAGCTCCCGCAGCTGGTCCAGGAACCACCGCGCGGGCGGCAGCGCGGTGGCCGCCGCGGCCAGCCGCTCGGTGCGTGCCGCGCGCTCGCCGTCGTCCATCGACAGCGCCTCGTGCAGCGCCTCGGCGGTGCCGACGACGTCGTACGGATTGACGGTCAGGGCATGTGCGCCGAGCTCCTCGTGCGCGCCCGCCTCCCGCGACAGCACCAGCGCGCAGCCGGCGTCCGACACCACCGGGATCTCCTTGGCGACCAGGTTCATACCGTCCCTGATCGGGTTGACCAGTGCCACGTCCGCGAGCCGGTAGGCGGCCAGCGAGCGGGCGAAATCGTCCTTGACGTGCAGCAGGACCGGCTGCCAACCCGCCGTCCCGTATTCGGCGTTGATGGCCTCGGCCACCCGCTGGACCTCGGCGGTGTAGTCGCGGTAGACGGCGAGATCCTGGCGCGAGGGATAGGCGAAGGCGAGGTGCACCACCCGCTCGCGCCACTCGGGGCGGTCGGCGAGCAGCTGCTGGTAGGCGAGCAGGCCGCGCACGATGTTCTTGGAGAGTTCCGTGCGATCCACACGGACGATGGTCCGGCGCCCCGGCCCGCCGATCTCGGTACGCAGTGCCGCCATCCGCTCCTCGACGTCGGGGCGGTGCGCGCGCTCACGCAGGAAGCGGGCGTCGGCGCCGAGGCCGTGCACACCGATCCAGGTCGTGTGCGCCTTGCGCTCCGGGACGAGCGCGACGATGCCGGGTGCCCCGTCCTCCGGCCGGACGCGCTCGCACTGCCCGCCGAGCCCGGTCTCGGCGCAGGCCACGAAGTTCTCGGCCCACCGCCGGGTGAGGAAGTTCGCCCGGTCGGCACCGAGAATGCCCAGCGTCAGCTTCCGCTGGATGTCGTCCGGCAGCATCGCGAAGTACTCGGCGGGAGCCCACGGCGTGTGGGAGAAGTGTGCGATGCGCAGGTCGGGGCGGCGCTCGCGGAGCATGCCGGGCACCAGCGCCAGGTGGTAGTCCTGCACGAGGACGGCCGCGCCGGGCGCCGCACCCTCGGCCAGCGCGTCGGCGAAGGCCGCGTTGTACGTCTCGTAGGCCGCCCACTGCGTCCGGAACTCCGCGTCGAAGACCGGTTCCAGCGGGGTCTGGTAGAGCATGTGGTGGACGAACCACAGCACCGAATTCGCGATGCTGTTGTAGGCGGCGGCATGTACCTCGGCCGGAATGTCCAGCATCCGGACACGCTGTCCACCCGTATCCCCCGGCTCCAGCACACCACCCGTCCGCCGCACGGCCTCCCGGTCCCCCTCCCCGAGCGCGGCACACACCCACACCGCGTCCGTCTCGGGCCCGATCGCCGACAGCCCCGACACCAGCCCGCCACCGCCCCGCTTGGCGGTCAGCGTCCCGTCCTCCTCCAGGCCATAGGACACCGGCCCGCGATTGGACGCGACAAGAACCTCAGCACCTGCTTGCACCGCACTGCGCTCGGAGACCATGTCGCGAAAGTAACCCGCCACAGATCCGCGCAAACGTACGGAAGTGGTCAAGGGGTCAAGAGGCGGGGTGGGCGGCGCGGCCGGCGCCCGGTGCGCTCACGCCGCCCGGCGGGCCGTGTACTCCGGGATTTCGGTCATCGGGGGGCGTTCCTCGGTGTCCACGTCCGTCGTGCGGGGGACGAAGCCCTCGTTGCCGCGGTCGAACTGGGTGAGGCGGGGGCGGACCAAGTGGCCGCGGGTCAGGCGTAGTTGGGCGGTGCGGTAGATCGCGGCGGCCATCCGGCCGAGGGCCTGGCCGTCCTGGTGGCGGTGTTTGCGTACGCCGACGTCCACCTGGGCGAGGGCGTCGAGGCCGACGGTGTGCAGGGAGTCGACGAGCAGGCCGAGCTCCACGCCGTAGCCGACCGGGAACGGCAGCCGCTCCAGGAGGGAGCGGCGGGCCGCGTACTCGCCGCCCAGGGGCTGGACGAAGCCGGCCAGCTGCGGCCAGTGGAGGTTGAGGAGCGGGCGGGCGACCAGCTCGGTGACCCGGCCGCCCTGGCCGGCCCCGGCCCCCTCGTCGCCGGTCTCCAGTGGACGGTCGTACATCGCCTTCACGAACTGGATGTCCGGGTCCGTCAGCAGCGGGCCGATGATCCCGGAGACGAAGGCGGCGGAGAATTCGCGCAGGTCGGCGTCGATGAAGCAGACGATGTCGCCGGTGGTGGCCAGGAGGGAGCGCCAGAGCACCTCGCCCTTGCCGGGCAGCGCGGGCAGCCGTGGCAGCACGCTGTCGCGGGGCACGACCCGGGCGCCGGCCGCCGCCGCGACCTCGGCGGTGCGGTCGGTGGAGCCGGAGTCCAGCACCACCAGCTCGTCGACGAGGGGAACGGCCTCGGTCATCAGCTCGGCACGGATCACCGCCACGATCGCCCCGACCGTGGCCTCCTCGTCGAGCGCGGGCAGCACGACACTGACCGTTCGGCCCGTCTGGCGCTTCGCCTCCAGCAGCTGCCCCAGGGGACGGTCAGCGGCGGACCAGGAGTGGCTGGTCAGCCAGCTCTCGACCTCTTCCAGCACGTCTACGACTCCTCGGTCGCCGCCGGAGGGCGGCCTGTGTGATCCATCTCGCGGTTCGGACGACTATCTCAACAGTCAGTGCCGTCGGTTACAGTCTTGAACAACGCGGATGACCGTCGCATGTCGGGGTCCGCGCCACAAACGCCTGGGTTTCGGCCCAGCGCCATACCGCTCATCCAGAGGGGCAGAGGGATACGGCCCGTTGAAGCCCCGGCAACCCTCCAGCCGGTCTTGCCGCCAGGACGCTGACGTCCCGCGCGCGTGAGGCTCCCGGCTAGGGAAGGTGCCAAATCCGTCTCGTGGCGAGATTCGCCGCGAGGAAGATGAGGAGAAAGGGCCTCGCCTCCATGGCTGTGCAAGTCACCGAAAACACCCCCACCGTCGCTCTGGGCCCCGCCGCAGCACTGTCCTGCCGCGAGTGCGGACAGCGTTTCGCGCTCGGCCCGATCTTCGCGTGCCAGGAATGTTTCGGGCCGCTCGAAGTCGCCTACGACCTGCCGAGCGGCGACCCCGAGGGCCTGCGGAAGCAGATCGAGGCCGGCCCGGACAACATCTGGCGCTACGCCCCGCTGCTGCCCGTCCCCACCGACGTGGCCGACAAGCCCAATCTCAACCCGGGCTTCACCAAGCTCGTGAAGGCCGACAATCTCGCCCGTGAGCTGGGCGTCACCGGCGGTCTGTACGTCAAGGACGACTCCGGCAACCCGACGCACTCCTTCAAGGACCGCGTCGTGGCGATCGCCGTCGAGGCCGCCCGCGCCTTCGGCTTCACCACCCTGTCCTGCTCCTCCACCGGCAACCTCGCCGGTGCGGTCGGCGCCGCGGCGCGCCGCGCCGGATTCGAGTCCTGCGTGTTCATCCCGCACGACCTGGAGGCCGGCAAGGTCGTGATGGCCGCGGTCTACGGCGGTGACCTGGTCGGCATCGAGGGCAACTACGACGACGTCAACCGCTTCTGCTCGGAGCTCATCGGCGACCCGCTGGGCGAGGGCTGGGGCTTCGTCAACGTCAATCTGCGGCCGTACTACGGCGAGGGTTCCAAGACGCTCGCGTACGAGATCTGCGAGCAGCTGGGCTGGCAGCTCCCGGACCAGATCGTCATCCCGATCGCGTCCGGCTCGCAGCTCACGAAGATCGACAAGGGGCTCAAGGAGCTGATCGCCCTCGGCCTGGTCGAGGACAAGCCGTACAAGATCTTCGGTGCCCAGGCGGAGGGCTGCTCGCCGGTGTCCACGGCCTTCAAGGCCGGCCACGATGTCGTCCGCCCGCAGAAGCCGGACACCATCGCCAAGTCGCTGGCGATCGGCAACCCCGCCGACGGGCCGTATGTGCTCGACATCGCGCGCCGTACGGGCGGTGCCGTGGAGGACGTCAACGACGCGCAGATCGTGGACGCGATCAAGCTGCTGGCCAGGACGGAAGGCATCTTCGCGGAGACCGCGGGCGGCGTGACCGTCGGCGTGACCAAGAAGCTGATCGAGGAGGGCGTCCTCGACCCGTCCCTGACCACCGTCGTACTGAACACGGGTGACGGCCTCAAGACACTCGACGCGGTCGCCCCCACCTCCGGGCCCACGGCGACGATCCGTCCGAACCTGGACGCGTTCCGCGCGGCCGGCCTGGCCCGCTGAGGCCGCCGGCCCGTCCGGCATCCGGCGGACGTGGCCGCGCCCAGCCCCCGAACTCGTACTCCGTACCCCTGGAAGGCAGAACCATGAGCGTCAAGGTCCGCATCCCCACCATCCTCCGCACGTACACCGGTGGCCAGGCCGAGGTCCCCGCCGAGGGCGCGACCCTCTCCGAGGTGATCGCCGACCTGGAGCAGAACCACCAGGGCATCGCGGCCCGTGTGCTGGACGACGCCGGCAAGCTGCGCCGCTTCGTGAACGTGTACGTCAACGATGACGATGTGCGCTTCGAGCAGGGCCTGGAGACGCCCACCCCGGACGGTGCGGGCATCTCGATCATCCCGGCGGTGGCCGGCGGCTGCTGATTTGCGCCAACTCTTCTCCTGCATGACCGGAATTGCCCCGTCCGCCAGAAAGCGGACGGGGCAATTCCATGTTGTGAAAGGAGATACCATTGGGGTGATCCCCCTCCGGATATCACCGTGCGCGTGCCGAACGCATATGTGTTCGCGATCAGTTGTGGCCAAAGTGTGGGCGGTATTTGTCGCCTAGGTGCCCTATGCCCGGCCCGACTTGCCCTGGAGAACTGGGATTTCGCCGCATATAGCCGATTCTCCGGCGCCGGAATTCTCGTCCGATTGACCTGTTGCTCTGGGCATCTGTGCAGATACATTCAGCGGCGGTCGACGCGTTCCGGCGCACACCCCACGGGCCTTTCGCGGGGTGAGGTCTGACCCGGGTCCGCGGAGTGCGGTCCTGCGCAAGGGCCAGTAATAGGGGAGTTAGGCATGGCTCAGGGCACCGTCAAGTGGTTCAACGCGGAGAAGGGGTACGGCTTCATCGCGGTCGACGGTGGTGCGGATGTTTTCGTCCACTACAGCGCGATCCAGATGGACGGCTACCGCACCCTTGAGGAGGGTCAGCGGGTCGAGTTCGAGATCTCGCAGGGCCAGAAGGGGCCGCAGGCGGACATGGTCCGGGTGGCCGGCTGAGGCGCCGACCGACTGCTGCGTGAGGAAGGCCCGTACCCCTGAGGGGGGTACGGGCCTTCGGCTGTTTGCGGGGCGGGGCTGCGGGGTGGGCGGGTCGCGCGGGGGCGGGGTGCGTGCGGCCCACTTGTCACCCCTAGGAGGAGGGCGCCTTCGTGGCCGCCTCGTGCCCGCCCGCCGCCCAACCGCACCCTCCGGGCGGCTTGCACTCTCCTACCCCGAGTGCTAATCATTGCGTTAGCACTCTCCCAGTGAGAGTGACAAAGAAGGACCGGGTCGGCGAGGCCCGCGGATCGGTGGGGCAAGGAACCACACAGGTCTGCAGGTCGTCCGTCGCGGGCGCCAGCGCGGTCCGGAGCAATCCACCCCAGTCCGGGAGGACCACTTCACATGGCCAAGATCATCGCGTTCGACGAGGAGGCACGGCGCGGTCTCGAGCGCGGGATGAACCAGCTCGCCGACGCCGTCAAGGTCACCCTCGGCCCCAAGGGCCGTAACGTCGTCCTCGAGAAGAAGTGGGGCGCCCCCACGATCACCAACGATGGTGTTTCCATCGCCAAGGAGATCGAGCTCGAGGACCCGTACGAGAAGATCGGCGCCGAGCTGGTCAAGGAGGTCGCGAAGAAGACGGACGACGTCGCCGGTGACGGCACGACGACCGCGACCGTCCTGGCCCAGGCCCTGGTCCGCGAGGGCCTGCGCAACGTCGCCGCCGGCGCCAACCCGATGGCCCTCAAGCGCGGTATCGAGAAGGCCGTCGAGGCCGTCTCCGCCGCCCTGCTGGAGCAGGCCAAGGACGTGGAGACCAAGGAGCAGATCGCTTCGACCGCCTCCATCTCCGCCGCTGACACCCAGATCGGCGAGCTCATCGCCGAGGCCATGGACAAGGTCGGCAAGGAAGGCGTCATCACCGTCGAGGAGTCCCAGACCTTCGGTCTGGAGCTGGAACTCACCGAGGGTATGCGCTTCGACAAGGGCTACATCTCGGCGTACTTCGCCACTGACATGGAGCGTATGGAGGCGTCGCTCGACGACCCGTACATCCTCATCGTCAACTCCAAGATCGGCAGCGTGAAGGACCTGCTGCCGCTCCTGGAGAAGGTCATGCAGTCCGGCAAGCCGCTGCTGATCATCGCCGAGGACGTCGAGGGCGAGGCCCTGTCGACCCTGGTCGTCAACAAGATCCGTGGCACCTTCAAGTCCGTCGCCGTCAAGGCCCCGGGCTTCGGTGACCGCCGCAAGGCCATGCTCGGCGACATCGCCATCCTCACCGGTGGCACCGTCATCTCCGAGGAGGTCGGCCTCAAGCTGGAGAACGCCGGTCTCGAACTGCTCGGCCGCGCCCGCAAGGTCGTCATCACCAAGGACGAGACCACCATCGTCGACGGTGCCGGTGACAGCGAGCAGGTCCAGGGCCGCGTCAACCAGATCCGCGCCGAGATCGAGAACAGCGACTCGGACTACGACCGCGAGAAGCTCCAGGAGCGTCTGGCGAAGCTGGCCGGCGGCGTGGCCGTCATCAAGGCCGGTGCCGCCACCGAGGTCGAGCTCAAGGAGCGCAAGCACCGCATCGAGGACGCCGTTCGCAACGCGAAGGCGGCCGTCGAGGAGGGCATCGTCGCCGGCGGTGGCGTCGCCCTGCTCCAGGCCTCCCAGGTCTTCGAGAAGCTGGAGCTCGAGGGTGACGAGGCGACCGGCGCCAACGCCGTGAAGCTCGCCCTGGAGGCCCCGCTCAAGCAGATCTCCGTCAACGGCGGCCTTGAGGGCGGCGTTGTGGTGGAGAAGGTGCGCAACCTGCCCATCGGCCACGGTCTGAACGCCGCGACCGGTGAGTACGTCGACATGATCGCCGAGGGCATCATCGACCCGGCCAAGGTCACGCGCTCCGCGCTCCAGAACGCCGCCTCCATCGCGGCGCTCTTCCTCACCACCGAGGCCGTCATCGCCGACAAGCCGGAGAAGGCCGCCGCGGCGGGCGCTCCGGGCGGCATGCCGGGCGGTGACATGGACTTCTGATCCTCCGGATCAGACGCTGATCCTCCCGGATCACACGTCCACACGTACGCCGGGGCGGCACCCTCCTTCCAGGGGGGTGCCGCCCCGGCGGCGTTGGTGCGCCGTGGTTGCCTCACCGCGGATTGCGTACCGCGGATTGCGTATCGCGGGCTGCTCGCCGTGGACTGCCTACCGCGGATCGTTCGCCGCGTCGGAGTCGGCGGCGTCCGCCGCCTTCTCGGCCTCGTCGAGCTTCTTCAGCATCTGCTTCTCCTCGTCGGCGGACGAGCCGGATGAGCCGGATGAGCCGGATGAGCCGGAGGTGGCGGGGGAGGCCGGGTCCTGTGGTGCCGCGGACCCGTCACCGGCCGAGGCCCCGGACGGCGACTGACCGCCGGTCGATCCCGAGCATCCGGTGACGGCCAGCACGGGCAGCGCGACCGCCGCCGTCAGCAGCAGCGCGGCGCGTCGGGAGCGCCTCATGAGCCGCTGTTCTCCGGGGCGTTGTCCTGCTTCTTCTCCTGGCCGTGGTCCTTCTGCTTCGCGCACCAGGCCGCGACCTCCTTGAGCTCGGCGCGCTGCCGCACGAGGGCGGGCCGCCGTGCCTTGCGCGTGGTCAGCCGGTCCTGGAGGAACGTGGCGATCTCGTCGTGCTTCTTGGCGCGGGCGTTCTTCAGCCGCTTCTCCAGACGCGCGAGGGAGCCACGGGTCTGCTCGTCGCCGTCGATCCGCTTGATCGCGCGCGCCAGGCGCTGGTCCACCTTGGAGACGCGGGAGCAGAGGCCGCCGCCGTGGTGGTTCCGGTCGGCGGAGGAGGACGAAGAGGCGGCCGGGGCGTCGTTCCCGGCCGCGTTCGCCGGTGCCGCCGTGGTCAGCAGGGATCCGGCGAGCGCGAGCCCGGCGAGGGCTCCGGTCAGGGGGGCCTTGGGACGCTGCATGGTGATGCTCCCTTTCTCAAGACGATGGGCACGGCCGCGTCCGCACCAAGGGGAGTACGGCGGACCGGCCGTCTGCCGGAGAAGGTAGGAGCCGTCTTTGTGGAGACCTTGTGATTCGGGGCAGGTCCGGCCGGGGGCGCGGGCGGAGGCACAGGGAAACCACAAAGAGGGCTTCTACGCTCGCAGCCGTACAGAACCGCACCGGTCGAACCCCCAGGAGACACAGTGGAATGCGGTGGTGTCCTCATGTCGGACGAGCGCTCCCGTACGGGCCTCCCGTCGCCCATCCGGGGCGGCCGCGGCCCGTCGGACGGGACCTGCGGCGAGGGGCCGCTGCGCACTCTCGTGCCCAATGAACTCCGGCTGCCGCTGAGTGGCTGGCTGCTGCGCATCGCCCGTGGGTCCGCGGGCCGGCCGGCTCTGGAGGTGCACAGCGCGGCCGGTCTGCTCGATGTGTCCGTCCTGAGCACGCTCAGTGTCTCCCCGCTGCGGGGCGCCCGGCACAGCGGCCGTGCGGCGGCGCGCTGGTCGTTGGCGTGGGGCCAACTGCCGCCCGGCGCCGACCTCGTCGAGGTCGACTTCCGGGGATGGCGCCGCGGGGTGCGAGTACAGGCGTTCACGGTCGCCGAGGGTTTCTGGGTCGCCGAGACCGGCGGCCGGTTCCGCACGGTGACGTGCTCGGCGGGCACGACCCGGGTGACGACACGGCTGGCCAGGGCGCCCCGGGCGCGGGACGGGGGACCGGACGCCGAGTGAGGGCGGCCGGGCGCTGCGGTCGGTTACGGTCGCGACGGGCCGGCGTCGGTCTGGGGCTGGTCCCTAGGGCCGGTCATGGCCGCCGTGGCAACTACGGCCGGTCCGGGCCCGGGAAGTCGCTCAACCAGTCGCGGCGCAGCGGGAGTTCCATGGTGCGGGTGTCGTCGGTGTCCGTGTCGCCGAGCCGGGGCAGCCGTATCTCGAAACGGGCACCGGGCCCCTCCAAACGGTCCGATATCCGCACCGTGCCGCGGTGCAGGGCCATCTGCTGGGCCACCAGCGTCAGCCCCAGCCCCGAGCCGGGACTGTCCGTACGCCGGCTGAACCGCTGGAAGACCCGCTCACGCTCCTGCGGCGCGATGCCCGGACCGTCATCGTCCACGGTCAGCACGGCGACCGGGTCCGCCGGCCGGCCGCTCGGCCGCAACGCCACCCCGGCCCGTACGGGGGCGCCCGGCCGGCCCCCGTGCACCACCGCGTTGCGGAGCAGGTTGTCGACCGCCATCCGCAGGCCCGGTTCCCAGGCGTGCACCCGCAGGCCCGGGGGTGAGGTGGCTGGTGAGCCGGGCTTCGGGATGGTGCCGCTGTACGTCGGCCACCGCCACCGCGACGACCTCGGAGAGATCCACGACGGTGAATGCGTCGGCCTCCACCAAGTCGCCCTGGGCGAGGGCCCGGAGCGCGATCAGCAGCCCCATCAGCCGGGTGTGCCCGGTGTGCAGATCGTCGAGGATCTCCGCGCGGTCGGCCGGGGAGAGCTCCGGATGATCGGTGAGGATGTCCAGATTGGTCTGCATGCCCATCAGGGGCGTGCGCAGTTCGTGCGAGGCCGTCGCGGCGAAGGACCGGGCGGTGGCCAGCGCCTCCTGGGTGCGGGTCGCCTGCTCGTCGTAGCGGGCGAGGACGGTTTGCAGGGTGTGGGCCAGATCGTCGACTTCGGTGACCCGCGAACGGCTGTGGTCCAGCCGGACCGCGCTGGTCCCGGGGTCCAGACCGGCGGCCCGGCGCTGTAGCCGGCGCAGCGGCAGGGTGGCCCGCTCGGCGATGGCCAGCGAGAGCAGCCCGGCGAGCGGTGCGGCGATCAACGCCACCAGGAGGATGCGGTTCTGGACGGTGTCGATCTCGGCGTTCCCGGCCGACCCCGGTGAGAACACCCATAGCCTGCCCTGCGGAGCGCTCGTCTTGGCGCTGCGGACCTGCACGGACAGCGCCCGCCAGGCGCGGTGCCCGGCCCGTACCGTCACCGGGTCGAACGCGGCGGACGGCAGCAGCACGGCGTCGTCCGGCTGTGGGCCGGCCTCGGCGACCACCCGGCCTGGCTGCTGCGTCGCCGTCGTGCCAATTCCGGCCGGGGCGTTGCGGGGACCGGAGGTGCCGGGGCCGGAGGTGCCCTGACCGGAGGTGCCCTGACCGGAGGTGCCCTGACCGGAGGTGCCCTGACCGGAGGTGCCCTGACCGGAGGTGCCCTGACCGGAGGTGCCCTGACCGGAGGTGCGTGTCGGCGGGGCCAGGTCCGCGGCCTTGCCGCCGTCGCCGTTGGACTTGCTGTCGGCGGTGAGCCGGACCCCCACGTCGAGTCCCGCGTCGAGCAGCCGCCGTTCGTGGTTCGCCGTCTTCCTGGGCCGGCCGGTGCCCTCGACCTGAAGCAGGCCTCTGGCCAGCGGCAGCAGGACCGCAGCCCGTTCCCGCAGATGGGCGTCCTGTGCGCGGTGCACGTCATGGGCGACCAGACGCAGCAGCAGCGCTCCGGAAGCCAGAACCAGCAGCGGAACGGCGACGCCCATGGCGACGGCGATCCGGGTCGAGAGCCTCATCGCGCGGCCGCCGTCCCGGGGGCACGCAGGACGAAGCCGACGCCGCGGACCGTGTGCACGATCCGCGGCCGGCCACCGGCCTCCAGTTTGCGGCGCAGGTAGCTGACGAAGGTGTCGACGGCATCGGTGCGCACCGCGAAGTCATAGCCCCAGACCCGGTCCAGGAGCTGATCACGGGTCAGGACCACGTCCACGTTGCGGACCAGCACCTCCAGCAGTTCGAACTCCCGCCGGGTCAGGCTGACCGGCGCACCCCCGTACGTCACCTCCCGCGCCGCCGGAGCCAGCTCCAGGTCACCGATGCGCACCGTGTCCGAGGCGCCGGGCGGGCGGCGGCGCAGCAGCGCCTGGAGCCGCAGCACCAGTTCCTTCAGCGCGAACGGCTTGACCAGATAGTCGTCCGCACCGGCCTGAAGCCCCGCGACCCGGTCCTCCAGCTCATCCAGCGCGGACAGCATCAGCACGGGCACCTCGTCCCCGTCGGCCCGCAGCTTGCGGCAGATGTCGGTGCCGCTGAGGCCCGGGAGGGAGACATCGAGCACGACCACATCGGGGGGCCTGGTGGCCAGTTCAGTGAGGGCGGCCGTGCCGTTCTCGGCGAGGGCGACATCGAAGCCGTTCAGCCGAAGGCCGCGGCCGAGCGACCGCAGGATCACCGGGTCGTCGTCGACGACCAGGACTCGTTCGAGGCGCTTCGCCGCGCACATTTCAAGGCTCCGCTTCTGGTCCGTGTCAGATGCCGACCGTACGGTCCCGGCCATACGGCGCCATGGCCGGGACCGGGCCCGAGATCGGGGTCGGGGCCGGGACCGGGAATGGCGCCGCTCGGTCCGGGCCCGGCCGTGGCCGTTCGCCGTTCATCCGCTCGCTCCGCAGTTGTTGCAGGACCATCGTCCGTGGGGTCCTTGGACGACGGGGCCGCCGCAGCGTGTGCAGTTCACTTCCGATGCCGTCCCGGTTCGCTGGCAACGCGGGGCCGGTGCCCCTGACGAGGTGCGGCCGAGCACCGACGGTAGGCAGCGAACTTGTGGTTTCTCTGTGGTCGGGATCGGCATCGGATCGGGGTCGGGGTCGCGGGTGGGGGTGGGGTCAGGGGTGGGCGGCCGGGTGCCGGGCCGGCGGGAGCAGATGCATCAGTGCGTCCCGGCGCCGCCCGGTGCACCGAGTGCGGTCGGGCTGCTCGTGGTGGTCGGGTCGGGCGCTGCGGCTGCGGCTGCGGCTGTGGCGGTGGCGGTGGCGGTGGCGGTAGCGGGGGTGCCGTCAGGGTCTGCGTTCAGTTCCGTCCGCAGCTGCTTGCTGAAGCCGAAGAAGTAGGTGGCGAGGAAGCCGACGAGGTAGCCGACGGCCAGGCCCAGGGCGTAGACGACGAGGGTGGTGGCGAGCGGCTGATTGCCCTTGACCAGGGGGAACAGGGCCCAGCCGGAGGGGCCGATGGCGGTGGAGCCGACGGCGTCGCCGAGTTGGTTGAAGAGGCCGACGAAGGCGCCACCGGCCGCGCCGCCCAGGCAGGCGGTGATGAACGGGCGGCCCAGGGGGAGCGAGACGCCGTAGATCAGGGGTTCGCCGACGCCCAGGAAGCCTGCGGGGAGGGCGGACTTGATGGTTCTGCGGATCGAGCGATTGTGGGGCAGGCGGAGGTAGACGGCGATCGCGGCGCCGACCTGGCCCGCGCCGGCCATGGCGAGGATCGGGAGCAGGACCGTGTAGCCCTGCTGCTCGATGAGGGTGGTGTGCAGCGGGATGAGGGCCTGGTGGAGGCCCAGCATGACGAGGGGGAGGAAGAGGCCGCCCAGGACGAGGCCGGCGAATGCGCCGCCGTGGGCCAGCAGCCAGTTGGCGCCCGTGCCGATCGCGGTGGCGGCCTCGCCCGCGACGAACATCAGGCCGAAGAGCGTGACCAGGCCCGTGACCAGGACCGTAACGGTGGGGGTGAGCAGGACGTCCAGCGCCTCGGGGACGGCCTTGCGGCACCGCTTCTCCACCTGGACGGCGAGCAGCGCCGCGGCCAGTGCGCCGAGTACCCCGCCCTGGCCGGGGGAGAGGTGCTGGCCGAAGGCGGTGATGTGGGTGACGCCGGGGAAGACGATGACGGCGGCGACCGCGCCGCCGAGAATCGGGGTGCCGCCGAATTCCTTGGCGGTGTTGTAGCCGACGAAGACGGCGATGAGGGACATGAAGCCGGAGGCCATGGCCGCGAGGGCGGGGACGACGGACGGCAGCTGACCGAGGTTGGTCAGCAGGCCGTTGATGCCGGCGATGATGCCGCAGCCGATCAGGGCCGGGATCAGCGGGACGAAGATATTGGCGATCCGGCGGAGGAACAGCTTCACGGGGGTGGCGTTCCGCGACTTCTGCCGGGCCTTGAGGGCGGCACCTTGGGCGGCCAGGTCGTCGGCGGTGGCGGGTGCGTCGGAGGCGGGGGCACCAGCGGTCGTGAGTGGTGTCGGACCCGGGGCCGGGGCCGGGGTCGGTGCCGGGGGCGCCCCGGCAGGGGCCGTCGTCGGCGTGGGTGCGGCGGCCGCCGCTTCCGCGGCCGGTGGGGTGTCTCGGGACTGTGCCACCAGGTGCTCGAATTCCGGGGTGACCCGGGCGACCGTCCCGGGGCCCAGCACGATCTGGTACGTGTCGTCCTCGACCACGCCCATGACCGCCGGCAGGGCCCTGAGGGCCTCGTCCTGGACCAGGGAGCGGTCCTGGATGCCTAGGCGGAGCCGGGTCATGCAGTGGGCGATGGAGGTGAGGTTTCCGGCGCCGCCGACGAGAGGGAGGAGCGCGGCAGCGATGGCGCGGTTCTTGTCTTCGGGCATGTGCGGTGCCTTGCTGTGCGGACAAGCGAGGGGAGGGAGTCGGAGGCCGTACGGGCCTGACGAGCGGGCAGTAGTGGGGGCTCAGTGGTCCTTGGCGGCCTGGAGTGCGGCGCGGAGGTGGCCGTCGGCGGCGTCGAGGAGGTGGGCGGCGGTGGGGGCGTCGACTCCGCCGAGGAGGGTGAGGATGGCGTTCTTCACCTCGCCGTCTGTGCTGCGGAGCGCGGTCTCGATCTCCTGGTCGGAAGCGCCGGTGGCGAGCGCGACGATACGGCGCGAGCGGGCCCGCAGCTTCTCGTTGGAGGCGCGGACGTCGACCATCAGATTCCCGTAGGTCTTGCCCAGCCGGATCATGGTGATGGTCGAGAGCATATTGAGCACCAGCTTCTGGGCGGTGCCCGCCTTGAGCCGGGTGGAGCCGGTCAGCAGCTCGGGGCCGACCACGACCTCGATGCCGTGCTCGGCGGCCGAGGCCAGCGCCGAATCGGCGTTGCAGGACAGGCCGATGGTCAGCGCGCCCAGGGCGCGGGCATGCTCGACGGCCCCGATCGCATAGGGCGTACGGCCGGAGGCCGAGATGCCGACGACGGTGTCCAGGTCGGTCAGGCCGATCGCGCTCAGATCCTCGATCGCGAACTTCTTGCTGTCCTCGGCGCCCTCGACGGCGGTGACCATCGCGGACGGGCCGCCCGCGATCAGCCCGAGCACCTCGGACGGGTCGGTGTTGAAGGTCGGCGGGCACTCACTGGCGTCCAGCACCCCGAGACGGCCGGCCGTGCCGGCGCCGGCGTAGATCAACCGGCCGCCGCGGGCCATCCGGGCGGCGGTGGCGTCGATGGCGGCGGCGATCTCCGGGAGCCGCCGGGCGACGGCGGCGGGGACGGTGGCGTCCTCGTCGTTCATCGTGCGGGCGATGTCCAGGGTGGGGCGGCGGTCGATCTCGGCGAGCTCGGGCCGGTACGCCTCGGTGGTGAGGGTGTCCAACTGGGCGCGCAGATGGTCGTGGTCGGCGGTGGAGGTCATGGCGTGGCGACTCTCTTCGGTCGGGCTCGTGGGGGGCCGTAGTTTTTCGGCTGCCCCGCCGCCGGTCGCCGTCGTGTCCACCCGGGCCTCCCGTTGGCACGGAGGCCCACAACGGCGCGGCGGTGCGAGGTCAGCGCTGGTTGTTGCGCGGCGAGTGGCGGTGGGCCAGGGCCTCGTACGAGGCGGACAGCGCGGGGGCCGCGGTCTCGTACGTACGCTGCGCGACACCTATGAACAGGCAGTCCACGACCAGCAGCTGACTCGTCCGGGACGACATCGCGGCCGGGCGCAGCTCGCTCTCGCGGGCCGTGGACGTGGTCAGGATGTGGTCGGCGTAGGAGGCGATGTCGCCGTCCGGGCGGCCGGTGATGGCGATCGTCGTCGCGCCGTGGTCGAAGGCCACCCGCAGGGGCTCTATGACATCGGTGGTCCGTCCGGAGTGCGTGATGGCGATGGCGACATCGCCGGTGCGCATCTGCACGGCGTTCGTCACGGCCAGATGCGGGTCCGCGTGCGCATGCGCGATCAGGCCGATGCGCAGCAGCTTCTGGACGAGGTCCTGGCCGACGAGGTTGGAGGCCCCTATGCCGTACACATCGATACGGCGGGCACCGGCGAGCGCGGCGACGGCGGCTTCGAGCTGGGTGACGTCCAGCGCGGCGGCCGTGTCGGCCAGGCACTGCTGCTCTTCCTGCGCCAGCTTCGCGACGACATCGACGAGGGAATCATCGACCGCTATGTCCGCGGTCACCGCGGGCGCGCCGCCGGCCGCCTGCTGCGCGGCGAGCGCCGCGAGCGCGAGGCGCAGATCGCGATAGCCCGGGTAGCCGAGCAGCCGGGAGGTCCGCACGACGGTGGCCTCGCTGGTGCCCGTGCGCTCCGCGAGGCCGGTGACGGTGAGGGCGGCGCAGCCGGCCGGGTCGCTCGCGACGGTCTCGGCGACCCGCTGCATGGAGCGGGTCATCGTCGGCGCGAGGGTGCGGACCTTGGCGGCCAGCGCCGCGGGGACGGGTGGGGCCGGGGCCGGTCGGGTCTCGACGGGCACGTCCTTGAAAGTTTCCTTCACGCTACTGCTCACGCTTGAAAAGTAATTTCATCGACCGCTCGGCGTCAATACCCTCTGTGAGTGCTGTGGACAGAGCGGAGAGGCCGCGGCGGGGCTGTGGACAACTCCGCTCGGCGGTCGGCGGCCGGGAGACAATGGGGGGCATGGAGATGGAACAGGCATTGCACGCCGCGCGGGCGCTGGTGCTCGCCGACCTGATGGCGGACAAGGTGGCCGACGCCGACATCGTCTCGCTCGTGGAGGATGCGGTCGTCCACCGCCGGTGGTGGGTGGAGCAATGGCCTGAAGGCGCGGCATTCGTCGCAGGACTCATAGCGCAGGACGTCCAGGACGCCCTCCTGGACCGCTACGGCCGCTGGCCGCTGTGCCCCGTGTGCACGGAGTCGGGGGATCCCCATGCGCTCGATGTCGAACCGGAGTTGGGCACCGATCCGCACTGGGTCTGCCCCAAGACAGCTGTCGCGGTGGCCCGGGTCGGCCGGCTCGGCACCCCGATGGAAGGCTGAGGTGGTTGATGGTGCGGCGGGCTGACGTGGCGATCCGGCCGGAGCGCTGAGGTGGCGATCTATATCGATCCGCCCACCTGGCCGGGCCACGGGCGGATGTGGTCGCATCTGGTCAGCGACCACTCCTTCGACGAACTGCACGCCTTCGCGGCGCGGCTCGGCGCGCCCCGGCGGGCGTTCGAACGCGACCACTACGACCTGCCGGCGGAGCGGTACGGCGACGCGGTGCGCGCCGGGGCCCTGGAGATCGGCTCCAAGGAACTGGTGCGCCGGCTGACCGCGGCCGGTCTGCGCCGCCCCAAGCACCGGCCGGCACCCCGTACGGCCCGCCGCGGCGCGTCGTAGCGACGGCGCGGCGGCGGTCCCCCGCACGATGGGCCTGACCGTGCGCCGCACCGAAAGGGGACAGCTATGTCAGCCAGCGAAGGCGGACAACCGGCCACCGACCTCGACCCGAACTACAGCAGCGCGGACGCCACGGCGACCGCCTGGCCCGCGGCCGTCGGCGGAATGACCGAGGCCGAGATCTTCTGGCTCACCACCGTCCGGCCCGACGGCCGCCCGCATGTCACCCCGCTGCTCGCCGTCTGGTCGGACGATGCGCTGCACTTCTGCACCGGCCCCGAGGAACGCAAGGCCAAGAACCTCGCCACCAACGCGCACTGTGTGCTGACGACCTCGACGGCCGGCGGCAACGACCTGCACGCCGGGCTCGATGTGGTCGTCGAGGGCGAGGCGGTGCCGGTGCGCGACGAGCCCACGCTGCGCCGGCTGGCCGATCTGTACGGCGAGAAGTACGGCAGCGACTGGCACTTCGACGTCCGCGACGGCGCGTTCTACGGGGAGGGCAACCGGGCCGTGGTCTTCCGGGTCGAGCCGGTCACGGCCTTCGGGTTCGGCCGGGGCGAGACCTACAGCCAGACGCGGTGGACCTTCGACGGCGGGGCCTGAACAACCGGGCGCGGCGCCCTCCCACGAGGTTCAGCGGTGCCCCGCCGCCCCCGTTGCCTTGGCGGAATCCACCGGCTGCGCTGCTGCTGTCACCTGCGTAGTGGGCGTGGCGGCGGCCGACGAGGCGATCAGCCGGGACTGGTTCGTCGCGCGGTGCAGCCGGAACGCGAAGGCCGTGGTGACCACGGCCCCCGCCGCCAGCGCGGCGCCGGTCCAGGCCACGGACGGGTAGCCCCAGCCCGCGCCGATGGCCAGCCCGCCGAGCCAGGGGCCGAGGGTGTTGCCGATGTTGAACGCGGCGGTGGTGGTCGCGCCGGCCAGCGTCGGCGCGGCGTTCGCCACGTTGAACATCCGGGCGTTGAGCGCCGGGGCCGTGGTGAACGCGGTCACCCCGAGCATCAGGGAGAGCGCGACGGCGGCGACCGGGCTGTGCGCGGTCAGCGCCAGGACGGCCAGCACGGCGGTGGACGCGGCGATGCCGCCGAACAGCGTCCCGAAGAGGTGTGCGTCGGCGATCCGGCCGCCGATGAACGTACCCGTCAGCGCGCCGACGCCGAAGAGGGCGAGCACCGTCGGCACCCAGCTCTCGGCGAGGCCGGCGGTGTCGGTCAGCAGCGGCGAGAGGTACGAGAAGAGCGCGAAGACCGCGGCGCCGTTCAGGGCCGTCGCGGTCAGGGCCAGCCACACCTGCTTGTCCTTGTAGATGGTCAGCTCACGGCGCAGCTGCGGGCGGTCCTCGCCGGTGGGCACGGCCGTCCGCGGCACCAGCGCGATCACACCGAGCAGGCCGATCGCGGCCAGACCGGCCACGGCCCAGAAGGCGGCGCGCCAGCCGGCGTGCTGGCCGAGCAGTGCGCCTGCCGGGACGCCGGCAATGTTGGCGATGCTCAGGCCGCCGACCATCACGGCCATCGCGCGGGCCCGCGCGGTCACCGGCACCAGTGAGACCGCTACCGCTGCGCCGACCGCCCAGAAGCCGGCGCAGGCCAGGGCACTCAGGATGCGCGAGACGAACAGCACGCCGTAAGAGGGGGCCAGCGCGCCCGCCACCTGGCCGAGGCCGAACACCGCGAGCAGCGCGATCAGTGTCGTCCGCCGTGGGAGCCGCAGCGTTGCGGCGGCCAGAACCGGGGCGCCGACCACCATGCCGACCGCGAAGGCGGAGACCAGCAGCCCGGCCTGCGGAATGGAGACATCCAGGTCGCGGGCCAGTGGCTGGAGGATGCCGGACAGCATGAACTCGGACGTACCGAGCGCAAAGACGGACAGGCCGAGGACGTACACGGCAATGGGCAGGCGGGCGCGGTCGGGATGAGCGGGCATGTCAGCTACTAACAGCGGTAGGACGCCTTACATTCCCGTCTCGGCGGGGTCTTTGTACGGCGTTGCCGGTGGCTGCGGGCGCGCGGTGTTGGTGGCTGGGGTGGGTGCGGGTTGCCGTGGGCTGGCCGCCGGTTCGCCTACGGCTTGTGGGTGGTGGGGTCGGAGGGGACGCCCGGTAAGCCGTCCTCGGCGCGGGCGACGCGGGTCCCAGAGGTTGGAAGCCCCGTTGTTCGCTCCGGGTCCTGCGGGCGGCTCACCGGGCATCCCCTCCGCCCTCCGTCTGTGCGCGGCTGTCCCGCCGTACCGATGACCGTTACGGCAAGGCAGCGGGACCTCTTGGCAGGCACCTGGTCCCCGCAGCTTGGGCGCGGGCCGAGGCGGGCCGTAAGGCGCGGTGCCACCGTCCGGCAGTCGGCAACGGGGGACGGTCGGAGGGGATGTACCGGGGCCCGCCCGCAGGACCGGAGCAAACACCGGGGCAATCAACCCATGGACCCGCGTCGCCCGCGCCGAGGACGGGTCGCGGTGCGTCCCCTCCGGCCCCCGCGGCAACCACAGACCCCGCAACGGCGCCAGCCCAGACGCACCCGCACCGAAAGCACATGACGGATCGGCCGCGCCACGCAGGGGCGCGGGGAACTGCGCGCCCAGCCCCAACGCACCCGCAGACACACACGAGCCCCCAAGGCCCAAGCCCCCTACGCCCCCCGCAACAAATCCAGCTCCGTAGCGAGGTTGCGGCGAGCAGTGTGTTCCCAGAGGTCGTACCCGCGCGGGGTGCGGAAGAGGCGGGGCAGGGAGAGGAGTTGGGTCAGAACGGCGGAACGCCCGGCCGTGAAGTCGGGGTCGGGAACGAAGGCGTACTCGTCGCGGACCGCAGCGGCGTAGGCGGCGTACTGGTCGGGGGCCCCGGCGAGCACCGCGAGATCCGCGTCGCAGAGCACCTCGCCGTCGGGGTCGTCGGGCGCCGGGTCATGGGTGACGGTGAGCCGCACCAGCCGGGCGACCTCGGCCGTGCGGGCCGCGCCGATGCCCAGTTCGGGCAGCGCGCGCTCGGCGAGGGCCGCGCTGCGCTCCTCGTTCTCGGAGCGGTCCGGGCGGTAGACCGCGTCGTGGAACCAGGCCGCCAACTGGACGGTGGGCAAGTCATCCGCGTGCTCGGCCAGTTCGTCGATGCGCAGCAGGACCGCGGCCAGATGGTCGACGGTGTGGTAGCGGCGCTGCGGTTCGCGCCAACGGGACAGGAGGTTGTCCGCGTACGGGGCCGGGTCGGGGGCCGTGGGGTTCTTGGTGCCGCGGGCCGCGGTGACGGTGTCGGCCCAGCGCTGCCGCAGCTCCGGCGCCGGGTCGGTGGTGTCTGCCGTACGGGGCACGGGGTTCATGCCAGCCATTGTGCCTCGCACCCGGCGGAATCCGGGGCGGAGGGTGAGGCCCGGTCAGGTTTGCGGACGGCCCAGGCGAGAGCAGGAGGGGGCGGCGATCGTCCAGGGGCTTCAGGCGGCCGGAGCGGCCGGCGGCCGCCGGGCGGTCGTGCGGGTGGCGGCGTGGGTAAGGCGTATGGGCGGTTTCCGGGCGTGCCGGTGAAGGGCTGGTGTCGGGACGGCCGGGTGGCCCGTACGCTGGGATATTGGACTAGACCTGTCATGGGGTCCGTCCCGTCATGTCGTCAGCGGAGGATTCATATGAGCAAGCGCGCGCTGCTGGAGGTGATCGCGCTCGGCCCGCAGGACGCGGTCGCCGCCGAGGCCGGCGGGGCCGACCGGCTGGAGCTGGTGACGGACATGGCGGCCGACGGGCTCACCCCGCCGCGGGCCACGTTCGCGGCGATCCGGGCGGCCGTCGGCCTTCCGCTACGGGTGATGCTGCGGGCCGCCGACGGCTTCGCGGCGGGCGACGTGGCGGCGCTGTGCGAGGAGGCCGCGGCGCTGCGGGCGGAGGGTGCCGAGGAGTTCGTCCTCGGATTTCTCACGCCGGACGGGCGGCCGGATCTGGCGGCGGTGACGGCGCTGGCCGAGGTGATCGACGGCTGCCGGTGGACCTTCCACCGGGCCATCGACCGGGCCGCCGACCGGGACGCGCTGCGCAGGGAGCTGGCCGGGGCGGCCGGAGCCGCGGGGCTCGACACCTATCTGACGGCCGGGTCCGCGGAGGGCGTCGACCGGGGGCTGCCGACGCTGCTGGCCGAGCAGGCGCGTACGGCGGCGGGCGAGCCCGGCTACGCGCCGCGGATCCTGGTGGGCGGCGGACTCGGGCTCGGCCATCTGCCGGCGTTGCGGGCGGCCGGTCTCGACGCGTTCCACATCGGGGGCGCCGCCCGCCCCGCCGGCTGGTCGGCCCCGGTGGAGGCGGCGGCGGTACGGGAGTGGCGCGAGGCACTGGATCTGCCCGTCGCCCAGCGCGTCTGAGGGATCCGAGGCAACCATGGCCGCCACGACGGCCACGACGGCCACGACGGCCACGACGGACGACGGACGACGGCCACGACGGCCAAGACGGCCGAGGCATCCCACAAAGCGGGGGATTCCCCTGGGCCGAGAGGGCCGACCATCAGACGACGCCGGTGGTGCGCGAGGAGCCGTCGTGAAAGGCGCGCCCTCCATAGGGAAACGGGCCCCTCGGGCCCACCCGCGCCCCGCCCGGCCCGCTTCCTCAACTCCCTTTGGCGTGGCACTGTTTGACGAGTGTCACGGTGGGGGGACCAGGGGGAGGGTGACACGGCATGACGGGTATGGGAGTCAAGCCGCTCGGTGGTGACGACCCGCGGCGGCTCGGCGTCTACCGGATGCTGGGGCGGCTCGGCTCCGGCGGTATGGGGCGGATCTATCTGGCGCGGTCCGCGGCCGACGGGTCGCTGGCCGCCGTCAAGACGCTGCTCGCCGAGGGCGCCGTCAGCGACACCGACCGGCGGCGGTTCGCCCGCGAGGTGACGCTGGCCCGGCGGATCGACAGCGCCTATACGGCCCGGGTGCGCGACGCTGATCCGGACGCCGAACTGCCCTGGATGGCCATCGAGTACATACCGGCGCCCGCGCTCTCCGAGCTCGTCCGCAGCGCGGGACGGCTGCCCGGCTCCGCGGTGCGCTGGATCGCGGCGGGTACCGCGCAGGCCCTGGTGATCCTGCATGACGAGGGCATCGTCCACCGGGACGTCAAACCCCAGAACATCCTGCTGCCGCTGGCCGGGCCCCGGCTCATCGACTTCGGCATCTCGCACGCCAACGACATCACGCGGACGACGCTGACGCTGGGCACCGTCGCCTTCACCTCGCCGGAGCAGGCCCGTGCCGAGCAGTCCACCACGGCGTCCGACGTGTACTCGCTGGGCGCGACGCTCTTCTATCTGGCCGTCGGCCGCCCGCCGTACCCCGAAACCGACGACACGATCCGGCTGCTGACGCTCGTACAGCGCGGTGCGCTCGATCTGACCGGGCTGCCCCGGGAGCTGGCCGCGCTGATCCGCCCGTGCCTGGCCGCTGATCCGGACCAGCGGCCCGAACCCGCCGATGTGCTGCGGCAGTTCCTGGAGGAACTCGACCGGATGCCGACCTCGCGGCGCGGTGAGCGCTGGCTGCCGCCGCGGTGGACCGCCCTGATCGAGAAATACGAGGCGCACGGGCGGGCCCTGCGCGAGACCGCGGGCGTGCAGCCCTCCGCCGCCGACGAGGGGACGCAACAGGTCCCGCCGCCGGGGCCCACCCGCGTCTACACCGAGGAGCGGGCCGCGCGCCGGAAGCAGGAGGAGCGGGCGGCTCGGCAGCAGCAGGAGCAAGAGCAGAAGCAGGAGCAGCGGGAGCGTGAGGCGCGCAAGGAACGAGCGCGCAGGGAACAGGAGCGAAAAGAGGCGGAGGAGCGCAAGGCGGCGGAGGAGCGTAAGCGGGCGCAGGCCAGGGCGCGGGCGACCGCGCAGGCCGCGGAGAAACAGCGCCGTGAGCGGGCCGAGCGGGAGCGGCAGAAGCGCGCCCAGGAGGCGCTGCGGGAGAAGCGGGCCCGGACCTCGGCAACGGCGGCGACCTCGTCGAAGGGCGCCGCGTCCGGCTCGGCCAAGACGTCGCCCACCCCGCAGGCCGCCAACTCCTCGGCCGGCAGCGGCTGTTTCTGGCCGGTGCTCCTGTGCATCGCGTTCGTGGTCTTCATCTGGAAGCCCTGGGATGCCGCGGACACCTCCGGCTCGTCGAGCGGCACCGGGACGTCCAGCAGCACGTCCAGCGGTACTTCCAGCGGTACGTACTCAAGTGGCGGGACGAGTTCGGGGACGTCGAGTGGCACGTACTCCAGTGGCGGGACGAGCTCGGGAACGTCGGGCAGTTCGTCCTCCGGTGGCGGGTCGAGCTCCGGGACGTCCAGCGGTACGTCCACCAGCGGCGGGACCGGTTCGCGGCCGACGGCCGCCGCGTCCCGTACCCCCAGCCCGGTCGACGCGGCCTTCGCGGCCGTACGGAGCGGCGACTGCCTCGACGCGTACCAGGACGGCTACGGCAACTGGAGCCGTACGGCGCCGGTGCGGGTCGGCTGCGGTGCCGCCAGTGCGTATCTGCGGGTGCTGCGGGTGTCCGGGGCCGGGAGCTGTCCGTCCGGCGGCGGCCGTGGTGGCTGGTGGCACAGCGGGACGGGCTCCTCGTCCACCAACCTGTGTGTGGAGCGGCAGTTCCGCAAGGGGCAGTGCTTCCTGGCCAAGGCCCGGGGCGGCCGCCCCGGACCGGCGAACCTGCTCACCGCGTGGAATTGCAGCGCCGACCGGGTGCCCCGGGAGTTCGACTACATCATGCAGGTCACGGCCGTCATGCGGGCCTCGGCGGGCACCGGCGCCTGCCCGGGGGAGCCGGGCCGCTACCGCTACTCCTGGAACGTCTACGACGGCACGACCATGATCTGCGCCAAGGTCGCCTGACGCCGTGGCGTCAGGCGCCGTGCCCCCGGGCGGCCCGCAGGGCCCCTCAGCGGTCGGCCAGTTGCTCCGGCAGGGCCGCTGCATGGACCACCGTCAGACCGGAGACCGCACGGGTCAGGCAGACGTACAGGCGGCGCAGGCCGGTCCGTTCGTCCGGTTCGCCGTCGACGATCGCGGCGGGTTCGTCCAGGACCACGTAGTCGTACTCCAGGCCCTTGGCGAGCGTGGCGGGTACCAGCGTCAGCCGGGCCTCGGCCGAGGTCTCCTCGCCGGGGGCCAGGCAGGTCACGCCCGCTGCCTCCAGGGCCGTACGCAGCTCCGGGATCCGGGCCTCCGCGGCGATCAGGCCGATCGAACCCTCCTTCGCCAGGGCGTCGTCGCAGGCCGTGAGGGTGGCGGCGGTCAGACCGGCCGGGTCGACCGGACGGATCGCGAAGTCGCCCGCCGACTCACGGATCGAGGTGGCCTCCGTCAGGTCGGGGGCGATGGCGGGCAGCAGCCGGGAGGCATAGGCGATGACCTCGCGCGGCACGCGGAAGCCCTGGGTGAGTTCCTCGACGGCCGAACCGGGCTTGCCCAGGTGGGTCAGCGCCTCCTCCCAGGTGTTGGTCGCCCAGGGGGTGGTGCCCTGGGCGATATCGCCGAGGATGGTCGCGGAGCCGGTCGTGCAGCGGCGGCCGACCGCGCGGTACTGCATGGGGGAGAGGTCCTGCGCCTCGTCGAGGACCACATGGCCCAGCGACGGGGTGCGCGCGATCAGGTCCGTCGCCTCGTCGATCAACACCGCGTCCGCGGCGGACCACTTGGCGCTCTTCACGCTGCGGGCCGGTTTGGTCCACAGGATCGTCTTCTGCTCCTCAGGGGTCAGAACCCCCTCGGCCTGCTCGGCGAGGAAGTCGGCGTCGCCCAGCAGCCGCAGTACCAGCTTCGCCGGGTCGACCGGCGGCCAGACCGTCTTGACCGTGGCCTTCACGGCGGCGTTACGGGCCACCGCGTCCTGCACCCGGTCGTCCGGGGCCTCGCCCGCCTGCTCCATCCGCACCAGCACGGCATGGGCGATCCGCTGCGGCAGGGCCTCCCGGGCGGCGCCGTAGCGGATCTCGCGGTCCCGCAACTCCTGGACGATCTCTTCGAGTTCATAGGCGGGTACGCGCCAGCGGCGGGAGCCGCGGACGACCACACAGGGCTCCTGCGGCAGCGTGATGTGCGAGCGGACCGCGCGCCGCAGCACCTCCGCCATCCGGGCGTCGCCCTTGACCGTCGCGGCGGCCGCCTCGTCCGAACCGCGCACCTCCACATGGCCGACCAGGTCGTCGACGGTGGCCTGCTTGACCTCCAGCTCGCCGAGGGCCGGCAGCACCTGCTCGATGTAGTGCAGGAAGGAGCGGTTCGGGCCGATGACGAGGGTGCCGGAGCGGGCCAGCCGCTCGCGGTGCGCATAGAGCAGATAGGCGACCCGGTGCAGACCGACCGCCGTCTTTCCGGTGCCCGGCGCGCCCTGGACGCAGACCGAGCCGCCGATACCGGCCCGCACGATCTCGTCCTGCTCCGGCTGGATGGTGGCGACGATGTCCCGCATGGGGCCGACGCGCGGCCGCTCGATCTCCGACTGGAGCAGGGCGCTGGTCCGGGCGGTCTCGGCCGGATCGGTGAGGTGCTCGTCCTCGTACGCGGTCAGCTCACCGCCCGTGTAGCCGAAGCGGCGGCGCAGCTTGAGGTCCATCGGGTCCTTCGTGGAGGCCCGGTAGAACGGCTGGGAGACGGGCGCGCGCCAGTCGATGACCATGGGGTCGCCGTCGGCGTCATGGACGTGCCGCCGGCCGATGTAGAAGTTCTCCCCTTCGGCGCCCTCGGCGAGTTCGAGGCCGGGCGCGTGGAGATAGTCGAGGCGGCCGAAGAAGAGCGGGGTGTGGGAGAGGTCGGCGAGCGCCTTGATCCGGGCGTCGATCTCGCCCTGGAGGACCTCGGCGTTGACCCAGTTCGCGGTGACATCGCCGATGTTCAGCGCCTCGGCGTCGGCCCGCATCGCGCGCAGGGCGGAGCGGGAGGCGGCGAGGTGGGCCTTTTCGCGCAGGAGCGGGTCGTCGGATGCCGGCCGGGGGCGGTCGGTGCGCGGCTCCGTGGTCGGGTGGGGGGCGTGCGAGGGCACGGCGTTGCCTCCGTGGCGGGTACGTCGGCGGGCGCGCGCCGGTAGCGCGGGCGCGGCGGGCCGGTGTCGGTGCACAGCGCGGGTCCTGCGTGTGCGGGTCAGCGGCGTGAAGCGAAGGGCCGGCCGGTTTCCGACCGGACGGCGGCACTCCTCGACGGGAGGCAGGCAGACGCGCGATTGTAGTCAGCGGTTCATGAGGGTGCCAACGGGTTTTTGACCGGCCGCGGCGGTCTCCGGTGCGGCGGCGGCATCGATCTCCCGTAGGGGGCGGGGTGGGCCTGAAGACGGACATCCGGCCCTTAGGGATGGACCTATGGACCGATGTGCTGCAATCGCGTGAATTCCATCATGGAGTCATGAGCAGCGCAGCGATTCCCCCAGGCCCTGTCCACCCCGTCTCCCTTCACCCGGCCAAGGGCGCCACCGCCCTCGTCGACCCCGGGCGCGATCCGGCGGCCGCCCATGAGCACCGCTATGTCGTGGGCAACGCACTCCGCGCGATCAAGGTCTTCGCCGCGGCCGCCTTCAGCGTCGTCGTCATGGGCGAGTACGCGAACGACTGATGCCGCGCCCGCCACATGGAGCTGAGCCCCACCACCTGGAGCTTGTGCCCCGCCACAGGGAACTGAGCGCGTGCCCCGGCCGCCCCTGTCCGCCCGCACGGCGCACAATACGGGCAAGAAGCCGCATCACACGCGTGCCGCCCAGGCACGTACAGATCATGCACACCACACGCGCGATCGGGCGCGCGAAGCCGGCCCCCGCGTCGACATCCGGATGACCGGAAACCGTAACGGACGGTCGGCCTCGATCCACTACCGTCACCGCGGTAGGCGCGCTCAGGGCGACGGGGAGGGGTCAGCGGGTGTCTGCCGCCGAGGGGACATGGACGTGGAGACGCACCTGGGCGCAGAGCACCGCCCATCCCGGCCGGCTGGCGCTCGCCGCGGCGCTGCTCCTGGCGTCCTTCGCCGGACTCTGGGTGCTCTACCAGGTCCAGCCGCTGCCGATGTCCGATATAGCGGTCTACCGGGCCGAGGGTGCGGCCGCCGCCACCGGCGGTGATCTCTACGGCTTCACGGTCACCAAGTGGGCACTTCCGGCCACCTACCCGCCCTTCGCCGCCCTGCTCTTCATACCGACCACCTGGCTCTCGCTCGGCACGCTCAAGGTCGTCTGCGTGCTCGTCAACGCGGCCCTGCTCGCGCTGCTCATCCACCTCTCCTGCAAGGCCGCCGGCCTGCGCAGGGCCGCCCACACCGCGCCCGTGCTGCTGGCTGCCACCGCGCTCGGCCTCTGGCTGGAGCCGGTCTTCCAGACCTTCGTCTTCGGGCAGGTCAACCTCGCGCTGACCTGCCTGGTCCTGTGGGACCTCTCCCGCCCGGACGGCGCGCGCTTCAAGGGGTTCGCCACCGGTATCGCGGCCGGTATCAAACTCACCCCCGCGCTCTTCGCCGTCTACCTGCTCGTCACCGGCCGGGTGAAGGCCGCCTGTACCGCCCTCGCCGGGTTCCTGTGCTCGGTGCTGCTGGGCTGGCTGGTGCTGCCCGGTGCCAGCATCGAGTTCTGGACCCGGCGGATGTTCGAGACCGGCCGGGTCGGCACGGTCTGGATCGTCGACAACCAGTCCCTCCAGGGCCTGATCACCCGGCTGCTGCACGAGCCGGAGCCCGGCCTCCTGTGGACGGTGCCCGCGCTGCTCGCCGCGGCCGCCGGGCTCTGGGCCGCCCGCCGGGTCTGTCTGCGCCGCGGCCTGGACGGCTGGGGCGTGCTGTGTACGGCCGTCACGGCGCTGCTGGTCTCGCCGATCAGCTGGTCCCACCACTGGGTCTGGTGTGTGCCGCTGCTCGTCGCGCTCGCCGCCCGCACCCGCCGCGACCCGTGGCGCAGGGCGCTGCTGGCCGCCGTCACCCTCGCCTTCACCGCCCGCACGATGTGGCTCGTCCCGCACACCGGCGACCTCGATCTGCGGATCCCCTGGTGGCAGCAGCCGTTCGCGTCCCTGTATCCGCTGCTCGGGCTGGCGCTGCTGGCGGCGGTGTTCTGGTGGACCCGGCGGCCGCCGGTGGCTCCGGGCGGCGGCGGCCTCCCGTCGCCGCGCACCGCATCGAAGCCGGCGGCTAGCCGGTCCCCGGCGGTCTGAGCCCGGCGGCCGTCCGGCTCAGACGTCCTCGTCGGCCGCCAGCAGCTCGTCCGCGTCCACGATCCGGTACGCGTACCCCTGTTCGGCCAGGAAGCGCTGGCGGTGGGCCGCGAAGTCCTGGTCGATGGTGTCGCGCGCGACGACCGAGTAGAACCGCGCCTCGTGCCCGTCCGCCTTGGGGCGCAGCACCCGGCCCAGCCGCTGGGCCTCCTCCTGGCGGGAGCCGAAGGTGCCGGACACCTGGATCGCGACCGTCGCCTCCGGGAGGTCGACGGAGAAGTTCGCGACCTTGGAGACCACGAGCACCGAGATCTCGCCCTGACGGAAGGCGTCGAAGAGCTTCTCGCGCTGGGCGTTGCTGGTCTCGCCCTTGATCACCGGTGCGTCCAGATGCTCGCCCAGCTCGTCCAGCTGGTCGATGTACTGGCCGATGACCAGCGTCTGCTCGCCCTGATGCCGGCGGACCAGCGCCTCGGTCACATACTGCTTGCTGGCCGTGGTGGCGCAGAAGCGGTACTTCTCCTCGGTCTCGGCCGTGGCATACGCCAGCCGCTCCGACTCGGTCAGATTGACCCGGACCTCGACACAGTCCGCGGGGGCGATATAGCCCTGGGCCTCGATCTCCTTCCACGGGGCGTCGAACCGCTTGGGCCCGATGAGGGAGAAGACATCCGACTCCCGGCCGTCCTCGCGGACCAGCGTCGCGGTCAGCCCCAGCCGCCGCCGGGCCTGAAGATCGGCGGTGAACTTGAAGACCGGGGCGGGCAGCAGATGCACCTCGTCGTAGACGATCAGGCCCCAGTCCCGGGAGTCGAAGAGCTCCAGATGCGGGTAGACGCCCTTCCGCTTGGTCGTCAGCACCTGGTACGTGGCGATGGTGACCGGCCGGATCTCCTTGCGTGTGCCGCTGTACTCGCCGATCTCCTCCTCGGTCAGCGAGGTCCGCTTCACCAGCTCGTGCTTCCACTGCCGGGCCGAGACCGTATTGGTCACCAGGATCAGCGTGGTCGCCTTGGCCTGCGCCATCGCGCCCGCCCCGACCAGCGTCTTGCCCGCACCGCAGGGCAGCACGACCACACCTGAGCCGCCGTGCCAGAAGCCCTCCACGGCCTGCTGCTGGTACGGCCGCAGCGCCCAGCCGTTCTCGTCCAGCTCGATCGGGTGCGCCTCACCGTCGACGTAGCCGGCCAGGTCCTCGGCCGGCCAGCCCAGCTTGAGCAGCGTCTGCTTGATCTGCCCGCGCTCCGACGGGTGCACCACGACCGAGTCCGGATCCAGCCGCGCCCCGACCAGCGGCTGCACCTTCTTCGACCGCAGGATCTCCTCCAGCACCGGACGGTCGGTGGTGGTCAGCACCAGACCGTGCGCGGGGTCCTTGACCAGCGTCAGCCGCCCGTAGCGGGACATCGTCTCGGCGATGTCGACGAGCAGCGCATGCGGCACCGGATACCGCGAGAACTGCACCAGCGCGTCCACGACCTGCTCGGCGTCGTGCCCGGCGGCCCGCGCGTTCCACAGGCCCAGCGGTGTCACCCGGTACGTATGGATGTGCTCGGGCGCCCGCTCCAGCTCGGCAAAGGGCGCGATGACTCGCCGGCAGTCGTCCGCCAGCTCATGGTCCACCTCCAGCAGCAGCGTTTTGTCGCTCTGGACGATGAGGGGTCCGTTCACACGCCTCGCCTTTCGCTTCCGGCCGTCGGCCGCCGGGACCGGCCGCAGCCCCAGGCCGTTGATCACGACCGTGGACATCGACCGCAGATACGGCCAAACGTCCAGTGTGCCGCATCGCCGCGGCGGCCGTCAGCGATGGATGCCGGGCCCCTGGGAGGTGAGGAGGGCCCGCCAGGTGTCGCGGTCGGCGACGCCGGTCACGGGGAGGGCCCGGTCGCGCTGGAAGGTTTCCAGGGAGCGGGCGGTGGAGGGGGTGAAGAGGCCGGTGATGTCGGTGGCGGTGCCGCTGTTGTCGAGCAGGTACTGGAGGGCCACGACCGCCTGCTGCGGGGCGTGCCGGGAATCGATCCGGATGATCAGATGCGACCAGGTCCGCGCGCCGACCTTGCCGTCCGCGAGTAGACCGTGGGCGGCCTGGAACTTCTTCACCGCGGCCGCCGTCCGGACCCCGAAATCGCCATCGGCCTCGATGTCATGGCCGTGGGCCCGGAGCAGGTACTGGACGGCACGGGCCTTCCACAGCAGATCACCCCTGCGCGCCAGCGGCCAGCCGGAGGCCGTGGCGCCCGCCGAGGCGGCCACGGCGGCGACCGGCGGCCCGTCCTGGCCGGCGCGGTGGGCGAGCGCCCCCCAGCCCAGGCCGATACCGCCGCCGAGGGTGAGCACGCCCAGGAACGCGAGGACGGCGCGGGCGGCGGCCGTGCGGCGGGTGACACGGGCCGCCGGGGCCGGAGCGGGGGGAGGGGCGGTCAGAGGGGACGAGGCGGTCAGGTGGGACGAGGCGGAGGCCGGGGCGGGGGACGGCGGCCCGGCGGACGGGGCCTGTGGGCTCGCGGCCGTGGCATCGGGGCCGTCCGCCGGGGCGGGGGCGACCGGGCTGTCCGCCGGGGCGGCGCCGGACGGGCGGGGAGACTTACGGGCCGCTCCGGCCGCGGCCGCCTCGGCCAGGGCGCGGGCCCGGGGAAGATCGGCGGCCGGTGCGCGCAGCACGGTGTGGAGGAGTTCGACGGTTCTGAGCGGCGCGGTGGAGGGGTGCCGGGGGTTGAGATAGCGGGAGAGGGTGGTCTGGTCGATGCCCAGACGGCCGGCCAGTGACTGCTGGGTGGGCTTCGGCCGGCCCTCCCGCGCCGACAACTCCCACCACTTCCTGAGCAGTTCCGCCAGCGCGCGGACCGCGTCCCGGTCCGGTGCGGTGGGTCCCGTCATGCTTCCCCCGGGGTGTTCGAAAGTCCTCAGCTGTCGCGCTCGGCCGCTCACTGCTGCATAAGCGCAGGTCAGCAGGGTGCATCGGGGAGCTGCATCGATGCATGAGCCGGAGCCCGGCAGATCGTAGTGAAGTCCCCCGCCGGTGCTGCATCGTTGAAGGGCGCCGCCGGCCGGGCCGCGCACCCTCCGCTCCGTTCCCACCCCTGGCCCAGGGGTGCGCCGGCCTGCGCGAATCCGGGAGCGAAGGGGTTCAACGCACCTGTGCGGCAAGGAAAACGCGGGAGACGACCATGCCCCTGACATCACCCTTTCGGGTAACTACCGCCCTTGCCGGGACCGCTGCCCCACGGCCGGGACCGCGCCCGCCGCCTTGGCGACGGCCGCGCCGACAGCAACCACCCGCACCTGACAAGGAGTCACTCATGTCCGTACGCACCCTCGCCCCGCGCCTGATCGCCGGGGCCGCTGCCCTCGCCGCCCTCATGGGCACCGCGGCCACCGCCTCCGCCACCGCTGCCCCCGGCCGGGCCGCGCTGGCGCGGCAGATCCTGGCCACGAAGGGGATCGCGCCGGCCACCGCCCACGCCGGCGGCCGGCACGCCGCGTCCACCGCCCGGCAGAACCTCGTCGACACCGCCCACGGCAAGGGCGCGCTCACCAGCCCCTGGGGCGACCGGCCGAACCGCCGGGTCGCCCTGGACACCCGGATGCTCAACGGGATGCTGAAGCTGCGGACCCGGTACGGCTACCGGATCGCGGTCTCCGAGATCGTCGGCGGTGACCACAGCAGCCGCTCCCGCCACTACGCCGGCCTCGCCTTCGACATCAACTACATCAACGGCCGCCATGTCGGCAGCGGCGCCCCGCACCGCAACCTGATGGCCGCCTGCCGGAAGCTCGGCGCCACCGAGGTCCTCGGGCCGGGGAGCGCCGGACACGCCACCCACGTCCACTGCGGCTGGCCCCGCTGATCCCGCCGCGGCCCGACTGATCCCCGCCGGTGCCCGGCCGTCCGGAAAGGGCGGCCGGGCACCGGCCCGTCCGTCCGCCGTCCGCTCAGACCGAGTCGTCCGCCAGTTCCGCCACGCCGGTGATGCGGTGCAGCGGGTACGTCCGCACCTCGTCGGAGGTGTGGTCGTACGCCGTCACAAAGCCGCCCTCGACGCGTACGGGCGCGATGACGCGCTGGCTGGCGGCGCCGTCGGCGTTGACATAGCCGATCCAGAGCGCGGAGTTGGTCAGCACCGCGGCCTGCATCGTGGCGAGGGTCTCGGCGGAGGTGGTGCGGGGGAAGCCGCCGGGGGCCGGGGCGGGCGCCTGGACCGGTTTGCGTTCCGCGGTCGCCGCGAGATCGCCGGCGCGGATGGCGCGGACCGCCGCCGCGAGCAGGGTGGGGTCGGGGGACGGCGGGCCGTCCGGGACCGGGGCGGGGGCGGTGCGCGGCGGGGTCCGGTAGGAGTCGGCGCGGGCGATCAGGACGTCACCGGCGGCCGACTCGGCGGCCGGGGCGTAGCCCATCGCCCGGAGGCCGTCGAGGAGTTGGTCGGGGGAGGTCTGGGCGGCGAGCACGGTCGGGGCGAGGCGGCGCAGCCGGAGGGCCGCGGCGCGGCGGTCCGCGAGGATCTCGGACAGCAGCGCGTCGTCGTCACAGCGGACATAGGCGGCGGCCGCGCCGATCCGCAGCTGCCCGTGCTTACGGGCCACGTCGTCGACGAGGTAGGCGAGCGGCTGGGGGACCGGGGTGCGGGAGTGGGCGGCGAGGAATTCCTGTAGCTCGGCGGCGGACCGGCCGGCGTCCAGGGCACGGCGTACGGACCCGGGGGTGAAGCGGTAGACCGTCGCACCGCCCTTGGACTCGATGTCGGCCAGCACGCCGAGCGCCTCGGCGAGCGGGCGGCGCAGCGGGCCGGGCGCGACGGCGGTCAGGTCCGCCTGGAGGAGGACGTGGTCGACGGGCTCGGGGAGGAGCGGAGCGAGCAGGGCGGCGGCGCGGGTCGCGGCGGCGGTGGTTTCGGCGGGGGTGGGCGCGGTGCTGTCCGGCGGACTGTCGATCAGGGCGCGGCCGTGGGTGGAGAGGGCGCCGCGTCCGGTCACGCCGAGCAACTCGGCCTCGGCCAGGGTCCATTGGGCCAGCCGCGAGCGGAGGTCGTCGGCGGGGCCGGGTGCGGCCGTGGCGTCGTCGGCCGGCAGCTGTCCGGCGGCCGGGGCGCCGCCGCGCAGCGGCCGCTCCCACCGCAGCCGGGCCAGTACGGCCGACGCCGGGACGGCGGTGCCCGGCGGCAGTGCGGCGAGCAGGGCGAGGGCGCGGCGGCGGACCTCGGGGGCGGGGGAGCGGTCGAGGTGCGGGCCGAGCACGGCGAGCGCGCGGCCCTTGGCGTCGGAGGTGCCGACGATCCCGGGGGCGCGGGTCGCGGCGAGCCAGCCGGCCGCCAGCTCCGCCCAGCGCGCGTGGTCGGGCAGCTGGAGCCACTCCTCGGCGGCCGGGGTGGCCGCGAACCGCTCGTCGGCCTCGCCGTCGGAGGCGATCAGCCCGGCCGCGTAGGCGAGTTCGAGCCAGAAGGCGGCGAGCTGTTCGGTGGTGTCCAGGGCGGTGGCGGTCCGCTTGAGGTCGCGGACGCTCATCCCGCCGGCCCGCAGGACGGCCGGTCCGCCCAGGTCCCACTCCTTGAGCAGCTCCTCGACGGTCGCGAGCGCGGTGAACGCCTGGCTCGCGGCGGCGTTGTCCACAAGCTGTGGATCACGTTCCGTGGCGGGCGAGAGCGCGGGCGGGACCGGCTCGGCGGCGCGATGGGCGCGGCCGCCCCGCAGATGCAGCGCCGCCTCCCGCGGCAGCACGACATTCCGGGCGCCCGACGGGATCAGCAGGCCCCGGTCCAGCAGCCATTGCAGATGCGGGGCCGGGCGGTCGGTGACCGCACCGTAGGGCGGGCCCCACAGCAGCTTGTCGAGGACGGCGACGGACTCGGCGGGCGCGGTGTCCAGCAGCGCCGCCATCCGGTTCCGGTCGGCGAACAGCGTGGTGAGCGCGGCGACCGCGGTGACCGGGTCGTGGGTGGTGGGCAGCCCGGCCGCGGCGATGATCTCCTGGAGCCGCCCCGGCGAAATCCCCGCCATGGCCTCGGCGACGGTCGGGCCCAGGCCGGTCGGCGACGGGTGCGCGGGGCTCGGCGTGAGCAGCTCACGGGCCGTCCGCACCAGCCGCAGCCGGTCGTCCGGGCCCCACACCAGCGCCTGCGCCCGCAGCTCCGCCACCGCCCGGGGCAGCTCGGCGGCGACCGCCGGGTCCCCGGCGTCCCCGCCCATCAGCGCGCCCAGCGTGTCGTACGGGCACGGGTCGGGCGCCACCGCCAGCGCCTCCGCGGTCTGGAGCACGAACCGGTCGAGCCGCTCCACGGCGCGGACCACCGACGCCCGCGTGCCGGCCCGGGTCGCGAGCTGGGTGACATCGCCCGGCACCGGATTGAGCAGGTCGGGCCGTGCCCGCAGCAGCCCGGCGAGCCCGCGGTCGGTGCGGGTCCTGAGCTCCTCGGCGAGGGTGCGGGGTGTACCGGTCATTCGTCCTACGTTAGCGGGGCCGGGGAAGACGGGGGAGCGCGCGGCCGCACGGCGCCGCCCCGGTCCCGCCCCGATCCGTAGGACACCCGCTGCGCCGCCCCCGGGCCGCCTCCGGCCCGGCCGCCGGCCGAAGCGGTACCGTCGGGGCAGCAACCAGCGGACGCCGCAGGGGATTTCGTGGGGATCGAGAGTGATCAGCTCGTCTTTGACTATCTGAGCCGGGTGGGCGACCTGGCCCAGCAGCGGGGGCTGCCCGCCGCCACCCGGATGCGGCTGGTGACCGGGCTCCGGGCCGAGATCGACGGTGAGCAGGCCGATTCGGTGTCCGGGGTGAAGCGGCTGCTGGCCCGGCTGGGAACGCCGGAGGCGGTGGTCGCGGCCGCGGGGAGCGCGGACGACCGGGTGCCGGGAGCCGCCTGGAGCGGCGCGACGCGGCAGGAGCAGGGCACCGGGACCGCCGACGGGCCCGCCGTGCCGCTCGGCCCACGGCCCGCCGAGCCGCCCCGTCGGTGGAGCGGCGCCCGCGACAAGCTCACCGGCCTGGCCGCGCGCAGCGGACTGACGGGCAAGGCGGCCGGGAACGGCGAGGCGCCCACGGGCGGCTCGGTCCCCGCACCGCGCGACGGGGCGCCGGGCCCCGCGCCGACCGTCGGCCTGCCCCCGCACCTGGCCGGCGCCGACGAGCTGGGTGACGCCGAGGACGCACCGGACTGGTGGCGGGTCGAGCCGGCGCCGTTCGGGCCCGGGGAGACGGTGCCCGGGTTCGTCGGCGGGATCGAGATCCCGGAGATGTGGGACCGGCCCGAGGACGAGCGCCCGCTGTCACTGACCAAGGACGGCGCGGACGGGGCCGCCGGGGCCGACGGGCAGGCCGCGGACCAGGGCGGACCGGCGGAGCGCCCGCTGCCCCGGATGCTGCGGCGTGCGCTGGGCCGCCGGCGCCCCGCCCCCGCGCCCCCGGCCGAGGCCGAGGCCGCGGAAGAGGTCGTGGCCCCGGCGCGGGCCCCGCTCAGCCCCGTCCTGACGCTGGCGGTGCTGCTGCTGGTGGCCGGTGCGGCCCTGGGGTCGTGGCTCGCGCTGGCGGGCGGCTGGGGGCTCGCCTACGTCTCGCGGCGGCTGACCCGCGCCGAGGCCAAGTTCGCCGCGCTAGGGGTGCCGGGCACCGTCGTCGGCGGCCTGGTGGTGTGGCTGTGGGGCCGGTTCGACGGGCGGTGGGGCGAGCCCCTCGCCCAGGGCCGGCTGGGGGCGGAGATGCTGGCCGGACTGCCGGTGATGGCGCGGGTGGCGGCCGTCGCCTCGGCGCTGTTCCTGGTGTGGCGGATGCGGCGGATTCCGCGGTGAACGGGCGCGGTGCACCGGGCCGGGTGACCGGCCCGGCGCCGCGGGCACAATGGCAGGCATGGCTGCACACACCCTGACGGTCGGCTTCGACCTCGATATGACGCTGATCGACTCCCGCCCCGGCATCAGGGCCGCCTATCACGAGCTGTCCGCCCGGACCGGCACCTTCGTCGACGCCGATCTCGCCGTGAGCCGGCTGGGGCCTCCGCTGGAGGAGGAGATCCGCCGGTGGTTCCCCGCGGAGCGGGTGGCGGAGATCTCCGACCTGTACCGGTCGCTGTATCCGGAGTTCGCGATCGCGGCGACGCCCGCCCTGCCCGGCGCCCGGGAGGCGATCGACGCGGTGCACCGGGCGGGCGGCCGGGCGATCGTGGTGACCGCCAAGTACGAGCCCAATGCCAAGCTGCACCTGGCACACCTCGGGCTCGACGTGGACGCCCTCGTCGGCTCCCTGTGGGCGGCGGGCAAGGCCGAGGCGCTGGACAAGCACCAGGCGCAGGTCTACGTCGGCGACCACATCGGTGACGTCGTCGGGGCGCACACCGCCGGCGCGTTGTCCGTCGCGGTCGCCACCGGCCCGTGCGACGCCACGGAACTGCGCGCGGCCGGCGCCGAGGTGGTGCTCGGCGACCTGACGGAGTTTCCGTCCTGGCTGGCGCGCTATGTGGCGGAGGGGGCGGACGGGGGCGAAGCGGCCGCCATCTGACGGCGCTGCGCGAGCGCGGAACGGATCACTCCGGCCGCCGCCACCACAAAACCGGCGCCCATCAGCATGCACACGCCGTAGAAGACGGACGGCAGCGGATCGGTTCCCAGGAACAGCGGGGCCACGGTGGCGAGAGTGGCCGCTGCGCCAACTAGGAACATGATCGCGCCGATTCGGACCAGGAGATCCCCGGCAAGGGGCGTTTCGTCAGACACCTGACCAGGGTAAGTCCGGGCCAGAAGCACGGAGGATCCACCCGGCGGCGTCTTGT
The DNA here is from genome assembly GCF_008704855.1 of Streptomyces platensis. NCBI lineage: Bacteria > Bacillati > Actinomycetota > Actinomycetes > Kitasatosporales > Streptomycetaceae > Streptomyces > Streptomyces platensis. The sequence continues at coordinate 5,241,334 of NZ_CP023691.1, forward strand.
CACCGGCCTTGGGACCATTAGCCTTGGGGTGGCGGGTCCTGCGGCCCGCTGCATTGCTCTCCAGACCTCTTCACCCCGGCCTCGCCCGGGCGGAGAGGAAGCCAGCCCGCAGATTCCGCAGTAGACCCGGCCCAGTTATCTTCCAACGAGTACGAAGACGAGGACAGACGTGCCTACCGGCAAGGTCAAGTGGTTCAACAGTGAGAAGGGCTTCGGCTTTCTCTCCCGCGATGACGGCGGTGACGTCTTCGTGCACTCGTCGGTGCTGCCCGACGGCGTAGCCGCACTCAAGCCTGGCCAGCGCGTCGAATTCGGCGTGGTCGCGGGCCAGCGCGGCGACCAGGCGCTGACCGTGACACTGCTCGACCCCGCCCCCTCGGTGGCCGCGGCCCAGCGCCGCAAGCCCGATGAACTCGCCTCGATCGTCCAGGACCTCACCACGCTCCTGGAGAACGTCACCCAGCAGCTCGAACGGGGCCGCTACCCGGACAAGGTGCACGGCGCCAAGATCGCCGGCATGCTGCGGGCCGTCGCCGACCAGATGGACGTCTGACGCGCACGGCCGCGGACCGGCGCACCCCGCCCGCACCCGCGGCCGTCACACCGGCAGCTCTCACACAAAGCTCAGCGCATCGCGGCCGAGGGGCGGAACGAGCCCCTCGGCCGCGGCGCGGGTGAGCAGCCCGCGCACCGCGGCATAGCCGTCCTCGCCGAGGTCGGCGGTGAACTCATTGACGTACAGCCCGATGTGCTGGTCGGCGACCTTCGGGTCCATCTCCTGCGCGTGCTCCAGGACATATGGCCGGGAGGCCGCCGGATCGTCCCAGGCCATCAGGACCGAACTGCGGACCGCCGCCGCGAGATCGCGCAACGTCCCTTCGCCCAGCGACCGCTTGGCGATGATCGCGCCGAGCGGGATCGGCAGCCCGGTGGTGTGCTCCCAGTGCTCGCCCATGTCGGCCAGGCAGGACAGGCCGTAGTTCTGGTACGTGAAGCGCGCCTCGTGAATGACCAGGCCCGCATCGACCTTGCCGTCGCGCACGGCCGGCATGATCTCGTGGAACGGCAGCACCACGATCTCCCCGACCCCGCCCGGCACCTCGGCCGCCGCCCACAGCCGGAACAGCAGATACGCGGTGGACCGCTCACTGGGCACCGCGACCGTCTTGCCCGCCAGATCCGCGGCCGCGCCCCGCTCCCGGGTCAGCACCAGCGGCCCGCAGCCGCGCCCGAGCGCCCCGCCGCAGGGCAGCAGCGCATAGTCCTGGAGCACCCACGGCAGCACCGCGTACGACACCTTCAGCACATCGAACTCACCGCGCTCGGCCATGCCGTTGGTGAGGTCGATATCGGCGAAGGTGACCGCCAGCTCCGGCGCGTCCGGGACACGGCCGTGCGCCAGCGCGTCGAAGACGAAGGTGTCGTTCGGGCACGGCGAGTACGCGATGTTCAGCGGCCGGGTCACGGGGTCCTCCTCAAGGACGTGGGGGAGATTCCGGAGCCGGACCGGTGGCGGCCGTGAGGGCTCCGGGGAGCGTACGGAAGGCGCCGGTCAGCGCGGCGAGGGCGTCCCCGATGCGCCAGGCGGCGCGGTCGCGGGGGCCGACGGCATTGGAGACCGCGCGGATCTCCAGCACCGGCACCCCGTGGGCGGCGGCCGCCTCGGCGACCCCGAAGCCCTCCATCGCCTCGGCCAGCACCCCCGGGTGACGTGCCGCCAGCTCGGCGGCGCGGGCCGCGCCGCCGGTGACCGTCGAGACCGTGACGACCGGGCCGGACACCGCGCCGGCCGCCGCCGCGACGGCCCGCACCAGCGCCGGGTCGGGGCGGTGCACGACCGTCCCGAAGCCGAGTTCGGTGACCGGGAGGAAACCGTCGGGGGTCTCCGCGCCGAGGTCGGCCGCGACGATCGCCTCCGCGACCACCACCGACCCCAGCGGCGCGGCGGGGGGAAAGCCGCCGCCGATACCGGCCGAGACCACCAGGTCGTACGGCTGCCCGGCGAGGGCGGCGGCGGTCAGCGCGGTGGCCGTGCCGGCGGCCGCGGCGGCCGGACCGACGCCGGCGGCCAGCGCGTCGAGCGCCACCGGGAGCCCGGCGGCCCGCCGCAGCTCCTGCCCGCCGGGCAGCGTCACCGCCGCGCAGGACCCCGCCACGGCACACACCGCGTCACGCTCGGCCGCAACCGCCGTGACGACCAGGACCCGCCTCATGCGGCCGGTGTTCCTAGTTCTCCTGCTTCAGCGTGAAGTGCCACATCGTCTTGGGGCCCTCGCCCGCGCCCAGCTCGGCGACCTGGAGGGTGACGTCCTTGGAGTACGTGGTCTGGCCGGTCTGCGGGTTCTGCTGCATGAAGAGCGTGTCCGCGTCGAAGCTGCGGTACGTCTGCTTGCTGGGCTCGCGCATGACCGGGCCGGCACCGATGACGATCCAGCCGGACTTGGCGACCTCGGGGTCGACGCCGACGCGCACCTTCTCACCGGGGTGCACGGTGATCGTCTTGCCGCCCTTCTTGGTCAGGCAGGCCGAGACGTCCTTCTTGGACAGGACCTTGCCGCCACCGTCGCAGCCGGGGGTGGCCTCGGCCGTCACGGTCGACGAACCGACGGTCACGGTCGAGAGCGCGGTCGGCTTCTCGCAGGCGGAGAGGGTGATGAGACCCAGGGACACGGCACCGATGGCGGCAGCGGCACGGCGGCCCTTGCCCCAGGAGATCAACGCAGCGGTCATACGGGCAGGCTATCTGGCGCCTCGGCTCACGCCACGCCCGGGTGCGGCGTGCCGCGCCGTCCGTCGCCGGTCAGGCCACCCGGGCGCTGCGCGTACCGCCCCGCCGGGCCGCGCTCAGCAGTCCCCGTACGGCCAGCACCACGCCCAGCGCCACCAGCCCCGCGGCCACCGCCATCCCCAGCGCGCCGATCAGCGGCAGCGAAATCCCGATCGCGCCGCCCACCACCCACGCCATCTGGAGCGCCGTCTCGGACCGGGCGAACGCGGAGGTACGCACCTCCTCCGGCACATCGCGCTGGATCATCGCGTCCAACGACAGCTTCGCCAGCGCCTGGCACCACCCCGCGGCCGCCGCCGCGGCGGTCACCACGACCACCGCCACCGCCTGGTAGAACACCGCCGCGAGCACCGTCGCGCAGAGCGCCAGTCCCAGCATCGCGGCGATGATCCGCTCCGGCCCGCGGGCCTTCAGCCAGGCGCCGACCGCCGTCCCCAGCGCATTGCCGGTACCGGCCGCCACCACCACCAGCCCGAGCGAGGCCGCCGGGCCCAGCCCGCCGAGCGGATGCTCCCGCAGCAGGAAGGCCAGGAAGAACGTCAGGAAACCGGAGAGCGCCCGCAGACAGGCATTGGCCTGAAGACCGTGCAGCACCGACGGGCCGACCGTGCGCAGTCCGGGCTTCCGCCCGCCGCCCGCCGGGCGCGCCGCCGCGTCCCGGGACGCCAGCCGGGCCCGGCGCTCACCCTTCGCCGAGTCGACCTTGTGCGGCAGCGAGAACGACAGGACCGTCCCGGCCACGAACACCACACATGCCCCGTACAGCGGCCAGCTCGGCCCGATCAGATGCAGCCCGGCCGCAGCCGGGGCCGCCGCCCCCGTCGCCAGCAGCCCCGCGAGCGTCACCCGGGAATTGGCCTTGACCAGCGAAATCCGCGGGGGCAGCAGCCGCGGCACCACCGCGCTGCGGACCACCCCGTACGCCTTCGACGACACCAGCACACCCAGCGCCGCCGGATACAGCTCCAGCCCCCCGGTGGTGACCGCCCCGGACATCGTCAGCGCCAGCACGGCCCGCGCCAGCATCGCGCCCGCCATCGCCGCCCGGCGGCCGTGCGGCACCCGGTCCAGCAGCGGCCCGACCACCGGTGCGAGCAGGGCGAACGGCGCCAGCGTGACCGCCAGATACAGCGCCACCCGGCCCCGCGCCTCATCCGTCGGCACCGAGAAGAACACCGTCGAGGCCAGCGCAACGGTGATCAGCATGTCGCCGGCCGAGTTCACCGCATGCAGCTCGATCAGCTTGCCCAGGCCCGACTCCCCGGCGCCGTGCGCATGCGTGGCCCGCCGCACCCCGCGGGCCGCGCCGGTGAACGGCCGGTGCAGCGCACGGCCGACGGCCCGGCCCGCCCGGCGGACCCGGTTGCGCCCGTCCCCGCCGCGCGTCGAGGCACGCGAGACCCGTGACGATTTCCCTGCTGTCCTCGACACCTTCGACACCTTCGACGCCCGTGCGGCAGCCATCCGGTCATAGTGCCCCAACTCGCCCAGGAGGGGGCACTTTCTCCGCCCTGGCGCGCGGGGCGTACCGGCCCGCGGTCGTGGCTGTGGACATTTGCCGCTCCCACCGAGGGGTCGTCCACCGTTGAAGGGGTAGCGTGTGTAGCGCGCCACCGGCGGTCGTTCTTGGCCGCGTGCCTCCGCGCGATCCCGCAGAATGGGACGTAAGAGGTGCGCTCGACCGAAACGACCGGGCGCGGACGTCGACGCGGTCCCCAGGTCCGCTCCGCCCGCCCCGGCACCGCCGGTCGTCCGGACAGGACAAGGACAGCTCCGGCTGGCGCACTCGTGAGACGGCGTGGAAGAGAGAATCGATTCTTGTGAGTGCTGCGATGCGAAGCCGTACCCCCGACCGCCTGTGCGCCGAGGCGGTTGACCTTGCGAGGGCGGCGGCGGAGGAAGCCGCACTGCCCGGCATGGTGGGGGAGTACATCGAGGCCGTTGCCGACGGAGACCGCGTCGTCACCCACCTCTTCGCCTGCAACGAGCCCGGCTACCGGGGCTGGCGCTGGGCCGCGACCGTCGCCCGGGCCTCCCGCGCCAAGAGCGTCACGCTCGACGAGGTGGCCCTGCTGCCCGGCCCCGACGCCCTGCTCGCGCCCGAGTGGGTGCCGTGGAGCGAGCGGCTGCGCCCCGGCGACATGGGCCCCGGCGATCTGCTGCCCACCGAGGCCGACGACCTGCGCCTGGAGCCCGGCTTCACCGGCGAGGACGTCCCGCCCCCGAACTCCCCGGTCGCCGAGGGTATGGCCGCCGATGTCGCCGACACCGAGGAGGCGGACGTCCTCCCGGGCTCACCCGCCGTCCAGCCCGCCCCCCAGCGCGGCAGCATCGCGGCGGTCGCCGAGGAACTGGGCATGCGCCGCGCCCGGGTGCTCTCCCGCTACGGCCTGCACACCGCCGCCGACCGCTGGGAAGAGGCCTACGGCGCCCGCACCCCCATGGCCCAGGCGGCCCCCGCCACCTGCGTGACCTGCGGCTTCCTCACCACGCTGCCCGGCTCCCTGGGCCAGGCGTTCGGCGTCTGCGCCAACGAGTTCTCCCCGGCGGACGGCCGGGTGGTCTCCCTCGCGTACGGGTGCGGGGCGCATTCGGAGGCGGCCGTCATGCCTAAACCGCCGCGGCCTGCCGCGCCGGTTGTCGACGAGACCGTTGTCGAGCCGTTGTCGTTGCGTCCCGAGCGGGACGGAGGGTCCGTCGAGGAGACCGGGCCCGCCGAGGAGCTCGGCCACAGCTAGGGGCTTGTAGCCCGCTTCCCACGTTGTCGGGTGCCCCGCCGTGCCCTGTTTCCGCCTTCGGCGGGGGTGGGTGTGTTTGGGCGGGGGCCGCTTGTTGGTTGTGGCGGGTGCCGGGTGCGGCCCTCCGGGGCCTGTGTTGTGGACTGCTTCGCTTTACGTCCACAACACAGGCCCCTCCGGGCCGCCCCCTCCCGTCCGGTTGGCGGCCTCCGTCCGGTGGGGGAGATGTCAAAGACCAGTAGTTCGGCCGCGTCGTGGCGTGGCTGCTACTGGTCTTTAACAATCCTTCCCACAGGGGTGGGGTCCCTTCTGCCGACGGGAGGGTGTGGGGGCTCCGGGGTGGGTGTTCGGACGTAAAGCGAAGCAGTCCGAACACCCACCCCGGAGGCCGCACACCCGGCACCCACCACATACCGGGGCCCCACCCCACAACACCCCCTCCCGCCGACAGGCGAAACAACAGAAGAGGCACGGCGAGCAACCCGACAACGTGGGGCGATACCGTCGGCCCACCGACACACGCTTAAAGGGAGACCGACAGTGACAGCTACGTCGTGGGTGCGAGGCGCAGCCGGAGACCCGTTCGGGACGGCCCGACTGCGGCGTGGTGTGCTGGATGCCTGGGCCGCCTCGCCGGCCCGGTTCCGGGAGGACGCGAACGCCGAGGAGGACCTGGCGCTCGGCGGCTACCGCGACCGGCTGGCCGTGGAGCTGGCGCAGAACGCGGCGGACGCGGCGGCCCGGGCCGGTGTCCCCGGACGGCTCCGGCTGACCCTGCACGCGGCCAACGGCGACGCGCCCGCCGTACTCGTCGCGTCCAACACCGGTGCCCCGCTGGACGCCACCGGCGTGGAGTCGCTGTCGACGCTGCGGGCATCCGCGAAGCGGGAGCCCAGTGTGGCGGCCGGTGCGGTCGGCCGGTTCGGTGTGGGCTTCGCCGCGGTGCTGTCGGTGAGTGATGAGCCGGCGCTGGTGGGCCGGACCGGCGGCGTCCGCTGGTCGCTGGCCGAGGCGCGGGCGATGGCCGAGGAGGTGGCGGCGCACAGCCCCGGGCTGGGCGGTGAGTTGCGCCGCCGGGACGGCCATGTCCCGCTGCTGCGGCTGCCGCTGCCCGCGGAGGGCGGCGCGCCCGAGGGGTATGACACCGCCGTCGTGCTGCCGCTGCGGGACGTGGCGGCGCAGGATCTCGCCGAGCGGCTGCTGACCGGGATCGATGCGGCGCTGCTGCTGACGCTGCCGGGGCTGGCCGAGGTCGTGGTCGAGACCCCGGAGGGCGTACGGGAGTTGCGGCGCAGCCAGGACGGCCCGTACGTCCTGATCGAGGACAGTGAGCGGGGTGCGACCCGGTGGCGGGTGGCGAGCGACGGCGGGTCGCTGGATCCGGCGCTGCTGGCGGACCGGCCGGTCGAGGAGCGGCTGCGGCCGGTCTGGTCGGTGACCTGGGCGGTGCCGGTGGACGGCGAGGGCGCGCCGGTGCGGCCGGGGACCGCGGCGGTGGTGCACGCCCCGACGCCGACGGACGAGCCGCTGGGGCTGCCCGCGCTGCTGATCGCGTCGTTCCCGCTGGAGCCGACCCGGCGCCATGTCGCGCCGGGCGCGCTGACGGACTTCCTGGTGGGGCGGGTGGCCGCGACGTATGCGGCGCTGCTGGGCGACTGGCAGCCGGTGTCCGTCGGCACCCTCGATCTGGTGCCGGGCCCGCTGGGCAAGGGCGGGCTGGACGGTGAGCTGCGCCGCCAGGTGCTGGAACTGCTGCCGCGGGTCCGGTTCCTGCCGAGCGCGGGCGCGCCGGCCGGCGGGCGTCCGGCCGAGCCCGAGGCGGCGCCGGCGGACGAGTGGGACGAGGGCGACGGCGGGGTGGACCGGTATGTCCTGCGCCCGGTGGACGCCGAGTTGGTGGAGGGCGCGGGCGCGGCGGCGGTGGGCGTATTGGCGGAGCTGTTCCCCAGCCTGCTGCCGGCCGGGCTCGAACGCCGACCGGAGCTGCGGGCGTTGGGCGTGGCCCGGGTGCCGCTCGGCGAGATGATCGACCGGCTGGCCGGCGTCGAACGGTCGCCCGGCTGGTGGTGGCGGCTCTACGACGCGCTGGCCGGTACCGACCCGGACCGGCTCACCGGGCTGCCCGTCCCGCTCGCGGGCACGGCCGGCCAGGCACCCGGCGGCGCGCAGGGCGGCGTACGGACCACGATCGGGCCGCGTCAGGTGCTCCTGCCGCTGCCCGGCGGCGGACCCGACGAGGACGCCGCGGCCCGGCACCGCACGCTCGCCCGGCTCGGTCTGAAGGTCGCCCACCCCGACGCGGTGCACCCGCTGCTGGAGAAGCTGGGCGCCACCCCGGCCGCCCCGCGCGCCGTACTGACCACGCCCCAGGTGCGGGCGGCGGTGGCGAACTCCCTGGAGGCCGACGAGGACGCGTACGACGTCTTCGCCGACGAGCTGGGCGACGGGCCGGGGGCCCCGCTGGGCGCCGAGGAGCTGGCGGAGACAGTGCTCGGCCTGGTCCGGGACGCCAACCTCACGCCGGGCGACGAGCCCTGGCTCGGGGCGCTCGCGCTGCCCGACGAGGACGGCGAGCTGGCACCGGCGGGCGAGCTCGTCTACCCGGGCAGCGCCTTCGAGCGCGTCATCCGGGAGGGCGAAATCGCGGCCTGTGACGCGGAGTTGGCCGAACGCTGGGGCGAGCAGCCGCTGACGGCCGTGGGCGTCATGGCCGCCTTCGCGCTGGTCCGGGCCACCGATGTGGTGCTCGACCCGGACGAGATGGAGCCCCGGGAGGGCGACTTCGCCGAGCCCGACGACGTCGGGCTGCTGGACGCGGTGGACGTCTGGTGCGAGGACATCCTCGACGCGCTGCCGGAGACCCCCGTCCCGCCGGTGGTGACCGAACTGGTCGCCGTCCGCGACCTCGACCTGGTCGACGACGACGCCTGGCCGCAGGTGCTGGCGATGCTGTCCCAGCCGCCGCTGCGCGACGCCCTGACCGCACCCGTACGGGTCCTGCTCCCCGACGGCACCACCGAATCCGTCCGCCCGTACACCGCCTGGTGGCTGCGCGGGCACCCGGTGCTGGACGGCCGCCGGCCCGCCGGTCTCCGGTCGGCCGGCGGCGACCCGCTGCTGTCCGGGCTGTACGAGTCCGCCGACGCGGGCGACGTCGACGCCCAGGTGCTCCGGGCCCTCGGCGTCCGCACCTCGGTCGCCGCCCTCCTCGACGAGCCGGGCGGCGCGGCCGAACTGCTGGCCCGGTTCGCCGACCCGGACCTGACCGTCGGCGCCGCCCAACTGCACGCCCTCTACGGCCTGCTGGCGGACCTGGACCCCGACCAGGTGACCCTCCCCGACGAGCTGCGGACCGTGCGCGACCAGGAAGTCCAGGTGGTCGACGCCGCGGACGCCGTGGTCGCCGACGCCCCGGACCTGGTGCCGCTGGCGGCCGGCCACGCCCTGCTCCCGGTCCGCCCGGCCCGCGCCGCCGCCCTGGCCGAGCTGCTCCAGGTACGGCGCCTGAGCGAGGCGGTCAGCGCCGAGGTCCGCTCCGAGGGCATCCGCCACGAGGTCCTGGACGTCGTCCGCACCCTCCTCGGCCCCGCCACCCCCGACACCTACCTGGAACACGAGGAACTCCTCGTCGGCGACGGCCCCGACGCCACCGCCGAACTCGACTGGCGTTACACCCCCGACGGCACCCTGCACGCCGCCACCCTGGAGGGCGTGGCAGCAGGCCTGGCCTGGGCCGCGGGCCAGTGGCCCCGCCGCTTCGAGGTCGCCGCCCTGCTGGAGGACCCGGAGCGGGGGGATGAGCTGGCGCGGGCGCGGTGGTTCGACTAGAGGGGGCGGCGCGGCCGTTCACCGCCATCGCTTCGGCCGCCGTTCCGGTTCCTCCGGAACGGCGGCGGTTCAGGCGGGGCCCTGGCGGGGCGGAAAACCTGTTGGTGCTCGCCCGATTCCGTGAGCGATGCTGCCCGTGTGATAGATCGAGACGCCGCCGTTCGGTTAGTCGAAGAAGAGCTGGAACGCGAACATCAGCGGGAGCTGGCGCTGGGACTGGACCCGATGCGCATGGCTGTGGCGCACGTCCGGGAACACGAACTGGTGTGGATCGTCGCCTGGACGTCCGAGGACTATCTGCGGACCCGGAACTCGCGCTTCATGCTGGCCGGAAACGGGCCGTATCTGGTGGACCGCGTCGACGGAAGTCTGCACAAGATCGGCGTCCCCTCCGCGCGCTCCGGTGCCTGGGAGACGGACTACCGAGTCCGGATCCGGGGCCAGACCGTACGGACCGCGGTGGACGAGCTGCACGAGGAAGTCCGGGCGGTGGCGGCCGCCCGCGGACGGATGCCCGCCATGCGCACCCTGCGCCAGCGGCTCCCGGAGCTGACGCCCGCCCAGACCCTCGCGTACGTGACCGCCTTGCAGGACGGCGATGCCCCGGCAAACCTCGTAGAAGTCGCCACCCGGGAGCTGGTGCCGCCGCTCAACCCGGTGCTGTCCGTGCGGACCATCCGCGGACCTGAGTACCGCTCCAAGACAGGGAGATGATGCTGCCCATGCCTCTCGCGATCACTCCAACCCTCCCCGCCGGCGCCCTCTCGGCCACTCCTCAGCCCACCCTCCGTTCACCCGGCGGCGAGTTGCTGCTGCGACCTTGGGAGATGACCGACGCCCCCGTCCTGCAAGCCGCCTTCGAGGACCAGGCGATCCGGCAATGGCACATGCGCCACGTCACGTCCCCGGCGGAGGCGCAGGACTGGATCACCGCCGCCCACCGCTCCTGGCAGCAGGAACGGGACGCCCAGTGGGCCATCACCCGGGCCGACGACGGCGAGATCCTCGGTCGGGCGGGCCTGCGCCGGATGGATCTGGACCACGGCGAAGCCGAGTGCGCGTACTGGGTCCTGCCGCACGCCCGCGGCACCGGCGTCGCCTCGCGCGCCCTCGCCACGCTGGCCGCCTGGGCCCTGGACGAGACCGGCTTCCACCGCCTCGAACTCGCCCACTCGACCGCCAACGAGCCCTCCTGCCGAGTAGCCACCAAGTCCGGCTTCACCCTGGAGGGCACCCGCCGCAGCGCCCGTCTACAGCAGGACGGCTGGCACGATATGCACCTTCACGCTCGTGTCCAGGGTGATGTGTGAGTGGCATGGGGAGTGGCCCCGCTGCTTCGAGGTCGCCGCCCTCCTGGAGGACCCGGACCGGGGGAGGAGGAGCTGGCGCGGGCGCGGTGGTTCGACTGAGGGAGGAGCACGGGCGGCAGCCCCGTCACCACGGGGGGCGCGCGTGGCGAACGTTCGTGACTCACCTGCCCCTTGCGCTGATCAACGGCAAACACGAGGCTCGTGCCACCAGACGCAACCGACAAGGCAGGAGTCACGGCTATGGCTCTACTGTTCCTCGGGAAGGACCCCAACACCAACGGCGACGACTGCCCGACCGTGTGGGTGGACGACACATCAGCGGATCTCGTGCTTCAGGGCTGGAAGGCTGACGCCGCCACCGAGCAGGAATGCCTGACCGTCGGGCACATCCCCGACAACGAGGCGGTGATCCGGATTCCGGCCCGCATGGTGCCGCTGATCAGAAAGGCGTGTGATGAAGCCGGGCAGCGTTCCGCCGTTCAGTGAACTGATCAAGGATTGCCATCGGTCAGCGGTGCACCTTGAGATGCGTGACATGTACGGCGTGGCATCCGAGGCTGACGACTTCGCGGAGTGGCAGACACACGGCCACATCAGCGCTGAGTCCATCGAGCGACGCCGCCCCTGGCTGAACCTGGTACGAGAGGCGGCAGGGCGCGGCGTGACCATGCGGCGCGCTCGGATCGTCTCTCTCCCGGCCAGCGCATACATCCGTTACGAGCACGCCGGTACGTACCTCAACGTCGAGGCCGGGGAACAGGTGCGCTGGCTGCCCAGAAGGGACGCCGCGACGCTTGCCCTGCCCGGCGCGGACCTCTGGCTGCTCGATGACCGGCTGATCCGGTTCGGTCATTTCAGCGGCGACGGTGCGTCAGCCGGCCACGAGCTGAACGAGGACAAGGAAGTGATCAAGTTCTGCGCCGCCGCCTTCGAGACCGTGTGGGAGCGCGCCACCCCGCACGAACGGTTCGAAATCTGACCGCTTAAACGACCAGCCGGCTCATGCCCAACTATCAGTCATCCAGCGTCGAGACCGCCCGCAAGGCCGTGGCAGCGAGGCTTCGAGAGGTCCGTCTGGACGCCAGGCTCAAGGGGCATGAGCTGGCTGAGCGCTGTGGCTGGCACAAATCCAAGGTCTCCCGCATCGAGAACGCACGGACTCCGCCATCCGACACAGACGTTCAGCAATGGTGCGAAGCCTGCGACGCCGGAGACCAGGCGGCCGACGTCATCGCTGCATCACGCACAGCCGACTCCATGTACCTGGAGTGGAAGCGGCTCCAACGCACCGGCCTGCGGCGCCTCCAGGAGTCACGCATCCCGCTGTACGAGCGGACCAAGCTGCTGCGGGGATACGCCTCGCATGTGGTGCCAGGGCTGTTCCAGACGCCCGCGTACGCCTCCGCCCTCCTGTCGGTGATCAGCAGGTTCCACAGCACCCCGAACGACACTCCGGAAGCAGTGGCGGCGCGTATGGCACGGGCTCGTGTCCTTCATGACGCAGGGCACCGCTTCACCATGCTGGTCGAGGAATCGGTGCTGCGGCACCGGATCGGGGACACGAAGGCGATGGCAGACCAGTTGGGGCACCTGTTGTCAGTCATGTCGCTGCCCGCCGTTTCGCTCGGAGTGATCCCCTTCACGGCGCGAGAGCGCAGCATGTGGACGCTCGAAAGCTTCAACATCTTCGATGATCAGCGCGTGCACGTGGAACTCCTCACAGCGCAAGTGACGCTGACCGCTCCGGGAGAAGTGGCCATGTACGTCCAGGCGTTCATGGAGTTGCGGGAACTGGCGGTGTACGGAGCAAAAGCACGGGTGCTGGTGACCGAGGCCATCCAAGCACTGAGCCAGTAACTGCCGTGCAACAACGTAGAACTCCCTTGGGGGCGACGGCCCGTCCTTCCTAGCGTGTACTTCGCCGGTCACCCGCCCCCGCAGGCATCCCTTCGGGGGCGGGAACAACGCCCGCCCTGGCGGCGGAAACCCTGGACAGGCCGACGGCCAGGGCGGCTCTGCACCACCACATTCGCACCAATGACCGAAGGAGTCAGGAATGGGATGGGGAACAGGCAAGGGCGGAAGCGGAGGCGACGGGAAGCACGCGGGTGGCAAGGACCCGGGCACGGCCAAGCCGTCATCCGATACCAAGGACCCCAACCCGGGCCCGAAGCACGGCAAGGGGAAGTAGGAACCTCCGGATGAACACCGACACCGGAGCCGCCGAGCAGGCCGCCATCCGCGGCCTGCTCGGCAGGCTGAACGACACGCTGCCGCACCCCCTGACGCCGGAGTGGGAAGCAGCCCTCAAGGGAGTGGCCCGCCACCGCTTCCTCCCCGGCACGGTGTGGCTGGGCGACGACCTCACCCCGTGCGATCGGTTGAAGTCCCCGGAGGAGTGGCTGCATGCCGCCTACGCGGACGCACCCGTGATCACCCAGGTCAACGACGGAACGGACCCCGGGGACGGCGACCGCTGGCCCTCATGTTCCGCGTCCGCCCCGTCCATCGTCTTCCGCATGCTGCACATGCTGGACCTTCAAGGCGGGGAACGGGTCCGGGAGATCGGAACGGGAACCGGCTGGAACGCCGGTCTTCTGTCTCATCGGCTGGGCTCCGATCTCGTGACCACTGTGGAGGTGGACCCAGCCCTGGCCGACCGGGCGAGAGCGAACCTGAAGGCCGCCGGGCTGGAACCGAGAGTCATCACCGGAGACGCGGCGGCGCTGGGTCCGGACGACGCCCCGGACCGCTTCCTGGCCACATGCTCCGTTCGGAGCGTTCCCCGAGGCTGGGTGGCCGGTATGGCGCCGGGCGGGATCATGCTGCTGCCCTGGGAGACACCGTGGCTCTGCTACGGACTGCTACGGCTCACCGCGGATTCCGAAGGGGCCGCCGCCGGCCACTTCCACCCGCACTCCGCGTTCATGCTCATGCGGAGCCAACGTACCGATCTGCGGATCTTCCGCGACGTGGTGCACGACGACCACGTACCCGACGAACGGACCACCCGCCTCGCCCCCTGGTCCGTCACCGGAGACGACTGGGCGGCACAGTTCGCCATCGGTCTCCAGCTCCGTGACGTGTGGTGGGCATGGCACGACAATCCCGACGTAGACGGCGTGGCCTCTCGTCTGTGGGTGGCGACCACCGACGCCACCTCATGGGCGGCCATCGACTGGGACGGGCAGCCAGACGAGCGATTCACCGTGTGGGAGCACGGGCCCCGCCGCCTGTGGAACGAAGTAGAAGCGGCCTACCAGTGGTGGCAGTACGCGGAGCGCCCCGGCCCGGAAGCGTTCGGCATGACCGTGGGCACGGATGGCAGCCATACGCCATGGCTGCACAGCCCTGGACACCCGATTCCGGTCACGGGCTGACTTCCTCCCGTACCAACGACGAAGGCCCCACGTGGCGTCATGTCAGGCGGGGCCTTTGCGTGATTGCGTACTCCTCGCGATCGAGGCCCAGGGTTTCGGCAGGCCGGCCGGAGCCGGCGGTCAGCGGGAGCTGAAGCGCCGCTTCGCGAAGACCCAGACGACCGCGATCACGGTGGCGACCGGGATCATCCACCACGCTCCGGCGAACGAGACGTCGGAGGAGTCGTAGTGGCTGTAGTGGCCGGAGTGGTGATGCGAGCGTGCCAGCAGGTCGTACGCCCCCGAGTGCAATGTCATGGACATGGACTCTAAGGGGTGCGGGGTGGGGGGCGCGAGGCGGGCAAGGACTGCAACCAGGGCATGACCAGGACGATGACGAAGGTCGGAAGCGGAGGCGGCCCCGTCGCGACGGGGCCGCCTGACGGCCGGTCAGCGGGCGAGCAGCCGGCTGGTGAAGCCGTCCCGGACGAGTGAGACGTACGCGGCCCGTACGTCCTCCGGGACCTTCTGTTCGATGGCGAAGCCGAGCCCCGGGTACTCGATCACCCGCTGGAGATCACCGACGAGCTGGTCCGTCACGTGCTTCTCATCGCCGATGCTTTTGAGGTAGTCGTCGAATTCCAGCGGCTCCGAGGCACAGATCACCTCGGCCTCGGGCCACACCTTGCGGGCGGTCGCGAAGGCCCGTCGCTCCATATAGGGCATGGACACCAGCAGCACCCTGCTCGGGGCGATACCGGCGGCGGCCAGTACCTCCCGGGAGAACGTGATGTTCTGGCCGGTATTGCGCGCCGCGGGCTCCAGCAGAACGGCCTCGTCCGGCACGCCGAGCTCCAGGGCGTGCTCGCGGAAATGCACGGCCTCGCCCCGAGGGAACCGTTCAGGGGCTGTCGGGTTGGGACCGCCGGTGAAGACCAGGGTGGGAAAGAGCCGCGCGCGATACAGCCGGGCGCAGAAGGCGGGCACGCCGAGATCGTGACTGCCCAGCCCGATCGCCACGTCAGCCGGCCGCACCTCGTGGTGCATCCGGTGGTAGTCCCAGATCAGCCCGGCCCACTGCCGCTGATCCTCGGTGAGCGCCCGCTGATTGTCCGTCACGCTGATTCTCCCTGGTCACCGTCGCCGGGGGCAGGATGTCCCCTCGGTCGCCATGCGGATGCTCTCGATGCTGCGGAGCTGGTGACTGAGGCCGAACGTGGCGGCCAGCTTCGCGGCGTCGTCGAGCACGCGCAGCCCATCATCCCGGGTGGCCGGGTCGGACAGCAGGATGTGGCCGTGAGCGGTGTCTGACCGCACACGCTGCAACGGTGAGTCAGCCGGAGTGGTGCTGCGGGCCATCTCCATGAAGTGCAAGGCGGAGTTGAGGTCACCGGCCCCGCGATGTGCGAGGGCGACCTTCTGGTGGGCGACCGACCAGTCCTCGGGTTCGGAGAGGTCCTCGAATTCACGGGTCGCGGCCAGTATGACGCGCGCGGCATAGCCGTGCTGGCCGTCCTTGCTCAGCGAGGTCCCCACCCACAACCTGGCACGGGCTCGATCGCGGCGAGAGAGCCGGTCGTCCACGGCGAGCGTCTCGTAGCGGTGGGCGGCGGTCTTCAGACTGCCGGACATCTCGGCGACCACTGCCAGGGAAAGGTCGACTTGAGCGACGCGCCGGGGAATGCCGAGCTGGGTGAAGATCGCGCGCGCGTCGGTATAGGAATGCTGGGCCGACAGCGGCCCGATCACGGCGCCCTGGTCGCGTCGCAGGTCACCGAGCAGGACGGTGGACCGGGCGAACAAGTACAGTCCTCTGCCGTCCAGTTCCACTGCTTGGAAGCGGGCCAGCCAGCGATTCAGGACGGTGCCGGCGAACGCGAAGTTCTGTCGGGACAGGGCGACGACGACGCGGTCCAGGTCGTCGGCCCATGACTCGTACTCCCAGGCCCGAGGCCCGGTCTCGGCGACCTGACGGTTCAGGGTGGATGCGGGGCGCCCGGCCATGGACAGGTTCGTTTCGAACCGCAGATGCACCGCGGCGTCCGTGCGGGCCAGCGCGGTGTCCAAAATGGCCTGAGTGTCGGGACGCGGCTCCGTTCCTGCGCGCAACTTCTCCCACTTGGAGACGGTACGGACGCCGACACCGAGATGTTCAGCGAAGGTGCGGACGCTCATCCGCAGCGCGAGACGAAGGGCTCGGGCCTCCAGGCCGGTCCAGCGGTGCACGGTCGTCACGCGTTGCTCCCTTCCGGTTGCCATGGAAGCACGATGCGTGCGACTCGGAGGACGAAAGTGCCACGGAAGGGCAACAGCGGTTCATTTGCCGCGTGCTGATGCGGTGTCAGTCTCGGATGGTCATCACCCGAACAAGCCTGACTCGAGTACCGGGTCAGCCGCTCGCATCCCGTACTACGAACGCCAGGAGTTGAGAACATGCAGGAACCTGCCGCCCGCCTGCTGCCGTGGTCGAGCCCCAACGGCAACCCCTGTTACCTGCTGAGCGATGGGACGGGGCCCGTCTCCCGCGTCGCTGATGACATCGAGCAGCTACAGATCGGCATGGCCGACGGACTGCTTGACCATGCCGAGTATCTGCTGATCGGAGACCGGGCGAGCGACCGGGAACTGCGCTTTCTGGCCCGGGGGCTGACCGACTGCCTGCGGGATGTGCGGCGCGTCGCGAAGAGCAGAGGCGCGCGCCTCCGTGCCGTCGATCCCTCGCTGGACGACGAGGACGGGAATGAGGGCGGGAAAGAGGGCGGGAAAGAGGGCGGAAGCGAGGCGTAGGGCCGGGCCCTACACGTGCCGCGCCTCCCGTCATCGCACCCTCAGTCCGAGCTGAACTTCTTCACCAGGGACCAGATCACCGCGACCGCGCCGACGACCAGGATCAGCCACTCCCACCAGTCGATGACGCCGTCGCCGCCGGAGTGGTAGTGGTGGGAGTGATGCGTGCGGGCCAGGACCTCGTAGGTGAGGTCGGCCGGGTGGAAGGTCATGGGGCGGAGGGTAGGCGGCGGGCGAGGGGTGTGGCCATCCCGGCGCGGGTTCTGTGACCGGGACGATACGGCGGCGGGGGCGGTCGTCACCCGTTCAGGCGGGGAAGCGCCGGCCCACCCAGCGCCAGGTGAGCTCCAGCAGGACGGCCGCCAGTACGGCGATGGCGACGGCCACCCAGGGCATGGTCGTGCCGACCAGGCGCAGCGCGAAGAAGGTCTGGAGCCAGGGGGTGGCCAGGACGATGAGGAAGGCCAGGCCCATGGCCAGGACCAGGGCGATCCGCCACCAGGTGTAGGGGCGGGCGATGATCGCCAGGACCCAGATCGCGGTGAGGAAGAGGGTCAGGGTCGCGGCGCTGGTCTCGGCGGGCAGGGCGTCGGGGCCGGTGTAGTAGCTGCGGGCGAGCAGGTAGGTGGCGAAGGCGGCGGCGCCGGCGATGAGGCCGGACGGGATCGCGTAGCGCATCACCCGGCGGACGAAGTGCGGGCGGGCACGTTCCTTGTTGGGGGCCAAGGCGAGGAAGAACGCGGGGACGCCGATGGTGAGGGTGGAGAGCAGGGTCAGATGGCGGGGCAGATAGGGGTAGGGGATCTGCCAGCAGGCGACCAGGATCGCGAGGAGGACGGAGTAGACGGTCTTGGTGAGGAAGAGGGTGGCGACGCGGGTGATGTTGCCGATGACCCGGCGGCCCTCGGCGACGACCGACGGCAGCGCGGCGAAGCTGTTGTTGAGCAGCACGATCTGGGCGACGGCGCGGGTCGCCTCGGAGCCGGAGCCCATCGCGACGCCGATGTCGGCGTCCTTGAGGGCCAGCACGTCATTGACGCCGTCGCCGGTCATCGCGACGGTGTGACGGCGTGCCTGGAGCGCGGCGACCATGTCCCGCTTCTGCTGCGGGGTGACCCGGCCGAACACCGCGCCCGCCTCGATCTCGGCCGCCATCGCGTCCCGTTCGCCGGGCAGTGCCCGCGCGTCCACCGGGTCGTCCGCGCCCGGCAGCCCCAGCTTGCCGGCCACCGCGCCCACCGACACCGCGTTGTCGCCGGAGAGCACCTTGGCCCGGACGCCCTGCTCCTCGAAGTAGCGCAGGGTGTCGGGGGCGTCCGGGCGCAGCCGCTGCTCCAGTACGACCAGCGCGGCGGGCCGTACGTCCCGGGTGACCTCGGGGTCGTCCAGCTCCCGTGTGGCACGGGCCAGCAGCAGGACGCGCAGGCCCTGCGCGTTGAGCGCGTCGGTCTCGGTGAGCCGCTGGTCACCGGCCGGCAGCAGCACGTCCGGGGCGCCCAGCAGCCAGGTGCTGCTCTCGCCGTCCGGGCCGTTGAAGGACGCGCCGCTGTATTTGCGGGCGGAGGAGAACGGCAGTGACTGGACGCAGCGCCAGCCGCCGTCCGCCGGATACGCCTCGATGACCGCCTGGAGGGAGGCGTTGGGCCGGGGGTCGGACTCGCCGAGCGCGCCCAGTACCTGCCGGAGGTAGTCCTCGTCGCCGTCGAGCGTCCGCAGCCCCTGGACGTCCATGCCGCCCTCGGTGAGCGTGCCGGTCTTGTCCAGGCAGACCACATCGACCCGGGCCAGGCCCTCGATCGCGGGCAGCTCCTGGACCAGGCACTTCTTGTGGCCGAGCCGGATGACGCCGATCGCGAAGGCGACGGAGGTGAGCAGCACCAGGCCCTCCGGGATCATCGGCACGATCCCGGCGACCATCCGGCGGATCGCCTCGTCGCCCGGCAGCCCGAGGGTGAGCAGATGGCTGAGGATCAGGCCGATCGCGGTCGGGATCATCATCCAGGTCACGTACTTGAGGATCTGGCTGATGCCGGTCCGCAGTTCGGAGTGGACCAGGGTGAAGCGGCTGGCCTCCTCGGCGAGCTGGGCCGCGTACGCCTGCCGGCCGACCTTGGTCGCGGTGAAGGCGCCGCCGCCCGCGACCACGAAGCTGCCGGACATCACCTGCTCGCCGGGCTTTTTGACGACCGGGTCGGCCTCGCCGGTCAGCAGCGACTCGTCGATCTCCAGGCTGTCGCTCTCCAGCACCTCGCCGTCGACGATGACCTTGTCGCCGGGCCCGAGTTCGAGGACGTCGTCGAGCACCACCGCGGAGGTGGGGATCTCGTCGATGGCCCCGTCGCGCCGGACGGTCGGCCGGGCCTCGCCGATGACCGCCAGCTTGTCCAGGGTCTTCTTGGCGCGCAGCTCCTGGACGATGCCGATGCCGGTGTTGGCGACGATCACAAAGCCGAACAGGCCGTCCTGGATCGGGCCGACGACCAGGATGATCACGAAGAGCACGCCGATGATGGCGTTGAAGCGGGTGAAGACATTGGCCCGGACGATCTCGGCGACCGAGCGGGAGGACCGTACGGGGACGTCGTTGACCTCGCCCCGGGCGACCCGCTCCGCGACCTCGGCGGCGGTCAGTCCGGGGTTGACCGGTTCCCCCGCGGCCCGTCGGGCGGGCTCGCCACCCGGCCCGGACTGCTCGACGTCGGTCCTCGCCCGCTCCGTCATGCCCTCGACGTTACGGGCGGAATGCGTACTTCACCCGCTGACGGGCGGCGGCGTCGAGGGGGCGGCTGCCGGGAAGCGCGCCGCGGTGTTCAGGAACGGTCGGCTGCCGGGAAGGGCGCCGCGGGGTCAGGAGTGGTCGGCAGCCGCGGCGCGCTTGAGCGCGGCATCCCGTCCGCGGACGTACCAGATGCCGATCAGGCCCAGGCCGCCGCCGGCCAGACAGGTCCACACCCACCAGGCGTGGCCGTTGTCGGCGAACCAGCCGTAGAACGGGAGCTGACCGAGGAAGAGGACGAACCAGATGATGGTGCCGCCGATGATCGTGCCGACGACAGGACCTTCGAGAGGCGCCGGGGCCTCGCGCAGTTCGGACTTCTTCCACATGGTGCTCAGCTTACGGGGAGCGGCTGACGGCTCGGCGGGCGGCGGTGGGCAGGGGGCCGGTGGCGGTGCGCGGTGGTGCCGGAGGTGTGGGGTGTGGACCCAGGGCCATGTGCCGCAAGGGTCTACGCGCGGAGATAGCGATCACCGCATTGTTTATTCATACTGAACCTTTCTGGATGCGGCTGGATTGTTTCGTTCATTCCTCCAACCTGATCCAGTGCGTTCCGCTTTTGTTCATGTTCCGGGCCCTCGGGCCCCCGCGCCTGCCCAGGCCCGTCCGACTGAGGTCCCCGCATGTCCCCCTCGGCCACCACGCCGGTCGACGCCCTCAAAGACCCAGGTCCGAAGCCTCCCAAGAATGGCTTCGACGCCTTCTTCAAGATCTCCGAGCGGGGGTCGACGGTCGGCCGCGAACTGCGCGGCGGGCTGGCGACGTTCTTCGCGATGGCCTACATCATCGTGCTGAACCCGATCATTCTCGGTTCCGGAGTCGATAAGTTCGGCAACCATCTCGACAACGCCCAGCTGGTCACCGCCACCGCGCTGATTGCCGGACTGAGCACGGTCCTGATGGGCGTCATCGGCAATGTCCCGATCGCCATCGCCGCCGGCCTCGGCATCAACGCCGTGGTGGCGCTTCAGCTCGCCCCCAAGATGAGCTGGCCGGACGCCATGGGCATGGTCGTGCTCGCGGGTCTGGTGCTGATGCTCCTGGTCGCCTCGGGTCTGCGGCAGCGGGTGATGGACGCGATCCCCAACGGGCTGCGGCGGGCCATCGCCATCGGCATCGGTCTGTTCATCTCGCTGATCGGCCTGGTCGACGCGGGCTTTGTGACCCGTAACCCGGACGCCGCGCACACCACCGTCCCGATGGGCCTGGGCCAGGGCGGACAGCTCAAGGGCTGGCCGGTGCTGGTCTTCATCATCGGACTGGCGCTGATGTTCGTGCTGATCGTGCGCAAGGTCCGGGGCGCGATCCTGATCGGCATGATCTCGATGGCCCTGCTCGCGATCGGCATCAACGCCGTGGTCAAGATCCCGGACGCGGCCTGGGGCCTGGCGGTCCCCAACCTGCCGGAAAAGATCATCGACACCCCGGACTTCGGACTGATCGGTCAGATCAGCCTCTTCGGCGGCTTCAAGGAAGTCGGCATCCTGACCGGCTGCCTCTTCGTCTTCACCGTGCTGCTCTCCGGCTTCTTCGACGCGATGGGCACCATCATCGGCGTCGGCGAGGAGGCCGGCCTGCTGAACAACGAGACCGGCCAGCTGCCGAACATGGGCCGGATCCTGATGGTCGACGGCATCGCGGTCGCGGGCGGCGGCTTCGGTTCCGCCTCCGCCAACACCTGCTTCGTGGAGTCCACCGCCGGAGTCGGCGAGGGCGCCCGCACCGGTCTCGCGAACGTGATGACCGGCGGCCTCTTCCTGCTCGCGCTGATCTTCACGCCGCTGGCGACCGTCGTCCCCGCCCAGGCCGCGACGCCCGCGCTGGTGGTCGTCGGCTTCCTGATCATGGCCTCGAACGTCGGGGACATCGACTGGGGCGACTTCACCATCGGCATCCCGGCGTTCCTGACGCTCGTCTCGATGCCGTTCACCTACAGCATCACCAACGGCATCGGCCTCGGCGTGCTGGCCTTCATCCTGCTGCGCGCGGCGACCGGCCGGATCAAGGAGGTCCCCTGGCTGCTGAACGCGGTCGGCCTCTGCTTCCTGGTCTACTTCCTGCTCGACCCGATCGAGCAGGCCCTCGGGGTCAAGTAGCGGACCACTGGATCCCCAGCTTCTCCGTCTCGTCGACGGAGGACTGGAACCGCTCGTCGAAGTCTTCGCGAATGAGCGTCCGGACCACATAGTCCTGGACGCTCATTCCGCGTTTTGCGGCGTGCTGCCGAATGCGGTCCAGCAGTTCCCCGTCCACACGCAGGCTGAGCACCTTCGATCCCATCCGGACACGGTCCCGTCCGTACGCGGTCAGGCGGGTCACTTTCGGCGGCGTCCTCACTCATATGGGTGACTCGTGGCGGGCGGCCCTCCCCGGCTTTCCTTAGAAAGGGTAATGAGTTACGCTAAAGACTATGCCGGAACTGTCCTCCCTTCAGCCCGACGGGCCGGAGGTGCCCCCTGACGACGCGGCCGCGGTGAACGCCCTGCGGTCCGCCGTGATGCGCCTGTCGCGCCGACTCAAGCACCAGCGGGTCGACGAATCGCTGAGCCCCACCGAGATGTCGGTGCTCGGCACTCTCGCCCGGTGCGGCCATGCCACCCCCGGCGAGCTGGCCCGCAAGGAGCATGTGCAGCCGCCGTCGATGACCCGCATCGTGGCCATGCTGGAGGCCAAGGGACTGGTCCGGCTCGAACCGCACCCCGACGATCGCCGCCAGAAGGTTGTCACGCAGACCGAGCAGGCCGAGGCGATGCTCGAAGAGAGCCGCCGTAAGCGCAACGCCTGGCTCGCCGAGCTGGCCTCCGGGCTGGACGAGGACGAGTGGGCGAAGGTGCGGGCCGCCGCGCCCGTGCTGGAGAAGCTCGCGCAGCTGTAGAACCCGAGGCCGAGGAGGCGAACCGACTTTGAGTACGGGATCCGGAGCAGACTCCGCCCCCGCACCGAACTCCCACGACGACACGGTTTCCGACGACGCGACCGCGACCGCTCCGGGCTCCGCCCCGGCTGTCGCCGCCGGCCCCGCCGCCACACCGCGCACGGGCACGTTCAGCTCCCTACGCATACGCAACTACCGACTCTTCGCCACCGGCCAGATGGTGTCCAACACGGGCACCTGGATGCAGCGCATCGCCCAGGACTGGCTGGTGCTGAGCCTCACCGGCTCGTCCACCGCGGTCGGTATCACCACCGCGCTGCAATTCCTGCCGATGCTGCTCTTCGGCCTCTACGGCGGCGTCATCGCCGACCGATTCGCCAAGCGGAAGCTGCTGCTCTTCACCCAGTCCGCCATGGGCGTCACCGGCCTGGCCCTCGCCGCGCTCACGCTGAGCGGGCAGGTGCAGGTCTGGCACGTCTACCTGACCGCCTTCGTGCTCGGCCTGGTCACCGTCCTCGACAACCCCGCCCGGCAGGCCTTCGTCTCCGAAATGGTCGGCCAGGACGAGCTGCGCAACGCCGTCAGCCTCAACTCCGCCAACTTCCAGTCCGCGCGGCTGATCGGGCCCGCCGTCGCCGGTGTCCTGATCACCGCCTTCGGCAGCGGCTGGGCCTTCCTGCTCAACGGTCTCTCGTTCATCGCCCCGCTCACGGGCCTGCTGATGATGCGCACCGCCGAACTCCACAAGGTCGACCGCGTCCCGCGCAGCAAGGGTCAGCTGCGGGAGGGCCTGCGGTATGTGTCCGGCCGCCCCGACCTGATCTGGCCCATCGTCCTGGTCGGCTTCATCGGGACCTTCGGATTCAACTTCCCGATCTGGCTGACCGCGTTCGTGCACCACGTCTACCACCAGGGTGCGGGGACGTACTCCCTGTTCAACGGGCTGATGGCGGCCGGTTCGCTGATCGGCGCGCTGCTCGCGGCCCGTCGCGCGAGCTCCCGGCTGCGGCTGGTGGTGGGGGCGGCGATGCTCTTCGGCGCCCTGGAGATCGCGGCCGCGCTGGCCCCGTCGTTCTGGGTGTTCGCGGCGCTGCTGGTCCTGATCGGCACGGTCGGTCTGACGATCAATGTCACGGCCAATTCGAGCATCCAGATGGCCACCGATCCGGCCATGCGCGGCCGGGTGATGAGCCTGTTCATGATGGTCTTCGTGGGCGGCACCCCGCTCGGCGCACCGCTGGTCGGCTGGATCACCGACAGCTTCGGCCCGCGGATCGGCTTCATGGCGGGCGGTGTGGTCTCACTGGCGGCCGCCCTCCTCATCGGTCTGATCCTCGCCAGGGTGGGCGGTCTGCGCCTCAAGATCGACCTGCGCCGCGGCCATCAGCACCTCGCCTTCGTGCCCCGGGTCCCGGACGATCGGTCCGCGGAGCGGAATCTGACACCGGCGGCGTAGTGCACGCACCACGGCCCGGCCCCGCCGCGGGGCCGGGCCGTCGCACGCCGTGTCCCGCCGGGCGGCCGGTGCGCTGGGCCACACTGGCCGTATGAGACTCTTCGCCGCCGTCCTGCCCCCCGCTCCCGCGATCGAGGAACTGGCCGCCGAGGTGGCGCAGTTGAAGAAGCTCCCGGCCGCCGGCCGGCTGCGCTGGGCCGGCCGGGAGAGCTGGCACTTCACCCTCGCCTTCTACGGGGAGGTGCCCGAGGAGACCGTCCCCGACCTGGCCGAGCGGCTGGCCCGGGCCGCCCACCGCCGCGACCCCTACGAGCTGCGGATCGCCGGCGGCGGCCGCTTCTCGGACCGGGTGGTGTGGGCCGGGGCCGACGGCGACCGCCCCGCCATGCGCCATCTGGCCGACGCGTCCTCCGCGGCGGGCCGCCGGGCCGGTCTCAGCATGGACGACGAGCACCGCCCGTACACCCCGCACCTCACCCTCGCCAGAAACCGCGTCCCCGGCCTGGACCTCCGCCCGTACGCGACCGCCCTCAAGGACTTCGCCGGCACCGCCTGGACGGTCGAGTCCCTCGCCCTGGTGTGCAGCCATCCCCCGGTCGCGGGCGTGGCGGGCACACAGCCGCGGTACGAAACGGTGGGGTCCTGGGCGCTGGGGCACTGAGGGCCCGCGGCCGTCCGTGCCCGGCCCGCTGAAGGGTTCGGGGGCGCCCCGGTTACGCTCAGAGGGTGGATCCCAAAACCCGTAACCGGATCATGTCCGGTCTGCTTGCCGTGCTGCTTGTCGTTGTGATCGTGGCGGCGGCGCTGCGCTGACGGCTGCCCCGGGCCCCGCGGGGTCGCCCGGCGGTCCGGCCGGAACCGGTCGCCGGGCGCCCGGCGCGTTCACCAGGCGAAGGCCTCCGGGGTCGGCCCGGGGCCGGGGAAGATCTCGTCGAGCGAGGCGAGCAGCTCGTCCGGGAGGGTCAGTTCGACGGCCCGCAGCGCGGAGGCGAGCTGGTCCGCGGTGCGCGGGCCGACGATCGGGCCGGTGACCCCGGGCCGGGTGAGCAGCCACGCCAGGGCCACCTCGCCGGGCTCCAGACCGTGCTTGTCGAGCAGATCCTCGTACGACTGGATCTGGGCGCGGATCGTGGAGTTGGCGAGCGCGTCGGCCGAGCGGCCGGCGCCCGAGCGGGCCGCACCGCCCTCGCGCTCCTTGCGCAGGGCACCGCCCAGCAGCCCGCCGTGCAGCGGGGACCACGGGATGACGCCCAGGCCGTAGCCCTCGGCGGCCGGGATGACCTCCATCTCGGCGCGCCGCTCGGCGAGGTTGTAGAGGCACTGCTCGCTGACCAGGCCGTACGAGCCGCGGCGGGCGGCGGTCTCGTTGGCGCGGGCGATATGCCACCCGGCGTGGTTGGACGAGCCGACGTAGAGGATCTTGCCCTGCTGGACGAGCACGTCCATGGCCTGCCAGATCTCGTCCCAGGGCGTGTCCCGGTCGACGTGGTGGAACTGGTAGAGGTCGATGTAGTCGGTGCCCAGCCGCTTGAGGCTGGCGTCCACCGACCGCCGGATGTTGAGCGCGGAGAGCTTGTCGTGGTTGGGCCAGACCTTGCCGTCGTCCGTCGCCATGTTGGCGTAGAGCTTGGTGGCCAGCACGGTCTTGTCCCGCCGGCCGCCGCCCTTGGCGAACCACGAGCCGACGATCTCTTCCGTACGGCCCTTGTTGGCACCCCAGCCATAGACATTGGCGGTGTCGAAGAAGTTGATGCCGGCCTGCTGCGCCGCGTCCATGATGGTGTGGCTGTCGGCCTCGTCCGTCTGAGGCCCGAAGTTCATCGTCCCGAGGACGAGTCGGCTGACCTTGAGTCCGGTGCGTCCGAGCTGCGTGTACTTCATGGTGGTCCACCCAACGCCTTGAAGTGCGCTCGAAGCAAGGGACCGTTCGGCCGTCAGGGTGCGTCCGGCGGCGGTGGGGAGAGCGGGAGGGTGTCCCGTACCGGGGGAGCGGCGGCGGGGCCGGCTGTCCGGCGTCCGGCGGCGGTGAAGAGCAGCAGGGCGACCGGTGCGCAGCAGGCCGCTGCCATCGGCAGGGCGCCGGGGCCGTGCGTGCTGAGCAGCCGGCCGCCGAGTGCGCCGCCCAGCGAGGCGCCGACGTAGACCGCGCTGCTGGTGAGCGCGAGGACCTGAGGCCCGTGCGCGGGACCGGCCAGTGCCAGCACCCGGGCCTGTACGGCGGGCGGCACCGCCCAGGCCGCGGCCGCCCAGACGACCAGCAGCGGCACGACGAGGGGGAGCGGCGCGGGCCGCAGCGCCGCACAGGGCGAGCCCGGCCGTCGCCGCCGCGAACACCACGGCTGCTGTCAAGAAGGCGGCCCCGGCGCCCCGGCGGTCCACCAGCGTGCCGCCCGCCCGTGCGCCCGCGATGCCCGCGACGCCGGTGACCGCCAGCAGCAGACCGAGCGTGCCGGGGCTGACGCCCGACAGGTCGTGCAGGAACGGCGCGAGATAGGTCTGTAGCAGCAGATTGCCCAGGACGGCGACGGTCGCGGCGAGCAGCGCGCACAGGAGAGCCGGCCGGCCGAGCGGGCGCAGCCGTGCGGTGAGCGGGACGGCGGGGGCGGGCGGCAGCTCGGGGACGGCGGCGCGGACGTAGAGCAGGGCGGCGAGGCCGAGCGCCCCGCCGAGGACGAAGGGCGCCCGCCAGCCCAGTGCCGCCCCGGCCCAGGTACCGGCCGGCACCCCGATCACCACGGCGCCGGTCAGCCCGGCCATGACGGTGGCGAGGCTGCGGCCCTGCCGTTCGGGCGGGGCGAGCCCGGCGGCCGCGGCGAGGGTGGTGGGCAGTGCGACGGCGGCGGCGAGCGCGGCCAGGACGCGTAACACCAGCATCGCGGCGTACGAACGCACGCCCAGGACGGCGAAGTTGGCGAGGCAGAAGAGCGTCAGGGCGGTGGTGAGGAGGGTCCGGCGGGGGAGCCGGGCGGTGCCGACGGCGGCTACCGGGGCGGCCACCGCGCAGAGCACGGAGAAGACGGTGACCAGCTGTCCGGCGGCGGCCTCACTGACCGTCAGCCCGCGGGCGAGGGCGGGCAGTACGCCGGCGATCACGAAGTCGTCGGTCTGGAGGGCGAAGGCGCAGAGCGTGAGCGCGCAGAGCCAGGGGGCGGGGAGGCGCCCGCGTGAAGGGGAGGTGGTGGACATGAGAGTTAACGTAACAGTCGTTGCCCTAATTAGGGTGGGCGATGCCCCGCCGCGGTACCCGGAGCCCGGGGAGTCCACAGTGGGGGCCAGAGATCCCCGCAGCACGAGGAGTCCGACCGATGGCCAGGCCCCGCGACCCGCACCGCCGTACCGAGATCCTCGATGCGGTCATCGGCCACCTCGCCGAGACCGGGATCGCCCACCTCTCCCTGCGCCCGCTGGCCCAGGCGCTCGGGCACAGCACACGGGTGCTCACCCACCACTTCGCGGACAAGGACGCGCTGCTGACGGCAGTGCTGCGGCGGCTGGACGAGATCCAGCACCGGCAGCTGCGGGCCACCGAGGGCTGGGACGACACCACCCGCGGCATCGGGGCGCTCGTGCGGGACTCCTGGCGGCGCCATCTGGAGCCGGAGAACATCGGCGCGACCCGGCTCATCCACGAGATCGAGGGCCTGGCGGCGGCCGGCCGGCTCGGCGGCCGGGTCCCCGCATTCCTCGCGGACCGCGCCGAGTTCGTGGCCGGCGCCCTCCAGGCGCGCGGTCTCGCCCCCGCCGCGGCACGCGTCCGTGCCACCTTCCTGAACAGCGCCTACGCGGGCCTTCAGACCGACTTCCTGGTCACCGGCGACCGCGCGCGCACCGAGGCGGCGCTGGCGGAACTGTGCGCGCTGGCCGACTCATGGACGGCGCCGGGCTCCTGAGCGGCACCGGCCCGCGACCCGCGCACCTCACCCTGCCGGTACGGCCGCCCCGGACGCCACCTCGGCGCGGTACGGCCCGCCGACGCCCCACGCCTGATGCATCGCCTGGGCGAACGCGCCCGCCAGCAAGTGCTCGCCGTGCTCCGAGGGATGGGTCCCGTCGTAGGTGGCGCGGCCCGTATCCCAGCCCTCCGGTTCGGAGGTCAGCAGCAACGGGGAGGCGGGGGTGGAGAGATCGGCGACGGCCTTGGCCAGGAGTTCGTTGAAGCGGGTGCATTCGGTGCCGAAGGCGGGGTCCGCCGACGCCCGGACGTTGGGGATCACCGGCATCAGCACCGCCCGGATGTGCGGCGCCGCCTGGCGTGCCTGTGCCACGAAGTGCCGTACGTTCTCCGCGGTCTGCTCGGCGTTCGTGTAGAAACCGAGGTCTATCAGGCCGAGCGAGACCAGCAGGGTGTCGGCCTGATGTCCGCGTACCGCGTCGCCGATCAGCGGGGCCATGTGCAGCCAGCCCTCGCCCCAGCCCGCGAGATGGCGGCGGGCCTCGTCGGGGAAGCCGGGGTCGGCGTAGGCGGTGGAGGCGGCGGTGCCCTCGGCGGGGTCATGGAGCGTGTGGCGCGGTCCGACGATGCGGTACGGCCCGGCGCAGGTCGCGTTCAGGTGCTGCCACATGCGGTAACGCCAGGTGAAGTCGCCGGTGGCGCCGATCGTCATGGAGTCGCCGACGAACATGATCCTCATCCGGACATGATGGCCGAGAATCCTTACCCGCCGGTACGTGACGCTGGACACGCCACCCGCGCCCACCACGGGCGCCGGGGGCCGGGCGGCCGCCGCGCCCCCGTGCCGCGGCCCGGGATGGCAGTCTGTGCCCATGCGTTCGCTTCTGTGCGCGGCCGGTGCCGCGGGAATCCTGTGGTCGGCGGCCGTCGTGCCCGCGGCCGCCGACGAGCCCGACGGCTTCACCATCGGCGATCCCCGGATCACCGAGGCCAGCGGCCTGGCCGCCAGCCGGACGCACCCCGGGATCTACTGGACCCACAACGACAGCGACGACGGCCCGTACATCTACGCCGTCGACGGCAAGTCCGGCCGTACGGTCGCCCGGATCACGCTGCGCGGCATCGGTACGCCGCGCGATGTCGAGGCGATCTCGGTCGGCCCGGACGGTGACCTCTACGTCGGCGACATCGGCGACAACCTCGGCGGCAGCTGGAGCCACGTCTGGATCTACCGCTTTCCCGAACCGAAGCGGCTGCGCGATGCCACCGTCACCGCCACCCAGTTCGATGTGAAGTACGCCGACGGGCCGCGGGACGCCGAGGCGCTGATGGTGCATCCCAAGACCGGCCGGGTCTATATCGCCAGCAAGAAGCAGGGCGGCGGTGGCGCGCTCTACGAGGGCCCGCGGCGGCTCACCACCTCCGGCGTCAACACCTTCCGCAAGGTCGCCCCGGTCGATCTGTGGGTGACCGACGGCGCGTTCTCCCCCGACGGCAGCCGGCTGGTGCTGCGCAGCTACTTCGGCGCCCGGATCTACCGCTGGCAGGACGGCCGCCCGAAGGACCTCGGCAGCGTGGGCGTACCGGTGCAGCAGCAGGGCGAGGCGGTCACCTTCACCGCGGACGGCCGCACCCTGATGTACGGCTCCGAGGGCGCCGACAGCGCGGTGGAGCCGGTCGGGCTGAGCGATGAGCAGCTGCCGGACACGGCCAAGGACGACCCGGCGAACGGTGACGGCGCCAATGGGAAGGGCGGGAAGGGGAGTTCGGCGACGGAGCTGGACCCCGGCTTCATCAAGGGGGCCATGGTCCTCGCCCTGGCCACGGGGCTGGTCGTCGCGCTCCGCAGGCTGCTGCGGAGGCGGTAGGCCCCTTCCGGCGGCGTGGGCGGATCCACCGGGCGCGCCTGGGTCCCCGTCAGGCTCCCGCCGGGCCGTCCCCCTCGGTCAGCCGCAGCTCGTAATGGAGCGTCCGCTGCTTCTTCAGCCGGTGCACGAGCGGCACCACCAGCCCGTGAAGCAGCGGATATTTCCGGGTCAGCGAGCGTTCGGCCCGCCGGTACTCCCGGGTCTGCGGATCCAGCAGCCGCACCCGCGCCTTGACGGCGGGTCCGGTGGGCCGCCCCCGCCAGGTGGAGGGGCGGATCTCCACCTCCGGGAAGTTGCGCATCCGCTTGGTCTTCCAGGCGTCGCCGTACGTGCGGAAGTAGGCGTGGTCGCCGTCGACGGCGATATTCATCGGGGTGCCGACGCCGGTGCCGTCCCGCTTGTACGAGGTCAGCAGAATCGCCCCCTGCCGCTCGAAGGGGGCGAGGCCGGGGCTCGGGGGATTCGTCATGGCTCCCATACAGGCACATCCGTCCTGTTTCGTCACCTCATGGTGCGTCCGTTCGGGCGGTACGGGCGGCGATGAGCGCCGCGAATCCGTCCAGGAGTGCGGACAGCCCCAGCTCGAAGACGGGGGAGTCGTCACCGGCGAAGGTGTTCTCGTCCAGGGCGGCGAGGGCGGGGTAGCGGCCGCTCAGCATCGCCTTGGACAGCACCGGCTCCTGTGACTGCCAGAAGTCCGCATCGCTGATGCCGGTCCGCTTCTCGGCGAGCGTGGAGTTGAGCTCGGTGCGGGAAATGCCGGCGAGGAAGCCGCCGAAGGACACCAGGACGTGGATCTTCTCGCGGTCGGTCAGACCGGTGCCGGCCAGGGCGCGCACCGAGTACTCCAGGGAGTCCAGGGCGTTGGGGCCGAGCAGTGGGCGGGCCTGGTCGACCTGGAGCAGCCAGGGGTGCCGGTGGTACTGCCGCCGGCTGGCGTGGGCGAGGGCCTCCATCGCGGGGCGCCAGCCGGCGGCCGGGTCGGGGTGGGCGTCGGCGTCGAACTCCGCGACCTTGTCCAGCATCAGGTCGAGGAGTTCGGCCTTGCCCGGGACGTAGCGGTAGAGGGACATGGTGCCGACGCCGAGGTCGGTGGCGACCCGGCGCATGGACAGCGCACCGAGCCCTTCGGCATCGGCGACCGCCACCGCCGTGGTGACGATGCGGTCGAGGGTGAGGCCCGGCTTGGGTCCGCGGCTGGGCCGGTCGCCGAGGCCCCAGAGCAGCTCCAGGCTGCGCGAGACATCGCCGCTGCCGCTGTGTTCTGTCGTCGTCATCGTGCGGTCATCCTATGCCGCCGGGCAAAAACTGAGTACGGCGTACGCGCAATCGGGTACGGTGTACTCAGTTTCCGATCCGGAGGGGAGCGGCGATGGCCGTCAGCATGAGCGGGACAGGGCGCGGGACGCGGAGAGAGACGGGGCCGGCCGGGCGGATGCCGCCCGATGTGGCGGTGCTCGCGGAGGGACTGGAGAAGCGGTACGGCGACAAGCGGGCGCTGGACGGCCTCGACCTCACCGTCCGCCGCGGCACGGTGCACGGCCTGCTCGGACCGAACGGTGCCGGCAAGACCACGGTCGTCCGCATCCTGGCCACCCTGCTGCGCCCGGACGGCGGCCGGGCGGCGGTCGCCGGGCACGAGGTGACGCGGGAGCCGGACCGGGTACGCGCCAGGATCGGTCTGGCCGGTCAATACGCCGCCGTGGACGGGATCCTGACCGGACGGCAGAACCTGGAGATGTTCGGCAGGCTCTTCCACCTCGGCGCCCGCCGGTCCCGGGCCCGGGCCACCGAGCTGCTGGAACAGTTCGGACTGGGCGGCGCGGCCGGGAAATCCGTCAAGGGCTACAGCGGCGGGATGCGCCGCCGCCTCGACCTCGCCGCGAGCCTGATCCTCGCCCCCGAGGTGCTGTTCCTGGACGAGCCGACCACCGGCCTCGACCCCCGCAGCCGCAACGAGGTCTGGGAGGCGGTCCGCCGGCTCGCCGCGGCCGGCACCACCGTGCTGCTGACCACCCAATACCTCGACGAGGCGGACCGGCTGGCCGACCGGATCTCCGTCGTCGAGCACGGCCGGACGATCGCCGACGGCACACCCGCCGCACTGAAACGGCAGGTCGGCGGGGAGAGCCTGCATGTGGTGCTGCACGACCCGGCCGACCTCCCGCACGCGGTACGGGCCGTGGCGCGGGTCGCCGCGGACGGCGTACGGCCCACGGCGGACGAGGCGGAGCGGCGGGTCGGGGCCCCGGTGACGGCAGGCGTGGCGGCCCTGACCGAGGTCGCGCGCACCCTCCAGGACGCGGGCGTCGGCGTCGAGGACATCGGGCTGCGCCGCCCGACGCTCGACGAGGTCTTTCTGCGGCTCACCGGACGCCCGGCGGCCAGGACCGGCGAGGAGGCGTCCGCATGAGCGCAGGAACCGTGCTGCACATCCCGCACGACGGCCGCCCCGGCCCGGCCGGCCCGGACGACGGCCCCGCGCGCCGCCTCTACTGGGCCGTCGCCGACTGCCTGACCATCGTCCGCCGGGATCTGACCCATCTCGTCCGGCAGCCCGTCATCATCGCCTGGCAGCTGGGCTTCCCGATCGTCTCCGTGGTGCTCTTCGTTTATGTCTTCGGCAGCGCGATGCATGTCGGCGGCGGGGTGGACTACCCGACGTTCGCGATGCCCGGCATCTTCGCGATGACGATTTCCTTCGGTTTCATGAACACCGCGATGGCCGTCGTCGTCGACCGGGACCGCGGTGTCACCGACCGCTTCCGTTCCCTGCCGATGGCACCGTCGGCAGTGGTCAGCGGGCGCGGGGTCTCCGATCTCATCGGCGCGAGCGTCGATCTCGTGGCGCTGGCCGTGATCGCCGTGATCGTCGGCTGGCGCTCCCACGGCAGTCCGGCCGCCACCCTCGCCGCCTTCGGGCTGCTGCTGCTTCTGCGCTTCGCCCTCATCTGGATCGGTGTCTATCTCGGCCTGCTGGTGCCCGGTCAGGAAACGGCCGGCGGCCTCTACGCCGTCGCCATGCCGTTCGGCATGATCTCCAGCGTCTTCACCCCGCCGTCGATGATGCCGGACTGGCTGGGCGCGATCGCCCTGTGGAACCCTGTCTCCTCGACGGCCGGCGCCATCCGGGAGCTCTTCGGCAACCCGGCCACCACGGGCGGCAGTTGGGTGGAACAGCATGCGGTGCTGATGGCGGTGCTCTGGCCGGTCGCCCTCACCGCGGTCTTCCTGCCGCTGGCGGTACGGCGCTTCCAGCGGCTGAGCCGCTGAGCCGGGACCGTACCGCACCGCGCACGGGCCCCGGCGGTCGTCCGCCGGGGCCCGTGATGCGCGAAGGCAGCCGGCTACAGCTTGCCGATGACGTGGTCGATGCAGGCCGTCAGGGCCTCGACGTCCGCCGGGTCGATCGCCGGGAACATCGCGATCCGCAGCTGGTTGCGGCCGAGCTTGCGGTAGGGCTCGGTGTCGACGATGCCGTTGGCGCGCAGGGCCTTGGCGACGGCAGCGGCGTCGATGCCCTCGTCGAAGTCGATGGTGCCGATGACCTGCGAGCGCTTGGCCGGGTCGGTGACGAACGGGGTGGCGTACTTGGCGTCCTCGGCCCAGCCGTAGAGGGTGCGCGAGGAGGTGGCGGTGCGGCGGACCGCCCAGTCCAGGCCGCCCTGGCCGTTGATCCACTCCAGCTGCTCATTGAGCAGGAAGAGGGTGGACAGCGCCGGGGTGTTGTACGTCTGGTTCTTCAGGGAGTTGTCGATCGCCGTGGGCAGCGAGAAGAACTCCGGGATGTGCCGGCCGGAGGCGTGGATGGCGCGGGCGCGCTCCAGGGCGGCGGGGGAGAAGGCCGCCAGCCACAGACCGCCGTCCGAGGCGAACGACTTCTGCGGGGCGAAGTAGTAGACATCGGTCTCGCTGATGTCCACCGGCAGCCCGCCCGCGCCGGAGGTGGCGTCGACCAGGACCAGCGCGCCCTCGTCCGCGCCCGCGACGCGCTTGATGGGCGCGGCGACACCGGTCGAGGTCTCGTTGTGGGTGAAGCCGTAGACGTCCACGCCCTGCTCGGCGACCGGGTCCGGGTGGTCGCCCGGGTCGGCGGAGACGACGGTGGGCTCCTCCAGCCACGGCGCCAGCTTGGCGGCCTTGGCGAACTTCGAGGAGAACTCACCGAAGCTGAGGTGCTGGGACTTGCGCTCGATCAGACCGTGCGTCGCGATGTCCCAGAAGGCGGTGGAGCCGCCGTTGCCGAGGACGACCTCGTAGCCCTCGGGGAGCTGGAAGAGGTCACGTACGCCGTCGCGCACCTTGCCGACCAGGTTCTTGACCGGGGGCTGGCGGTGGGACGTGCCGAGAAGGGAGCTACCGGTGGCGGCGAGGGCGCCGAGCGCCTCCGTACGCACCTTGGAGGGGCCCGCGCCGAAGCGTCCGTCGGCGGGCTTGATGTCAGCGGGAATCTGGATATCAGCCACGCACGAAGCCTAATCCGTCGCGCTGCGGCCTTCGGCGGCGCGTCCAGCGGGTGAGATGCGGCCCGCCCATACGGTGGACGGCCGGGCGGCGGGCCCTCCGGCCCGGCTACCCGGGCGGAGTGTCCGCGGCGTAGACGGCGGTGAGCGCGGCCGCGGCCTCGGCCATCACCCGGCGGGCCGCCGGCGGCGCGAGCACCTCGAGGGAATCGCCGAACTGGAGCAGCTGACGGACCGCGGGCAGGACGGGGAACGCCAGGTCGAGGGTGGCCCAGCCGCCGTCCCCGGTCCCGTCTCCGGAGCCGTCGTCGCCGTCACCCGCCCCGTCGCCGTCACCCGTACGGGGCGGCCCGGTCAGCGCCCCACCCAGGATCCGCACCGCCAGATCCAGCCGCTCGCGGCGGATCCGGGCGGTCACCCGTACCTCCGCGGGCCGGTCCTCCACCTGGCGCCGCAACTGCTGCCAGACCGCGGCCAGCTCGACGCCCGCGCGGCGCCGTACGGGGACCTCGGTGAGGGTCGCGGACACCACCCGGTCGGCCCGGAAGAGCTGCGGCCTGCCGCGCCGGTCCGCGACGAGATACCAGGTGCCTGCCTTGGCCACCAGCCCGTACGGGTCGACGGTGTAGGTCCGCGGCCGGGTCTCGCCGCTGTGGCGGTAGCGGATCCGCAGCCGCAGATCGGTGAAGACGGCCGAGTGCAGCACATCGAGCTCCACCGCGGGGCCGCGGCCGGAAGGCCCGCCGTCCGGGGCGGCGGCGGACGTCGGGCGGGGCGTCCACTTGTCCGGGTCGACCAGGATGCGGCGGCCGGTCAGCTCGGCGGCCGGGCGGTGTGGTGCGGGCAGCGCCGCCATCACCTTGCGCAGCGCCGAGCGGAGCGCGTCGTCCAGGCCGAGCGCGGAGTGGGCGCCCTGCGCGGCCAGGATGAACAGGGCCCGCGCCTCGTCGGCGGTCATCCCCGTGACATCCGTACGGAAGCCGGGCAGCAGCGCGATCCCGCCGTGCCGCCCGCGCTCCGCGTAGACCGGCACACCGGCCGCCGACAGCGCCTCGACATCGCGGTAGACGGTCCGGGCCGAGACCTCCAGCCGCTCGGCGAGCTCCGCGGCCGGCACCCGGCCGCGGGTCTGGAGGAGCAGGACGATCGAGAGCAGACGGGCCGACTTCACACCCGGATTTATATATGACGGCTGGTGTCAAGTTATCGCGGCAGAGTGCCGGACATGAAGATCAACGATCTCGTCCCGCCGTCCGCCCCCGCACTCGACCCCGCCGCCCTCGCCCCGCTCATGACCCATGTCCGGGGCCCGGTCCTGCTCCCCGGTGACGACGGCTACGACGCCGAGCGGTCCGGCTTCCAGCTGGCCCGCAGGCACCGGCCCGCCGTGATCGTCGGCGCGCAGTGCGCCGAGGACGTGGTCGCCGCGGTGCGCTTCGCCCGGGACCAGGGCCTGCCGGTCGCGGTGCAGGCCACCGGGCACGGGCTGTCCGCGGCCACCGAGGGCGGGCTGCTGATCAGTACGCGGCGGATGGCCGGGGTGCGGGTGGACGCGGCGGCCGGCACCGCACGGGTCGAGGCGGGCGTGGTCTGGGGCCAGGTCGTCGAGGCGGCGGCCCCGCACGGACTCGCCCCGCTCAACGGCTCCTCTCCGGGCGTGGGCGTCATCTCGTACACCCTCGGCGGCGGCGTCGGGGTGCTGGCCCGGACATATGGCTTCGCCGCCGACCAGGTGCGGTCCGTCGACCTGGTCACCGCCGACGCCCGGCTGCGCCAGGTCACCGCGGCCACCGACCCCGAGCTGTTCCGGGCGCTGCTCGGCGGCGGCCACGGTCTGGGCGTGGTGACCGCGATGGAGTTCGGACTGGTGCCGGTGGCCCGGCTCTACGGCGGACAGCTGGTGTTCGGCGGCGAGCAGCTCGACGGGGCGCCGGCCGCGTACCTGCGCTGGACCGAAACCGTGCCGGACGAGCTGACCTCCTCGCTCGCCCTGATCGCCTACCCGGACCTCCCCCAGCTGCCCGAGCCGCTGCGCGGCCGTTACCTGGCGCAGATCCGGATCGCCTATACGGGAAGCGCCGCGGAGGGCGAGCGGCTGGTGGCGCCGCTGCGGGCGGTGGGTCCACGGGTGAGCGACGACCTGCGCGAGATGCCGTACGCCGAGTCGCACACCATCCACCGCGACCCCACCGATCCACACGCCTACGACGGTGACAACGCGCTGCTCAGCGGGCTGGATGCGGCCGCGCTGCGTCGGGTGGCGGCGCTGACCGGACCGGCCGCCCCGGACATGTGCGTGGTCCAGCTGAACCATCTCGGCGGCGCGCTGGCCACCGGCGGCGCCGCGGCCGGCACCATCGGCCACCGGGACGCCCGGTACGCGCTGCGCGTGCTGTCGCCGCTGGCCGGCGCCACGGAGGACGGCCCCGGCAGCGACGAAGCCGCCCTGGCGGCCGTACGGGCACTGCACGCCGAGGCACTGGCGGCCGTCGCGCCCTGGCGGCTCGGCCGGAGCGTGAACTTCCTCTTCGGCCCGCACGGGGACCGCCCGGACGCCGCCGAGGTGGCGCGCAGCATCCATGACACCGACGCGCACCACCGGCTGACCGGGCTCAAGGCCCGCCACGACCCGGCGAACCTCTTCCGCTTCCACCCCGCCGCCACCCCGGCCCCGGCCGCCGTTCCCGTCTGACGGCACGGAAACTCTCCCGGCGATCGGGCCTGCCGACCCCCATGAACCCGCCCCAGTGGGCAGGCTGGAGACATGGCTGATCGTACGGAGACGGAGAAGCGGAATCTGGCGAAGGAGTTGGCGGCCGCGGTACGGGGGGAGGTCTCGTTCGCCGCGGCCGACCGGGCACTGGTGACGATGGACGCGTCCAATTACCGGCGGGTGCCCAGAGCGGTGGTCGCGCCCCTGGACGCCGAGGATGTCGCCGCGGCGCTGCGGGTGTGCCGGGAGCACGGGGTGCCGGTGGTGCCGCGCGGCGCCGGGACCAGCATCGCGGGGCAGGCGACCGGCGTCGGGGTGGTGCTGGACTTCACCCGGCACATGCGGCGGATCGTGTCCCTCGACCCCGCCGCCCGCACCGCCGTCGTCCAGCCCGGCGTCATCCTGGACGACCTGCGGGCGGCGGCCGGAACGCACGGCCTGACCTTCGGCCCCGACCCCTCCACCCACAGCCGCTGCACCCTCGGCGGCATGATCGGCAACAACTCCTGCGGCTCGCACTCGGTGGCCTGGGGCACCACCGCCGACAGCGTCCGCGAGCTGGAGCTGCTGACGTACGGCGGCGAGCGGGTACGGGCCGGCCGCGGCACCGGCCCCACCGGCGCCCCCACCGGACTGCCCCCGCGCCTCAGGGACGGCGTAAAAGCCCTGGTCGACGCGGAATTGGCGCTCCTCCGCACCGGCTACCCCGACCTCCCCCGCCGGATCTCCGGCTACGCCCTGGACGCGCTGCTCCCGGAGAACGGCACCGACCTGGCCCGCGCCCTCACCGGCAGCGAGGGCACCCTGGGGGTCCTGACCGAGGCGACCGTACGCCTCGTGGAGACCCCCGCCGCCCGGGTCCTCGCCGTCCTCGCCTACCCGGACGAGAGCGCCGCCGCCGAGGCCGCGCACACCCTCCTCCCGCACCGGCCGATGACCGTCGAGGGGATGGCCGCCGATTTGGTGGGCGACGCCGCCGGGCTGCCCAAAGGCGGCGCCTGGCTGTTCGTCGAGATGGGCGGCGCGAGCCCCGGCGAGGCGGCGGCCCGCGCCGAAGCGCTCTGCCGGGCGGCCGCCGCCGACGGCAGCACCGACCACACCGTCGTCACCGACCCGGCCGGACAGCGCGCGCTCTGGCGGATCCGCGAGGACGCCTCGGGCACGGCCACCCGGCTGTCGGACGGCAGCGAGGCCTGGCCCGGCTGGGAGGACTGCGCCGTCCCGCCCGACCGACTCGGCCCGTATCTCCGCGACTTCCGCGCCCTGCTCACCCAGCACGGCCTGCGCGGCACCCCCTACGGCCACTTCGGTGACGGCTGCATCCACATCCGTATCGACTTCGACCTGCTGACCGCCCCCGGCATCCGCCGCTTCCGGGACTTCTCCCACGACCTGGGCGATCTGGTCGTCGCGCACGGCGGTTCGCTCTCCGGCGAACACGGCGACGGCCAGGCCCGCGCCGAACTGCTCCCGAAGATGTACGGCCCCGAACTCGTCGGCGTCTTCGAACAGTTCAAAGCCCTCTGGGACCCGGCCGCCGGCCTCAACCCCGGCATGCTGGTCCACCCCGCCCGCCTCGATGAGAACCTCCGCTTCGCGCCGCTGCCCAAGGGCCCGGTCCCGGTCGAGTTCGGCTATCCGCACGACAACGGCGACTTCTCCGCGGCCGTACGGCGCTGCGTCGGCGTCGCCAAATGCCGCAACACCACTACGGGGCCGGGCTCGGCGGACGTCATGTGCCCCTCCTTCCGCGCCACCGGCGAGGAGCAGCACTCCACCCGCGGCCGGGCCCGCCTGCTGCACGAGATGCTGGCCGGCGAGGTCATCACGGACGGCTGGCAGTCGCCCGAGGTGCGCGACGCCCTCGACCTCTGCCTCTCCTGCAAGGGCTGCCGCAGCGACTGCCCCGTGGGCGTCGACATGGCCACCTACAAGGCGGAATTCCTGCACCACCACTACGAAGGCCGCCTACGCCCCGCCGCCCACTACTCCATGGGCCGCCTCCCGCAGTGGCTGCACACCGCCGCCCCACTGGCCCCCGCCCTCAACGCCCTCGCCCGTACACCGCTGGCCACCGTCGCCAAACGCCTCGGCGGAATCGCCCCCGAGCGGCCGATTCCCGCACTGGCCACTGAGACCTTCACCCGCTGGTGGTGGCGCCGCCGGAAGACGACGGCCGGGAACGAGGCGCCGTCCGACGCCCGCACCGTCATCCTCTGGCCCGACACCTTCACCAACCACCTCTCCCCGGAGGTCGGCCGCGCCGCGGTCCGCGTCCTGGAAGCGGCCGGCCTGCGCCCCCTCCTCCCACCCACCGCCCCGCTACGCCAGCCCGGCGGCGCCTTCCCCCAGCCCGCGCTGCCCCGCCTCCACCGCCCGCCCCTGTGCTGCGGTCTCACCTACATCTCTACCGGACAACTCGACCAGGCCCGCCGCGTCATGCGCCGCACCGTCGACGTCCTGAGCCCCCTCCTCCAAGACGGCCACCCCTTGGTCGTCCTCGAACCGAGCTGCGCCGCCGCCCTCCGCACCGACCTGCCGGAACTGCTCGCCGACGATCCCCGGGCGGCCCGCCTGGCCCGCTCCGTCCGTACCTTCGCCCAAGCCCTGGAAGAACTGGCCCCCGACTGGCAACCCCCACGCATCGACCGCCCCATCGCCGGCCAGACCCACTGCCACCAACACGCAGTCCTGGGCGACACCGCCGACCGCCACCTCCGCGCCCGCGCCGGCCTCACGGGAACGTTGACCGGCGGCTGCTGCGGCCTGGCCGGCAACTTCGGCTTCGAACGCGGCCACTACGACGTCTCGGTGTCCTGCGCCGAGGACCAACTCCTCCCCGCGGTCCGGGAATCACCCGAGGAAGCGGAAATCCTCGCCGACGGCTTCTCGTGCCGCACCCAGCTGGAGCAGCTGGGGGAACGGCGGGGACGGCACTTGGCTGAGGTTTTGGCGGAGGGGTTGAGGGAGGAGCCGGGCGAGGACGGGGGCTGAGGAGGCGGGGGTCGGGGGCCCGAGCCGTATCGGCCTCAGCGCAACGCCTCCAGCGCCTTCAGAACGAGCGCCCGCGCCTCCGACCCGTACACGGCCATGCTGCGGAGCTGATCGAACGCCTTTAGATACTGGGCGATTTCGGAGGGCTGGGTGAGCTTCACCTCTGCGGAAAGCAACTCGACCGACACCAGGTTGTCGTCGTACACATGGAACGTCTCGCGCGGCCACTGCACCCGCTCCTGCGTCGCCATCGGGATGATCCCGAGTGACACAGACGGCAGGGCGGCGGTGGCGAGCAGGTAGTCCAACTGGGCAGTCATCACCTCCGTGTTTGCGAGTTGGTGGTGCAGCACTACTTCTTCGATGAGCAGTTCGAAACGGCGCTCCGGCTCATGAATGACGCGGGACCGTTCTACGCGGGCACGCGCAGCCTCCGCGCTGTCGTCGAAGGGGAGTTCCTGAAAGGCGGCGACGGTTCGCAGCACTGCTGCCGCGTAGCCCTCGGCCTGTAGTAGCCCGGGCATGAGGGTGGAGGAGTAGATACGGAACAGCCGGGTCTCCTGGAATAACTGGACCAAACTGTTCTGGAGCGGCTTCAGCCCGTCGCGCATCTGCTGGCGCCACTCGGTATGTGTGGATTCGGGGTTCGTTGAATGCGACATTGTGTGCATCCTGGTGGTGTTGGGGGCGTCATGGCGAACAGAGCGACCGACGGGCTCTGCTGATCACGTTCTGTGCCTCGGTGCCGTAGACGGCGGAGTCCCGGAGCGTGTTCCAGACCTTCATGTAGGTGGCGACGTTGTGCGCGTCGTCCAGCCACAGTTCCGCATGCCAGTCCTCAGTAATGGCCAGCCGGTCGTCCAGGACGCAGAATCCGTTGGCCGGGGCGAGCTTCAGCGGTGCCCCGAGGGGGACGATGCCCAGCGAGACGCTGTCCATGCCGATGACTCCGGCGAGTCGGTCGAGCTGGGCAGCGAGTACGGAGGGTGGGCAGATGAGAGCGTGTAGGGCTGCTTCCCACATCAGGACGTGGAGCTTCTTTCCCGATTCGTAAAGCCATTCCTGTCGCTTCATCCGCGCTCTCACCGCTTCGTCTGCATCCGGCTTCGATTGCTGGAATTCCGCGTAACGAATGAAGACGTGACGTGCGTATTCGGCGGTCTGCAACATGCCGGCGATAACGGCTTCCTCCCATATGTGGAGGACCTTTGAGCGTGCCACCTCTGCGTTCCAGCTCTGCTGCACCGGAAAGTGTCCGGACGCCAACTGCCGGCGCCATGAACGGATGTGGGATTCGAAACCCGCAAGCCGGGCGAGCAGTTCGGCCGTAGCCTCCGGATGACCTGTCGCCCCGGCCCACGCCCGCACGTCTTCGGCGGTGGCTGTCTGATTTCCGTTCTCCAGCTTGTAGATCTTGGAGTGGACGCAGCCGAGGCGGGCGGCCAGCTGCGGACCGGTGAGCTTGCCCGTCGGGCAGGACTCCCGTAGTTCTCGGAGTCTGACCCCAAGGGCGGCCCGGGCCTGCTGATAGTCGGTGCTCACCGGTTCACACTCGCTACTCTGCGGCAGACACCTCCGCCGCGAACGTCTCGTACGGGATGGCGTGATGCCATGCGGCGTCGCGCACCTGGCAGTATCGGACGACCTCAGCCGGTTCGGTGATCAGCTCGACGTTCAGAAGCACGTCGGCATCGTCGAAGTTCAGCAGGGCGACCAATCGGGAGTCAAAGATCCAGAAATCCTCGGCGGGAAGGCGCAGACGTTCCGCGTCACGGCGCCACAGGTTGCGTACGTCCTCGCCGGTGGCGGCGTTGCACTGCGAGTAGCCGAGTAGGTAGAGCTGACCAGACGTCGGAGGGTTGTCGACAATGCGGACCCGGCCGACGTGCTTACCGGCCGCCGTCTGGGCGCGGATGTTCGTGCACCATGCGTCATCCAGGCTCCACGTCACGGTGCCCGTATCGAGGAACTTCCGGTAGTCCTCGTCCTCCTGGTCAGAGGCGTAGCCGCGGCGGGATTCGAGGTGCCATGCCGAATGCTCGAAGGCCTCGAAGAGCTTGCGGAACTCCTCCTGATCGATGA
Organism: Streptomyces platensis; assembly: GCF_008704855.1. NCBI lineage: Bacteria > Bacillati > Actinomycetota > Actinomycetes > Kitasatosporales > Streptomycetaceae > Streptomyces > Streptomyces platensis. Next base: position 5,283,263 of record NZ_CP023691.1, read on the forward strand.
TTTCCGGCACGTGATCGATCTCCTTCGGGCCCCAGTTCACGAGCAGTTCGCGAGGAACGATGACCGCCGAATCCCCCGGGCTGAAGTGTTGGAGCTGTTCAAGGTCTAAGGCGTCGCTGAGCGGTGCTCCCTGGACGATGATCTCGCCCGTTTCTACGTCCTCGTGCAGCGCGGGACAGTTGCCTTGCTTGCTGTCCGTGCCCCTGAAACGCAGGCGCCGTGCCATGGCCGTCTCCCTCGTTTGGTGAAGGTTGCGAGCCTCCAGCATCACCGGGCTTCGGAGCGTCGCACCACAGGTTGCACTCCATAGCGTGAGAACAAGCGAGAACATTCGGCCATTCTTCGAGAACATTGGAGAACATTGCGTGGCGGCGCTTTCTCCCGATTCCTAACGTCCTGCTCATGACCGCACCAACACGCGCAGCAGCAGTGGCAGGGGACCGTCAAGGCGACCGGACAAGCACTCCCGCTGGCGCGCCGAGGACGCATAGCTGCCCCGAGTGCGACGACCTGGAGCGCGGCAGGAGGCAGGCCGCCGCGGCCCGGGATCTCAGCAGGGTGACCGACTTCAACGTCCTCATCACGCGCCATCGCGCTCGGCATCGGGCGGCGACGTAGACGGCATTCATGAACGGGCCGGTGTCGGTACGGCAGCGCCTCGAACCGCTGATGTTCACGCCGCCGGCCCTGCCAAAACTCCCGCCCCGGCCGCCATTCCCTGGCAGGGCACGGCCGGAGCGGGTGGGCCCGCAAGGGGGCCCTCGCAAGTGCACGACGACGCGTGGACCGACCGCGCGGCGACTTGAGCACCCGAGGAGATGACCATGCGCTACCGCCTCGACCCGGTCAAGTACGGCGGTGACGAGGACGACAACCAGGGAGGCAACCCCAACGGAGGCTGCGGTGACGGGCAGGGCTGTGGCCGCCAGTAGGCCGGGCCGTAGTCCGGGGTTGTAGTCCGGGGCCGTAGGCCGTGGACCGGGCGCCCCCTGTCCCGTACCTCGGGTGGGGGCCGCCCTTCGGACCAGTGCGCGGAGCAGAACGTGTGAATCCAGGGAGTGAGATGGCCGGACCCCACCACCACGCCTACGTCTGGCTAGGCAGCGGCGATGTCCTCGTGAAGCCGGGGGACGCGCACCGACGGCCGGATCACCCGGAGTTCCGCTCCGCGCAGGTGATGCCGCTGGCGTGCGCGGACTGGCTGCTGAAGCCGGCCGGCCGGATCGAGGTGACGTTCGAGGAGCCGAAGGAGGCGGCGGACTGGTATGTCGCACAACTCGGCCACTACGCAGGGCTGTTCGTCGGCTCGTATCCGCCGGAGGCGTCGTACGAGGAGATCGTACGGGCCCTGTCCGTAGGCGAGGACCGGGTCGGGGGCTGGTGGGTGAGTGGTGGGCGGTTTCTGTCGCTGAACCTGATCGCCTGTAGTCCGCACCGGGAGCGGCCGGAGAGGGGCTGTCCGCTGAGGTGGCCCCGGGGAGGTGATCCGTAACCGTCCAGGGTGGGAGGACCGGGGCCCGGCGTGCGCCGGGGGGGCCGATGCCCGACGAGTCCTGGACGGGGGAGCAGGACCACAGCCCCTCAGGCCGCCACCCGCACCGCCTCCTCGTTCTTGGTTGCGGGGTGGGTGACCAGGAAGTTGCGGTGGATCTTGGGGCCCAGGGTGGCGCTGGTGAGGAAGAGGGCTGCTGCGACGACATAGGTGGCGTTGGGCAGGTAGGGGGTCAGGAGGAGTTGGGCGATCAGGGCGGCGGTGACCTTGATGAGTTTGACGGCCATCAGGCGTGGTGCGGAGAGGGTGGGCTGGGCCGCGGGGTGGGTGGTGCGGGCCCGGGTGCGGTGGGCGTGGCGGATCTGGGCGGGGATGCTGAGCAGCAGGAGCGCGAAGCCGATGGCCGGGAGGACCGGGGGGTGGGCGGTACCCGGGTCCAGCAGGCGGCCGAGCAGGTTGCTGGTACCGAAGGCGGCCGTGATGATGACGATCCTGGCCGTGATCAGCTGGGCTATGACCCGGCCGGGGCGCGCGCTCTCGTAGAGCTTGTGGGTGAAGTGGCGGTTGGCCCGCAAGAGGGAGGGCGGCAGGATCAGCAGGATGACGAGGGTGCGCAGGGCGTGTTCCCACGCCGGTGCGTCGCCTTCGCCGATCCAGGTGAACGCTATCCAGAACCCTGCGGCCAGATAGCGGATGCGCAGTTTGCGGGCGTCGGAAGCCGTTGCGGCGTCGGAAGTCGCCGTGTCGTCGGCAGCGGCGGTCTTGCGGTGAGCGTTCATGAAGGGGGGTCCTTCGGGGAAGCGGGGAGGCGTTCACGGGGCGCTGTGGGGCGTCGGTGTACGTGCCGACGCCCCACAGCAGGCTCAGTGACGTGCCGTCATCGCTGCCGGGGCCGGTGCGCTCCTGCGGGTGGCGGGCCGCTCGTGGGTACGGGGCACGCGGGGGTGTGGATCACTCGGTGCCGGAAGGGGCCGCCCCACTGGCGTTGATGCCGGCGAAGAGCCACTTCAGGGCGTCACCGAAGAGTTCCTCGGGCACGCTGGCGGGGTCGATGCGCCGCTGGCGCACCAGGCCGGTGAAGAGGGCCGCCACCACCGTGGCCACGGCCTCGGCGGAGACCTCTGCGGGGGCGTCCTGCTGGGCCAGGGACGTGCTGATCACCTGTTGCAGTGCGCGGCGGGGCGTGCGCAGGTTGGCCGCCATGGTTTCCAGGACCTCGGGGTTGCGGACCGCGTAGAGCCAGAACTCGGCCTGGAGCGGCGCGAAGTCGGTGTCCTTGTCGGCGACATCGATCAGCAGCCGGCCGAGTTCGGCGGCGGCTTCGCCGGTACCCGACGGGTGGCACTCCAGCATCTGGGCGGCCTCGGCGATGCGGTCGGTCTGGCGGTCGGCGAGCAGTTCGAGGAACAGCGCCTCCTTGCTGCCGAAGTTCGAGTACAGCGCACCGATGGAGAATCCGGCCGCCTCTGCGATCTCTTCCACGGAGGCACCGGTGAAGCCCTTGCGGGCGAAGACCCGGGCCGCCGCGTCCAGCAGGAGCGCACGGGTGCGGGCCTTGGCCTCCGCCCGGGTCAGGCGCCGCCGGGCGGGTTCAGCACTCTCAGCGTTCATGTTGACGAGGTTATTCAGATAGGGATCACCATGTCAACGCTCGGATAGCGTGTACAGTCTGAATAGCAGCCACTATTTAAATGCTGCTCGCTATCGCAGTCCGGGGTCGTCGGCGGCCAGCCGTGCATGGCGCAGGCATCGCCGCAGTTCGCCCCTTGACCAGTGAGGAAAGGGAAGAGAGATGATCACGCAGCCCCCGCCGCAGCCCCTGCGGCTGGTGGTGGACCTCAACCGTTGCCAGAGCTACGGACAGTGCGTCTACGCCGCCCCGACGGTCTTCCGGTTCCACGGCGAGGAATCGCTGGAGTACGACTACGCGCCGGGCGACGGCGTCCGGCGCGAGGTGGAGCGCGCGGCGGCCGCCTGCCCGGTCCAGGCGATCACGCTCAGCGGTGCCACGGAGCCCGCGCCCGTCGCGTGCGGAGGCGGCCGGTGACCGCGGCGGGCGCAGCGGGGCTGCGTACCGGCCGGGTGGTGGTGGTCGGCGCCTCGCTGGCCGGGTTGCGCGCCGCCGAAGCCCTCCGCGACGAGGGGTTCACGGGGGAACTCACCTTGATCGGGGACGAGCCGCACGAGCCCTATGACCGGCCGCCGCTGTCGAAGGCGGTGCTGTCCGGCCGGCTGGACAGTGACCACATCGCGCTGCCCCGGGTCCGTGACATCGGCGCCCGCTGGCTGCTGGGCACGCCCGCCACCGGGCTGGACGTACCCGGCCGCCGGGTGGAACTGGCCGACGGCCGGAGCCTGGGGTACGACCGGCTGCTGATAGCCACCGGCACCCGGGCGCGCCGCTGGCCCGTCCAGGCCGGCGGCGGGCTGGAGGGTGTGCATGTGCTGCGTACCCGCGAGGACGCCGAGCGGCTGCGCGGCGCCCTGGCGGCCGGCCCGCGCCGGGTGCTGGTCGTCGGCGCCGGCTTCACGGGTGGCGAAGTGGCCTCCTCCTGCCGGGAGTTGGGGATCCCGGTGACGGTGACACAGCGCAGCGCGGCCCCGCTGGCCGGTGCGCTGGGCGGGGTGCTGGGCCGGGCCGCCGCCGAGTGGTACCGCGAGGTGGGGGTGGATCTGCGGCTGAACACCACGGTCCAGGCCCTGGAAGGTGACGCCTGCGGCCGGCTGCGCCGGGCGGTGCTGTCCGACGGCACGGCGATGCCCGTCGAGGTGGCCGTGATCGCCACCGGCGCCGTGGCCAACACCGAGTGGCTGGCCGGCTCCGGGCTCGCCGCCGACCACCGGGGAGTGGTGAGCGAGGGCGACTGCCGGGCGGTGGCCGGCTCCGGCCGCCCGGTCGAGGACGTCTTCGTCGCCGGTGACGTCGCCCGCTGGCCGCACCCCCTCTACCCCGGGCAGCTGCTGCGCCTGGACCACTGGGACAACGCGGTCGCCCAGGCCCGCACCGCCGCATACAACCTCACCCGCGGCCCGGACGAACGGCGCGACCACCAGCCGCTGCCCGCCTTCTGGTCCCAGCAGTTCGGCCGCTACCTCAAGTCCGTCGGAGTGCCGGCCGTCGCCGATCGGGTCGTGGTCACCCAAGGGGCCCTCGACCAGCGGCAGTTCGTCGCCGCATACGGGCTCAAGGGCAGGTTGGTCGGCGTCGTGTCGGTCGACTCCCCGCGGGTGCTGGACGGCTACGCGGCCCTCATCGAAGCCCGCGCGCCGTTCCCGCCCCGGCTGGGCGCCACGGACGGACCGGACCGGCTCGAACCCGTCGATGCCGGCTTCCCCGGCCGTGCTGCCGGCGGCCCCCAGGAGCACGACATCCGCACGCCCTCGGCCCTCGCGCCGGCCCAGACCGCACACCGGTGAACGGAGACCTCTCATGACGACTTCCACCGCACCTTCGGCAACGGACCTCTTCGCCCAGGCCATGCGGTACGACCACCGTGCCGACCCCTACCCGTACTACGCCCAGCTCCGCCGGGAGCCGGTCGTGCGTATGGACGACGGCTCCTGGCTGGTCAGCGGCCACCGGGAGATCCGGCAGCTGCTGCACGACCCGCGCAGCAGTGCCGACCGGCTCAACCCGCAGACCAAGGTCCCGAAGGCCGCCAGGGGTCTGCTCGTGCAGGACCCGCCCCTGCATGACCAGCTGCGTCGCGTGGTCTCCCAGGAGTTCATCCCCCGGATCACGGGCATGCGGGACCACCTCGGCGCGCTGGTCTCCGGGCTTCTCGACGCCCAGGCCGGCGACCGCCCCGGCCGGCTCGACGTGGTCGCCGATCTCGCCTATCCGCTACCGGTCACGGTGATCTGCGAACTGCTCGGCGTGCCCCGCGAGGACGAGCCCCTCTTCGGCAGCATCGCTCGCCGCCTCACCCGGGGCCTGGACCCCATCGACACCCAGACCGAGGAAGAACTCCGCGAACTCGACCAGGCACGCGGCGAGTTGATGCAGTACCTGGAAGGGGTCATCGCCCGGCGCCGCACCGAGCCCGGCACCGACCTGCTGTCCGGCCTGATGTTCCACCAGGATCCCGACGACGTGATGGGCCCGGTCCAGCTGCGCGTCACCCTCGGCCTGCTGCTGATCGCCGGTCACGAAACCACCGTCAACCTCATCGCCAACGGCACCCTCGCCCTGCTGCGCAACCCCGACGCCCTCGCCCGGCTGCGCGAAGACCCCGACCTGGCCACCCCGCTGGTGGAGGAGGTGCTGCGCTACGACCCGCCCGTGCAGATGTCCGGCCGCAGCGCCCTGGCCGACATCGACCTCGCCGGCACCACCATCCCCAAGGGCTCCCGCATCCGCCTGTTGCTCGCCGCGGGCAACCGCGACGCCACCCGCTTCGACGACCCCGACCGGTTCGTCCCCGACCGCCGGGACAACGCCCACCTCGGCTTCGGCGGCGGAATCCACTACTGCATCGGCGCCACCCTCGCCCGCGCCGAGGCGCAGATAGCGCTCACCGCCCTGGCCCGCAGGCTCCGCTCGCCGCGCCTGGTTGCCGACCCGCCGCCGTACCGGGAGAACGCCGTCCTGCGCGGCCCGGAACAGCTGCTGGTCGCCTTCGATCAGCTCGTCCCGGACGGCCCTCAGGGTGTGTCGTAGGGCGCCTCGCCGGTCTCCGTGGGCCGGGGAGGCACGCCCTGACCGGCCGGAGTGAACGCGTCGAGGGTGTCCTCGCCCATGGTCCACCAGACGCCGAGTTGCTGGCGGGTCAGCCGCCAGCCGTCGGCGGTCCGGGTGTACTCCCAGGCGTAGGGGCCGCCCATGGCGTAGGGCGAGGCGGCCGTTCCGGGGCCGGTGACGGCTACGAACCACATGTAGCCGATGCCGGTCGCCCGGTCGCCTCGCACCTCGAAGTCCATGTTGAGGAGGTGGTGCTGCATGGTGGCGTACGGCGCCTCGGCCTCGATGACCTTGGCCAGGATCGCCTCACGGCCGTGGATGTGGTCCCACGGGCCGAACTCCAGGACCGCGTCCTCGGCCCAGCACTCGATCCAGGTGCGCCAGTCCTTGCGGTCCAGCGCCCGCCAGCCGTGGATCATCAGCGCACGCAGGGACTCCTTGTCCTCCAGGTGCTGCAGGCGCCGGGCGAGGGTGTCGTCGTGGGCGGGGGTGGTGGGCATGAGGGCTCCTCGGAGGTGTGGGATGCGGCAACTCTGGGCCGCCGGCGGCCACTTCTCCAGGGCGGGCCGAGGCCGGGTGCCGCACACCCGGGCACGGGCGGATCGCCATCGCCCTCCGCGGTGGCCGTGGCCCGTCACCCGGATATCGGCCTGCCCATGAGCCCTCCGTCGCCTCTTGGACGGCGACGTCATCCATGATTGGATAGTTCTACTGTCCAATGGAGGGTGCACGAGCATGCGGCTGGCGGAGCTGAGTGAGCGCAGCGGTGTGTCCACCGCCACGATCAAGTACTACCTGCGTGAAGGGCTGCTCCAGCCCGGGCGCCGGGTCTCCGCCACCCAGGCCGAATACGGGGAGGACCATCTGCGGCGGCTGCGCCTGGTGCGGGCGCTGATCCAGATCGGCGGGGTTCCGGTGGCCGCCGCGCGCGACGTGATCGCTGCCGCGGAGGACGAGTCGCTGGACCACCACCTGCGGCTGGGCGCGGCGACCCGGGCGCTGCCCTGCGCCGAGCGGCCCGCCGGGGACGACCCGGCGGTGGAGACCGCCCGCCGGTCGGTGGCGGGGCTGCTGGAGCGGCTGGGCTGGTCCGCCGGCCGCGGCCCGGACCTGCGCAACCCCGCCCACCGGCGGCTCATCGACTCGGTCGCCGCGCTGGTCCGGCTCGGCTACCCCTGCGACACCGAGCAGTTGCTGCCGTACGCGCGGCTGGCAGCGCAACTGGCGGTCACCGACCTGGACATGGTCGAGCAGCAGCCGACCCCGACCGGGCAGATCGAGGCAGCCGTCGCGCTGACGGTGCTGTACGAACCGGTGCTGCTGAGCCTGCGGCGGATGGCCCACGCGGAGGAGTCGGCCCGGCGGTTCTGAGGCGCCGCCTCCGCCCCGCCCGCAACCCGGTCCCTCACAAACCCCCGCCGTGCCGCCCCATCACCTCATGCGCCAGCCGGATCAGGTCCGGGATCCGCGGATGTCCCGGGCCGTCGCGCCAGGCGATGACGACGGGGACGGATGGGGCGTCGGTGAGGGGGACGTAGGCCATGGCGGGGTGGGGGTGCATCTCGGCGGTGGCGGAGGTGGTGACGCCGACGGCGCGGCCGCCGGTGATGGCGGCCAGCCAGTCGTCGGTGTTGCCGATGGTGATCGTGGCGGCGGGGCGGGCCGACGGGGGCCACAGGTCGAGGGAGGTGACACCGGAGACGGTGTTGACGGCGATGGTGCGGTCGGCCAGATCCGTGAGGGAGAGGGCGGTACGGCCGGCCAGCGGGTCGTCGGCGGGCAGGCCGGCCACTCTCGGCTCGGTGGTCAGCCGCTCGGTGACCAGGCCCGGGGCGCGGACCTCGCCGCGGAGCAGGGCCGCGTCCACCTCGCCGCGGGCGAGACCGGCCGTGCGGTCGTCGATACGGAGGAGTTCGAGCGGGGTCGCCGGGTGCTCCTCGTGCCAGCGGCGCAGCAGCGCGGTGGTGTCCGTACCGGCGGCCGACCAGGCGTGGCCCAGCCGCAGCGGCCAGGCGGTGTGCCGGGCGTAGCCGAGCGCCCGGTCGAAGGCGGCCACCGCGACCGCGGCCCGGTCGCGAAAGGACAGCCCGTCGGGGGTGAGCGCGAGGTGATGGGTGGAGCGGTCGACGAGATGGACGCCGAGGGCCTGTTCCAGCTGGCGCAGGGTGCGGGAGACGGCGGGCTGGGTCAGATGCAGCCGCTCGGCGGCGCGGGTGATGCTGAGGGTGTCGGCGATGGCGAGAAAGCAGCGGAAATGACGCAGCTCGATGCTCATGCGCGCGGAGCATAACAACAGGGGAAAAGGCATTTCACGGACCGGAACGGCGGGCCGTAGCGTGGTGGCGTGAATGCTTCGCCCGAGACTCCCGATGGCGGTACGCCCGCCACCCCCGCCCCTCCCGTCGACACCGCGCCCGCCCGTGACGGGGGGCTTGCGCACCCGATACCGCCCTCGCCCGAGGTGCTGACGGCGGAGGCGCAGGCCGGGAGAGCCGGCGGGGCCGGGGCGCGCGGGCGGATCGGGTCGGTGGCGCTGGTCATCGGCGGGATCGTCTCCCTTCAGTTCGGCTCGTCGGTGGCGGTGCTGCTCTTTCCGCGGGCCGGTGCGCTGGGCGTGGTCACCCTGCGGCTGGTGGTCGCCGCACTGGTGCTGCTGATCGTCTGCCGTCCCAAGCTGCGCGGTCATGCGCGGGGCGACTGGGCCACGGTGCTGGCCTTCGGCGTCGCACTGGCCGGGATGAACTCGCTCTTCTACCAGGCCATCGACCGCATTCCGCTGGGTGCCGCGGTCACCCTGGAGTTCCTCGGGCCGCTCATCCTGTCGGTGGCGACCTCCCGCAGGCTGCTGAGCCTGGTGTGGGCGGCGCTGGCCCTGGGCGGCGTGGTGCTGCTGGGACGCGAGGGGCTCGACGGGCTCAACCTCACCGGAGCGGCGTTCGCGCTGGCGGCCGGCGGGCTGTGGGCCGCCTACATCCTGCTCTCCGCCCGTACGGGACAGCGCTTCCCGCAGGCGGACGGCCTGGCCCTGGCGATGACGGTCGCGGCGCTGCTCAGCCTGCCGTTCGGCATCGTCAGCGCGGGCTCCGCCCTGATCGACCCGGTCACCCTGGGGCTGGGCGCCGCGGTCGCCCTGATGTCGTCCGTCCTGCCCTACACCCTGGAACTGCTCGCCCTGCGCAAGCTGCCGGCCGCCGGTTTCGCGGTGATGATGAGCCTGGAGCCGGCCGCCGCGGCCACCGCCGGATTCCTCGTCCTGCACCAGGCCCTGGGCTGGGCCGAGGTGCTGGCCATCGGGCTGGTCGTGCTGGCGAGTGTGGGAGCCGTACGGAGCGCGGGGGCCCACAGCTGAACCAGGGGGCGGCCCGCGGCGGCCCCCTGGGCCGCCGCCCCGCCCCCTGCTGCACGCCTCCCGCACGCCGCTTCGGGGTCATGCACACCGTCAGGACCCTTCAGTCGATGGCAGCCGGCCACCACCGCGCAGTTCGCGCCCTCGCAGGAAAAATCATGCAGGCGTGCTTGATTGTTTCTGTCGGCGCTGCCACGCTCGGACCCGTACCGCACCAACGCCTGTCAACCCGCCCTGGCCGTAGGCCACATGGGGCCGATGAGGGGAGTGCCGCGTGTCCGATCCCGGCGCCGTACTGGCGGATCTCAGGGCGGAGAGTGAGCAGCTGGACGCGCTGGTCGCGGGGCTGTCGGCCGAGCGCTGGGCGGCCCCGACGCCCGCCGAGGGCTGGACGATCGCCCACCAGATCGCTCATCTGGCCTGGACCGACCGGCAGGCGCTGCTCTCGGCCACCGACCCGGAGGGGTTCGTGCGCGCCGCGCAGGAAGCCCTCGCCGCGCCGCTGACCTTTGTCGACGAGGCCGCCGAGGCCGGTGCGCGGACACCTCCCGCGGAGCTGCTCGCGGACTGGCGGGCCGGCCGTGAGGAGCTGCTCAGGGCGCTCAGGGAGCGGCCGGCCGGGGAGAAACTGCCCTGGTACGGCCCGCCGATGAGCGTGGCCTCGATGGCCACCGCGCGGCTGATGGAGACCTGGGCGCACGGGCAGGACATCGCCGACGCCCTGGGTGCCGTCCGGCCGCCCACCGCCCGGCTGCGGCATATCGCCCGGATCGGGGTGCGGACCCGCAACTTCGCCTATGCGACGCATCAACTCACCCCGCCCGACGAGGAGTTCCGGGTCGAGCTGCGGGCACCCGACGGCACGGTGTGGGAGTACGGGCCGCCGGAGGCCCCCCAGCGGGTGACCGGTACGGCGCTGGAGTTCTGTCTGCTGGTGACCCAGCGGGCGCACCGCGCCGATCTGCCGTCCGTACGGGCCGAGGGAGCGGACGCGGAGCGCTGGCTGGAGATCGCACAGGCCTTCGCGGGCCCGCCGGGCAAGGGGCGGGAGCCCTCCGGGAAAGCCGCCACCTCATGAGCGACCGCGGCGCGATACGCCCCATAGGCGCCGACCCCGACGTGCTCCGCGTCGGCAACGCCTCCGGCTTCTACGGCGACCGCTTCGACGCGCTGCGCGAGATGCTCACCGGCGGCCCGCTGGACGTGCTGACCGGCGACTATCTCGCCGAGCTGACCATGCTGATCCTGGGCCGGGACCGGCTGAAGGACCCCACCCGCGGCTATGCCAGGACCTTTCTGCGGCAGCTGGAGGACGGGCTCGGGCTGGCCGTCGAGCGCGGCGTGCGGATCGTCGCCAACGCCGGCGGGCTGAACCCGGCCGGACTCGCCGACGCCGTACGGGAGTTGGCGGACAAGGCCGGGGTGCCCGTACGGGTGGCGCATGTGGAGGGCGACGATCTGCTGGCGCGCGGGGGGTGGGGCGAGGGAGTGCTGACCGCCAACGCCTACCTGGGCGGCGGGGGGATCGCCGCCTGTCTGCGGGCCGGTGCCGACGTGGTGGTGACCGGGCGGGTCACCGATGCCGCGCTGGTCAGCGGCGCGGCCCAGGCGCACTTCGGCTGGCGGCCGCAGGATCTGGACCAGCTGGCCGGTGCGGTGGCCGCCGGGCACGTCCTGGAATGCGGTACCCAGGCCACCGGCGGCAACTACTCCTTCTTCGACGCCCATGACGTGCTGCGGCCCGGCTTCCCGCTCGCCGAGATCGCCGCGGACGGCAGCGCGGTGATCACCAAACACCCGGGCACCGGCGGCGCGATCACCCCCGGCACCGTCACCGCCCAGCTGCTGTACGAGACGGCCGGCGCCCGCTACGCCGGGCCGGATGTGACGGCCCGGCTGGACACCGTACGGCTGACCGAGGAGGCGCCGGACCGGGTCCGGATCGACGGTGTACGGGGCGAGGCGCCGCCGCCGACCCTCAAGACCGGGCTGACCCGCCTCGGCGGCTGGCGCAACGAGGTCACCTTTGTCCTGACCGGACTGGACGTTCCAAAGAAGGCCGCGCTGGTCCGCCGGCAGATGGAGGCGGCCCTCGACGCGGCGGAGCACCGCCCGGCCGAGGTGCGCTGGACGCTGGCCCGCACCGACCGGGACGACGCGGCGGTCCAGGAGGAGGCGAGCGCACTGCTGCGCCTGGTGGTGCGGGACCCCGACCAGGACGTCGTCGGGCGGGTGGTCAGCGGCGCCGCGGTCGAGCTGGCACTGGCCAGCTACCCCGGCTTCCATGTCACCGCGCCACCCGGTAAGGGCACCCCGTACGGGGTCTTCGAGGCGGTCGCGGTGGACGCGGCCGAGGTGCCGCACTGCGCCGTACTGCCGGACGGCACCCGCATCAGCGCCCAACCGGCGTCGGCCACCCAGGAGTTGGTGCGGCTGCCCGACCCGCCGCTCCCCGAGCCGCTGCCCGTCGGGGCCACCCGGCGGGGGCCGCTCGGCCTGGTAGCCGGAGCCCGCAGCGGCGACAAGGGCGGCTCGGCGAACGTCGGGGTGTGGGCCCGCACCGACCAGGCCTGGCGCTGGCTGGCCCACGAGCTGACCGTCGAGCGGTTCCGGCAACTGCTCCCCGAGACCGCTGACCTGCCGGTCGACCGGCACGTACTGCCGAATCTGCGGGCGCTCAACTTCGTCGTCGACGGGCTGCTCGGCGAGGGCGTCGCCGCGCAGGCCCGGTTCGATCCCCAGGCCAAGGCCGTGGGGGAGTGGCTGCGTTCGCGGCACATGGACATACCGGAGGTGTTGTGGTGACCGTGCTCGGAACCGGGCTCGACCCGTCGGGCGCCGAGTACGCGGAGCGTCGTACGGCGATGCTCGCGAAGCTGGCGGAGATCGAGGAGGCGCACGCCAGGGCGACCGAGGGCGGCGGGGAGAAGTACGTCGCGCGGCACCGCAAGCGCGGCAAACTGCTCGCCCGGGAGCGGATCGAGCTGCTCCTCGACCCCGACACCCCCTTCCTGGAACTGTCGCCGCTCGCGGCCTGGGGCAGCGACTACCAGGTCGGCGCCTCGCTGGTCACCGGCATCGGGACCGTCGAGGGCGTGGAGTGCCTGATCACCGCCAACGATCCGACGGTGCGCGGCGGCGCCAGCAACCCCTGGACGCTGAAGAAGTCCCTGCGGGCCCATGAGATCGCCTTCGCCAACCGCCTCCCGGTGATCTCGCTCGTGGAGTCCGGCGGCGCCGATCTGCCCAGCCAGAAGGAGATCTTCATCCCGGGCGGGGCGCTGTTCAAGGACCTCACCCGGCTGTCCGCGGCCGGTATCCCGACCGTCGCCGTGGTGTTCGGCAACTCGACCGCGGGCGGTGCGTACGTCCCCGGGATGTCCGACCACGTGATCATGGTCAAGGAGCGCGCCAAGGTGTTCCTGGGCGGCCCGCCGCTGGTGAAGATGGCGACCGGCGAGGAGAGCGACGACGAGTCGCTGGGCGGTGCCGAGATGCACGCCCGCACCTCCGGGCTCGCGGACCACTTCGCGGTGGACGAGCCGGACGCGCTGCGCCAGGCCCGGCGGGTGGTCGCCCGCCTCAACCACCGCAAGGCGCACCCCGACCCGGGCCCGGCCGCCCCGCCCCGGTACGACGAGGACGAGCTGCTCGGCATCGTCCCCGGCGACCTCAAGGCCCCGTTCGACCCCCGCGAGGTCATCGCGCGGATCGTGGACGGCTCGGACTTCGACGAGTTCAAACCGCTCTACGGACCGAGCCTGACCACCGGCTGGGCCGCGCTGCACGGCTACCCCGTCGGCATCCTCGCCAACGCCCAGGGCGTGCTCTTCAGCGAAGAGTCCCAGAAGGCCGCCCAGTTCATCCAGCTCGCCAACCAGCGCGACATCCCGCTCCTCTTCCTCCACAACACCACCGGCTACATGGTCGGCAAGGAGTACGAGCAGGGCGGCATCATCAAACACGGCGCGATGATGATCAACGCGGTGTCGAACTCGAAGGTCCCGCACCTCTCCGTCCTGATGGGTGCCTCCTACGGCGCCGGCCACTACGGCATGTGCGGCCGCGCCTACGACCCCCGCTTCCTGTTCGCCTGGCCGAGCGCCAAGTCCGCCGTCATGGGACCGCAGCAGCTCGCCGGGGTGCTCTCGATCGTCGCCCGCGCTTCGGCCGCCGCCAAGGGGCAGCCGTACGACGACGAGGCGGACGCCGGGCTGCGCGCGATGGTCGAGCAGCAGATCGAATCGGAGTCGCTGCCGATGTTCCTGTCCGGGCGGCTCTACGACGACGGCGTCATCGACCCGCGCGACACCCGAACCGTCCTCGGCCTGTGCCTGTCCGCCCTCCACAACGCCCCGGTCGAGGGCGCGCGGGGCGGCTTCGGCGTCTTCCGGATGTGAGGCAGAAGTGATCCGTTCCGTACTCGTCGCCAACCGCGGCGAAATAGCCCGGCGGGTCTTCCGCACGTGCCGTGAGCTGGGCATCTCCACCGTCGCCGTGCACTCCGACGCGGACACCGGCGCCCCGCACGTCCGGGAGGCGGACACCGCCGTACGGCTCCCGGGCGACGCCCCGGCCGACACCTACCTGCGCGCCGACCTGCTGGTGCGGGCCGCCCTGGCCGCGGGCGCCGACGCGGTCCACCCCGGCTACGGCTTCCTCTCCGAGAACGCCGGCTTCGCCACCGCGGTGACCGACGCGGGCCTGGCCTGGATCGGGCCGCCCCCCGCCGCCATCGAGGCCATGGCCTCCAAGACGCGGGCCAAGGAGCTGATGGCCGATGCCGGGGTGCCGCTGCTGGCCCCCGTCGACCCCGGCCAGGTCACCGCGGCCGAGCTGCCGCTGCTGGTGAAGGCGGCGGCGGGCGGCGGCGGCCGCGGGATGCGCGTCGTCACCGAACTCGACGCACTGGAAGCCGAGTTGAAGACGGCCGCGGCCGAGGCGGCAGCCGCCTTCGGGGACGGCGAGGTCTTCGTCGAGCCCTATGTCGTCGGCGGCCGCCATGTCGAGGTGCAGATCCTCGCCGACGGCCACGGCACGGTCTGGACCCTCGGCACCCGCGACTGCTCCCTCCAGCGCCGCCACCAGAAGGTCATCGAAGAGGCCCCGGCCCCCGGCCTGTCCGTGGAACTGCGCTCCACCCTCCACCAGGCCGCCGAGCGGGCCGCCCGCGCCATCGGCTACCGGGGCGCGGGCACCGTGGAGTTCCTGGTGGACCGCACCGGCCGGGCGTACTTCCTGGAGATGAACACCCGCCTCCAGGTCGAACACCCGGTCACCGAGGCCGTATACCGCCTCGACCTGGTCGCCCTCCAGCTGAGCATCGCCGAGGGCCAGCCCCTCGACACCACCCCGCCCCGCCCCCACGGGCACGCCGTCGAAGCGCGGCTCTACGCGGAGGACCCGGCGGCCGGCTGGCAGCCGCAGACCGGCACCCTGCACCGGCTGGCGCTGCCCGACGGCGTCCGGCTGGACTCCGGCGTGACCGACGGCGACACCATCGGCGTCCACTACGACCCGATGCTGGCCAAGGTCATCGCCTGGGCACCGAGCCGCGACGAGGCCGTACGCAAGCTGGCAGGCGCCCTGGAGCGGGCCCGGATCCACGGCCCCGTCACCAACCGCGACCTGCTCGTACGCTCCCTGCGCCACCCGGAGTTCACCGACCCCGCCACCCTGGACACCGGCTTCTACGACCGCCACCTCACCGCACTCACCACACACGACGCCGACGGCGCCCCGGTCTTCGCCCTGGCCGCCGCCCTCGCCGACGCCCACGGCCGCTCCCGCTTCGGCGGCTTCCGCAACGTCCCCTCCGGCCCCCAGACCAAGACCTACGCCGGTACGGGCACCGAGCACACCATCCGCTACCGCCTCGGCCGCGACGGCCTGCGGGCCGATGACTTCCCCGGCGTACGGCTGCTCACCCTCGGCCCCGACGAGGTGGTGCTCGAAGTCGACGGACTACGGCGCCACTTCACGGTCTCCCGCTACGGCGACCGCGTCCATGTCGACGCCCCACCCACCCCGGGTGCGCCCACCACCCCCACCTCCCACACCTTCACCGCCCTGCCCCGTTTCCCCGACCCCACCGCCCGCACCGAACCCGGCTCCCTCCTGGCCCCCATGCCCGGCACCGTCGTACGGATCGCCGAGGGCCTCGCCGAGGGCGACCGGGTCCAGGCCGGCCAGCCCCTGCTGTGGCTGGAGGCCATGAAGATGGAACACAAAATCACCGCCCCCGCCCCCGGCACCCTCACCACCCTCCCCATCACCCCAGGCCAACAGGTAGAACTCGGCACCCTCCTGGCCGTCGTCACGGACTGACCACGACGCACCCGGCGGCTTTTGTCACCCCTCCCCCCCACCGGGGTGGAGCCCGCCACGAGACGCGAGGTGGCGGGGCCGGAGGGGCCTGGTGTGTGGACGTAAAGCGAAGCAGTCCACACACCAGGCCCCGGAGGCCCCGACACCGGCCGCCCCACACACCCGGGCCCCACCCCAAACACCCCCCACCGCCGAAGGCGGGAAACGGCGCCGCACAAAACAACGCACCGCAACCGACGACACGAGGAGACCCCATGGGCACCCCCACGATCGAGTCCGAGGAACACCGCGCCCTGCGCAAAGCGGTCGCCGCCCTCGGCAGCCGCTACGGCCGGGAATACTTCGCCCGCGTCGTGGCGGAGGGCGCACACACCGACGACCTCTGGTCGGAGGCCGCACGGCTCGGCTACCTCGGCGTCAACCTCCCCGAGGAGCACGGCGGCGGAGGCGGCGGCATCGTCGAACTCTCCATAGTCCTGGAGGAGTTGGGCGCCGCAGGCTGCCCCCTGCTCATGATGGTCGTCTCGCCGGCCATCTGCGGCACGGTCATCGCCCGTTTCGGCACCGAGGAGCAGAAGCGGACCTGGCTCCCGGGCCTCGCCGACGGCTCCCGCAAGATGGCCTTCGGCATCACCGAACCCGATGCCGGCTCCAACTCGCACCGCATCACGACCACCGCCCGCAAGGACGGCGAGGACTGGGTCCTCAACGGCCGCAAGGTGTTCATCTCGGGCGTCGATATCGCCGACGCGACCCTGATCGTCGGCCGCACCGAGGACGCCCGGACGGGCCGCCTCAAGCCCTGCCTGTTCATCGTGCCGCGCGACACCCCCGGCTTCGGCCGCAGCCCGATCGCGATGGAACTCTCCGCCCCGGAGAAGCAGTTCGAACTGACCCTGGACGAGGTGCGGCTGCCCGCGGACGCGCTGGTCGGCGATGAGGACGCCGGGCTGCTCCAGCTGTTCGCCGGGCTCAACCCGGAGCGGATCATGACCGCCGCCTTCGCCCTCGGCATGGGCCGCTACGCGCTGGGGCGGGCCGTCGACTACGCCGGTACCCGCCAGGTGTGGAAGGAGCCCATCGGCGCCCACCAGGCTGTCGCCCATCCGCTCGCCCAGGCTCATATCGAGCTGGAGCTCGCCCGGCTGATGATGCAGAAGGCGGCCCATCTCTACGACGCGGGCGACGATCTGGGTGCGGGTGAGGCCGCCAACATGGCCAAGTACGCGGCGGCCGAGGCCGCGGTGCACGCCGTCGACCAGGCCGTCCACACTCTCGGCGGCAACGGCCTCACCCAGGAGTACGGCCTCGGCTCGATGATCACCGCGGCCCGGGTGGCGAGGATCGCGCCGGTCAGCCGCGAGATGATCCTCAACTTTGTCTCGCACCAGTCCCTGGGGCTGCCCAAGTCGTACTGAGGGCGGGACTGCGCTTGTCAAGGAAGCGGAGTCGTTTGCGGAGCCTGCTGCGTTGTCAGTGGTTCGCGCTAGCGTGGTCGCATCATTGTGGGAGGAGGTCTTTCCATGCTGTCGGGCCGCAGGTACCGGCTTGAACTGACGGCTGAACAGTCCAAGCAGTGCCAAGAGTTCGGTGACATCTGTCGCGCCGTGTGGAACACCGGCCTCGAACAGCGCAGGGAGTACCGTCGGCGCGGCGTGTGGATGGACTATGTACCGCAGACTGCTGAACTCGCTGAGGCCAAGCCCGACCATCCGTGGTTGAAGACCGCGCCTGCACAAGTGCTCCAGCAGACTCTCCGGGACTTGGACCGTGCGTGCCGTGAACACGGCACGTTAAGTGTCCGGTGGCGTTCGAAGATGCGGTGGTCTCCGTCTTTCCGGTTCCCAGCCGGGAAGAGCATTGCGGTGGAACGGCTGGGCCGCAAGTGGGGGCGTGTCAAGCTTCTCAAGCTGGGCTGGGTCCGGTTCCGCTGGTCTCGTCCTCTTGGCGGTGAGATCCGTTCGGCGACTGTCAGCCGGAAGGGCGGACAGTGGTTTGTGTCCTTTCTCGTGGACGAAGGGCGCGAGGCGCCGCAGAAGCATGCGCTGCCGGACACCGCTGTCGGCATCGATCGGGGCGTGACGGTGGCGGCCGTCACCAGCGATGGAACCTTCCACGACCGGCAGTTCATCGCTCCTGGCGAGACGGTGCGATACCGCAGGTTGCAGCAGAAGCTGGCGCGGCAGAAGAAGGGTTCTACGAACCGTCGCAAGACTGTTGCGGCGTTGGGCCGGATCGCGGGCAGGGCTGCCGATCGGCGCACTGACTTTTGCGCCTACACCGCGAATCGCATCACAGCCCGCAAGGCTCTTGTGGTCCTCGAAGACCTGCGTACCCGGAACATGACCGCTAGCGCGTCGGGATCACTTGACCAGCCGGGCCGTAACGTCCGGCAGAAAGCCGGACTCAACCGAGCGATCCTCGACAAGGGCTGGCACAAGTTCGAACGAGCCTTACGCAACGCCGCTCGCCACACGGGCAGCCAGATTCTTCTCGTCAACGCCGCCTACACCTCGCAGACGTGTAACCGGTGCGGGCATGTGGATGCGAAGAGCCGCAAGAGCCAAGCGGCCTTCGAGTGCACCGCCTGCGGACACCGGGACCACGCTGATGTGAACGCGGCCAAGAATCAAAGGGACGCGGGGCTCGCGTTCCCAGCCTGTGGAGACCTCGGCACCAGCCGGTCCCCGAAGCAGGAACCTGTAAGCCGGGCGACCGGCCGAAACCCCTGAGAAGGGGAATCCCCGCCACCCATGGCGAGGAGGACGCCAAGTTGCCGGACGAGTCGCCCCGTACAAAAAGGTGCGCCGCGTGGAATTCCTGGCCGGCGTGCCGCGCGCCACCACCGGAAAGATCCTGCGGCGCGAACTCCGCGCCAGGGAAAGGAGCTCGACGCCCCGATGACCGACGCCCCGAAGACGGATGCCCCCGCGGCACCCCTGGTCCCGCGCTCCCACGAGCGCGGCATCACCACCCTCACCCTGGACTCCCCGCACAACCGCAACGCCCTCTCCACCCGCCTGGTCGCCGAACTGCACCAGGCGCTCACGGACGCCGCGGCCGACGACGACACCCGCGCCGTCGTCCTCACCCACACCGGCGGCACGTTCTGCGCCGGCGCGGACCTCTCCGAAGCCACCTCGGGCACCGCGAAGGACGGCCCGCTGGGCCTGGCCCGGCTGCTGCGCGCGATCGTGGCGCTGCCCAAACCGGTCGTCGCCCGGGTCACCGGACACGTCCGGGCCGGCGGCCTGGGCCTGCTCGGCGCCTGCGACATCTCCGCGGCCGGACCGGACGCCACCTTCGCCTTCACCGAGGCCCGCCTCGGCCTCGCCCCCGCCGTCATCTCGCTGCCGCTGCTGCCGCGGCTGGACCCCCGCGCCGCCGGCCGCTACTACCTGACCGGCGAGAAGTTCGACGCGGCCGAGGCGGCCCGGATCGGCCTGGTCACCCTCGCCGCCGACGACGTCGACACCGGCCTCGCCCCCCTGCTGGACGGCCTGCGCAAGGGCTCCCCACAGGGCCTGGCCGCATCGAAGAAGCTGGTCACCGCCCAGGTGCTGGACACCTTCGACCGCGACACCGACACGCTCGCCGAACAGTCCGCCCAGCTCTTCGGCTCCACCGAGGCCCGCGAGGGCATGACCGCCTTCCTGGAACGACGGGCCCCCGCATGGGCGCGCTGACCCCCGCCCGCGGCCCCAAACAGCCCCAACAGGAACGCAGCCGCGCCACCCGCCTCAAACTCCTGGAGGCCGCGATCTCCTGCCTGGCGGAACGCGGCTGGAGCGGCAGCACGGTCGCGGTGGTCGCCGAGCGGGCCGGCGTCTCCCGCGGCGCCGCCCAGCACCACTTCCGCACCCGCGAGGACCTCTTCACGGCGGCCGTCGAACACGTCGCCGAGAAGCGGCAGTCCGCCGTCGCGGCGGTCGCACACAAGCTGCCTCCGGCGGGGTCCGTCGCCCGCACCTGGGTCATCGTCGAGGAGCTGGTCGGCCTCTACACGGGCCCGCTGTTCCGCGCCGCGCTGCATCTGTGGGTCGCCGCCTCCGACGAAGAGCCCTTGCGTGACCGCGTCACGGCCCTGGAG
Source organism: Streptomyces platensis (assembly GCF_008704855.1). Taxonomy (NCBI): domain Bacteria; kingdom Bacillati; phylum Actinomycetota; class Actinomycetes; order Kitasatosporales; family Streptomycetaceae; genus Streptomyces; species Streptomyces platensis. Next base: position 5,303,199 of record NZ_CP023691.1, read on the forward strand.
GCCCGGGTCGGCCGGGAGGCCCACCGCACGGCGGTGGCGCTCCTGGACGCCGACGAATCCGCCCCCGGCGTACGGGAGACCGTCCAGGGCCTGCTCGACATGGCCCGGGGCCTCGGTCTCGCCAACCTGCTGACGGACGACTCCGCCCGTCGGGCCAAGGTCGTCGAGGAGTGGGCGAAGATCATCGACGACCTCCTTAGCCGATAGGGGGCCTTCCCACGTTTTCGGCTTTCCCGCCGTGGTTGTTGCTCGCCGTTCCGCTGCGCTTTGCCTCGGTCGATGTTTTCGGCTTGCTCGCCGTTGCGCCTGCGGCGGGCGTTGCCGCTGCGCGGGGCTGTTGGGGTGCGGTGACGGGTCTGCGCGGGTGGGGGTTTCCGGACTGCTTCGCTTTACGTCCGGAAACCCCCACCCGCGCAGACCCGTCCCCTCCCGTTGGAGGGTGGGAAAGACGGTCGGTGGGGGCACATGTCGGTGGTCCGGTGCGCCTCGCCGATCGCAGTGAACTGGCTACGAATGGCCAGCCCCCACCCACCGTCACTCACTCCCCCAACGGGAGGGGACGGGCCGGAGGGGCCGGTGTGTGGGACGTAAAGCGAAGCAGTCCCACACACCGGCCCCGGAGGTCCGTCACCGCACCCACAAACCACCTGGCCCGCCGCAGGCGCAACGGCGAGGTCCCAGACGACGGGACAGCCGAAAACGTGGGCCGAAGGCAAAGCGCAGCGGACCGGCCGGACAGTCGAAAAGACCTACCGAGGCGCGATGTCGTCATAGCCCGCGATCTCCCGCGGGCTACGCGCATTGGGGCCCACGTATCGGGCCGACGGCCGCACCAGTCGGCCCGTCCGCTTCTGTTCCAGGATGTGCGCGCTCCAGCCCGCCGTGCGGGCGCAGGTGAACATGGAGGTGAACATGTGCGCGGGAACCTCGGCGAAGTCGAGGACGATGGCGGCCCAGAACTCGACGTTGGTGGCCAGCACCCGGTCGGGGCGGCGGCTGCGGAGCTCCTGGAGGGCGGCCTTCTCCAGTGCCTCGGCGACCTCGAAGCGGGGGGCGCCCAGTTCCTTGGCGGTGCGCCGCAGCACCCGGGCGCGGGGGTCCTCGGCGCGGTAGACCCGGTGGCCGAAGCCCATCAGCCGGCCGCCCTTGTCCAGCGCCTGCCGGACGTAGGCCGACGCGTCGCCGGTCCGCTCGACGTCCTCGATCATGCCGAGGACGCGGGAGGGCGCACCGCCGTGCAGCGGGCCGGACATCGCGCCGACCGCACCGGACAGTGCGGCCGCCACATCCGCGCCGGTGGAGGCGATGGAGCGGGCGGTGAACGTGGAGGGGTTCATGCCGTGCTCGGCGGCCGAGGTCCAGTAGGCGTCGACGGCCTTGACGTGCTGCGGGTCCGGCTCACCGCGCCAGCGCCGCATGAAGCGCTCCACGATGGTCTCCGCCTTGTCGATCTCCTTCTGCGGCACCATCGGCAGGCCCGGCCCGCGGGCGGACTGGGCCACGTACGACAGCGCCATCACCGCGGCACGGGCGAGGTCGTCCCGGGCCGTCCGCTCGTCGATGTCCAGCAGCGGCTTGAGGCCCCATACGGGCGCGAGCATGGCGAGCGCCGACTGCACATCGACCCGGATGTCACCGGAGTGCACCGGGATGGGGAAGGGCTCCGCGGGCGGCAGTCCGGGGTTGAACGCCCCGTCGACCAGCAGCCCCCAGACGTTTCCGAAGGACACCTTGCCGACGAGATCTTCGATGTCCACACCGCGGTAGCGGAGCGAACCGCCTTCCTTATCCGGCTCGGCGATCTCCGTCTCGAACGCGATGATTCCTTCGAGCCCGGGTACGAAGTCGGACATCAGGCAGCTCCTCAAGATGGGGACGGCAAACGGTCCGTGACCAGCTGCCGTGCGGTCGAGTCTCTGGTGTGCGGTGCCGGTGCGGCTCCGCGGCTGCGCCGGCAGCTCGCGGTCCGTACCGGTCACCCCGGTGATGCCCCGCCAGGGCGTGGGTCACGCGACGGTCGTGCCCGCAGTGGTCGGGCCGCGGGCGGGCAGGTGCGCTGGTGCGCCCCGTCAGGCCGGACGGACACGATAGCTCTCCCCGCCCGGGGGTCACAGGGGGTCTGCCCCTGATTGTGGCGGGTCCCTCACCTGCGCGGAGGGGTGCGACCCGCGCACCGGTCGATCTGCTGTCGGGAGGGTTACGGCCGGTCGACGAGGGGCAGACTTCCGCCCCTCCCGGCTGACCGCGTCAGACCGGGTGTTGCAAGATGAGGCCGTGCACCCCGCCGACGCGCCTCATGCCGAGACCCCCGACCCCTCCTCCATGCGTGCCCACTACCGCGCCGAGGGGCTCGTCGAGTCCGACCTCGCCGCCAGCCCGTACGACCAGTTCGCGCGCTGGTTCAAGGACGCGACAGTGGCCGGTCTGCACGAGCCGAACGCGATGGTCGTCTCGACCGTGGACCCGGCGGGCCGGCCGAGTTCACGGACCGTCCTGCTGAAGGCGTTCGATGGCCGCGGCTTCGTGTTCTTCACGAACTACAACAGCCGGAAGGGGCGGGAACTGGCCGAAAATCCGGCCATCTCGCTGCTGTTCCCCTGGCATCCGCTCGCCCGCCAGGTCGTGGTGACCGGCACCGCGGAGCGCATCGGCCGGGACGAGACCGCCGCCTACTTCCGCACCCGCCCGCACGGCTCCCAGCTGGGCGCCTGGGCCAGCGACCAGTCCGCCCGGGTCGCCTCGCGCGACGAACTGGAGCGTGCCTACGAGGAATTGGCGGCCCGCTATCCGGAGGGCGAGCAGGTGCCGGCGCCGCCGCACTGGGGCGGCTACCGGATCGCCGCCGAGACGGTCGAGTTCTGGCAGGGCCGGCTCAACCGGCTGCACGACCGGCTGCGGTACGTGCGGGCGGGCGCCGGCTGGAGCGTGGAGCGCCTGGCGCCCTGAGGGCGGGTGCCGCCGGGGCCCGCAGGGTTGTGCGCCTGTCGTGTTGCGCAGACGCAGACGACCCGCGGGCTCGTTCCTCCGCGCTGTGTCGCGCGAAGGGCCGGTCGGACGAACCGGCAGCCCGCGGGTCGGGTGACTGCTTGGGATTGGCCGGCTGCGCATCTCAAGGATGCGCTGGTCCGGCGCTGCACTGCGGTGAAGCGACGGGCCGCTAGCCCGCAGCCACCTCACGCGTCCGGTGCGAAATCATCTGCCGAACCACCTCCCTTCTCGTGTGCTCAACACACTAGGAAGACGTCCGGCCGCACACAAGGGAATTTCCCCTTGGCAACGATTTCCGCGAATCCCGTGTGTGCTGTGTCACGTTCCAGTTGAATGTTCCCAGGTGGAGCATGTGTGGCCGCGTTCGTGAGGGGTGCCAGTGACTGCTTCGTCAGCTTCTTCCGCCGCGTCGGCCTCGGCGCGCTGCGCCGCCGACGAGACCGAGGACTCGGGTCTGCTCGCCGCGCTGCTGGACGGTATGGACGCCGCCCTGGTCGCGTTCGCCGCGGACGGCACGGTCACCCACTGGAACCACGAGGCCGAGCGCATTCTGGGCTGGACCACTGCCGAGGTCGTCGGCCGTACGGGCCTGACCGGCTGGGCGGTCCGCAAGGAGGACGCCGACGGGATCGAGGCCGCACTGGCGGCCGCGATGCGCTCCCCGGGCCGCCAGGTCCATGAGTTCGCCCTGCTGACCAAGGACGGCCACCGCGTACTCGTCCGCACCCAGTCCTCCGCGGTCCGCGCCCCCGGCGGCCGGGTCGCGGGGGTGTACTGCGCCTTCAGCGAGGTGCACACCCAGCTGGACCTGGAGCGGTCCATCGCGCTCAGCGAGGCGCTGTTCGAGGACGCGTCGTGGGGCGTGGTGCTGATCGACGCCGATCTGCGGCCCGCGGTCGTCAACGCGCACGCCGCCCGTGCCCTCGGCGTGGGGCGCACGGCCCTGCTGGGCCGCCCCCTGGGCGAGCTGCTGGCGCAGGGTGTCGAGGAGCTGGAGTGCGCCCTTCAGCACGTCCTCGCCGAGGGCGCGCCGCCGGCCGTCAGCGAGCTGTGGGTGACGCTGCGCGCCGAGGAGGCCGAGGTGCCGCGCCGGTGCTGGCGCAGCGGCTTCGTCCGGCTGGCCTCGCCGCTGGCGGAGGAGCCGGTACCGCTGGGCGTGGCCTGGCTCTTCCAGGACGTCACGGCCACCAAGCGCGCCGAGCAGGAGAACTCCCTGCTGCGCTTCCGTGCCCAGCAGCTCCACCGCGCCGGCCGGGCGGCCGCGGACTGCCCGGACCCGGCCGAGGCCGCCGCGGTCCACCTCGACTTCGCCCTGGCGGGCTTCGCCGACCACGGCCTGGTCGACCTCGCCGCGACACCCGCGCCCGCACCGTTCGGGACGGTCGCCGAGGGCGATGCGCTCGACGCGTACGAGACGGAGGGCGCGGCGGGCGCGTGGAGCGCGGAGCCCGCGGCGGGCGCGGCGGGTGGTGCCGAGCCGGGGTCCGGGGCCGGGGAGACCGCTGCCACCGGCACGGACGCCGGGCGCCGTACGGCGGCGGGCACGCCCCGGCTGGTGCGGGCGCTGGCCTCCCCGGCCGGTTCGCCCGGCCCGTCCGGGACGCCGGCGGCGACCGGCATTCCCGTGCCCTATATGCCGGGCCATCCGGCGCTCCAGGCGTACGAGCGGCGCGGTTCGGTGCGGACCAGCGCCGGGCCCGCCTCGCCCGAGGGCTGGGCTGCGGCCCGTCGTTGGCCGGACGGCACGGTGCACGGGCTGTGCGTGGTGCTGTGCAGCCGCGGCCGCCGGCTCGGCGTCGCCACCTTTCTGCGGGCGCCCGCCCGCCGCCCGTTCGACCGCGCGGACGCGGACTACGCCGAGGAGGTCGCGGCCCGGATCGCGGCGGCCCTGGATCTCGCGGGTGCGGCCTCGCGCTGAGCGCGCCGGCCGCTCACTGCCGGTAGAAGATCCGGTCCGCGTAGGCGCTCATCACCCCGGCGTTCCAGTCGTGCCCGCCGTCGACGTTCCCGGAGCGCAGCAGCGGCGGTTCGATGCCCCGTTCGGCGAGGGTGCCCGCGGCCGTCGCCACCACGGCCTGCATGATCGCGCTGGTGACGACGGTGGACGCGGGGGCGAACGGCGCGTCGATGCCCTTCAGCGTCAGCTCCGCGTCACCGACCGGGATCCGGCTGTCCAGCACGAGATCGCAGTGGTCCTTGAGGAAGTCCCCGGAGGCGTGCCGGGACGTGGTGGCCTCCGCGTACGCCATCGACGTCACACCGATGACCTTGATGCCGAGTGCGCGGGCGTGCCGAGCCATTTCGACCGGCAGCGCATTGCGCCCGGAGAGCGAGATGATCACCAGCACATCGCCGGGCTCCAGCGGGCTGGTGTCCAATACGGCCCCGGCCAGCCCGTCGACCCGTTCCAGCGCGCTGCCGAGGGTCGCGGGCCGCACGTCCACGCCGACCACGCCCGGGACGGAGAGCAGATTCATGATCGCCAGGCCGCCCGCGCGGTAGACGGTGTCCTGGGCGGGGAGCGAGGAGTGCCCGGCACCGAAGGAGAAGACCCGGCCGCCCGCCGCGACGGTGTCCGCGATCAGCGTTCCGGCGGCGGTGATCCGGTCGCCCTCCTCGTCGCGGACCCGCCGCAGCAGGTCGATCGCGGCGTCGAAGTACTTCCCGGCCAGCCGGTCGCTCCGGTCGCTCTCAGCCATTGCCGCGGGCCCCTCTCGTCGGATCTCGGCGCATTTGATCAGTGGCGCGGATCACGTTGCGGTCTGGACCAGTGCCCTGTCAATACGGCCGGGACGGCCCGGTGCGTGGACGAGGCGGCACCGTTGTCAGTGGGATGCGTCAGAATTGAGTCCAGGGCCACCGCACCACACATCGAGGGGCACGCATGTCCGGACTGATCGACACCACGGAGATGTATCTCCGCACCATCCTCGAGCTGGAAGAGGAGGGTGTGGTGCCCATGCGCGCCCGCATCGCGGAGCGGCTCGAACAGAGCGGCCCGACGGTGAGCCAGACGGTGGCGCGCATGGAGCGAGACGGCCTGCTTCAGGTCGCGGGCGACCGTCATCTGGAGCTGACGGAGGAGGGCCGCCGGCTGGCGACGCGGGTGATGCGCAAGCACCGCCTCGCCGAGTGCCTGCTCGTCGACGTCATCGGGCTCGAATGGGAGCAGGTGCACGCCGAGGCGTGCCGCTGGGAGCATGTGATGAGCGAGGCGGTCGAGCGCCGCGTCGTGGAACTGCTGCGGCATCCCACGGAGTCCCCGTACGGCAACCCCATCCCGGGGCTGGAGGAGCTGGGCGAGAAGACCGGGGGCGACCCGTTCCTGGACGCCGGCATGGTGAGCCTGATGGACCTGGACGCCGGGGCCGAGGGGAAGACCGCCGTGGTGCGCCGGATCGGCGAGCCGATCCAGGCGGACGCCCAGCTGATGTACACGCTGCGGCGGGCCGGTGTGCAGCCGGGCGCCGTGGTGAGCGTGACGGAGTCGCCGGCCGGGGTGCTGGTCGGCAGCAGCGGCGAGGCCGCCGAGCTGGACTCCGAGATCGCCTCGCATGTCTTTGTCGCCAAGCGCTGACTCGGTTTCGGCTGGTTTCCTTTTCGCACGTCCGCCCATATCTCGCCCACGAGCCCGCTGAGCTGCGCCGACGCGCCGTTCGGCGGGCTCGGCCCGTTCCTGCCCGCTGAACGGACTTGTGCGAATCCGTGCGATACCGCCGGTCTCGTGCCACCCTGACGCATGGCCATGCATCGGCCTGTCCTGGCCAGGGAGGGGGCTCGGATGCATCCACATGTGCGGGAGACAGTCAGGGCCCCGGCGCTGCGAGCAGCCGGGGCCCTGCCTCCCCATGTCCCCCACCCCAGACCCGGAGCCCCGAGCTCCCAGGGTCTGTCCCCACGGGCCCCCTTCCCGGTAGGGCCCGCCTCCCGGCAAATGTCTCCCCGTGGCGGACGCGGCCAATCCTTGAGCGAGGTCACTCGAACGAGGGGTGTTTCGCGTCGGAACGGTGCGTTCGAATAGGGGTTCGATAGTGTGGAGCTGCTCAAGGGACGATTGGGGGTGCCAGGGCACATGGTGCGGCGCATCGATGTAGCAGGGGCCGGCGGCGTGCGACTCGCCGCCTGGGAGTTCACCGACCCGCCCAAGATCGGCGGCGGGCTGGAGGAGGGCGAGCAGCGGCCGGGCGTACTGCTGCTCCACGGCCTGATGGGGCGCGCCTCGCACTGGGCGGCCACCGCACGCCGCCTGAGTGCCCGTCACCGCCCGGTCGCGCTGGATCAGCGTGGCCACGGCCGCAGCGAGAAGCCCGCCGAGGGGCCGTTCGACCGCGAGGCGTATGTCGATGACGCCATCGCCGCCATCGAGCAGCTCGGCCTCGCCCCGGTCGCCCTGGTCGGGCATGCCATGGGCGCCCTGACGGCCTGGCAGTTAGCGGCCCGGCGCCCGGATCTGGTCAGTGCGCTGGTCATCTGCGATATGCGGGCATCGGCGCTCGGCGCGGCCTCGCAGCGCGAATGGACCGAGTGGTTCCGGTCCTGGCCGGTGCCGTTCGCCACCCTCGCGGATGTCCGTAAGTGGTTCGGCGAGGACGATCCGACCCTGGAGCGGCCCAGACCCGCCCGTGGGGAGTTCTTCGCCGAGGTGATGGCCGAGCGCGCCGACGGCTGGCGGCCCGTCTTCTCCCGCCGGCAGATGCTCAGCGCCCGGGAGACCTGGGTGCATGACGCCCACTGGGAGGAGCTCGCCCAGGTACCGTGTCCGGCCCTCGTGGTCCGCGGCCTCGATGCCGAACTCGGCCGCGCCGAGGCCCAGGAGATGGTCCGCGTGCTGCCCCGCGGCGCCTACGCCGAGATCCCCGACGCCGGACATCTGCTCCCGTGGGAACAGCCCGACGCCTGGTGCGCCGCCATCGAACCGTTCCTCCATGCCGCCACGATGCCGGCGTAACGGCCCGCTGCCGTGCGCCACGGCCCTGAGGGCGTGGCGCACGGCATCCGGCCTGCCGTCGGCTCAGCCGGCGTTGTCGAACTTCCAGACCAGCGGCGAGCCGCTCTGGCCCTCACCCGCCCAGTGGACCTCCACGGACTTCGCGCCCTGGGGGATCATGTAGGTCTGGCAGATGGTGTGGCTCTGCCCCGCCTTCCAGTTCTCTATGTCCAGGGTGTCCTCACAGCCCGGACCGTCCTCGGCGGCACCGATCAGCAGACCGCCGCGCTGGCCGTCCGCGTAGATCTCGGACTCGTCGGCCACATCGGGCGATTCCTTGACGACGCCGCCGCCCTTGTTCGTGTACTTCACCCACGCGGTGGCCGCCACCAGGCCCTTGGCCCGCTTCGGGTCCGAGACCAGCTTCTTGGTCTCGGCCTCGGTGCTCACCTGCACCTTCTGCGCGGCGACCTCGTAAGTGATGGTCCCGCTGTCTTCCTTGAACTTCCCCGTACCGCCCTGACCGGCCTTCAGTTCACCGCTGTCCGCCGGGGCCGACGATCCCTTTTCCGTCTTGGTCTTGGGTGCGTCGTCGGTGGCGATGGCGCTCTTCTTGTTGCCGCCGCAGGCGGTCAGTGCCAGCGCCAGTACGGCGACGGGCGCGGCGGCGCGCAGCAAAGCGGTCTTCTTGTGCAGCACAGCATTCTCCTGACAGACGTTTCCCCCGTCGCACCATTCAGTTCCCATGGATGCGCGAGCGGCCCCATGGGTGTGCGAACGGCTGTGTCAGCGGAGCATAGGAGGGGGCTTTCGGATTTGTCGAAACATTGCCGTGCGAGGGGCTCGCGACCGTCACCGGTGATTCGCGTGAAATTCCCGAAAAAGCTGGGGTGTTCTGCCGAGTGTTTGTCCAATTGGCGGTGAATTCAACGCGATTGATATACGGCATCAATTGCGGGAGAAATCTTCGAAAGCGGGGGTGGGGGTGCGGGGGTGGGGATTCCGGCTTCCGGCCGCCGGCTTTCGGCGGCCGGATGCGGGTTGTGGGCAGCGCGGGGTGGCACGGGGCGGCGGGCGTGGGCTGCCCGTCATGCCGCGGCGTGGGTGACCGAGCAGCCCGTAACCGTGGCCCGGTCAGTCCCGGGTGCGGGTGAAGTCGCCGCGCTGGACCCGCCCGGCGAGGGAGTCGTCGGCGCCGCTCAGCAGGGAGCCGTAGCCGGTGGCCGCCCAGAGGCTGGCCTCGGCGGGGACCTCGAAGTACGGCACCGGGCGGCCGTCTTGCCGGTCGGTCAGCACCTCCGGGGCACGCCGGGTGCGGATCGCGCGCAGACAGGTCTCGCAGGCGGCCACCCGCAGTTGCTCGCGCCGGCCCAGCGGCCGCCAGGGTATGCGGCGGACGGCCGGGCCGTGCAGGGGATGGAAGAAGCACAGCGGGAGCGCCTCCGCGGCCCCGGAGAGGGCCGCCCGGCCCTCGGCGACCAGCGCGAAGACCCCTGCCAGATCCGGGACTCCCCGCGCCCGGTCCAGGACCGTGCCGGCCGCGGCATACGCGTCGAGTGCCCGCTCGACCGCTGCCGGGGCGCCCTGTGCGGTGCGCGCCTCCTCGCCCAGCCGGACGACCTCCTCGGCCGCCCGGTCCCGCAGCCCCGCCTCGTCCGCCTGCCGGGCGGCGGCGAAGACCGAGCGCGGCAGCGCGAACGGCGTCGAGAGGTCCCGCAGCCGCGACCGGCGCCGCAGCAACAGCCCCACCGCGGCCAGCAACAGCACCGGCCCGACGGCGAGGGACAGGAGCCGCACGAGAGGGGAGCCGCGCCCGGACGCGGCCTTCGCGCCCGCGCCGTCCGCCGTGGTCCGCGTCGGCGCCGGTGCACCGAGATCGGCGGTGGCCCGCTCGTACACCGCATCGCCGTTGCCGGCCTCGATGATGTCGATCGCGCGGGCGACCCGCTTCGCCGGGCCCGCGCCCTTCATGTCCTTCTGGAAGAAGACCGCGGCCGCGGCGTGGAACGACTGATGCGCGTCCGAGGGCCATTCGCGGGCGGAGATGTCCCCGGGCTGTTCCCCGAGGGTGATGAGGATGGCCGGGCCGCCGCCCATCCGGTCATGGACCACCTCGGCGAGCTGCTCCGGCTTGCCGCCCCAGCTGTCGCCCTCCACCAGCGGCACCAGCGCGACCCGGATCGGCAGATGGGTCCGCCGGATCCGCGCGGCCAGCTCCCGCTGCTGTTCCGCGTCGACGGCCGAGGCGAGGGACGGGTCGACATGGACGGGGGAGCGGCGCAGCGCGTCGGCGATCTTCTGCCCCGGGCTCTCGGCGGCCGCGGCGGGCGGTGCGGTGCAGCACAGCAGCGCGACGGACGCGACGGCGACGGCGAGGGCCCTGCGCAGTCGCTGGGAGGTGGCGGCGGCCCGCTGCGGGCCTGCGGGGTGGAGGAGGTCAGTGCACACCGAAGTACTCCCGTACATCGCGGGTGAGTTGATCGATTCCGACGCCGTCGCCGAGCGCGGCCAGTGGTCCGGGCAGAGTGCCGTACGGGACGTATCCGCCGCGTCCGCCGCTCCCCGAGGAGCGCAGCCGCAGCACCGGGCCGGGCGTCACCCGGCACGCCTCGCACACCGGCAGCGACCGCGCCGGGCCTCCGTCGGCGGGCCGGGTCGTCGCGCGTCGGCGGGCCGCGCCGTGCAACGGGTTGCGGTGGCAGACCTGCCGCGCGGCGGCCGGTTCCCCGAGCGCGGTTCGTCCGGCGCGGGCCAGCACCACGGCACAGGCGAGGCCGACGGGGCCGGCGTCGGCGTCGATCCGGCCGTCGCTGTCGCCGTCGATCAGCAGCGCCGCGGCGTCCAGGCACTCCCAGGCCCGGCGCCGGGCCTCCTCGGGCGGCGCGGCCGAAGACTCCAACGCGGCGGTGAGGGCGTCGAGATCCTGCCGGGCGGTGCGCCGCAGCCAGGCCAGAGTGGGCCGGTCCGGCGCCGCGGGTGCCGCGGCGCCGCCCGCTCCCGGGGCCGCCGGCCTCCTGCGCCGGACCAGCCGGCGGACGACGGCTCGGGCCGCCGCCACCAGCCCGAAGACCAGACCTGCGGCGAACGTGCCGATCACCATGCCGGGTTCGAAGTCCCCGGTGAACAGACCGGGCAGCGCCTTCTCCTCGACCGGGTCGTCGGCGGGCGGCGGCTCGTAGGGCCTGCCGCCCGTCTTGGCCCGCGGGGCCTTGTCGACATACGTGAGCAGCTCGTCGAGATGACGGCCCAGCTGCTCCTCGGCGGGCCCGGTGTAGGTGAGGTCGCGCGGGCGGTCGACGAGATAGCTGTCATCGACGCGGGGGCTGTAGTTGACGAGTTCGATGCCGCCGGTCGATGGGTCGGCGAACACCATCAGGGCATCGCGGCGCAGCCGGTCGTGCACCTGCTTGGCCAGCAGTTCCGTGCTGCCCCCGGACTCGTCGTCCGGCGGGGTGGGCAGGGCGGCGATCACCACCGGAACGTCCAGCTCCCGCAGCCGCTTACGGAGCCGGTCGCGCTCGGCGCCGTCCAGCGTGGACCGGCTTTCCGGGTCGAGGTAGAGCGGGTCGCGGCGCAGCCCGGCGGACACCCGGTCGATCCGGGCCCGCATATCGGCGGCCGTGGGACGGGAGCCGTCGCCACTGGTCGTGTCGTCGAAGACCTGGGACGCGGTGAAGGCGATCAGCCCGCTCAGCACGGCGGCTCCCGCCATCAGGGGCAGCAGCCGCGCACGGGGGAACGGTCCGGGGCCGGCGACCGGCCGCTGCCGGGCGCTCCCCGCCGCCTTGCCGGTCTTCTTGCCCCCGCCGGTCTTCTTGCCGCCGCCCTGGGCACCACCGCGCGCACCGCGCGCCGTCGGTACGCGCACCCCTCCGCCCGCCGCCGCGGCCCGCCGCACCCGGCGCCGCTGGAGGGCATGGACCGTCACCAGCAGCACGGACAACGGAATGCCGAGAACGGCGATGCCGGTCACAAAGCTCTGGTTCTCGCGCTCGGTGGTGTCGGTGTGCAGACCGGGACCGTCGTCCAGCCCCTCGTCCTCGTGTGCGGCGCGGGCCTCCTCGGCGCGCTGATGCGCCTGCCCGGAGGTGACCACCTCGACGAAGTGCCGGAACACCTCGCGGGGAGTGGCGTCGTACGGCATCGCGTACACCGATTCGGAGACGGCGTCCGCCGTGCCGGGCAGGTCCACGCCATAGGTCTGCGCCGCCTCCAGGCCCGAGTCGCTCAGGGCGACATACAGGCCCCGGCGCCCCAGCCGGTCATGGACACCGGCGAGCAGGCCGTCCGCGTCGGCGCCGTAGGAGGACTGCGGCAGGACCATCACGTACGTCGGCACGCCCAGCCGCCGGGCCTCGCGGGCGAAGGCGGGCGCGGTCGAGCGGGGGACCTCGCGCGGGATCTGGTCACTGACATGGACCGGGCTCTCGCGGAGCTGCGCGGCGAGGTATGCGTACTGCGTCGGGTCGCCGGGCGCGTGCGGGCCGGCCGGCGCCGCCTGCACCGCCCCGGCGCAGAACAGCACCGCCAACCAGCCCGTCACCAGCACCCATCCGGTGCGCCGCACCGCCCCCACCACCCCTCGTCCAGGTCGTGGATGACGCTACCGCCACCGCGCGCCGGCCGGTTCGGCCTGTGGATAACTCCCCGGCGAGGCCACCGCCGCCCGGCCGGCGCGCGCTCAGCCCTTGCTGACGGCCGCCAGAATCTCCGGCAACCGCCGGGCGGCCCGCGGCGCCATCACCCGCAGCCCCAGCTCCGCGATGCCCACGCCGTAGACCGCACCGACCGGCAGCAGCACCCACAACAGGTGGTGCAGACCGGCGACATGGAGCCAGATCGTCAGCGCCAGCAGCGGTGCGCACAGCACGGCACCCACCACGACCCCGCCGAAGAGGCTGAACCAGGCGATCGCGCCCTGTCCCGGCGCGACGTTCTTGGTGCCCTCCGAGGGGATCGAGTACGGGAAGAACACCGACGACAGCGCCCCGGTGGCCAGCAGCGCGCCCAGCACCGCCAGCGAGAGTCCGTACACCTCCAGGAAGGCCGACCAAGGCCCGATGAGCGCCGCGCTGCCGACGACGACCAGCGTGACGTACGGGATGGCCACCAGCGCCAGCGCCAGCGCGCGGGCCCGCAGCTCCTGGTAGGCGTCGCGCGGGGTCGAGATCGTCGAGGCGACCATCCAGAACGCCGAGGTGTCCTGCCCGAACTGGTTGTACATCTGCATGCCGAGCAGCGTGGCGGCCGAGAACGCGGTGTAGATGCTGCCGTTGCCCTGGAGGGACGAGATGACCGGCACCAGCAGTCCGGCACCGAGCGCGGTCGACCACGCCATCTTCGACTTCGGGTCGCGCCAGCCGTAGCGCAGCGTACGGAGGATGACCGTGCCGGTGCGCCCGCGCGACAGCAGCCGCGCCAGGCCCCGCTCCCCGCCGTCGGCCCGCCGTGCGCTGTCCTTCTCCACCGCCTGGAGGGTGGAGGAGTCCGGGGACGTCATCAGGGTGGTCAGGGTGCGCTGCCACCACCACAGCAGCAGGACCAGCGCCAGCACCGTCAGCCCAAGGCCGGTCAGCGCCCGCCCGTATGCCCCGTGTCCGGCGTCGTCGACGGCGGCCACCGCCGAGACCGGCGGCACCCAGCGCAGGATGTCGCCCAGCGGCTCCAGTACGGCCAGACCGTCCGGCCGCCCCAGTTTCTGGGCGGCGATGTTGACGCCCTGGCCACCGAGGGCGATGAACAGGCCGCTCAGCACGGCGAGATCGCGGCCCCGCCGGCTGGTCAGCAGCCGTACCGAGGCGGTGGCGACGGCCCGCGCCAGCGACACACACACCAGCACCACCAGGACCACGGCCACCACGCCGACGGCCGCGGCGGCCGCCCCGTCGGCGACCGCGATCACCGAACCGGTCACCAGCGCGAGGGTGACGACCGGGCCGATGCCCACGAGCGAGGTCACCAGCAGCGAGACGATCAGCGGCCGCGGCCGCAGCGGCAGCATGACCAGCCGGGTCGGATCGAGGGTCTCGTCACTCGCCGGGAAGAACAGCGGCATCGCCGCCCAGCCCAGGGTGAGCATCCCGGTCAGCAGCACGACCAGCGCGCCGACATGGGCGTTGCCGCGCAGCGCGATCAGCCCCGTCACCACACCCGCGGCGAACAGCAGGCCCACCAGGACGGAGGAGACATACGCCAGCGTGCGCCCGGTCGACTGGCGCAGCCCGTTGCGCAGCAGCGTCAGCTTCAGCCGCACGAAGACGGCGGTCAGGGACGGCGCGGCGGCCGGTCGTACGGGCGCCGCGGCGGATTCGGTGCTCATCGGGCGCCGCCACCGCCCAGCCAGTCCAGGTTCGCTCCCGCGCCCCGGTCACCCGCGCCGACGAGTTCGAGGAACGCGTCCTGGAGGGAGGGCGCCGCGCCGCGCACCTCCGCGAGCGGGCCGTCCGCCCTGATCTGCCCGGCAGCGATCACCGCGACCCAGTCACAGAGCGACTCGACCAGCTCCATCACATGGCTGGAGAAGATCACCGTCGCACCGGAGGTGGTGTAGCGCTCCAGTACGCCGCGGATGGTCTGCGCCGACACCGGGTCGACGCCTTCGAAGGGCTCGTCGAGGAAGAGGACCTCGGGGTTGTGCAGCAGCGCCGCGGCCAGCCCGATCTTCTTGCGCATACCGGTGGAGTAGTCCACCACCAGCTTGTGCTGCGAGCCGGCCAGATCGAGCACGTCCAGCAGCTGAGCGGCCCGCTTGTCGACCTCGTCGCCCGGCAGTCCGCGCAACCGCCCTATGTAGCCGAGGAGTTCGCGGCCCGACAGCCGCTCGAAGAGCCGCAGCCCCTCGGGCAGCACCCCGATCCGGGACTTGACGGACACCGGGTCCTGCCAGACGTCGTGTCCGACGATCTCGACCACCCCGGCGTCCGGCCGCAGCAGGCCCGTCACCATGGAGAGGGTGGTGGTCTTGCCCGCGCCGTTGGGGCCGACCAGTCCGATGAAGCGGCCGGCGGGCAGCGTCAGATCGATGCCGTTGACGGCGATCTGCTCGCCGAACTTCTTCCACAGGCCCTGGATGCGGACGGCGGGCGGACCGGCCGCACCGCCCCCGGGGGCCGCGGCCGGCCCGTCCGGAGAAGTGGCCGTGGTGCGCTGCGGTGGTGCCGCTGCGCCCCGCTCCTCGATGTGTTCCGGCTCGTTCGCCACCGGTCCTGCCCTTCGACGTCCCCGCAGGGGCCGGTCCCGGCCCCCGTCCGGCATCCCACGATACGGGCGGATTCCGGGTCGGGGCGGGACTGTGGACAGCCTGGGGACAAGGGGAGCGGACCGGTCCGGGATCAGCGTGCCCGGAGGGCGGCCGCGTCCCGTGCGCAGGCATAGGCGAGCGGGCTGATCAGGTCCTCCGCGTCCGGCAGCCAGCGGTTGGCGGGGGTGGGGCGGCGCGCCCACTGCACCATGCCGTGCGCGCCCACCCGGGTCGGCGGTGCGGCGATGTACTCGCCCTCGCCGCGGCAGATCAGATCGAGCGCGGCCGGCGCCCAGCCCAGGGTGCGTACGAGGGCGGGCACCTTCACCGAGGCGCCGGGGAGCACGAGGAAGAGCATCCGGCGGGCGGGGGTACGGGTGACCGGGCCGAGGGCCAGTCCCATCCGCTCCATACGGGCCAGCGCCAGACAGCCCGCGGTCTCGGGCACGTCGAGCGCCTCGAAGGTCCGGCCCGTGGGCAGCAGGATCGAGGCGTGCGGCTGCTTGCTCCACATCCGGCGGACGGCGGTCGCGCTGCCGCTGGCCTGTCCGGCCCAGCCGGGTCCGGTGGGGTGCGCGCCGGGTGCGGCGCAGTCGGCGGCGTCGCACGAGCAGCGCGGGGTCTTACCGTCGTGCTCCAGCCATGCGCCGGGGAACACGTCCCAATGCCGTTCTTCCGCGTAACGCACCGCAGTGTCTATCAGCTGCTCGCCGCGCTGTAGGGGAATGTGCGGGGCTTCTGTGACTCCGATGGTTTTTTCCACGCTGAGGACAACTTCTGTCGTCACCAAGGGTTACGGCTCAGGGGTGGACCTCGGGGCGCATCGTTCTCGCACGTGGGGCGCATGGGTGCACCGGTGGGGGCGCGTATGCGGGCGGGGCCCGAGGAGCGGGTAGCCACCTGCGTGACGGGCGGAGGGACCGCCCGGCGGCAGTCCGCGGTGCACCCGGGGGGAGCCCGGCACGGCGGCGCCGCGATCTGTGCACGACACCGCGCAGCCTTCCCACCCGTGAACGGCGCTTGGCGTCGAGGAGGCACCGGACCTGGCGCAAAAGTGCTCAGGACCGAGCATCCTCGGAACAGCGCATATCACAACGATCCCAGCTATCGCGCATATTCAGGATCTCTCGGATATCCGGCATATACCTGGGGAATCGATCACGGGTAACGGCGTTCGGCGGTGAACGCACAGCGGTACTCAGGGGGTACAAGCATGGCCGCCAGGCCACTCGTCGCACGGCAGCCCAACGAACGGCTCCAGGCGCTGATCCAGGAAGCCGCCTGTTCCAACGCGGGCCTCGCCCGCCGCGTCAACATGTGCGGTGCGGAACACGGCCTCGACCTCCGTTATGACAAGACCTCCGTGGCCAGATGGCTGCGCGGCCAGCAACCACGGGGCCGCGCCCCGGCCGTCATCGCGGAGGCGCTGGGGCGCAAGCTGGCGCGCACGGTCACCATCGACGAGATCGGGATGGCCGACGGCAAGAACCTCGCGTCCGGGGTGGGGTTGCAGTTCTCGCCGACCGTCCTCGGGGCGATCGAGCAGGTCTGTGAGCTGTGGCGCAGCGATGTCGGCCGGCGCGACTTCCTCAGTGGCTCCACGGTCGCGGCGTCCGCCCTGGTGGAGCCCAGCCGCGACTGGCTGATCACCGGGGCGGACACCCAGGTCGCCCGGAACGCCGGTGCCCGGGTCGGGATCTCGGACGTCGAGGCGGTCCGCGCGATGACCACGGCGCTCAGCGAACTCGACCATCGTTTCGGCGCCGGACATGTCAGGCCGGTCGTCGTGCACTACCTCAACAGCGTGGTCTCCGGGCTGCTGGCCGGTTCGTACCGGGAGTCCGTCGGCCGCGAACTCTTCGCCGCCGTCGCGCGGTTGACCGAACTGGGCGGCTACATGGCCGTCGACACCGGTCAGCCCGGCCTCGCCCAGCGCTACTACATCCAGGCGCTGCGGCTGGCCCAGGCGGCCGGTGACCGCGGCTACGGCGGCTATGTCCTCGCCGCGAGCATGAGTCATCTCGCCGCCTCGCTCGGCAATCCACGGGAGATCGCCCAGCTCGCGCGCGCCGCGCAGGAGGGCGCCCGCGGCCGTGTCACCCCGCGCGCGGAGGCGATGTTCTGCGCCGCGGAGGCGCGCGGACACGCGCTGATGGGCGACGGGCGGGCCTTCGAGGTGGTGGCGGGCCGGGCGGTCGCCGCCCTGGAGCGCGCCGAGGCGGCTGCCGACGCGGGTGACGATCCGATCTGGATCTCCCATTTCGACCCGGCCTACCTGGCCGATGAACTCGCCCACTGCCACCGCGACTTGGGGCAGCCGGGGCCCGCCGCGCAGCGGGCGCAGGAGGCGCTGGACGGGCATCCGGCCGGCCGGGCCCGGCGCCGGGCCATCGGTCTGCTGCTGCTGGCCGGCGCCCAGGTGCAGCAGCGCGAGGTGGAACAGGCCTGCCACACGGGCACCCAGGCGGTGGACCTGCTGAGCGGGCTGCGTTCGGACCGTGGCGCGGAGTATCTGGAGGACTTTCAGCTGCGTTTGGAGCCTTATCGGGACGAACCGGTGGTGCGGGAGTTCAGTGCGCGGCTGGAATTGCGGGCCACGGCGGCGTGATCAGCGCCTCACCACAGGGGCGACGACTGCTATGTCGTGTGACGTCGGGTTTTGTCGTGGCGCGACGGAAAGCCCAGGCAGCGGGGCCTGCCCCAGGGTTCCGGGGAGCGGGCAGGGGCGGTGACCAGGCGACGTGGTCGAACGTTGCTGCGACCCGGTAGCGTGCAGCCGACGATTCCGTAGGTCTGCACGTTGGTAGGAGTCACGGTGACGCAGAGCGGACAGGGTCACGACCCGCAGAATTCTGCGGCCGGTCCCGCGCGAGAGGGCATTGTGCTGCCCGCCAACGGTGAGCCGTGGGTGCCCGACCAGCAGGCCGCACCGCCGGCCGGCCAGCCGTGGGGCCAGCCCTGGGGACCCGGCCAGCAGGCCGCCGCCCCGCAGCCGTACGGCGAGGCGCCCGCCCAGGGCCGGCCCGCCCCGCAGCAGGGTTACGGCCAGGGCCCGCAGCAGGACTACGCCCCGGCGCAGGCCCCGCAGCCGCAGGGCCCGGTGCCGCAGCAGCCGCAGGGCGGCGAGGGCTTCCCGGCGCCGCCCCAGGGGCAGCAGCAGCCGCCGGCCATGCCGCCCTCGGCACCGCAGCAGGCGCCCCAGCAGCAGCCGCAGCCCGGCTTCGACGCCGAGGCGACGGCGCTGCTGCCGCCCGGCGCGCAGCCCGGCCAGGGTGCGCCCGGCGCGCTGCCGCCCGAGGGCCCGCAGTCGTACGGCCGGCAGATCCCGCAGCAGCCCTACGGTCAGCAGGCCCAGCAGTCGTACGGCCAGCAGCCGCCGCAGGCCCAGCAGCCCCAGCAGCCTCAACAGCAGTACGGGCAGCAGCCCCTGGGCCCGTCCGGAGAGCTGGTGCGGGCGACCCCGCAGACCGGTGCGCCGCTGCCGCCCGCCTCCGGCGACGCGGAAGCCACCGCGCTGATTCCGCCCGTCGGCGGCCCGGGCAGCGCACCGCTGCCGCCCGAGGCGGCCTCGCGCCCCGAGACGCCCGACGAGTCCACGACCATGCTGCGCGCGATCAAGCCGAACCAGGGCGGTGCCCAGGGCCGGCCGATGCCGCAGTCCCAGCCGATGCCCGGCGCCCAGGGCGCGGGCGACGCCGAGGCGACCCAGCTCATCGCCCCGGTGGGCGCCGGCGGTCCGCCCCCGCCGCCCGGCGCGCCGTACGGCGTGCGCCCCGGCGCGCCCGGTGACCGCCCCACCCCTTCCGAGTTCGACGGCCTGTTCCGCGACGGGCCGGGCGCACCGGGCCAGGCCGGACCGGCCGCCGCCCCGGACTCCACCGCGCAGCTGCCGCGTTTCGAGGACCCGGGCCGCCCGCCGTACGGGCAGCAGGGCCAGGGCTACGGACAGCAGTTCCCGCCCGGCGGCTACGACCAGCCGGCCTCCTACGACGACGGCGGCAGCGGACGCCGCCGGCTCGCCCCGGTTGCGATCGTCGGCATCATCATCGTGGCGCTCGCGGGCGCCGGCCTCGGCCTCGGCTGGGCGCTGAGCGGCGGCAGCAGCGAGGAGACCACCAAGAAGCAGGACTCCGGGGCCGACACGACCAAGGCAGCCAAGGAGCCGGAAAAGCAGAAGCCGACCACCGACCCGGCCGAGTCCCAGGCCAAGGGGCTGGACGCGCTGCTGGGCGACAGCAACAACAGCCGCTCCTCGGTGATCAATGCCGTCAACGGCATCAAGACCTGCCACAACCTCGGTGGCGCGGCCAAGGACCTGCGGGCCGCGGCCGGGCAGCGCAACGACCTGGTGAAGCGGCTCCAGCAGCTGCCGGTCGACAAGATCCCGAACCATGACCGGCTGACCGCCGCGCTGACCAAGGCCTGGCAGTCCTCGGCGTCCGCGGACAACCACTACGCGGCCTGGGCCGGCCAGGTCGGCGGCAAGAAGGGCTGCCACAAGGGCAAGGCCCGGGTCACCCGGCAGACCGCCCAGGGCAACGCGGCCAGCGGGCAGGCCACCCTCGCCAAGAAGCAGGCGGCGCAGATCTGGAACCCGCTCGCCAAGAAGTACGGGCTGACGGAGCGCCGTCCCGAGCAGCTCTGAGCCGGGCCGGGGCGGGCGCCGTCGGGCGGCCCGTCCCGCTCAGCTGTCCGTGCGCCGCCGTTCCAGCGTCTTGGTGACGTTCACAAAACCGTGCTGGGCGGACACCAACTCGCCGTCCCGCACGACCTGGTAGGTCACCGTCCCGTTCACGATGCGGGGGAAGTCCTGGACGGCGAGCATGTCGTCCTCGCGCCAGCGCAGCTTCGGGGTCAGCCCGCCGGTGTCGACGGCGCGGTCACCGCGGTCCAGCGCGGTCTGGAGGGCGTGCGGGGTGATGTCCTCGACGCCCCGGTCATCGAGCTGCTCGATCATCGACCGCAGCACCGTGTAGGCGATCCAGGTGGTCTGCGCGCCCTGGTCGGCGGGGTCGATGCGGTTGTCGTTGAACGCGAAGTCGTTGATGACCTTGCGCATCGGCGCCCAGCGGGAATCTCCGGCGGCCGGATACCAGCCGGTGATCTCGGCACCTTCCAGCGGCCCGGACCTGCCGCCCGTACGGTTCACCAGCGCCTGGCCGACGCTGCCGAGCACGGAGGCGACCCGCACCCGGGGGCTGTCCTCCTGGAGCCGCCGGAACGAGTCGAAGAACGCATCGGTGTGATCGCCGAGCGAGGCGGTCACACAGGCCCCCTCCGCTTTACCGCCGGCCTTCGACTTGCCGTAGACGGCGGGGTCGGCACCCACGCCGTCCAGGGCGCGGTTCACCGCGGACGAGTAGTCGGTGCCGTCCTCGGGCGCCTTGATGTCCTTGGCCGGGTGCCGACTGCCGTTCTCCAGGCCGGAGTTGAGCAGGGACGGCATCTGGTCGCCCTGGATGGTGTCCGGGCGGACCAGCGCGACACGCCGGCAGCCGCGCGCCAACTGGCGGCCGTTCCCGGCGAGCAGGGAGGCCTGCCCGCCGTTGACGGGGTAGGACAGCGGGCTCTCGAACTCCTCGTCCGAGGCGCCGTAGCCGCCAATGAAGGGGACGCCCTTGACCTCCAGCGGCGACATGAACGAGCGGCCGAACTGGCTGTAGGAGCCGACCACGGCGACCGCGCCGCGGTCCACCGCGCGCTGGGCGCACTGCGCGGCGGCCACCGAGTCATTGCGCTCGTTGCAGGTCAGCACCCGTAGGTGGTGCCCCCTGATGCCGCCCCGGGAATTGACCCAGCGGGCGTAGGCCTGCGCCATGGCCGGCATGCCCGGCATATTGGTCGCCTTGGTGCCCTCGGGGGCCCAGGTCATGACCGTGACCGGGTCCTTCTCCCCGGAATCCCCCGAGGCTCCGGGGAGGGAGCCGCAGCCCGAGAGCAGCGACGCGATGACCGCCGTACATGCCACCGCCGCACCGACGGCGGGGGCGTGAGAAGAAGGGCGGGGGAAGGAGCGTCGCCGTCCGGTCATGACACCGCAGCCTTCCGTCCTGCCAGGAACGGCCGAGTGACGACAAGGCAACGGATGGTGACGTGAAGGTGAACTCCGGGGGCCCGCTTGAGATCATCCGCACGGAACGTACGATCCAATACTGTGCAAGGTTCGGAGAAGTCTTCCCGTCGCGGCCGCCGCTCGACCACCATGGGCGGCATGCCACTCAACGACATGCCGTGGTGGCGCTGGCGCAGCAATGTGCGTTCCGCGCTGCACATGCTCTCCGACCCCGCCTTCCAGCAGGAGACCTGGCTGGCCGGCCGCCCCGGGTACGGAGACGTCACCGACGCCGTCTACCGGCTCGTCGAGGACACCTGGCTGGACAACTGGTCCGCCGAGAAGTACGTCGGCACGATCTTCCGGGACGCCCAGGAGGCGCAGCTCGTCGATGCCGCCGTGCTGCGGGTGCTGCGGATCATGCACCAGGTCGGTGCGGACGCCCCGGTCACCGCGTACATGGCGCACCAGGGCTGGCCGGAGGCCGTACGGGCGGCCCGTGAGGCCCATGTACAGCTGGCGACGGCGGACGGCGAGGACCCCGATGCCGCGCCGCGCTCGCTGGAGGTGCTGGCCATCATGACCGGTCAGGCGGACGCCCCGGCCTGACCTGCTCGGCAGGTGTGCGACCCTATGAGGTCATGAGCGAGTCGCAGCCCACCCAGCCCGGTCAGCACGATCGGAACGATCAGTACGTCCTCACCCTGTCCTGCCCCGACAAGCAGGGCATCGTGCACGCCGTGTCCAGCTACCTCTTCATCACCGGCTGCAACATTGAGGACAGCCAGCAGTTCGGCGACCACGACACCGGGCTGTTCTTCATGCGGGTCCACTTCAGCGCCGACAGCTCGGTGAGCGTCGACAAGCTGCGGGCCAGCTTCGCGGCGGTGGGCGACTCCTTCGGCATGGACTGGCAGATCCACCGGGCCGACGAGAAGATGCGGGTCGTCCTGATGGTGTCCAAGTTCGGGCACTGCCTCAACGACCTGCTGTTCCGTTCCCGGATCGGCGCGCTGCCGGTGGAGATCGCGGCCGTGGTCTCCAACCACACGGACTTCGCCGAGCTGGTCGCCTCGTACGACATCCCCTTCCACCACATTCCGGTCACCCGCGACACCAAGGCGCAGGCCGAGGCGCAGCTGCTGGAGCTGGTGGCGGCGGAGAACGTCGAGCTGGTGGTCCTCGCCCGCTATATGCAGGTGCTCTCCGACGATCTGTGCAAGGCGCTGTCCGGCCGGATCATCAACATCCACCACTCCTTCCTCCCGAGCTTCAAGGGCGCCAAGCCGTACCACCAGGCGCACGCCCGCGGGGTGAAGCTCATCGGTGCCACCGCGCACTATGTGACCGCCGATCTCGACGAGGGCCCGATCATCGAGCAGGAGGTCGAGCGGGTCGGCCACGAGGTCACGCCGGACCAGCTCGTGGCGATCGGCCGCGACGTGGAGTGCCAGGCCCTCGCACGCGCCGTGAAGTGGCACAGCGAACGCCGCGTACTGCTGAACGGCAGCCGCACGGTCGTCTTCGCCTGAGCACGCTTCCCCCCACTCGGGAATACCCTCCACCCCCGTCCCGTTGTGGGCCCCGAGGGGGCGCTCGGAACCCCTACGGGACCTGTTCGACGCCCCTTGGTGGATGTCCCCTACAAGCGGGACAGCCACAACGGGACAGCTACAGCCGGGACAGCCACAAACGGCACAGCTACAGCCGTGACAGCTACAGCCGGGACAGCGACGCGGTCGCGAAGAGCACCTCGCGGATCGCGTCGCGTTCGCCGTCCTGGCCCGCGGCGGCCTCCTCGGGGGAGATATGGCCCGCGGCCAGCTGGCAGAACTCGGCGCTGTCCAGGGCGATGTGCGCGACGGTGCGTTCCGGGGTGCCCAGGGCGGCCGGTGAGTCCAGCGCTATGTACCAGTGGCCGCCGCCGTTGCCCTCGACCTCCAGATGGAGCGTACGGCCCGGGGCGCCCGCCTCGACCAGCCGCTGCGGCGGCGCGGCGAGCCCGGCCCGGCGGCGGTCGGCCAGCGCACTGGGCAGCAGCCGGGCGGCGAGGTCGACCATCTGGTGGAGATGCCCGGCGGCCGGGGGCACATACGGGTAGTCCACGGCCTCCGCGATATCGCCGGCATGCACCCAGCACTCGAAGGCGCGGTCCAGGAACGAGTCGCGCAGCGCGAGCCGGAAGTCGCCGTACGGGACGGCGAGTTCGGCGACCCTGCTGCCGGCGAACGACACCTGCCGCATCAGTGCATAGCTCTGGTCGCGCCACGGGGCGTGGACGGTGAGCGGACGCTGGGTCTCATCCGCCGCGCGCCAGAACGTTTCCGTACGGATGAGGGGGTCCGGGGTGCCGGGCGGGGCGGCGGTGCCGAGCGGATCGGTCAGCCCGAGGGCCGTCGCGACCAGGCCGTCCACCGCCATCAGATGACCCATGACACCGGCGACGGTGGACTCCCGCTCGACCGGGCGGTCGCCCTCGAACCAGCGCAGCCGCACCGGAGCGCGCCACTCCGCCTCGCCCATGTCATGCAGCAGCGCGTCCAGCTTGGCGGTCTCCGCGTCGTACGGCGCCGCCCAGTCGGGCACCGGGATGCGGGCCGGCCGCCGGCCCAGAGCGCCCTCCAGTACGCGGGAGCGCAGCAGCGGATCGAGGTCGAGGCTGTCGGCGGGGTGCAGCAGCCCGACGGCATCGCGCAGCCGCAGTGCCTCGTCCGCACAGGAGGCGCAGTCGGTCAGATGTGTCTCGACGGCGGCCGTCTCCTCCGCGGAGCAGGCCGCCAGCGCCCAGGCGCCGAGCAGCGACTTGAGGACCCGGTGCGGCCGGGCGGGATCCGGGTCCGGGAGCGGCTGGAGCGCCGGCGGCTCGGACCCGGGCCCGGCGTCCGGGAGGGCCTCGACGGTGTCGCTCGCCGGGTCGTGGACGGGGACCGGCGGGGTGTCCGGAAGGGGGCCGTGGTCCTCGGCCGCGGAGCGCGGGGACGGTATCCGCGGCCGCTCACCGGGGCTGCCGGGCAGCTCGCGGCCGTCCCACTCGTCGGGGCCCGTCACCGCGACCGTCCATGGCCCGGACCGGGTGGTGCGGAGGATCCCGGGCCGGTGTGCTGGGAGTGCGACGGCAGTGGGCCGCGGGGCGCGTGCGGCCCCGGTGGCGCGGTGGGCGCCGCGGGGGAGGAGCGTGGGCCGCGGGCACCTACGGCCTTTCCCTGGCCCTCATCTCCGTCGGCTTCCTGGCGATGCTCGGGTCGATGATCCTGCTGCCGCTGTACCTCCAGAACATGCGCGGACTCAGCCCGCTGGAGACCGGCCTGCTGGTCATGCCGGGCGGTCTGGCCATGGGAGTGCTGGGACCGACCGTGGGGAAGCTGTTCGACCGGTTCGGCAGCCGGCCGCTGGTGCTGCCCGGCTCGATCGGCATGGTGCTCTCCCTCGGCGGCTTCACCCAGGTCTCGATGACGATGCCGTACTGGCAGGTGCTGGGACTGCACACGCTGCTGATGGTGAGCCTGGCGGCGACGTTCACCCCCGTCTTCACGCTGGGCATGGGCGCGCTGCCGCCACATCTGTACTCCCACGGCAGCTCGATGCTCGGGACGTTGCAGCAGGTCGCCGCGGCGTTCGGGACCGCGCTGGTGGTGACCGTGATGTCCGCGCGCAGCGGTCAGCTGGTCGCCGACGGCGTGGCCGCCGCGCCCGCGGCACTGAGCGGGATGCGGCTGGCCTTCGGCGTCGCCGCCGGCCTCACCGTCGTGACGATCCTCGTGGCCGCGAAACTGCCGCCCCGGATCGCCGCCACCGAAGCCCCGGAGCACGACAGCGCCGCGGAGCAGCCCATCGGGTCATGAGGGCCGGCGGAGCTCGGCCCCCCGGGCTCCGCACACCGCAGCGCGGGCCGCCCGACGGCCCGTACGCCCCTCACAGCCACCCTTCCCGTCCCACCGCCGCCGCCCGGATACCCTCCGGGCGGCGGCCGTCGTACGGGCCGAAGCCGCGGCCGGTGGCCAGGACGACGACCGAGGTCATGGCGGCCAGGCCGTAGGCCGTCGTGGCCATCGAGAGGGCGCCCTCGGTGGTCTCGAAGGAGCGGTTGAAGAAGTCGGACACGGTCAGCCAGACCACCGTCCGTACGGTCATGTACAGCTCCAGCGCCGCGAACACCAGGAGCGCGCCCCGGACTTCCCGGCGCCCCCGTAGGGCCAGCACCCCGAGGATCAGCAGGACGAGCACCGAGCCGACGGTGGTGAACTCGGCGGACGCCGCGAGATCGAGGGCGCCGAGCACCGAACCGTCGACCACCCCGCGCAGATAGCGGCCGGTGTCCGTCCCGGTGGCCGTCATGTCGCGGACCGCCCAGCCGAGTTCGGCCAGCGCCATGACCACGAACAGCACCCCGCAGATCCGGGACAGGCGGCGCCACTGGGCATCGGGACCGGCCGCGGGCGGCGGGGCGTCCTCCCGCCGCTCGGTGGCCGGGAACATCGAGAACAGCACGACCAGCGCCACCACCACCCCCAGCCCGCGGGTGGCGAGCGCCCAGCTGCCCAGCGGGTCGTTGGTGTACTGGTGGCGGTAGGCGGCATGCAGCAGGCCCACGCCCTCGCGCAGCGAGAGGGCGAGCAGTACGAAACCGGACAGCAGCGCCGCGGAGCGTGCCACCCGCCGCTGGGCCAGCATGAGGACGGCGATCACCAGGAACGCGGCGGTGAAGGCCCATTCGTACGGGCCGAGGATCTGGGTCGTGGGGGAGGCGCCCGGATTGAACAGGCCCTCGACGAAGTCCCAGGTGCTGCCGTTTCCTTGGGTGATGCCGAAGACCGTCCAGGCACCCAGCACCGCGGCGTACAGCGTCAGGCACAGCCCGGTCGCGAGATAGGCGCCGCTGTGCTCCGGGGCGGCCCGGCGCGGATCGGGACCCGGACGGACATCCACCGTTCCACCGTCCTGCATCACCATGACCGACCCCCGATCCGCCTCTCGTGGCCGCCGTACCGGCAGTTCCCGTACAACAGCCTCACTGTGTCAAGGACGGCGGGAGAGCCGGTGGAGGTTCCACCCCGTGTCGTCCGGCTCCCGCCCGGCTGATCAGCGCAACTGCCGCGCCGTGCCCGCGAGGGAATCCCGCTCCCTGGGGTCAGGTATACCCGGTCGTCGGTCACCATCTGGCCCCGGAACATGGCCTCTTGGGCTGATTCCGGAACCCGACAGGTTGCCCAAGGCGGCCACGGCACTTGCCACGACTGCATCCATGCGGGCAGTGGATCTCAGCGGACCAGGTCAGCGGCAGGGTGTGCATGACCATGGCCGGACGAGGGGTGCTGCCCCTGCCCGAAGGGCGGCCGTGCGGCAAGATGGGGCCATGGGGATCTTCGGGGGCGAGGGCCGACTGATCGGTGGCCGGTACCGCCTGGGAATACGGCTGGGCCGCGGCGGAATGGGAACGGTCTGGCGGGCCACCGACGAAGTGCTGGGGCGTCAAGTCGCGGTGAAAGAACTGCACTTGGACGAGGGAACGGCCGAACGCGAGGCGCTGGTGCAGCGTGAGCGGGCGATGCGCGAGGCGCGGACCGTCGCGCAGATCAAGCATCCCAATGTGATCGTCGTGCATGACGTCGTCGAGCAGGACGGCCGGCCGTGGATCGTGATGGAGCTGGTGGAGGGCGCGTCGCTGGCCGACCGGCTGCAGAGCGGCGGACCGGTCGCGCCGCGCGAGGCGGCCCGGATCGGCGTCGCGCTGCTGGGCGCGCTGCGCGCCGCGCACACCCGCGGGGTGCTGCACCGCGACATCAAGCCCGCCAACGTCCTGATGGAGTCGGGCACCGGCAGGGTCGTGCTCACCGACTTCGGTATCGCCCAGGTGCCCGGCGTCACGACGCTGACCGACGCCGGCGGCTTCGTCGGCTCGCCCGAATACACCGCGCCGGAGCGGATGGCCGGGCACGGCACCGGCCCCGAGGCCGACCTCTGGTCGCTCGGGGTGCTGCTGTGCGCGGCGCTCAGCGGTGCCTCGCCGTTCCACCGCGACTCGTTGGGCGGGGTGCTGCACGCGGTGGTGTACGACGAGATCGAACTCCCGGAAGCCGCCCGCCCGTTGCACGCCGTGGTCCACGGCCTGCTGGACCGGGAGCCGGAGCGGAGGCTGGGCGTCGCGGAGACGGAGCGGCTGTTGCGCGGCTATCTCCAGTCGGGCCGCGCCCCGGAACGCGGGACGGGCGGGCCGCCGGGGCACGGCTCCGGTCGCGGCCACAGCGGTCACGGGGACCACGGCGGTCACGGCGCCAGTGCCACGGGCCTCGCGGCCGAGGCCGGCGGCCCGCTCCCCGGGGGCCCGAACATCCCGCGCTACCACGGGCCCGACGTCCACGCCCCCCTGCACGATGACCCCGGCGGCGGTCTGCCCGGTGAACCCCCGCCCGGCGAGCACCCGTCGAGCGAGGACCCGCCGGTCGCGGGTACGCCGCCCCCGGGCCCGGCCGCTCAAGGCCGTGCCCCCGGGGGCGCCGGAAGACCCGGCGGCCGTACGGGCGGCCGCACCCCGGGCATGCCGATCCGGGACGCGCTCGACGACCGGGCACTGGCCGCGGCCGCCCGCCCGCACACCGGCCGCGCCCGCACCGCCCTGCTGGTCGCGCTCGCGGCGGTGGTGATCGGCGGCGCCGGTGCGGGCATCGCCGTACTGCTGATGAACCAGGGCGGAGCCGACGGCGGCACCGGCACGGGCGGCAAGCCCAGCCGGTCCCAGCAGGCCTCGGACACCGGGCCCTCGAAGGGCGGCGACTCCGGCACCGCGGAACCCACCGTCACCGCGCCACCGGCCTCCGGGGGCGCCGCGAGGATCCCGGCCGGCTACCGCCTCGTCCGCGACCCGGCCGGTTTCGCACTCGCCGTCCCCGAGGGCTTCACCCGGTCCTACGAGAACGACCGGGTCTACTACTACTCCCAGGGCAAGCGGTTCCGGATCGGCGTGCAGCTTCAGCAGCCGGTGCCGGAGGGACCGCTGGGCGCGATGCGCGCGGCGCACGCCAAGGGCCCCGCCGATTACCGTGGTTACCGCCAGGGGCAGGTCACCGAGACCACCCACAACGGGCTCCAGGCCGGGCTCTGGGAGTTCGTCTGGGACGGCAGTGCCCAGGACGGCGGCGCGCGGTACACCTACGACCTCAGCTGGGACGAGGGCGGCCGGATGGTCGATGTGTGGATCTCCTCTCCGCTCGCCTCGCGCACCGAGGCCAAGCGGCACTTCGACACCGCCGTCGACGCGTTCCGGCTGTCCGGGACGTGACCGCGGGCCTTCCGGTCGTCCCAGACCAGCGCCCTTGCGGCCAGCGGACACTGGCACGATTGTGCGTGCCGCGTGAAAACTCATTACTGCCGGGTACACAAAGCGCCGGGGGAGGAATACGCTCGCCCGCATGACGGACTCGCAGGACACCGGAACAGCCGCCTCCGCCGCGGAGGCCCCCGCCGAGGCCCCCACGGACGCCCCCGCGGCCGCCGTGGCCACCGCGCCCGACGGGGCCCCCGCCGCCGGCAACCCGGTCGCCCCCACCCCCGCGGGCGCCCGCACCGCGGCGGAGGTGGTCACCCCCGAGATCGCCGCCCGGCTCACCCGCGGTGTGGTGGCTGGGGGAGGCCGGACCGCCAACCACACCCCCTTCACCGGGGAGAAGCTGGCCGATCTGCCGGAGTCCACCCCCGAGGACGTCGCCACCGCCTTCGAGCGCGCCCGAGCCGCCCAGGAGCGCTGGGCCAAGGTCCCGGTCAAGCAGCGCGCCGCGGTCCTGCTCCGCTTCCACGACCTGGTGCTGCGCCGCCAGGCCGAGGTGCTCGACCTGATCCAGCTGGAGACCGGCAAGGCGCGGCTGCACGCCCATGAGGAGATCCAGGCGGTCGCCGTCACCGCCCGCCACTACGGCCGCAAGGCGCACGCCTACCTCAGGCCCAAGGCCCGCACCGGCGTCGTACCGACCCTCACCAAGGTCACCGAACTCCGCCAGCCCCGGGGCGTGGTCGGGCAGATAGCCCCCTGGAACTACCCCTTCGAGCTCTCCGTCGGCGACGCCCTGCCGGCCTTCGTCGCGGGCAACGCCGTCGTCATGAAGCCCGACACGGAGACCGCGCTGACCGCGCTGTGGGCCCGTGAGCAGCTCATCGAGGCCGGGCTGCCGGAGGACGTCTGGCAGGTCGTGATCGGCGAGGGCCCGGTCGTCGGCCCCGCCGTCGTCGCGCACGCCGACTACGTCTCCTTCACCGGCTCGACCCGTACGGGCCGCGAGGTCGCCCAGGGCGCCGCCGCCCGGCTGGTCGGCGTCTCCCTCGAACTCGGCGGCAAGAACGCCATGGTGGTGCTCCAGGACGCCGACGTGGAAAAGGCCGCCGCGGGCGCCGTCCGCGGCTGCTTCGCCTCCGCCGGACAGCTGTGCATCTCCATCGAGCGGCTCTACGTCCACGAGTCCATCGCCGACGACTTCCTCCAGCGGTTCGCCGCCCGGACGAAGGCGATGCGGCTGGGCAACGCCCTCGCCTACGGAGCCGACATGGGCTCCCTGGTCGGCGAGCGCCAGCTGGAGACCGTCACCCGCCATGTCGAGGAGGCCGTCGCCAAGGGCGCCGAGCTGGTGGCCGGCGGCCGCCCCCGCCCCGACATCGGCCCGCTGTTCTACGAGCCGACCATCCTCGACGGCGTCCAGGCCCCGATGGCGGTCTGCGGCGAGGAGACCTTCGGCCCGGTCGTCTCGATCTACCGCTTCCGCGACGAGGACGAGGCGGTGGCGCTCGCCAATGCCACCCCGTACGGACTCAATTCCAGCGTCTGGACCAAGGACGGCCGCCGCGGCCGCGCGGTCGCCGCCCGGCTGCGGACCGGCACCGTCAACGTCAATGAGTCCTACGCCGCCGGCTACGCCAGCGTGCAGGCACCCATGGGCGGTATGGGCGACTCGGGGCTGGGCCGCCGGCACGGCTCCGAGGGCATCCTCAAGTACACCGAGGCGCAGACCGTCGCCCACCAGCGGCTGATGCCGCTCGCCCCGTCCTTCGGCATGACCGACGAGAAGTACGCACAGTTCATGAGCCGCAGCCTGCGCGCGATGAAGGCGTTCCGGCTCCGCTAACCACAGCAGCAGGGAGAGCCAGTGCCCCAGGAGAACTCTGCCCGGAACCCGGACGCGAACGGCGGCCGGGACGACCGGGACACCGGCGGCGTCCAGGACACCGACGGCGCTCAGGACACCCAGAACGCTGACGGCTACGACTACGACGTGCTCGTCGTCGGCTCCGGCTTCGGCGGCTCGGTCTCCGCACTGCGGCTGACCGAGAAGGGCTATCGCGTCGGCGTCCTCGAAGCCGGCCGCCGCTTCACCCGGCAGACCCTGCCGAAGAACTCCTGGGACATCCGCAACTACCTGTGGGCGCCGGCGCTCGGCTGCTACGGCATCCAGCGGGTGCATCTGCTCGGCAACGTCATGGTGCTGGCAGGGGCGGGCGTCGGCGGCGGCTCGCTCAACTACGCCAACACCCTCTACGTCCCCCCGAAGCCGTTCTTCGAGGACCGGCAGTGGGGCGATATCACCGACTGGCAGGAGGAGTTGGCCCCCTTCTACGACCAGGCCAAGCGGATGCTGGGGGTCCGTCTCAACCCGACAATGACGCCCTCCGATGTCCACCTCAAGGAGGCCGCGGACAAGATGGGCGTCGGCGACTCCTTCCATCTGGCGCCGGTCGGGGTCTTCTTCGGGGACGGCGAGGACGCGGACGGGACGTCGAAGGCGGCACCGGGCGCGGAGGTCCCCGACCCCTACTTCGGCGGCCAGGGCCCGGCCCGTAAGGCCTGTACGGAGTGCGGCGAGTGCATGACCGGATGCCGGCACGGCGCCAAGAACACCCTCAACGAGAACTACCTCCACCTCGCCGAGCGGGCCGGCGCCGTCATCCACCCGATGACCTCCGTCGTCACCGTCACCGAGGACTCCCGCGGCGGTTTCGCCGTCGCCACCCTCCCCACCGACAACAAGCGCAAGGGCCGGGGCCGCACCTTCACCGCCCGCCGGGTCGTCCTCGCCGCCGGCACCTACGGCACCCAGACCCTGCTGCACAAGATGAAGGACAGCGGACTGCTGCCCGGCATCTCCGGCAGGCTGGGCGAGCTGACCCGGACGAACTCCGAGGCGCTGGTGGGCGCGCAGACCGACAACCGCCGCTACCGCAAACGGCACGGCACCGAGGCCGACTTCACCCGCGGGGTCGCGATCACCTCGTCCATCCACCCCGACGCGCACACCCATATCGAGCCGGTCCGCTACGGCAAGGGCTCCAACGCGATGGGCGCGATGTCCATCCTCCAGGTGCCCGTCGACGGCCGCGGCTCCCGCGCCGGCCGGTGGGCCGCGAACTGTCTGCGGCATCCGCTGCTGCTGCTCCGGTCGCTCTCCAACCGCCGCTGGTCGGAGCGCACCATCATCGGCCTGGTGATGCAGTCGCTGGACAACTCCCTGACGACCTACCGCAAGCCGGACGGCCTCGGCAAGGGCCTGCTCACCGCCCGCCAGGGCCACGGCGCACCGAACCCCGAGCAGATCCCCGAGGCCACCGAGGCCGCCACCCTGCTCGCGCAGGAGATCAACGGCTTCGCGGGCAGCAATGTCGGCGAGCTGATGGGGACGCCGCTGACCGCGCACTTCCTGGGCGGCTGCCCGATCGGCGCCGACGCCGACCACGGGGTCATCGACCCGTACCACCGCCTCTACGGCCACCCGGGCATCTCGGTCGTCGACGGCGCCGCGGTCTCCGCCAACCTGGGCGTCAACCCGTCCCTGACGATCACCGCACAGGCCGAACGCGCGATGTCGCTGTGGCCCAACAAGGGCGAGACCGACCCCCGCCCCGCCCCGGGCCGGGCGTACCGCCGGCTGGCACCGGTCGAGCCGGTCCGCCCCGCCGTCCCCAAGAAGGCGTTCGGCGCGCTGAACCTGCCCTTCCTGGCCGTCCCGCCGGTCCCGCCGAAGAAGTCGCTCACCTAGGGCGCCTCTTGCGTACGTACGACGGAGGGCCGCACCCCGAACCGGGTGCGGCCCTCCTCTTCTGCGCCTGCCGTTACGCGGCGGCGCCGTCCGTCTTGCGGCGGCGGACGACGAAGATCGCGCCCGCGCCCACGACCATGGCGACTCCGCCCACGAGGCCGAGGGTCGGCAGCGCGGAGGAGGCACCGGTCTCGGCCAGGTTGCCGGTCACCGGCAGCTTGTCCATACCGTCCTTCGGCTTACCGGTGCCGACCGGCTTCCCGCCGCCCTGCGTACCGGGCTTGTTGCCGGGCTTACCGGGCTTGGCCGGCGGGATCTCGCCCGGGTTGCTGCCGGCCGAGAGGATGGTGAAGTCGTACCACTGCTCCTCGGACCAGCCGCAGGAGCCGTCCTGGTTCTGGTAGTCGCCCGCCACCAGCGCGAAGCCGTCACCGGCCGTGGCGCCCTTGTCCGCACGGATCCGCATCTTCAGCTCGGCGGTCTGGTGGGCGTCGAGCTGGAACCAGCCGAAGTACTCCCCGTCGGTCCACTCGTCGAACGAGGTCCACTTGCCGGTGTCCGGGTTCTGGTACTCCAGGTCGAGCTGCGACTTGGGGTGGTCGATGTCGCCGGTCGGCACCGCGTAGATGACCGGGTAGACCTCGTCCAGCGTCTGGTCCGTGGTGTTGGCCAGCTGCACGCTGAAGCCCTTCCAGCCGCCGCCCGCGACGAGCTTGGAGGGCAGGTGGGCGACGGTCACCTTGATGGCGGCGTCATCGACCGTGCACTCGTCCTCGTCACCGGGCTCGCCCGGCTCGGTGGGCTTGGCCGAGGTGGAGGGCTTGGGCGAGGCACTCGGCTTGGTGTCGCCGCCGGGGGTGGCCGGGGCGGTCGGCCCGGTGCCGTCACCGCCCCCGGTCTCCTCGCCGGGCTTGGTGTCGTCACCGGGGGTGGTGTCACCCGGCGTGGTGTCGTCCGTCGCGTTCTCGTCACCGGCGGCCGGGGTCTCCGGCTGCGTGGTGGGCGCGTCGGTCTGCTCCGAGCCAGGGGTGCCCGGCGTGGGCTCGGCACTCGCGCCGGCCTCGGTCTCGGGGCCGGTCGCGTACGCGGCAGGGGCCGCCAGCAGGGCGGCGGGGGCTATGACGGCCGTCGCGGCGGCAGCCGTCAGGGCACGGCGAAGCTTCATCGAGAAGACCTCTCGGGTCCAAAGTGCCGGTTTCCGGCACAAGTGGTTGCGGGCCGTCGCGGTGGGGCGCGGTATGGCCGTGCGATTGCAGGTACATGACCGGCCATGGCCGAAAAAGGTTGTCCACTCAACCAGAAAAGCCGTTGTGATGCCGGTCACGCCTGTCACAGCAGCCTCACAGGCTTCACAAAGGCCGTGCGCAGCATTCGCTCGACGGCGGACGTGCGCCGGGCGCACCCCGGGCACAGCGAAGGGCCCCGGACACCATCCGCGAGGGGGGTTGCGGACGGTCACGGGGCCCTTGGCTTTCGGTGCCGGCGTCAGGGCAGCGCCGGCACCGAGGGGCGGCGCTGGGGGGGGGTAGCGCCGCTGGCTTTCGGGGTGGTGCGCGATGGTGCGGAGCTCGCGACGGTCGGACCCATGGCAGTGCACAGTCCCTACCGGACGCGGTGCGTCGTTCGTCAAGCATCGTCCTGGATGCGCCTCACCTGGCGCAACCGTTTCGACCGGATGCGGTCGGTCCCGGGCGTCCCCAGGACCGACCACCCCATCGGATGTGACCGGGCTGCTGTCCCCTGCTGACCGGCCACGGCACGGAGCGAGGTCCCACGACGCGGGCCGCGGCTGGCGGCCGGCGTCTCATCGCTCCGGGTTTCCGCCCGTGGGGCGGCGTCTACGCGTAGTCGTGCAGGCCGCGCCTGGCTGGCGTGGCACCGGGAACAACGAAGCCTCGCAGCGGCCGGTCACGCGCCGTATGGGTGAGTCGGCAACCGAACTCAGATCCGGCAGCTGCGCCGGGGCGCGTGCGTTCCTTCACGCGCCCGCCCGGCCCCGAAACCGACCGCACACCAGCCAAAACCGGCCACGCTGCTGACCCGTGCCGCCTCAGATCTGGCCCCGGGACAGCTCCAGCAGGGTCATCGCCAGCGCGGTGCCCGGCTTGCCGAGCTGGTCGCTGTAGTGGGTCAGGATCTCCATCTCGCGGGCGAGGTTCACCCGCCGTCCGCCGGAGGTGACGCGCTCGTGCTGGATGACGGCCGAGACGGCCATCCGTTCTTGGACGAGGCCGATGATCCGGCCGTCGAGATCGTCGATCCGCTGCCGGGCGTCGGTGATGATCCCGGCGGCCTCGGGGGAGCGGGCGCCGGTGTCGGGGGCGGTGCTGGTGGGGGTGCTCATGTCCGTCATCTCCTGGGGTGGGTGGCCCCGGAGCCGCGGGTGGCCCGGACAGACGCAGGCGCCCCGGACCTTTTCGGCCCGGGGCGCCTGGGAAGTTGCTCGTCAGTGGATCAAGCAGCACGACCATGGCAGCCGGTTGGGCCGGTGCCATAGGTAAAGACGAAGGTCAGCTGCTTGTTCATGGGGCTCAGTATGAGCCCGTTAGAATCGAAAGTCCAACCCCTGCTCCACACCGCCGGAAGGCCGCCGAAGTGCCATCAGCGCCCCCTGCCGCTGCCCCGGACGTCGTCCTCGTAGTCGACTTCGGCGCACAGTACGCCCAGCTCATCGCCCGCCGGGTCCGAGAGGCCCGGGTCTACAGCGAGATCGTGCCGTCCACCATGCCGGTGGCGGAGATGCTCGCCAAGAACCCGAAGGCGATCATCCTCTCCGGCGGTCCCTCGTCGGTCTACGCCGAAGACGCCCCCAGCCTCGACCGCTCGCTGTTCGAGGCCGGTGTCCCGGTCTTCGGCATGTGCTACGGCTTCCAGCTCATGGCCACCACCCTCGGTGGCACCGTCGACAACACCGGCGCCCGTGAGTACGGCCGTACCCCGCTGACCGTCTCCCGTCCCGGCTCCACCCTGTTCGAGGGCACGCCCGCCGAGCAGTCGGTGTGGATGTCGCACGGTGACGCCTGCTCCGCCGCCCCCGAGGGCTTCACGGTCACCGCGTCCACCGACGTGGTCCCGGTCGCCGCCTTCGAGAACGACGAGAAGAAGCTCTACGGCGTCCAGTACCACCCCGAGGTCATGCACTCCACGCACGGCCAGCAGGTCCTGGAGCACTTCCTCTACCGCGGCGCGGGCATCGAGCCGAACTGGACCACCACCAGCGTGGTCGAGGAGCAGGTCGCCGCGATCCGCGCGCAGGTCGGCACCAAGCGCGCCATCTGCGCGCTGTCCGGCGGCGTGGACTCCTCGGTGGCCGCCGCCATCGTGCAGAAGGCCATCGGCGACCAGCTGACCTGCGTCTACGTCGACCACGGTCTCCAGCGCAAGGGCGAGTCCGCGCAGGTCGAGAAGGACTTCGTGGCCGCCACCGGCGTCCAGCTGAAGGTCGTCGACGCCGAGGAGCGCTTCCTGACCGCACTGGCCGGGGTCAGCGACCCCGAGCAGAAGCGGAAGATCATCGGCCGGGAGTTCATCCGGGTCTTCGAGCAGGCCCAGGCCGAGCTGGTCGCCGAGGCCGGCGCCGAGGGCGAGGAAGTCGCCTTCCTGGTCCAGGGCACGCTCTACCCGGACATCGTCGAGTCCGGCGGCGGCACGGGCACCGCCAACATCAAGTCGCACCACAACGTCGGCGGGCTCCCCGACGACATCGAGTTCGAGCTCGTCGAGCCGCTGCGCCAGCTGTTCAAGGACGAGGTCCGGATGGTCGGCTCGGAGCTCGGCCTGCCGGACGAGATCGTCCACCGCCAGCCGTTCCCCGGCCCCGGCCTGGGCATCCGGATCGTCGGCGAGGTCACCAAGGAGCGCCTGGACCTGCTGCGCGAGGCCGACGCCATCGCCCGCGAGGAGCTGACCGCGGCCGGTCTGGACCGCGAGATCTGGCAGTGCCCGGTGGTCCTGCTCGCCGATGTCCGCTCGGTCGGCGTCCAGGGCGACGGCCGGACGTACGGCCACCCGATCGTGCTGCGCCCGGTGTCCTCCGAGGACGCCATGACCGCGGACTGGACGCGGATGCCGTACGAGGTCCTGGCCCGCATCTCCACCCGCATCACCAACGAGGTCGCCGACGTCAACCGCGTCGTCCTCGATGTCACCAGCAAGCCCCCGGGCACCATCGAGTGGGAGTGATCCCACCCATGGGGCCGGGGTGATCCCGCCGGTCGCTTGATGACGCCGCCGCTCAGCCTGCTGAGCGGCGGCGTTGTCGTTGGCGGGGGCGGCACCGCCCATGGACTTTCTGTCCAGTCTGGACGTACAGTCCAAGCATGGGAGATGCAGAAGAGGCCCAGGACCCCCGGGTGCGGATGTGGGCGCCGGTGTGCCAGGCCGTCGCGCGTTTGCTCGGTCCGTACGCCGAGGTGGTGCTGCACGATCCGGACACCGACCGGGTCCTGGAGATCTGGAACCCCATGGGCTCCCGCGGCCCGGGGGACCCCTCTTTGCTCGGTGAGCTGGACGAGCTCGACCCGTCGCCGCAGGGCGTCTACGGGCCGTACGAGAAGCTGCTGGCGGACGGCCGCCGGCTGTCGTCGGTGAGCGCGGTCCTGCGGGATGCCCACGAGCGGCCGTCGGCCGTGCTGTGCATCAACCTTGACCGCACCCCGCTGGAACAGGCCGCGGCGGTCCTGTCCGCCTTCGGCGCGCCCACCGTGCAGCGCCCCGAGCCGCTGTTCGAGCAGGACTGGGCCGAGCGCATCCAGCACATCATCGGCAGCCACGTCCGCGAAACGGGACGTCCCGTCGAGCGCATGACCCGCCAGGACCGGCTGGCCGTCCTCGGCCTGCTGGACGAGGCCCGGGTGTTCGCCGTGCGCCGTGCCGCGCCGGTCGTCGCCGGGGCCCTGCGGGTGTCCCGGTCCACCGTCTACGGCCTGCTGGCCGAACTCCGAGCCTCCAGCGCAAAGGACTGACCGCCATGACCCGGCTGCCCGACTTCCGCCTCGAAACGTACTTCTCCCGCTGGGAGTTCACCGCCCGCCACCATCTGACCGCCTCCGACGTCCAGACCATGACACTCGGCGAGCTGCTCGGGCTGGCCGACGACACGGACCGGGAAGCCTTCGAGAACCTGTCCCTGGGCTACACCGAGACCTTCGGCGACCCGGCCCTGCGCGAGGTGATCGCCCAGACCTACGAGCAGGCCGGCGCGGACGACGTCATCTGTTTCGCGGGCGCCGAGGAAGCCCTCTATCTGGCGATGAATGTGCTGCTCGGCGCCGGTGACCACGCGGTGGTGGTGACCCCGAACTACCAGGCCGCCGAGACCGTGCCGCTGGCACTGTGCGAGGTCACCGGCGTGGCCCTCGACGCGAACCGGGACTGGGCCCTGGACCTCGACGAGGTGGCGGCGGCGATCCGGCCCAATACCCGGGTCGTCTCGGTGAACTTCCCCAACAACCCGACCGGCAAAGTCCTCGGCACGGCTGACTTCCTCGCCCTGGCCCGTCTGTGCGACGAGCGCGGCATCCACCTGTTCAGCGACGAGGTCTACCGCGGCCTGGAACGTGACCCGGCCCGCACCCTGCCGCACGCCGCCGATGTGTCGGAGCGTGCACTGTCGTTGAACGTGACCTCGAAGTCCCTGGGGCTTCCCGGGCTGCGCATCGGCTGGATCACCTGCCGGGACCGCGCGCTGCGTGCCCGTCTGGAGCGGGCCAAGCACTACACCACCATCTGCAACTCCGCGCCCAGCGAGGTCCTGGCCCGTATCGCGCTGAAGGCCCGCGAGACGATCCTGCACCGCAACCGGGCCCTGATCGCGGCCAATCTGCCGGCTTTCGAGGCCTTCTTCGCCGAGTTCGCCGACGACTTCGCATGGCAGCGGCCGGACGGCGGATGCGTCGCCTACCCCCGCTACCTCGGCGCCGACGGCGTGGAGGACTTCTGCACCCGCCTGGTGGAGGAAGCCGGCGTTCTGCTGCTGCCCGCGAGTATCTACCGCTCGGAACTCACCGCCACTCCCGCCGACCGTTTCCGCATCGGCATCGGCCGCCGCAACCCCGAAGAGGGCCTGGCGGCCTTCGCCGACTGGATGCGGGCGCGCCGATGACGCTCGCCGTCTTCGACGCGGCGGCCATCGAACGGGCCACCACCTCGCGGCTGGTCCTCGACACCATCCGTGACGCGCTCATCGCGCACGCGGAAGGCCGCACCCACGTGCCGCCGCCGCTGCATCTGGACTTTGCCGAGGCCGACGGGGACTGCCACGTCAAAGCCGGCTGGATCACCGGCGCCGCCGACTTCACCGTCAAGATCGCGACCGGCTTCTACGGCAACCCGGCGCGCGGTCTCTCCGCCAACCACGGTCTGGTCTGCGTCGTCAGCGCCCGCACCGGACAGCCGCGCGCGCTCCTCGACGACCGCGGTCTGCTGACCGCCTGGCGCACCGCCGCCGCGGGCGCGCTGATCACCCATGCCATGGCCCGCCCCGCCGCCGGCACGCTGGCCGTCTTCGGCACCGGCGAACAGGCCCGCCTCCAGGCCCTCTGGCTGGCCGAACTCCGGCCGGTGGGCCTGGTGCTGGTCCACGGCCGCACCCCGGACAAGGCCCACGCCCTGTGCGACACACTCGGCGCGCACGGCCTGGCCGCCCGTCCCGCCGGGGCGGCAGAGGCGGCCCGGGCCGACATGATCATCACCGCGACACCGGCCCGGTCCCCCGTTCTGGACGCCGACCGGGTGCGTGCGGGTGCCCATGTGACCGGCATCGGCACGGACATGCCGCACAAGAACGAGCTGCCGCCCGCCCTCTTCCACCGCGCACAGCTGATCGCCACCGACGACCATGCCCAGTGCCTGGACCACGGCGACTTCGGTCACGCGGTCCGTGCCGGGGCCGCCGCCGAGGACGGCGACATCGCGGCCGGCCTGCTGCTCAAGGCGCCCGTCGACCGGCCGGAGGCCGCGATCACGGTCGCCGACCTCACCGGTGTCGGAGCGCTCGACGCGGCGCTCGCCTCGGCCGTCCTCGGCCGGCTCCGGGAGTGAACGCCCAGGAGCCGGCACCCTGGCCGGGCCACGGCTCCTGTGCTCCGTAGTGGCCCGCGGGGACGGCGGTGCGGCGGAGCCGCGTGCTCAGCTCCGTACGGCCGCGGCCAGCCGCTCCAGCGTCGTGGTCATCGCCGGGCCCATCCGCCGTGGGTAGCCGGGGAGTTCCACGATGAGACGGGGGAGCCGGGCGCGCGACCAGTCAAAGGTGTGGGTGACCCGGGTGGTGACCTCGCTGCCGTCGCCGGGGCTGTCCGTGCCGCCCGTGCCGTTCACGGGCGTCAGTTCGTAGCGCCAGCGCTGCCCGCCGACCAGCCGCCGGCCACGGAGTTCGCCCCAGGTCTCCCAGGCGATCAGCCGGTCCTTCTCGTACTCCACCACGACATTCACCGACCGGTACGCGATCCGGCCCTGTGCCATTCCCATGCTGAACCGGTCGCCGGGCCCCAGCGGCGACGGCCCCTGCGGGCGGCCGCGCAGCATTCCCGAGCCGTCCAGCTCGGCGTGCCGGGCCGGGTCCCGGAGGAGGTCGAAGAGCTCCCGCGGTGTGGCGACGATGTCCCTGCTGACCGATATGGCCCTCATGGTGTGCCCCTCTGCTGCCGGTCCTGGTGCCCTCATCATGCAGGCAGTGGGAAGTGCGCCGGTCGCGGCCCTGTTTACCTGCGGTAGCGGAAGGTACCTTCCGCATCGAGCATCACGCCGTACGTGCCAGAGGAGGGCCGCGATGCCCGAGCCGACGCCCATACCCACCGATCAGCTGCACTTCGCGATGCCGCCGACGCATGCGACCGTCGAGGGCGAGCGGCGCTACCGCAAGGAGCGCCTGGTCGCGGCGCTGCGTCTCTTCGGGCGCCATGGCTTCGAGGAGGGCGTCGCGGGCCATATCACCGTGCGCGACCCGGAGTTCCCGCACTGCTTCTGGGTCAACCCCTTCGGGATGTCCTTCCGGCACCTCAGGGTCAGCGATCTGATCATGGTGAACGCGGAGGGAAAGGTCGTCGACGGCCGCTACCACGTCAACCAGGCGGCGTTCGCCATCCATTCCCAGGTCCACCAGGCCCGCCCCGACGTCATCGCGGCGGCGCACAGCCACTCCACCTACGGCCGGGCGCTGTCCTCACTGGGCGAGCTGCTGGAGCCGATCACCCAGGACGTCTGCGCGTTCTATGAGGACCACGCGCTCTTCGACGACTACACGGGCGTGGTGGTCGACGAGGGGGAAGGACGGCGGATCGCGGCCGCCCTCGGGCCCCACAAGGCGGTGATCCTGCGCAACCACGGGCTGCTGACGGTCGGCGACTCGGTGGACGCGGCGGCGTGGTGGTTCCTCACGATGGAGCGGTCCTGCCAGGTCCAGCTGGCCGCCAAGGCCGCCGGCGAGCCGGTGCTGATCGACCACCACAACGCCGTCCACACGCGCGAACAGCTGGGCAACGACCTGGTCGCCTGGATCAACTACCAGCCGCTGTACCAGCAGATCGTGCGTACCGAGCCGGACCTCTTCGACTAGGGCGCACCCGGGTGGCCGGGTGGCCGGGTGGCCGGGTGGCCGGGTGGCCGGGTGGCCGGGTGGCCCGGCGGCCGCGGCCGGGTGGGTGCCCTGCGGGGCGTACGGCGGTCCCGCAGGGCACCCCGCCTCACGGATGCGGGAACAGTTCGAAGAACGGCGAGGCCGTCGCCGAGATGCCGCGGCTGAACGGGGCGTCGAAATCCCAGACCAGGAACAGCAGAAAGGCGATCAGCGCGCTGAAGAGGCCCGCCATCAGCAACTCCCGCCCCGAACGCCGGATTTGCAGGGTGAACATGACACCGATCGAGATGGCACCCCCGATGATCAGTCCGAACCACACCACCCCCGGCAGCGTCGACTCGGCCGCGTTCGCCCGCGCGGTGCGGGCCCCGTCGGCCACCGCGACCTGGTCGACGAGGGGCTGGTACGACTGTCCCTCGAAGTCATTGCGCGGACGGTAATCGGTGACATCCGCCCGGACCTTCGTCAGCAGCTCGGTACCGCGCCCGGTCAGCTCCCCCTTCTCGGCCATCACGGGCCACTCCTTGTGCACCACATGGCTCACATACGCATCGACATCCGCGCGGATACGGTCCCGCACCGGTGCGGGGTAGGCCCGGGCCCGCGCACTGACCTCGTGCAGCGCCTGCGCCTCGGTCCGTACGGTGTCCTCGGCCGCGCTTCTGGCCTCCCACACACCGGCGATGGCCAGCCCCAGCACGATCGCGTACACCACCCCCACCATCATCGTCAGATACTCGATCACATCGGGTGTTTCGGACGGGTCGTCGTCCTCGGTGATCCGGCGCTCCTTCAGCACCGTGATGGTCAGGACGACGCCGCAAGCAGCGGCCATGGCGAGGGTCAATACCAGCCATTGCGACATGGAGACCTCCTACGAGGAACGGCGCCCGGCGGAACCGGACGAGGAGCTCGAACGGGGACGGAGGGCGGCGCCGGCCAGCACGGCCGGGGCGGTGAGCAGCAGGGTCGTGGTCACCACGGAGCGCCCGGCGCGCGGCCGGTGGGACGGCCGTGCGTAGCTGCGGGGCAGGACGGGTGGCGGTGACGCCGGGCGGCGGACGACGGGTGGGGGCTTCGGCTTCGGCGGGGGCGGCGGCGCCGTGGGACGGGCGCGCGGAGTGGGTGGCGGTGGCGGTGTCGGTGGCGGCGGTGGTGGCGGTGGCGGGGGAGGTGCCGGCCGGGGGGTATGGGCACGGGGCGGCGGGGGCGCGGGCTTGGGGACGTGGGGGCGCGGTGCCGGCCGGTGGGAGGGCGTCGGCGGGGGCTTGGTCCGGCTACAGGGGAAGTGCCAGCCGCGCGGCATGGGGAAGTCCGTCGGTACGTCCACCGGCGGCGCCGTTCCGGCGTAGGCGCAATTGTCGCCGGTGACCGGGCGGTCGGGCCGGCCAAGCGCGGTGGCCGCGGGCGCGATGACGAGCAGCGCGGCGATCCCGGCCAGCAGAAGGAACGCGGCGGCGGTCCGCAGCCCGGGACCGCCGGGGCGCGGTCCGTCCGGCCGTCGCGGCGCAGTCGGTCTGACCAGGTCATCGCAGCTGTGCGATCCGTGAATTCCGATTATTTGACGCACGGCGAGAGCTTGCGCCACGCGCCCACCGCTCAGCCTTCGCGGTGGCCCGGTTCGCCCGAATAGGGGACATGCCCCGGTTCCCCGGCCGGCGCGCCGGTCAGGTGTACGGGGGCCGCGAATTCCCTGTGCGGGGGCGTGGGTTCCTCGGTGCGCAGGTGCCGTTGCTCAGCTGCCGGTGGGGCGGTGCCCGGCGCCGCTGTGAGGGCGGCTGGCGCGGGGGCGGAGCCCGTTCACGGCCGGACGTCAACACAGCGCTGCGCCCGCCACCCGCCACCAACTGGACGTTTGAGGCGCCTCCTGCGGGGTGCGGCACAATTCGCCTTCGGAGAACTCAAGTTGATGATCAGCGGTGGCGGGCGGTAACGGACGTGTCGGTGGATGCGGCGGGCAGAATGGCCGGAACGGGCGAGCCGGGGGAGGGCGCGGAGCGCGCCGCCGGCGGCGAGTGCCGGTGCGGACGGTGCCCGCACGGCGCTCGGGCGGGGCACCAGCAGGCGGTTGCCGCGTTCATCGCGCTCCGCGAGGACTTCGCCGCCGGGCGCGGGGTGCCGGCCGGACTGGCGCGTTCCGCCGGTGCGGCCCGGCAGTGGGTCTCCGACGAACTCACGCTGTCCGCGAGGGAGGTCGCCCGGCGGCGCGCCGCCGGAAAGGCCGCCTGGCTGGCGGCCGTACGGTGGCGCACCCTGCTCGCCGTTTGGAGCGCGGCGGTGGCGCTGCTGCTCGGACAGGCGCTGACCGCCCTCGGCACCGGCTGGACGGCCGCCCGCACGGCGGGACTGGCCGCAGCCGTCGTACTGGCGCTGGGGCTCACCGCGGCGGCCTGGTGGCACCGGGCGCACGGCGGGGCGCTGGCGCCGCTGATCGGCGAGGACGGGCGGCTGTCCACCTCACGGACGATCGCGGCGGGCTGGGCGGCCGCGGTGCTGTACGCCGTCCTGACGGTGGTCGTGCAGCAGGTGACGGCCGCGGGCCCGGACGAGCGGCGCCCGCTGCTCCAGGGCGTGGCGCTCGCACGGTCCGGCGCGCTGCTGGTGGCGCTCGCCCTCGGGTGCGCGGTGGCCGTGCTGGCCTACGGGCTGGTGGCCTCGCGGGTGCGGTCGGGACGGCTTCAGAAGGTGCCCGCGGAGCGGCCGCGGGCCGCCG
This sequence comes from Streptomyces platensis, assembly GCF_008704855.1. Classification (NCBI taxonomy): domain Bacteria; kingdom Bacillati; phylum Actinomycetota; class Actinomycetes; order Kitasatosporales; family Streptomycetaceae; genus Streptomyces; species Streptomyces platensis. Next base: position 5,346,706 of record NZ_CP023691.1, read on the forward strand.
ATCTGCTGACGGACGACGCGGGGCGGGGCAGTCTCCTGGACGTGCAGTACGTCCTGGTGAACGCGGCCGTGCTGGGGTGCGCGCTGGTACGGCTGGCCGGGCAACCGGCGCAATTGCCGCAGCTCCCCTGGGGGTTGGTGGTCCTCCTCGCGCTCTCCGGGGCGACCTATCTGTGGGGGAAGGCGGTGGCGGGCGGGCGGCCGGTGATCCTCTCGGTCGTCCGCTCCCGCGAGCTGGGCGATCTCGCCGCGCCGGTCCGTACCGGCGACGACATCGAGATCCGCGGCGCCGGTTTCGTCCCGCCGGGCGCCGGGACCCCCGACCGGCTTGCCCGGACCGTCGTACGCATCGGAGACGTACATGTCCCCGTCCCGCTGGTCCCGGTGGCCGGCGGCTTCACCAACCCGACGGACGGCGTGCTGACGGTCCCGGTACCGGTCGACGTCGAGCCCGGCCGGGTGGAGGTCCGCGTGGTCACGGCGGCGGGCGTGGAGACGAAGGGGTATGTGATCGACGTCGTGGACTAGGCGATGGCGGGCGGGTTCGGTGGGGACGGCGGATTCGGCGGATTCGGCGGTTCGGTGGTGCCGGAGTGTGCGGCGTGGCCGGCCGGTGGGTCATGGTCGGGCCCTGCGGATGACGGTGGGGCCCTGCGGGGCGGGGGCGGGTCCCCGGCCCTGTGGGGCAGGGTCGGGTCCCGCGGATCATGGGTGGTCCCGCGGCACCCTGGCGCGGCGCCTCGCCGGGTGCCTGGCGCCGGTCATCGGGCGGCGACGGGCGTGGTCGGTGCCGCCCGTGGCGCCCGGGTGCTGCTGCGTGACGATTCTGTGTGGCGCAGTGGCCTGAAGTGCATCGGTCCGTTGAACCTCTCGCGCACGTGCGTACGTATCTCCCCAGGAGGCGCGGGCGCGGGCACAATCGTCTGCGCCCGGTGGCAACGGAGAGGCGGACGTCATGGTGCACGCGAATCGTACGATCGGTGCCGACTTGGGAGGGGCGGGCGTCGAGGGTGCCGGCGCCGGATTGCGGGCGCAGCTGGCGCGGCATGCGCTGCTCCCCTTGCGGCTCTTTCTGGGGGCGACCTTCCTCTATGCGGGCATCGACAAGCTGACGGATCCGGCGTTCCTGGCGGCCGGTGGCGCGGGTTCGCTCGGCGAGATGCTGCGCCAGGTCCATGACGCGGCGGCGCTGCCGCAGCTCGTGGAGATCGCGCAGAAGAGTCCGGTGGGCTTCGGCTATGCCATCGCGGCCGGTGAACTGGCGGTGGGACTCGGGACTCTGGTGGGGCTGCTGGGGCGGCTGGCGGCGTTCGGCGGTGCGCTGATCTCGCTGACGCTGTGGCTCACCGTGAGCTGGGCGACCACGCCCTACTACTACGGCAATGACCTCGCCTACCTGGTGGCCTGGATCCCGCTCCTGCTGGCCGGTACGCCGAGGTTCTCCCTGGACGCCGCCCTGGCGAACCGCCGTAAGCGGCACGGGGCGCAGTTGTTCGGCTGAGGGCTGTCCCGCAAGCGGCGGGGGCGGTTCATGAGGGCCGGGGCGAGGGCGCTGATGCCGGGGCGCGGTGGCGGTGCCGTCGGTAGTCGTGTCAGGAGCCTTTCGAGGAGGTGCTGTCGGTGTGCGGGTGGAGCGGGCGGCGGGTCCTGGTCCAGACGGCTGCGGTGATGCCGGAGAGCAGCAGGCCGGCCGGGAGGGTGAGGAAGAGCCATGGGCCGGGGGCATCCCAGAGGCCAAGGGCGTCGAGGCCGTAGGCCGTGCCGAGGGTGAGGGCGGTGAGGCCGGAGATCAGGCGGGCCGGTTCGAAGGGGTGGCGCTTCACCGGTGGGCTCCCTCAGGGGTCGGGGCGGTCGGCGCGGCGGGGGTCGGCGCGGCGGGGGCCGGTTCGGCGCGGGTGACGGCGACCTGGCCGGCGCCGAGTTCGACGTTCAGCTCCACCGAGCCGCGCGGCTTCTCGCCCTTCTTGAGGCCGTCGGCGGGAAGGTCCACCGTCCGCCGTCCGGCCATGAGGTCCACGTCGTGCGGCGATTCGCCGGGCAGCTGGATATCGCCGAGGCCGAGCGAGACATGGAGCCGGGCGGTGACCCCGTGCGGCAGTGTCACGTGAAGGCGGCCGGCGCCCACTTCCGCGCCGGTGTGGACCGTGCGGCCCGCCTTGAGGGGCAGGCCGGTGAGGTCCAACTCCCCCTCTCCCGAACCGAGCTCATACTGCGGCCGGACGGCGCTGAGCGTGGTGGGGGCCCAGGTGAGCTTCTGCCAGTGGGTGGTGATGTTGGCAGGCAGCGTCGTCGCGCCCGCCAGCAGCAGGGCCGTCAGCACCACCATGAAGACCGTGCCGCCGCCCGTGCGTCCGTACCAGGCGCTGAGCACCAGCCCGAGGCCGAAGACGACCAATGCGCACGCCAGGCCCGCCTGGAGGGACGGCACCAGGCCGTCATGGCGGGAGACGGCGACCGCGGTGCCGCCACCGGCGAGCAGCGCGAGCAGGAACGTCCAGCCCCCGATCGGGCGTCCGACGCGGCGGCCCCGGCGCGGGGCCGGCGGCGCACCGGTCGGCGGCGCGGGCGGACGGCCCGCGTCGGACCGGCCGTCGTGCCCGTACGGGGCCGTGGCCGTGCCGTGCTCGCCCCGGTAACTGAGGTCGAGGGGCAGCGGGGTGTTGTCGGGTCCCCACAGATAGCCCGGGCCCGCCGCCTCCCCGCGCTGGGCGCGCCACCAGGAGGGGCCGGCGGGCACCGGGGGCGCCTTGGTCTCGGGCGGGGCGTCGGCCACCGCCTGGGCCGTGGCGGTGTCCATCGCCTGCGGGCCCTCGGCCTCCACCAGCCGCCGCCGGCGCGACCAATAGGCGGAACCGGCCACCGCCAGCGTCAGCATGATGGCGAACGACATCATGCTGCCCTTGGCGAGGGTCGTCAGGAACAGTCCGCAGCCGACCAGAGCGAAGAGCAGGGCCGTCAGGGCGGGGCCCTCCACTCGGCCGGAGAGCAGCCGGCGGCCCTCGTTCTGGTCCTCGCCGTCGAGGGGGATGAGCAGCCAGGCGAAGCCATAGGCGATCAGCCCGAGGCCGCCGACGGAGAGCACGGCGAGCACGACCCGGAAGATCACCGGGTCGAGATCCCACTGCCGGCCCAGCCCGCCGCAGACTCCGCCGATCACCTTGTGCCGCCGGCTGCGGCGCAGCGGCGGATGCGAGGCGGGGCCGGCGGGGCCGGCGGGCGCCGACTCCTCGATGTGGGCTGCATCGTTCATGAGGCCATGGTGACAAGGGCGACAGTGCCGCGACATCCGTGGAAACCCTGGCACATCCCTGAGATCCGCTGATGGCGGCCCTGAGATGCCCCAGGGGGGTCCCGAAACCCCTCGTGCGCTCGCATATGCCCCTGCGCCCGTGCCCGGGCGGAAGAAGAGATGTGGACGGGTGGTGGCCGGGGGGCTGCCCGGCGGCATCGGCGACTATCGTTGCGCCCTGGATACGTACGGGTTTCCGGAGGGGCGTGCGGTGACGGAGGCGGCGTCGGTGGACGAGGGGCGACTGGTCGCCGGGCGATATCGCCTGGTTGAGCGGATAGGCCAGGGCGGTATGGGTACCGTCTGGCGGGCCCGGGACGAGCTGCTCGGCCGTCAGGTCGCGGTGAAGCGTCTGCATGTCTCACCGCAGCTGGACGAGGACGAACTGGCAACGCGCTATGAGCGCACCACCCGTGAGGCCCAGGCAGCTGCGCGCATCAACCACCCCAATGTGGTGAGCGTCCACGACGTCGTGGACGACGCCGGGATGCCGTGCATCGTCATGGAGTACGTGCCCTCCACGACGCTCGGCGACGCCATCAAGGAGGCCGCGCGGACCGACAGTTCGGTGGAGCCGCGCGAGGCCGCCCGTATCGGACGGGGCATGGTGGCGGCGCTGCGGGCCGCACACTCCGCCGGTGTGCTGCACCGTGACGTCAAGCCGGGCAACGTGCTGCTCGGTGAGGACGGCCGCGTCGTCCTCACCGACTTCGGCATCGCGGTCGCCACCGGCGCCTCCACGCTCACCAAGACGGGCGAGCTGGTGGGCTCCATCGACTACTTGGCGCCCGAGCGCGTCAAGGGCGGCACCCCGGGCCCCGCCTCCGACCTGTGGGCGCTGGGAGCGACGCTCTATCAGGCGGTCGAGGGGCGCTCGCCGTTCCGGAAGCCCACCGCGGTCGAGACGGCGTACGCGATCGCCATGGACCCGCTGGTGGCGCCCCGCAACGCCGGGACACTGGCCCCGCTGATCGAGGCGCTGCTCGCCAAGGAGCCGGCGGAACGGCCGACGGCCGAGGTCGTCGAGCTGGCGCTGCGCGCGGCCGAAGCCGACGCGGAGACCGCGCTGATGGGCTGGTCGACGATGACCCTGGGGACGGTCGGACGGGGCCGCCGCCCCGAGCAGGCCACCCCGGACGGCGAGACGGAGGCACCCACCCGCCCGGTGCACGATACGGGCGAGGTGGCGGCCACTTCGGCCCGCGGCACCGGCAACGGGGCGCGTACGGGCGCGGTCACGGGTGCGGGGGCCGGCGCCGTTGCGAACACCGGCAGCGACGCCGTGACCGGCCCGGTCGCCGTTCCGGACGTGACCGGCGCCGGACGGTCCGCCGACCGCGCCGACGTGCTGGTCGGCGGCACGGCGCCCCGTAAGAAGCACGCCCGGATCGTGGTCTGGAGCATCATCGGGGTGCTGGTCGCCGGCGGCGGCGCGGGCACGACCTGGTACCTGATGCACCCCACCGAATCCGGTGGCTCCAGCAAGGCGACGGCGAACAAGAGCACCACACCCGAGCTCCCCAAGGCCCCCGACCACACCATCGGACCGCCGCCGCCCCTGCCCGACGGTTACCACAGCGTCAAGGAGACCGCACTTGGCGTCAGGTTCCCGCTCCCCGACGGTTGGACGCGCGAGCCCCAGGACGGCGGCCGGCAGATCGTCTACACCTCGGAGCTCGCGCAGCTCACTGTCAGCGTCCTGGACTTCTCCTCGGGGGACCAGGTGCAGCACTTCAAGGAGGTGGAAAAGGCCTTCAAGCGGAAGTACCCCGTCTACACGAACCTGCGCTTGCAGCCCACGGTCTTCCAGGGCGATCCGGCCGCGATCTGGGAGTTCACCTTTGGCGGCCGGGCCCGTACCTTCCGGGGGATCGACCTGGGCTTCGGCCGTGAGGGCGGCAAGGAGTACGCGATCTACGTGTCCGCACCGGAGGCCGACTGGGCGGAGTACGAGAAGGTGTTCGCGACGGTGAAGGACGGCTTCCGCAGGACCGGCCCGCTGAGTTGAGGTGCCGGGTCGCACGGTGGCGCGAGCAGCCGACGGCCCCGGCCCTGACCTCTCCCCGGAAACGTCAGGGACAGCCTCAGGGACGACCCTGATGCCCCGGGCTCGGGAACCGTGTGACGATCGGGGACATGACCAGCGCCCCACCCCGCGCCGAGACGGGCTACGCCCCGGCGCCGGACCCTGACGACCCGCCTGTGCGCAAGCTCTACCGCAGCGCCGACGGGCGGCTGCTCGGTGGCGTCGCGCGGGGTCTCGCGGGGCATCTCGGACTGCCGGTCTCCTGGGTGCGGATCGTGTTCGTGGCCCTGTTCATGGCCGACGGGATGGGCGCCCTGCTGTATGCCGCGTTCTGGTTCTTCGTCCCGCTGGGCGTCGGAGGCGTGGAGCACCGGCAGCCCGCCCCGGCCGACGGCAGGCGCCGCCTGCTGCGCCACCGGCCCGACAAGGGCCAGGTCTTCGCGCTGATCGCGCTGCTCATCGGATCCTCGATCGTCGCCTCCCGCTTCCAGCTGGGCCAGGCCGACGGCTATCTCTGGCCGGTGCTGCTGATCGGCGCCGGTGTCGCCCTGGTGTGGCGGCAGGCGGACAACTCCCGCCGCGCCCAGTGGCTGGAGCTCGGCCGCCGCAAGGGCCTGCTGCCGATGGTGCGGGGTGCGGCCGGAGTGCTGCTGGTGGGCGTCGGGGTGACGGGCATCGTCGTGCTTCAGGGCTCGGTGCGCCACCTCGGTTCGGTGCTTCAGGCCGCGCTCGCCGTCGTCGTCGGCATAGCGCTGCTGGCGGGCCCCTATCTCGTGCGGATGGCCCAGGACCTCTCCGAGGAGCGGCTGATGCGCATCCGCGCCCAGGAGCGCGCTGAAGTGGCCGCCCATGTCCATGACTCGGTCCTGCACACCCTCACCCTGATCCAGCGCAATGCCGACGACCCCCGGGAGGTGGCGAGGCTGGCCCGCGCCCAGGAGCGTGAGCTGCGCGCCTGGCTCTACAAGCCCGAGGGTCGCGGCAAGGAGGAGGACGAGGAGCCGGCCACCCTGGCGGAGGCGGTCCGCAAGTCCGCTGCCGAGGTGGAGGACCACCACGGAGTCCCCATCGAGGTCGTGGTCGTCGGCGACTGCCCGCTGGACGAGCCGCTCGGCGCCCAGATGCAGGCCGCCCGCGAGGCGATGGTTAATGCCGCGAAATACGGCGGCGAGGGCGGTGCGGTGCAGGTGTTCGCCGAAGTGGAGGGCCGTACGGTCTTCGTCTCGGTGCGCGACCGCGGCCCCGGATTCGACCTGGACGCGGTCCCCGGGGACCGGATGGGCGTGCGGGAGTCCATCATCGGCCGTATGGAGCGCCATGGCGGCACCGCCCGGCTCCGGTCCGCTCCCGAGGGCGGCACGGTCGTCGAGCTGGAAATCGAGCGCGCGGCGGCGGAGCGCGAGATATGACCGGGCCGGGCGAGGGGCGGCCGGAGGCGACAGCGTGCGCCGGGGCACGGGATGATGACGGGGCAGACACCGAGGGACGGGCGGAAGAGATGAGCAGCGAGGACGCACAGCAGGACGGGACCGGCGGGGCGGCCGAGGGCCGGACCGTACGGGTCGTGCTGGTCGACGACCACCGGATGTTCCGTACGGGCGTCCAGGCCGAGATCGGTGAGACCGGGCGCACCGGCGTCGAGGTCGTCGGCGAGGCGGCCGACGTCGACCAGGCGCTCACGGTCATCACGGCCACCCGCCCCGAGGTCGTCCTCCTGGACGTCCACCTCCCCGGAGGCGGCGGCGTCGAGGTGCTGCGCCGCAGCGCCGCGATGATGACCGACGCCGAGCGCCCGGTCCGCTTCCTGGCGCTCTCCGTCTCCGACGCGGCCGAGGACGTCATCGGCGTCATCCGGGGCGGCGCCCGCGGCTATGTCACCAAGACGATCACGGGCACGGACCTGGTCGACGCGATCTTCCGGGTCGCCGATGGCGATGCGGTCTTCTCCCCGCGGCTGGCCGGCTTCGTCCTGGACGCCTTCGCCTCGTCGGACGCCCCGCCGATCGACGAGGACCTCGACCGTCTCACCCAGCGCGAGCGGGAGGTCCTGCGGCTGATAGCCCGCGGCTATGCCTACAAGGAGATCGCCAAGCAGCTGTTCATCTCCGTGAAGACCGTCGAGTCCCATGTCTCCGCGGTGCTGCGCAAGCTCCAGCTCTCCAACCGGCATGAGCTGACCCGGTGGGCCGCGGCCCGGCGGCTGGTCTGACCTGCGGAAGCAGCCCGGGGCGGGCGCACGCACCGCTTCATGACGAGGGAGTAACAAAGCACCAAAGAAGGGCAACCAGGACCCCGCGGATCACCATCTAAAGGCGCGGAGAGGCTCACTGCCGAAGGCGGGGCCGGAACCATCCCCACGTCCTTCGCGTAGTTTGTCCTGGAAGCGAGATCCCGATGAGCCTGACGGGCACGCCCTTCTTCCTCACCTCGCTCATGCTGCTGATCGTCGCCGTCGTGCTGCCCTTCGCCCTCTGGGGCCGAATAGCCGGGCCGCCCCTGGTGCGCGGTGCCGCCCGGCTGCTGATGCTGCTGTTCGCCCAGGTCACGGCCATCACCGTGGTCTTCGTCCTGGTCAACAACGCCAACAGCCTCTACGACACCTGGGGCGATCTGCTCGGCACCGACAGCCATGTCGAGGCGGCCCGCGACCTCGGGCCCGACGGCATGGGCGGCCGGCAGATCGCGCATGAGCCCAAGCAGCTCCAGCGCTTTCGCCCGGCCGACGACCCCAAGGTGGGCGCCGGTGTCCAGATGACCGACCTCCAGGGCAAGATCTCGGGGGTGCGGGGCGAGGTGTACGTCTGGCTGCCGCCGCAGTACAACGACCCCGCCTACCGGACCAAGAAGTTCCCGGTGGTCCAGCTGCTGCCCGGCTACCCGGGCTCGGCGAAGTCCTGGCTGGGCTCGCTGCACGCGGCCGAGCAGCTGATGCCGCTGATGCAGAGCGGTGCGGTCAAGCCGGCCATCCTGGTGGCGCCCCGGACCAACCTGCTCCCCGGAGTGGACACCGGATGCGTCAACCTCCCCGGCAAGGTCAACGCCGACAGCTGGCTGACCGTCGATGTCCGCAAGATGATCATTGACAACTTCCGGGCCGGCGACAAGCCGGACTCCTGGGCCCTGGCCGGGTATTCGGCCGGTGCGCACTGTGCCACCAAGCTCGCGCTGGCCCACCCCGACCGTTACCGTGCCGCGGTCGCCATGTCCGGCTACAACGACCCGGCGCTGGAGCGCGACTCGCTGGCCGGCAAGGACCCCAAGCTGCGCACCGAGTCCAACCCGCTGCACATCCTGAAGTCGGCCAACGCGGCCGGCAAGCCGCCGCGTACCGCGCTGTATGTGTCGGGCGCGGCCCGTGACGGCTACCAGTCCGGCCTCGCCCTGCGGCAGTTCGCGCAGCTCCCGACGACGGTGACGGTGCAGCTGATCCCGGCGAGCGCGGGCGGCCACACCACGGCGGTCTGGGAACAGCAGGTCCCGCAGATCTTCCGCTGGCTGGGGACACAGCTCAGGTCGTGACCACAGGGGGACGCTGCCGGGCCCGCGGGCGCGACCGGACCGGGGACGCCATCGGACCGGGGACGCCATCGGGCCCGCGCCGCAACGGGGACCGCAACCGGACCGGCGACGCCACCGGACCCTCGCCGCAAACCGGGACCGGGGCCGCGAAGGCCCGAGTCCCTTTCCGCGCGCGGCAGTCGAGTGGTACCGCCGCGCACTCCCCCCGGTTACGCGGGCCGGGTCGCCGCCGCGAACGGCATCTGGTCGATCGGCGCGATCCGTACCGGCGCTCCCGGGTGCGGCGCGTGGATCATCCGGCCGTCCCCGACGTAGATCCCCACATGGCTGATGCCGGAGTAGAAGAACACCAGGTCACCGGGGGCGAGTTGGGAGCGGGCGACCCGCGGACCGGAGCTGATCTGGGTGTAGGTCGTACGCGGCAGGGCGACCCCGCCGGCCTTCCAGGCGGCCTGGGTCAGCCCCGAGCAGTCGTAGCCGGCGGGCCCCGTCGCGCCCCAGACGTACGGCTTGCCGAGGGCGCTGTAGGCGAAGGAGACGGCGCGGGCGGCGCGGGGGTTGGGCGCCTGCGCCGCGGCGGCCCCCACAGCGCCGGGAAGCCGGCTGAGTGTGCCGCCCCCATTGCCGCCCCCATTGCCGTCCCCGTGGTCCGTACGGCCCTGGCCGGGCCCGCTCCGTGCGCCGTCCCGGGCCGCCATCCGCTGCCGCTGCTCCGCGGTCAGCCGGGACAGCAACTGCTCGGCGGCGTCCAGCTTGTGCACAACGGTGACCCGGTGCTTCTTCAGCTGCGCCTCGGTGTCCGCCAGTCGCTCCACGGTGTCCTCGGCCCGCTGCCGGACCTGCCGGACGCTGCCGAGCCGGCGCGCGTAACCGGCCACGGCGGTCGCCTGATGGCTGCCCGTACGCTCCAGCACCGCGGCGCCGTCCAGATAGCGCTGCGGGTCCGCGGACAGCAGCAGCCGTACGCTCGGGTCGATGCCGCCGGAACGGTACTGGCCGGCGGCCATGGCGCCCAGTTCGGCGCGGGCGGCGTTCAGCTTCCCGGTCCTGCGGGCGGCCTCGTCCTGGAGCCTGCTCAGCTCCTCGCGTGCCGTGTCGGCGGAATCCTTCGCACCGTTGTAGCTCTGCGTGGCCACCTCTGCCTCCTGGTACAGCGCGTCGACCCGGTTCTTTACCTGGGCGGGGGTGAGCCGGTGTGCGGCGTGGCCGGCGGCGTCGAAGTCGGGGGTGAGGGGGGCGGCTGCCGCCTGTGCGAGGCCGAACGTGGGGGCGGCACCGGCCAGCGCCAGGGTGGCGGCCGTACGGGCGGTGCGCGCGCTGCGCGAGCCGCCACCGGTGAGCGAGGCGAGCGGATGCTGCCGGGGCTTGCGGTGCGAGGCCACGGTGGCCGTCACTTCCTTCCCTTCGAGCCGCGGGTCCGGCGGCGGTCCGTCACGGGGGCAACGGGCCGCCGCCGCACCTCTCGGCGGGGGCGGCCGACGGAACGCCGGTGGGAGACCGGCGAGGCGGGGAGTCGGCCGCCTGGAGGAGGACGCTAAGCCTGGGTGTTGCGGCAGTGAGTGCGCTTGCCCGGCATTGTCCGCTTTCGACCGCGGCGGGTACGCGGGTGACCGCGGCGCCATGGCCGTACGGCCGGGACCGGCCTGGCCTGACCGAAGCGGCGATAGTGGGCGCCCTGCCCGAAGGGCCGTGCTATACGGCGGCTACGATCCAGCACTATGGACGTAGTAACCAATATCTTCGTCGGCCTGCACATCATCGGCATCGCCTCCCTGCTGGGCGGCTTTCTGACCCAGATGAAGGCGATGAGCGCGGGCACCGCCCGCTTCGTGCCGGCCATGCTGCACGGCGCACTGACGATGCTGGTCACCGGCATCGTGCTGGTCGGCCTCAACCAGGCCCAGGACCACCCGCTCAACAACATCAAGCTCGGCATCAAGATGGCCGTCCTGGTGGTGATCCTGGCGCTGGTCTACGTCAAGCGGGACGACGAGACGGTCGACAAGCCGCTCTTCGGCGCGGTCGGCGGCCTGACCGTGGCCAACATCTTCATCGCGGTGCTCTGGACCTGACGAGCGCCCCACTACGGCACACCGCGCGGTCCTCGCCTCCGGATACGGAAGCGAGGGCCGCGCGGTGGCGTGTGGGGGGTGACCGTGGGGGGTGGTCTGGTGGGGGAGCGGGCCAGGGTCAGCCCGGGCGGACGCTCCCGTATATCGGCATGTAGTAGATCGACTCCTCCCGGACGCTGGCGCCCGGCTTCGGAGCGTGGACCATCTTCCCGTCGCCCAGGTACATGCCGACGTGGCTGATGTCGTCATAGAAGAAGACCAGGTCGCCGGGCTGAAGATCCTTGGTGGCCACCCGCTGGCCCACCTTGACCTGGTCCCAGGTCGTCCGCGGCAGATCGACACCCGCCGCCTTCCACGCCGCCTGGGTCAGCCCCGAGCAGTCGTAGGAAGTGGGTCCGGTCGCGCCCCAGACGTACGGCTTGCCGATCTGGGCGCGGGCGAAGGCGAGCGCCTTGGCGCCCTTGCTGGTGGCTGAGTCGCCCGTGGAGCCGCCCGTGGACCCGCCACCGGTGGAGCCTCCGGTCGAGCCGCCGCCGTCCTGCTGCCGCTGGCGCTCCCGCTCCTGCTGCTTGCGCGCCTCCTCCGCGGCCCGGCGCTTGGCCGCCGCCTCCTTCTGGCGTTCCAGCTCCGCGAGCCGCGCCTTCTCCTGGGCGGTCAGCCGGGAGAGCAGCTGCCGGGCCTCGGCCAGCTTGTCCTGGACTGAGCGCTTGGACTCCTTGAGGGAGGCCTGCGACGCCTGCAACCGCTCCAGGCTGCGGGTCGCCTCGGCGCGCTGCTTGGTGGCCGCCGCCTGCTGCTCCTGGTAGTCGGTGACGGCCTGCTTCTGCCGGCCGGTCAGCCGCTCCATGAGGTGGTTGCGGTCGACGAACTGCTGCGGGTCCTTGGCGAGCATCAGCTGCGCCGTCGGGTTCATGCCGCCGGTCCGGTACTGCGCCGAGGCGAAGGTGCCCAACAGACGCCGGGACTCGTTCATCTTCTCGGCGCGCTTGGCGGAGGCGTCGAGCAGGCTGTCCACGGTGTGGCGCTGTCCGTCGGCGCGCTCCTTGGCGGCGTTGTATTTCTGGGTGGCCACCTCGGCCTGGTGGTAGAGGTCGTCGACCTTCTGCTTGACCTCTTCGACGGTGGGCTTGGGTGCCCTGGGGGCCGCGTCGGCGGACTGCGAGAGCAGGGTGACCGAGGCGAGGGCGGCGGTGGTGAGCCCGGCCGCCGTACGGCGGCCTGTGGGTGAGGCGAGAACGCTGGTGCGCGGCTTGCGATGCGACGCCAAGACCGGCAACTCCTTCCGTGGACCGCCTACCGGGTTAGCTGTCGGGTTCGGGCGGTGTCGCTGACGGAAGGCTTGCCCTACGGTCCGGACGTCCACTGGCGACGGCCGTACGGATCGATTCACCCCGGTGGTGCTGGTGGGTCCCCGGCTCCGGGTGCCTGAGGGCAGGGCCGGACTCGGCGTCGGCGGCCCGTGCGAACCTGTCGTTCGCGGGGAGGCGGGCTGCCTGAGCGAGGACGTTAGCCAACTCGTGTGGCTCCTGTGAAGGCTGATGTTCGATATGCCCGAAACCTTTTCGTGACCTGAACGCGATGCGGGGGTTGTTGTGGCAGATGTCGGATTCGGGTAGACGAAGCGCCGCCCGGCCGGCGCCCGGCCGCCGGCCTCCTGACCTGGCGCTGCGCCGGGGACCGCCCGGAGGTGGCCCGCAATCCGCCACTCCGCGGCGGACTGTCAGTGCGGCGGCCTAGACTCGGTGGGCGATGAGCAGCCTCTTTGACGACAGCTTCCTGGCGGACCTCGGCCACAAGGGCGAGGAGGAGCACCCCCCGCCCCCCGAGGACGAGCACGGCCCGGCCCCGGAGGAGATCCCCGCCGACCTCTTCGGCGGGAGGTTCGACGCGCCCGCGCCCAGGGAGCCGTATTACCGCGATGGCGCCGCCCGCCCCGCCATCGACCCGGCGGCGCTGCTGGAGGGGCTCAACGACGAGCAGAAGGCCGCCGTGGTGCACACCGGCGGCCCGCTGCTGATCGTCGCCGGCGCCGGCTCCGGCAAGACCCGGGTGCTGACCCACCGCATCGCGCATCTGCTCGCGGAGCGCCATGTCCACCCCGGCCAGATCCTCGCGATCACGTTCACCAACAAGGCCGCCGGTGAGATGAAGGAGCGCGTCGAGGAGCTGGTCGGCCCGCGCGCGAACGCCATGTGGGTCTCCACCTTCCACAGCGCCTGCGTCCGCATCCTGCGCCGCGAGTCCAAGAAGCTGGGCTTCACCTCGTCCTTCTCGATCTACGACGCCGCCGATTCCAAGCGCCTGATGGCCTTGGTCTGCCGCGATCTGGATCTGGACCCCAAGCGCTACCCGCCCAAGTCCTTCAGCGCGAAGATCTCCAACCTCAAGAACGAGCTCATCGACGAGGAGACCTTCGCCGGGACGGCGGCTGGGGGCACCTCCCAGACGGAGTCTGGGGGAGGTTTTGAGAAGACGCTGGCCGAGGCGTATGCGATGTACCAGGCACGGCTGCGCGAGGCCAACGCCCTGGACTTCGACGACATCATCATGACGACGGTCAATCTGCTCCAGGCCTTCCCGGATGTCGCCGAGCACTACCGCCGCCGCTTCCGCCATGTCCTCGTCGACGAGTACCAGGACACCAACCACGCTCAGTACACCCTCGTACGCGAACTGGTCGGCCCCGCCGAAACCGCCGCCGAGCTGTGCGTCGTCGGTGACGCCGACCAGTCGATCTACGCCTTCCGCGGCGCCACGATCCGCAACATCCTCCAGTTCGAGGAGGACTACCCGGACGCGACCACGATCCTGCTGGAGCAGAACTACCGCTCGTCGCAGACGATCCTGTCCGCCGCCAACGCCGTCATCGAGCGCAACGAGAACCGCCGCCCCAAGAACCTCTGGACGGACGCCGGCGCCGGCCCCAAGATCACCGGCTATGTCGCCGACACCGAGCACGACGAGGCCCAGTTCGTCGCCGACGAGATCGACCGGCTGACGGACGCCAAGGACGCCAAGGCCGGCGATGTCGCCGTCTTCTACCGCACCAACGCCCAGTCCCGTGTCTTCGAAGAGATCTTCATCCGGGTCGGGCTGCCCTACAAGGTCGTCGGCGGGGTGCGCTTCTACGAGCGCAAGGAGGTCCGCGATGTGCTCGCCTATCTGCGGGTGCTCAGCAACCCCGAGGACACCGTCCCGCTGCGCCGCATCCTGAACGTGCCCAAGCGCGGCATCGGCGACCGCGCCGAGGCGATGATCGACGCCCTGTCCCTGCGCGAGAAGATCACCTTCCCGCAGGCGCTGCGCCGGGTCGACGAGGCGTACGGCATGGCGGCCCGCTCCGCCAACGCCGTCAAGCGCTTCAACGTCCTCATGGAGGAGCTGCGGACCATCGTCGAGTCCGGCGCCGGCCCCGCCACCATCCTGGAAGCGGTCCTGGAGCGTACGGGCTACCTCGCCGAGCTCCAGGCCTCCACCGACCCCCAGGACGAGACCCGGATCGAGAACCTCCAGGAACTCGCCGCCGTGGCCCTGGAGTTCGAGCAGGACCGCGGCGAGGAGAATCCGGGCACCCTCTCGGACTTCCTGGAGCAGGTCGCCCTGGTCGCCGACTCCGACCAGATCCCGGACGAGGACGAGGAAGGCAGCGGCGTCATCACCCTCATGACGCTGCACACCGCCAAGGGCCTGGAATTCCCGACCGTCTTCCTGACCGGCATGGAGGACGGCGTCTTCCCGCACATGCGCTCCCTGGGCCAGACCAAGGAGCTGGAGGAGGAGCGCCGGCTGGCCTATGTCGGCATCACCCGCGCCCGCGAGCGGCTCTATGTCACCCGCTCGACGATGCGCAGCGCCTGGGGCCAGCCCTCGTACAACCCGCCCTCCCGGTTCCTGGAGGAGATCCCGGACGATTACGTGGAGTGGAAGCGGACGGGCCCGGCGACGCCCTCCGCCTCCATGGGCGGCCTGTCGGCGGGCGGCGGAGGCGGCTTCGGCTCCTCCTTCTCGTCGTCGCGCGCCAAGGGCCCCAGCGGCTTTGCGACCCGCCGCTCCCAGGACCGCCCGGCCGTCTCGCTGGCCATCGGCGACCGCGTCACGCATGACAGCTTCGGCCTCGGCACGGTCGTCGGCGTCAAGGGCAGCGGTGACAACGCCGAGGCGACGATCGACTTCGGCGGCGAGAAGCCCAAGCGGCTGCTGCTGCGGTATGCGCCGGTGGAAAAGCTGTAACGGAAGCCGGAAGCCCCCGGGGACACGCCTCGGGGGCTTTGGCGGAGCCGTCGGCGGTCAGTTCGGGTCGAGGCCGTGGTCGCGCAGCCAGGGCAGCGGGTCGACCGCCGCGCCGCCGCCGGGACGCACCTCGAAGTGCAGATGCGGTCCGGTGGAATTGCCGGAGTTGCCCGAATAGGCAATCTGGTCACCGGCCTTGACCGACCCGGAGCGGATCTTGGTGCTGCTGAGATGGCAGTACCACGTCTCGGTGCCGTCGGGCGCCGTCACGATCGCCATGTTGCCGTAGGCGGAGTTCCACTGGGTGCGCACGGTGCCGTCGGTGGCGGACATGACCGGGGTGCCGTAGCTGACCGGGAAGTCGATACCGGTGTGCAGCGACATCCAGTTCACCCCGGCCTGGCCGAACTGGGCGCTCAGCCCGTGCTGCTTGACCGGCAGCAGGAACTTGGGCCGCGCCGCCTCCTTGCGGGCCGCCTCCTCCGCCTTGCGCTTGCGCTCCTGCGCCTGGCGTTCCTTGAGGTCGATCCGCTCCTGCGTACGGCTGGCCCGGTCGCGGAAGTCGTCGGCGCTGGCGCTGAGTCCGGCGAGCTGGGTGTCGAGCTTGTTGTTGGCCGCGGCCGGCTTGACGGCCCCGGCGTCGGGCGCGGCCTGGGTGGTCGCCTCGTCCTTCTCGGCGCCGCCGAAATCGGTGACGGCAGCGGCGGCCGCGGCGCACACGCCCATGGCGGCGACCGAGGGCACCGCGACCGTCAGCAGTGCCGACCGCTTCGCCGTACGCCGCCGGCCCCGGCCGCGGACGGCCTTCCCGGCGTCCGGCCCGGCGACCCGCCGGCCGGCGGGGGCGGGGGCGGGGGCCGCGGGGGTGATCGGCATGGCCTGCGTCATGGCGTCCGCCACGGCCGCGGCCTCGCTGTAGTCCTCGGCGTCGCCGGGGGAGTGCTCGTCGGCCTCGGCCCGGCCGGTGTCGTACGGGTCGCTCGCGGGCCGGTCGCTGTCGGGGCCGCCGTTGCTGAAGTGCCCGGCCTCGTTCCAAGTGGCGCTGTCCCACTGGAGGGTGTCGGTCGGGGGCGGCCCGGCCTGCGCCGGGATATTGGCGATCAGGTCCTGGTCCGTGGTCGACCAGATCGCGGTGGCCTCGTAGCTCGCGGTCTCCTGGAGCGCGGTGGCCTGCCGGTCGAAGGCGTCGAAGGAGTCGGTGGCCTCGTACGCGCCGGTGGCGTAACGGCCGGTGTCATACGCGCCGGTGGGATAGCTGCCGGTGTCGTAGCCGCCGTGACCGTACGCGGTGGCGTCGTAACCGGCCGTCTCGTGTCCCGACGGGGCGTACGCGGTCGCGTCGTGCGCCGAGGTGTCGTAGGCGGTGTGCGCGTACGGGTCGTAGCCCGCGTCGGACGCGTGCGGGTCGACGGCGGCATAGGCGCCGGTGTCCCACCCGCAGGTCTCCCACGCGCCGGTGTCCCACTGGGGTGAGGCGTAGCCGCCGGTGTCGTACGCGCCGGTGGCATAGCCGTCGCCCGCCGGGTACGTCCCCGTGTCATAGGTGTCGGTGCCATAGCTGCCGGTGCCGTAGACGCTCATGCCGTAGGCGCCCGCCGCGTGCGTACCGGTGTCGTACATCCCGGTGTCATAGGTGCCGGTGTCGTACATACCGGTCTCGTACGAGCCGGGGAGCGAGCCGAAGAGGGGGTCGCCGTTGCCGTATTCGGCGACGCCGGCCGGGGCCTGCTGTGCATAGGAGTCGTAAGCCGGGTAATGCGCATACGAGGCGTCGGCAGGAGAGCCGGTCGGAGGCTGGGCCTCCGAGGGGTGACGGTCGTTCACCAACTTCTCTTTCGCCTCGGCAGCAGGAGAATTAGCGGCGACTGTACCCGGCGGTACGCGACGGCGACAATCTTCAACTGGTTTTGGGCTAGGCCAGATCGGGCATTTGGCCGCCTTTCGGCAGTCCCCATGCGAGCTCTTGGCGCCTCGTTCGATGTTTGTTCGACTCCACGTCAAGATCATGTCGTCGATACGGCGTCGTGACGGCCTCCCGCGGACGCCTGGCAGGTCATCGCGGCCGCCCGGTCAGGCCACCGAAATGGTGTCCGCGGCTCCTTCCGCCGCTTCCGCCGCGGTCAGCGCTTCCCGTATTCCGGCGGCGACGGTGCCATTGACCGGCAGGGCGAGATGTCCGACACCGGCGACATGCACGTTGTACGCGAGCAAATCAGGGTGACTGATTTTCGCTGTCGTGGCCGGAATCATCACCTGATCCTCCGCACTCCAGAAAGCCACGAATTGCGTGCGGCAATTCGGCGCGGGCCGCGCCAACTCCGCTATCACCTCGGAATCGGGGCGCATCTGACGGACGAGGGGGTGCGCCGACAGCAGGGGCGCGATCCGGGTGCCGGAGTGCGGGGTGCCGAGCGTGACCACCGTACGGACGCGGGTGTCGCCGCCCAGCCGCTGTACGTAATAGCGGGCGATGAGCCCGCCGAGGCTGTGGCCCACGAGGTCCACCCGGCGATGGCCGGTCCGGGCGCAGACCTCCTCCACATGGCGGCCGAGCAACTCGGCGGCCTTACGGAGATCGCAGGTCAGCGGGGAGTAGTTGAGCGCCTCGACATGGCGCCAGCCGTGCCGGTGCAGTGAGCGGCGCAGCAGCAGGAAGACGGAGCGGTTGTCGATGAAGCCGTGGAGCAGGAGGACCGGCGGATGGGCCCGGCCCTCGGTCGGCAGCATCGTGGGTGCGCCCGGGGCGGGCTGCGGAATCTCCGGCTCCAGGAGTCCTTCCGGGGGCTCGGCCGCGGGGTGGGGTGCGGGCCGTGGCAGGGGGCGTTCCTGGGAGATGCCGGTCGGATAGAGCAGGAGATGGCCGGCGAGGATCGCCAGGTCCACGACCGTGCTGCGCAGGAGAAGTGAAGAGGCGCGGTCGGGGAGCAGGCGCGCGCACCGGAGCGGTGTCGAAACCAGGCGCGCGATCAGAAGGGGTGCGGAGAGAAAGGGCAGGGCCTGCATGGCCGACCTCCCGAACGGCACGCGGAAGGCGGCGTCGACCCCCGTATGCCCTCGTGGGAAGCCCTGGGTGGCGATGACGGGCATGCGGCTGACCGCGCTGATGCGTGCCCGGCGGCTCGGTGGCCCGGCGGTGGCTCCCCGTGCGCCCGGCCCGCGTCCTGCGCCGCCCGGCTCCGGCGGCACGACACGCGGGACGCGGCGCGTAGCGAACGTGTCCCATGTGTGATTTCCCCCTCCCCGGATGTCACGAAACGGCTGGGTACGGGATGCTGGCGATAACGTTCGTTCACGCTCGTGGCCGCCGGATCGCGGTCGCGCGATCGATTGTCGGCTCGGCGGCACCACAGTGCCGTGCATGGCTTGGAGGCAGTGATGAGTGTGGCTCGGCATGACGGAGCGCAAGCGGGGAGCCAGGGCGCGGCGGGCAGGTCGGGGCCGATCCGTGTGGTCGTGGCCAAGCCGGGCCTGGACGGGCACGACCGGGGCGCCAAGGTCATCGCGCGGGCGCTGCGCGACGCCGGTATGGAGGTGATCTACACCGGGCTGCACCAGACCCCCGAGCAGATCGTCGACACCGCGATCCAGGAGGACGCCGACGCGATCGGGCTGTCCATCCTGTCCGGGGCGCACAACACCCTCTTCGCGAAGGTCATCGCCCTCCTGGAGGAGCGGGACGCGGCGGATATCAAGGTCTTCGGCGGCGGCATCATCCCCGAGGCGGACATCGCCCCGCTCAAGGCCCAGGGCGTCGCGGAGATCTTCACCCCGGGCGCCACGACCGCCTCGATCGTGGAGTGGGTGCACGCGAACGTCCGCTCGCTGGCGGTCTGAGACACCGCGGAGCCGGTGCAACGGCCCGGCCCGGCGGCCGGGCCGTTGCGGGGGCCCGCGGCGGCGGGCCCTGATACGCGCGGTCGCGGTGTGGGCGGGCTTGGTGTCCTTGGCCTTGGTGCCCGCGGCTTTGCTGGGCGGGGTCATGGCACGCGGGGGGCTGGAGCGCGGGGTCCTGGCGTGGCCCCGTCTGGGATGGTCGGTGCGGGACCGGGACCGGCGCCGGCGTCGCCCCCGTCAGGCGGCGGGGTGAGTTCCGTACGCATGGTGGCGCGCAGGCGCAGGGTGCCGACCAGGCGCTGGAAGGCCTCGGACCAGTAGCCGCCGGAGCCGGGCGAGGCGCCCTCCGGCTCGTCCGTGACGGCCGTGAGCATGTCGAGACGGTCCGCGGCGGCCGGGTCCAGACAGCGCTCGGCCAGGCCCATCACCCCGCTGAAGCTCCAGGGATAGCTGCCCGCGTCCCGGGCGATGTCCAGGGCATCGACCACCGCTCCGCCGAGCGGCTCGGCCCATGGGACCGCACACACCCCGAGCATCCGGAAGGCCTCGGACAGGCCGTGGGCCGCGATGAACTCCGCCACCCACCGGGCCCGTTCGTCCCCGGGAAGTACGGTCAGCAGCTTCGTCAGATCCCGTGACGAGCCGGCCGGGGCGACCTCGGCGGCCTGGGACGGTGCGGCCGGAGCGCCCAGCAGCGCCCGCGCCCAGTCGGCGTTCCGCTGGCGCACGGCGGCGCGGCACCAGGCATCGTGCAGCTCCGTCCGCCAGTCGTCGCCCACCGGCAGCGCGATGATCGCCGCCGCGTCCCGGCCCCCGAAGCGTGCGTGCCAGCTGTCCAGAGGTGTGGCCTCCACCAACTGGCTCAGCCACCAGGACCGTTCGCCGCGCCCGGAGGGCGGTTTGGCGGCCACGCCGTCCCGTTGCATCCCCGGATCGCACTCATGGGGCGCCTCCACCGCGATCACCGGTGTCCCGGCGGTGCGGTCCAGGCCGATGCAGGTGTGCGCCCGCTGCGCCATACGGGCCGCGAGGGCGGAGCCGGGCAGTGTGGAGAGCAGTTCGGCGGCGGTGGCGCGGACGTTGCGGCTGCGGTCGGTCAGGGCCTGTTCGAGGAAGGGCTCATCGGCGGCCGAGAGGTCCTCGCGCAGCGAGTCGAGGAACATCAGGCGGTCCTCCGCCCGTTCCGTGGACCAGGTCGTGGTCAGCAGCGCCAGGCCCGCGGTCGGGTCCTGGCGGCGCAGGGCGGTCAGCAGGGCGACCCGCTCCGCGAACAGGCCCTCCTCCCATGTGCGCCGTATGGCCGCGGGGGCACCGTCACCGGGGAGCCCGGCCCGGCTGCCGGTCCCCCGGAGTGCGAACTTCCATTCGTCGTTGAGCCGGGCCAGCCACAGTGCCCGCGGCCCCGCCAGGGCGAGCGCGGCGGGCCGCAGATCCGTACGGGCGCGGGCCGCGTCGAGCAGTGCGGGCAGCAAGACCTCCGGGGCGCGGTAGCCGTGGTCGACGGCGGCGGTCAGCCACTGGGGCAGCAGTTCGGTGAGGTCGGGGGCCGTGCCACGGCGGCTGCCGCCCCCGCCGGCGCCGCGGTCGGCGAGCAGCAGGGACAGCCGGCGGCGGGCCGCGGGCGGCAGCAGGGGCCGCGGGTCGACCGGGGCCGGGGCGGGCCGCTCACCGGCCAACGCGGGGCGCAGTGCGGCGCGGCGGCGCACCGTGCTCACCGCGGCCGCGTCCAGCAGCGCGGTCGCGGCGCCCTGCCCCGGCCGCGCCGCCACCGGCGGTGTCCGCCGCTCGGTCCCCAGCAGCGCGGCGCTCACGAGCTCGGACCAGGGGGCGGGTGCGGCCGGGGTGGCCGCGGCGAAGGGGGCGGGTGAAGTGGAGGGGAGGGGTGGCGTGGTGGGGGTGGGTGAAGTGGTGGGGGTGGTGCGCGTCATGCCCTTCCTCCAGGCATCGGGGGTGGACGGCGTCCGGGTGGGCCGGGGTGTCGTGGCCGGGGCGCGGGTCACAGGGGCACCGGGGTGGGGTCCCAGGCGGTCAGCGGCAGGAAGCCGCGATGGCCGCATTCGCCGAAGACCGTGATCGGGGCCCCACCCGACAGGGCGACCAGCTGCCACAGGCTCGTCCGGCCGACGCAGCGCGGGTCCAGCGGGAGCGCCGACTCGCCGTCCGCGTCGGCCAGTTGCCAGCCCGTCCCGTCGCGGCTCGGTATCGGGGTGACCTCGCTGAGCACCACCGGCCAGGAGTCCAGCCACGGGTCGTCGCGCAGCGCGTCGCCGTACGCGGCCAGGGCGGCGTCGATGCCACCGCCGGGGGGTACCGGCCCGTGGGTCACCGGGGCGTGCCGCTCGCCGAACGTGGCACGCAGCGGGCGGGCGCCCGGGTAGTAGGCGAGATCCGCGTCGAGCACCAGGCCGGGCGGCAGCGCCAGGTCCAGGGGGCGGCCGGTGGAGCCGCCGAAGGAGAGGTGCAGCGCCATCCGGCCGGTCCGCTCGCCCCGCAGAAAGATTCTGCGGGTGAGCAGCATGCCGTCGTCGCTGTCCTGTTGGGCGAGCACCAGCCAGCGGTCCCGGACCGTCGCCGCATCGGGGCCGGTCAGCAGATCCGCCGCCTCCGTGGTCAGCCCGACGCGCGCGCGGACCGTCGCCGCGAGCGGGCCCGGCAGCCGCTCGATACCGAGGAACCCCTGGTCGAGGAGGTGCAGCAGGGCGCACTCCTCCAGCAGCCGGGCCGGCCAGTCCGGTCCGGACGCCACCACCGACGACAACTCCCGTACACGGGAGGCGAGTCCGGGGGCCTGGGCGTCGACCATGCGGGCCGCAGTCTCGTCCCAGGAGCCGCCCCCGTCCGAGGCCAGTCCGGACTGAAGCAGATCCTCCAGCCGCTGTTCCAGCTCCGTGGCGCCGGCGCCGATCCGCTGCATCCGGCGCTCGGCCCGCCGCCGGGCGGCCTCCGGGGCCGCGGGTGCGCGCGACGGGGCGTCCGCGCCCGAAGGCGCGGCCGTGGCCCGTCCGGCCCGCTCCCGGCGTCCGGCCAGCCATTCGTCCGCCCAGGGGGACGGCTTCCCGGCCGGTACCTCTCCGCCGTCGCCCGCCCAGAGCAGCAGCAGCCCCAGGGCGTGCTTGCAGGGAAACTTACGGCTCGGGCAACTGCACTTGAAGGCGGGACCGTTGATGTCCACGATCGTCTGATACGGCTTCTTGCCGCTGCCCTTGCACTGCCCCCACACCGCGCCCCCGTCCGTGCCCGTATCCGACCACGGCCCGGGCGCCGCGAGCTTGCCGCCCGCTTTGCGTGATGCCTCGTCAGGAGCCAGTGCGAGCACCTGATCCGTCGTCCAGCGTTCCCCCTGCGGATTCATGTCTCCGACGCTACGACGCCCCACTGACAATCGCCGTGGTCCGCCACGAACTTGCAGGCCAGCGCTGCTTTTTCGGGTGATTGTCAGTGGCGTGGTGCAGGGTTGATTCCGCAAGCGGCCGCCGCGATTTCGGGGTGCCGGCCGCACACCGTGCGACGAGGGGGAACCATGTCCGCGAACAGCTTCGGGACGACCGACGACAAGAGCCGGCAGACCGCGGGGGCGGCGCCGGAAGCCGCGGACGGCGAGGCGCTGCGGCCGCATGCCGAGGACAGTTTCGCGGGCGAGCTGCGGGCCCTCGCGGCGGCCGACGACCGGCCGCGGCCGGAGCGCTGGCGGCTCTCGCCGTGGGCGGTCGCGACCTACCTCCTCGGCGGCACCCTCGCCGACGGCACGGTCATCACCCCCAAATACGTCGGCCCGCGCCGGATCGTCGAGGTCGCCGTGACCACCCTCGCGACGGACCGCGCCCTGCTCCTGCTGGGCGTGCCCGGCACCGCGAAGACCTGGGTGTCCGAGCATCTGGCGGCGGCCGTCAGCGGCGATTCCACCCTCCTGGTGCAGGGCACCGCCGGCACCCCCGAAGAGGCGATCCGCTACGGCTGGAACTACGCCCGGCTGCTCGCGCACGGCCCCAGCCGTGAGGCGCTGGTGCCCAGCCCGGTGATGCGCGCGATGGCGCAGGGCATGACCGCGCGGGTCGAGGAGCTGACCCGTATCCCCGCCGACGTACAGGACACCCTCATCACCGTCCTGTCGGAGAAGACCCTGCCCATCCCGGAGTTGGGGCAGGAGGTGCAGGCGGTCCGCGGTTTCAATCTGATCGCCACCGCCAACGACCGCGACCGCGGGGTCAACGAGCTCTCCAGTGCGCTGCGCCGCCGCTTCAACACCGTCGTGCTGCCGCTGCCCGCCACCCCGGACGAGGAGGTGGACATCGTCTCCCGCCGGGTCGAGCAGATCGGGCGCTCGCTGGACCTTCCGGCCGGACCGGAGGGCCTGGACGAGATCCGCCGGGTCGTCACGGTCTTCCGCGAACTGCGCTCCGGCCTCACCACCGACGGCCGGACCAAGCTCAAGTCGCCGTCCGGCACCCTCTCCACGGCGGAGGCCATCTCGGTGGTGACGAACGGGCTGGCGCTGGCCACCCACTTCGGCGACGGTGTGCTGCGCTCCGGCGACGTGGCCGCGGGCATCCTGGGCGCCGTGGTGCGCGACCCCGCGGCCGACCGGGTCGTATGGCAGGAGTATCTGGAGACCGTGGTGCGCGAGCGCGACGGCTGGAAGGACTTCTACCGCGCCTGCCGCGAGGTGAGCGCATGAGCGAGCGAACGGCCAACGGGGGCGGGCCGGTGCTGCTCGGGGTGCGCCATCACGGCCCCGGATCGGCGCGGGCGGTGCGGGCCGCCCTGGAGCAGTGCAGGCCGGCCGCGGTCCTGATCGAGGGGCCGCCGGAGGCGGACGAACTGGTGCCGCTGGCCGCCCAGGAAGGGATGCGGCCGCCCGTCGCGCTGCTCGCCCATGCGCAGGACGACCCCGGCCGCGCCGCGTTCTGGCCGCTGGCCGAGTTCTCCCCGGAGTGGGTCGCGATGCGCTGGGCGCTGGCACACGGCGTCCCCGTCCGCTTCATCGATCTGCCCGCGGCGCACTCCCTGGCGCGGGGGGACGACGAGGAAACGGCGGACGATCAGGAGACGGCGGACGAGGCGACCCGCGGGCAGGAGGCCCGCTCCGGCGCCGAGGTGCGGATCGATCCGATCGGGGTGCTGGCCGAGGCGGCCGGATACGACGACCCCGAGCGCTGGTGGGAGGACGTGATCGAGCACCGCGGGAGCGGGGGAGCCGGCGCGGACGCGCTGGCGCCGTTCGCCGCGCTCGCCGAGGCGATGGGCGCACTGCGGGAGACCTACGGCGACGGGGGACATGACCGCGACCCGGTGCGGGAGGCCCATATGCGGCTCCGGCTGCGGGCCGCGCGACGGGAGTTCGGGAACGACCTCGCCGTGGTGTGTGGCGCCTGGCATGTCCCGGCCCTGGCGCGGCGCACCACGATGACCGCCGACCGGCAGCTGCTCAAGGGCCTGCCGAAGGTGAGGACGGCGGTGACCTGGGTGCCCTGGACACACCGCCGGCTCTCCCGCCGCAGCGGCTACGGCGCCGGTATCGCCTCCCCCGGCTGGTACGGCCATCTGTTCAGCGCCTCCGACCGCCCCGTCGAACGCTGGCTGACCAAGGTCGCCGGGCTGCTCCGCGAGGAGGACTACGCCGTCTCGTCGGCGCATGTCATCGAAGCGGTACGGCTCGCCGAGGGGCTGGCCACGGTGCGCGGCCGTCCGCTCGCCGGGCTGACGGAGCTGGACGACGCGGTGCGCGCCGTCATGGGCGACGGCACCGACGCCCCGTCCTCGCTGATCCACGACCGGCTGGTGGTCGGGGAGGTGCTGGGCGAGGTCCCGGAGGACGCCCCCGCGGTGCCGCTGCAACAGGACATCGACCGCAGCCGCCGGACCCTGCGGCTCAAACCCGAAGCCCTGGAACGGGAACTGGAGCTGGACCTGCGCAAGGAGACCGACGCCGGGCGCAGCAGACTGCTGCACCGGCTGCGGCTGCTCGGCATCCCCTGGGGCGAGCCCACCCGCTCCCGCGGCAGCACGGGCACCTTCCGCGAGACCTGGCGGCTGCGCTGGGAGCCGGAGCTCTCCGTACGGGTCGCGGAGGCCGGCATCTGGGGCACGACCGTGCTCTCGGCCGCCACCGCCAAGGCCGCGTCCGAGGCGGCCGGGGCAGCCGGCCTCGCCGAGGTCACGGCGCTCGCCGAGCGCTGTCTGCTCGCCGAACTCCCCGACGCCCTCCCCGTGGTGATGCAGACGCTCTCGGACCGCGCGGCGCTGGACGCGGACGTGGGCCATCTCGCCCAGGCGCTGCCCGCCCTCGTACGGTCCGTGCGCTACGGCGATGTGCGCGGCACGGACGCCGCCGCGCTCCGCGAGGTGGCCACGGGCCTGGCCGAGCGGGTCTTCGTCGGACTGCCGCCGGCCTGCCTGGGGCTGGACGCCGACGGTGCCGCCGAAATGCGCGGCCATCTCGACGCCACCCACCAGGCCGTCGGTCTGCTCGGCCAGCCGGAGAGCGAGCGGCAGGCCGGAGGGAAGCAGCTGCGGACCCGTTGGGCCGGAGTGCTCCGGGCGGTCAGCGAACGGGACGCCGTGCCCGGTCTGCTCCGTGGCCGGGCGACCCGGCTCCTGCTGGACGACGGCGAGTTGGGCGACGGGGGAGCGGAGCGGCTGATGGGGCTCGCCCTGTCGCCGGGCACCCCGCCCACCGAGGCCGCCGGCTGGATCGAGGGCTTCGCCGGCGGCGGGGACGGCGGCATGCTGCTGGTCCATGACGCCCGTCTGCTGGCGCTGGTCGACGGCTGGCTGACGGGTGTGCCGGACGCCGCGTTCACCGACGTCCTCCCGCTGCTGCGCCGCACCTTCGCGGAGTACGAGAGCGGAGTGCGGCGCACCCTCGGCGAACTGGTCCGCCGCGGTCCCGCGGCGGCACCCCGCCACCCGGCCGGCGACGCCCCGGACGCGGCCGTGCCCGGCTTCGGCCCCGGCCTGGACCGCGACCGTGCCGCGGCCGTCCTCCCCACGCTCCGCATGCTGCTGGGCATCGGACAGCACGGCTTCGACGACGAGCAACCGGACCCATCCCGACCGGCCGACCCATCCCGACGGGCCGACCCATCCCGCCCATCCGACGACTTCACGGGGGCACGGACATGACCACCACGACACCGGACCCGACGGCCACCACCACGACCGCCACCCCGGCCACGACCGCCACCCCGGCAACGCCCCCGCCCCCGGCCACGCCCGACGACCCGGCCACCGCTCCGACCCCAACCCCAACCCCCACCCCCGCCCCCACCCCCGAGGCCGAACGGCTGCGCCGCTGGCGGCTGGTGCTCGGTGGTGGCGGCGCGGACGGGACGGGGTGTGCGCTCAGCGGCCGGGACGCCGCGATGGACGGCGCGCTGGCCTCGCTCTACGGACGGGAGAAGGGCCGCGCCAAGACGGCCGACGGAGGCAGGCGTTCGGCCGGGCTCGGGGCCTCGGCGCCCGGGGTGGCCCGCTGGCTCGGCGACATCCGGACGTACTTCCCGTCGTCCGTGGTGCAGGTGATGCAGCGGGACGCCATCGACCGGCTGGGGCTGTCCGCGCTGCTGCTGGAGCCGGAGATGCTGGAGGCCGTCGAGGCGGATGTGCATCTCGTGGGCACCCTGCTGTCGCTCAACAAGGTCATGCCGGAGACGACCAAGGAGACCGCCCGCGCCGTCGTCCGCAAGGTCGTCGAACAGCTGGAGAAGAAGCTGGCGCAGCGCACCCGCGCCACCCTCACCGGCGCCCTGGACCGCTCCGCCCGTATCAGCCGGCCGCGCCACCGCGACATCGACTGGGACCGCACGATCCGGGCGAACCTCAAGAACTACCTCCCCGAGTACCGCACGGTCGTGCCGGAGCGGCTGATCGGCTACGGCCGCGCCGCGCAGTCGGTGAAGAAGGACGTGGTGCTCTGCATCGACCAGTCCGGTTCGATGGCCGCCTCGGTCGTCTACGCCTCGGTGTTCGGCGCGGTGCTGGCCTCCATGCGGACCCTCGATACCCGGCTGGTCGTCTTCGACACCTCGGTGGTCGATCTGACGGACCAACTCGACGACCCGGTCGATGTCCTCTTCGGCACCCAGCTCGGTGGCGGCACGGACATCAACCGCGCGCTCGCCTACTGTCAGTCCCGCGTCACCCGCCCCGCCGACACCGTCGTCGTCCTCATCAGCGACCTCTACGAGGGCGGTATCCGGGACGAGATGCTCAAGCGGGTGGCCGCGATGAAGGCGTCCGGTGTGCAGTTCGTGACGCTGCTCGCGCTGTCGGACGAGGGGGCGCCCGCCTACGACCGGGACCACGCGGCTGCCCTCGCGGCCCTGGGCGCACCGGCGTTCGCCTGCACTCCGGACCTCTTCCCGGACGTGATGGCGGCCGCGATCGAGAAACGGCCGCTGCCCATACCGGACATGGCGGAGCAACGGTGACAGGTAGCCCGGGGGGACTTGCGTGGCACCTGGTTGCTCATGCAAGTATCAGCTCATCGCTCGATCGCCCGCGACGCGTGTGACTCCGAGGGCAGGTTCCTCGGGTGTCCCCGTCCGTATGGGAAGGTCCCCCCTTGTCTGCTGTGTTCGCCCTGCCTGCCACTGTGCGCCTGCCGCGCACGGTGGCCGTGCGGCGTGCGCTGCTGGCCGGGCTCTTCCTGGTGGGCTTCGTCGCCCTCGGCTTCGCCTTCGGTCCCGGCGCCCATGCCGACGACCGCGCGCAGAGCGCGGAGCTGCCCGGGGCCACGGCCCCGGCGCGGCCCGCGGCCGAGGTGCCGACCCCGGACCGGGCCGCCACCCGGGACGGGGCGAGCCGGCTGTCCGGCTCCCGAGCCGCGGTCACCGACCGGGGCGAGGAGACCGGCGCGCGGTTCGCCGAGCGCACCCACACCGCGTCCGACGCGGTGGCGAAGGCCGTCCGGCCCGCCGTCGAGCGGACCGCACCGGTCACCGATCCGGTGGGCCGCGTCGTACGGGAGATCGGGGACTCGGCCGGTGCCGCGCTGCCCGTGCACCTCCCGTCCGGTGAGCACACCGAAAACCCCGGAGACGGCGGCCCGCACCACGGCCGTACGCCGGGCACGGCACCGTCGGCCGGTTCGCGGACTGCTGCCACGGCCGGCCGCGCTGCCGCCGGCGCGGCGGTTCAGCTCCTCGGTGACCTGCACAAGCCGGTCTCCGAGGGCCCCTCGGCCACCGTTCACGAGCAGCGGGACCCGGGCCACGACGGCCTTCCGGGGCAGTACCCGCAGGGCCCGGTGGCGCCCGCCTCGCACACGGCCGGTGACGGCCACGGCCCCCGTGGCGGGGACCAGTACGCCGCCGCCCCGGCGGACCCCACGCGCTTCCGGCTGCTGCCCGGTGGCGTCCGCACGGCCGATGGCGCTCCGACGCGTCGGCGTGCCGAAGAAATCCTCGAATTCCCGGGCTAGGGCAGACCGCTCCGCGTCTGTAACTGGACCTGCCGCGCGGGGGCGGGACAGGTCTGCCCGTCAAACCTCTCCGAATTCGAAGGACTTCACCACCATGCGCTCCCACATCCGTCGTTCCATCGTCGTTGCCGCTGCCGCCACCGGTCTGTGGGCCCTGGGCTCCGCGGCCGCCAACGCCGCCGAGCTGCCCGTCGGTTCGGACCTGCCGGCCACCGGCACGGTCACCGGCACCGCCAAGCAGCTGCCCACGGGCGACCTGGCCGGCACCACGACCAAGACTACCGAGACCGCCAAGAAGACGGCCGGCGAGCTGGCGGACAAGGCCACCGGCGCCCTCGGCGGCGTGTCGGCCCCGGACCTGCCCACCGGCAAGCTGCCGCAGATCGGCGAGGCGTCCGGTGCGGCCGACGGCGTGCAGAAGCAGGTCAACGGTGCCGGTCTGCCGGACACCGGTGAGGTGCGTAAGGCCGCCGGGCTGAAGCAGGCCAAGAAGGCCGTCAAGACTGCCAAGAAGGCCGCCAAGGGCGCCGACCTCGGCCAGGCCGGCCGCCTCACGGACGGCACGCTGCCCGCCGTTCCGAAGCTGCCCGCCACCCCGGGCGTCCCGTCCCTGCCCGGCACCCCGGCGCTGCCCAAGGCTCCCGCGCTGCCCAAGGCCCCCGGCTCGGCCGACAACCTGCTGGCCGGTCTCGCCGGTGCGGGCGTCCGTCCCGAGCAGCTGACGAAGCAGGCCCAGGGTGCGCTGGCCACCGCGCGTCCGGTCGCCGACCAGGCCGCCGCCGACGCGCTGCCGCCGGTCGCCCGCCGGGTCGTCATCAGGGTCGTGCCGGTCGCCCAGGGTGCGGTCGGCGGTGCCGGTCAGCTCGCCGGTGACGCGGCCGGCCAGGCCACCCCGTTCGTGACCGTCGTCGGCGGCCAGGCGCAGCTGTTCGCGCAGGGTGCCGCGGGCGACGCGGTGCCGTTCGCCCAGGGCGTAGCCACCGACGCGGTGCCGTTCGCGCAGGGTGAGGCCGGCAAGGCGGCCCCGTTCGCCCAGGGCAAGGCGACCGACGCGGTGGCCTTCGCCCAGGGTGCGGCCGCTGACGCCGTTCCGTTCGCGCAGGGGCTGGCCACCGTCGTCGCGACCGACGCGCAGGACACCGTCGGCCAGGCCGTGACCGGCGTCCGGAGCCTGACCCCGGCGAAGTCCGTCCCGGCCGTCCCGGCTGTCCCGTCCGTGCCCGCCGTTCCGGCCGTCCCGGCCGTGCCCGCGGTTCCGTCCGTGCCCGCCGTCCCGGCCAACGTGACCGACGCCCTCCCGGCCACCCCGGCCGTGCCCGCCGTCCCGTCCGTCCCGGCCAACGTGACCGACGCCCTCCCGGCCACCCCGGCCGTGCCCGCCGTCCCGTCCGTCCCGGCCAACGTGACCGACGCCCTCCCGGCCACCCCGGCCGTGCCCGCCACCCCGGCCGTGCCCGCCACCCCGGCCGTGCCCGCCACCCCGGCCGTGCCCGCCGTCCCCGCCAACCTCACCGACGCCGTTGCCGTCCCGGCCGTGCCCGCTGACCTGGCCGACCTGACCAACGCCGCCAACATCCCGGCGCTGCCGGCCCTCCCGGTTCAGGCCGTCTGAGCCACAGCCGGCACCACCGGCTCCCGGTCGCGGCGGCGACCGATGCCGGAACACCCAAGAACAGCCGGGCGGACCTCTGTGGGGGAGGGCCGCCCGGCCTTGGTGTATCTGCGCGGCAACAAGCCGCCGTTCACTACGAGTTGGGGACCCGCAGCCGTTCCCAGCTGACCCTTCCCGGCACCCCGTCCGCGTCCTTGCCGCGGAAGCCGAGCTTGCGCTGCCAGGCCGCGTACGACGCGCGGTCCGCCTCGGTCCACTCCGGACCGGGGCCTTCTTCGTAGCGGTCGCACCCCTCGGCGACCAGCCGTTCACCCATCGCCGTGATCACCGGGCTGCTGGTCCCCGACCGGAAGAAGTCCCGGCCCGGGAACGGTTCGTACCGCGGATGCTGCGGTTCCGGCGGCGTCGGCCCCGAGCCGTCCGGCTCCGTACCGTCCGTTTCCGGCGCGCCCTCCGCCGGCTTCGCCAGCCGCTTCTTGACCCGGCCGCGCAGGTCGTCCATCGCGATGCTGCGCGGATCGACCTTCCCTGGCTGCCACTCCTTGTGGCCGATCACCGAGTGTTCGTTCCAGCCGTGCGCCCGGCAGATCGCGGCCGCCGCCTTCTCCATGGCGACCCGCTGTTCCTCGGGCCACGGGTCCTTGCCGTCCCCGAGGTTGATGCACTCGAAGCCGTAGAAGTGACGGTTGCCGTCGGTGTCCGCCTCGTTGTCCGTCGGCAGGTCCGGGTCCTCGTTGATCACCGCGCGCAGTACGTCACCGTCACCGAGCCCGGCGTGGTTGGCGCGGCCGTTGCCGACGAGATGGACCTCGCCCTTTTTGTCGATCACGCCCAGACACAGCGGGCCCGGCAGATCGGAGCGCCCGTCGTAGCAGAGGTCCACCGAGGTGTCGGTGCCCTCGGTGGCGGTGTGGTGGATCATCACGCCGTGCGTCGGGCCCCAGGGGCCCTTCGCGTTCCGGTTGTGCGTACGCCAGCTGCGGACCTCATGGACCACCAGGCCCTCGTCGCGCAGTGCCTTCAGCAGCCGGCTCGCGGTCAGCGGGGTGGCCATCAGGCGATTCCTTCCTCGTCGACCGCGGCTGCGGCCGGGGCGGCGCAGCCGGTGATCCGTATCGGCCGGTGGAGCGGTGCGCGCCGGGTGCGCCGGCGAAAGCGGTCCCGGGCCGGGTGACGGACGGGGTGACGGATGGGGTGACGGATGGGGTGACGGTGGTGATGCCGCGGATGCGGCGGGGAAGCTCTTCCGCATAAACAGGGGAGAGGGCGTATGTGCCGGCATTCCCCGCCAATCCCTTGGGGCACCGAATGCGAGGACACCGGGAAATCGAGAAGGGGGACGGCGGGCGGGGGCCGGGGTGTGTGGCTCCTGAGGCGTAAGTATGCGTATGTGCTCAACACAGTGTCCGTAAGCGGGAGTTGGAGGGTCAAGAGGCCATTCCGGACACCGCCTGCGGAGGCCCTGTGCGCGGGAGTCGCCACTTCTTCCCAACTGGATTCCCGCGGCACCGGGACCGGAATCGCCTGAGACGGGGCGCACAGGGGCGTTTCGGGAGGAGATCGCGAACCGTGCGCAACGCGGGAGCGCACGGTGAGTGACAGCGGAGCCGGGGCGGGCCGGGGCCGGAGCGCATCCCCGCCACATATGCGTGCGGGACGGAGGAAATCCACCCGACAACATGCGGAAATCCCAGGGAGGCGTAACTTGGCCAAAAGATCTGTGATGGTAATCACCGCCGGAGTGTGATCTGCGATTTAGGGCCTCAGCTCCTGCGGCGATAACCTGCCGGACGGACATGCCGCGTATCCGGTCACCGTGTACGCCTCCCTCAGTGACAGCGCCGTCACGTTGCCCTTCGCGGCACGCCCATCGCAGACGAACGAACCGCGATCACTACGGCGATTCTGAGAAGACAAGGGACGGACGCGCGTGGACCTGTTCGAGTACCAGGCGAGGGACCTCTTCGCCAAGCACGGTGTACCGGTGCTGGCCGGTGAAGTCATCGACACGCCTGAGGCGGCGCGCGAGGCGACCCAGCGACTGGGCGGCAAGTCGGTCGTCAAGGCGCAGGTGAAGGTCGGTGGCCGCGGCAAGGCCGGCGGCGTGAAGCTGGCCACCAGTGAGGACGACGCGGTCGAGAAGGCCGGTCAGATCCTGGGCATGGACATCAAGGGCCACACGGTCCACAAGGTGATGATCGCCGAGACCGCTCCGGAGATCGCCGAGGAGTACTACGTCTCGTACCTCCTCGACCGCACCAACCGCACCTTCCTGGCCATGGCCTCCGTCGCGGGCGGCATGGACATCGAAGAGGTCGCGGCCACCCGGCCCGACGAGCTCGCGAAGGTCCCGGTCGACGCCAACGAGGGCGTCACGATCGAGAAGGCCCGCGAGATCGTCGCCCAGGCGAAGTTCCCGGCCGAGGTCGCCGAGAAGGTCGCCGACGTCATGGTGACCCTGTGGAAGACCTTCGTCGCCGAGGACGCGCTCCTCGTCGAGGTCAACCCGCTCGCCAAGGTCGCCAGCGGCGAGGTCATCGCCCTCGACGGCAAGGTGTCCCTGGACGAGAACGCCGAGTTCCGCCAGCCGGAGCACGAGGCGCTGGAGGACAAGGACGCAGCCAACCCGCTCGAGGCTGCGGCCAAGGCCAAGGGTCTGAACTACGTCAAGCTCGACGGCCAGGTCGGCATCATCGGCAACGGCGCGGGTCTCGTCATGAGCACCCTGGACGTCGTCGCCTACGCCGGCGAGGCGCACAACAACGTCAAGCCCGCCAACTTCCTCGACATCGGTGGCGGCGCCTCCGCCGAGGTCATGGCGAACGGCCTGGAGATCATCCTCGGCGACCCGGACGTCAAGTCCGTCTTCGTCAACGTCTTCGGTGGCATCACCGCCTGTGACGAGGTCGCCAACGGCATCGTCCAGGCCCTGGAGCTGCTCAAGTCCAAGGGCGAGGACGTCAACAAGCCCCTGGTCGTGCGCCTCGACGGCAACAACGCGGAGCTCGGTCGCGAGATCCTGTCGAAGGCCAACCACCCGCTGGTGCAGCGCGTGGACACCATGGACGGCGCGGCCGACAAGGCCGCCGAGCTGGCTGCTAAGTAAAGGACGAGGACACAACAACCATGGCTATCTTCCTGACCAAGGAAAGCAAGGTCATCGTCCAGGGCATGACCGGTGCCACTGGCATGAAGCACACCAAGCTGATGCTCGGTGACGGCACCAACATCGTCGGCGGTGTGAACCCGCGCAAGGCCGGCACCAGCGTCGACTTCGACGGTACCGAGGTACCCGTCTTCGGCTCCGTCGCCGAGGCGATGGAGAAGACCGGCGCCGACGTGTCCGTGCTCTTCGTGCCGCCGGCCTTCGCCAAGGCGGCCGTCGTCGAGGCGATCGACGCCGAGATCCCGCTGGCCGTCGTGATCACCGAGGGCATCGCGGTGCACGACTCCGCCGCCTTCTGGGCGTACGCCAAGGCCAAGGGCAACAAGACCCGGATCATCGGCCCGAACTGCCCCGGCCTGATCACCCCCGGCCAGTCCAACGCCGGCATCATCCCGGGCGACATCACCAAGCCCGGCCGCATCGGTCTCGTGTCCAAGTCCGGCACGCTGACCTACCAGATGATGTACGAGCTCCGTGACATCGGCTTCTCCTCGGCCGTCGGCATCGGTGGCGACCCGGTCATCGGCACCACGCACATCGACGCCCTCGAGGCGTTCGAGGCGGACCCCGACACCGACCTGATCGTGATGATCGGTGAGATCGGCGGCGACGCCGAGGAGCGTGCGGCCGACTTCATCAAGGCCAACGTCTCCAAGCCGGTCGTCGGCTACGTCGCGGGCTTCACCGCGCCCGAGGGCAAGACCATGGGCCACGCCGGTGCCATCGTCTCCGGCTCCTCCGGCACCGCCCAGGCGAAGAAGGAGGCCCTGGAGGCCGCCGGCGTCAAGGTCGGCAAGACCCCGTCGGAGACCGCGCGGCTGGCCCGCGAGATCCTCGGCGGCTGACTGGCGTTCCCGCGCCGCCGGACCCGTCCTGCGGCGCAGTGACCCGGACACGGGCCCGTACCCCTTGGGGTGCGGGCCCGCGCCCGTTCCCGGGGGCGGGCCGTGCGGATCAGCGGAGCTCGGGTGCCAGCCGGGCCTGCCGGATCTTCTTCCGTACGGCCGCGTTCCCCTGCTCCCGGGCCGCGTTCCGCCGGTCCCGTGCGGCCTTCCGTTCGTGTGCCGCGTTCCGGTGGTCCCGGGCGTCCGCGCCCTGGTGCCGGTCCGGTGCCGTCCGGGTGTGCGCCGCGCTCGCCCGGTGCCGCTCCGGCGGCGTGTAAGGGGCCGGGGTGAGGGCCACCATCACCAGCGTCACCAGCGCGAACAGCCCGGTCCCGCCGAACGCCGCCCGGGTGATCCGCCGGGCGCTGCGCTCGCTGCCGCTCCGTACGTCTTCCGCGGTGAGCGGCGCCGTCGGCGCCACGTCCGGCAGCGCGGTGATCCGGGCCCGCAGGATCTCGCCCTGCCGTACCGGCGGCTGCCCGTCGAGCCCCAGCCCCGGCAGCAGCGCGGCGAGCCGCTCCCGTGCGTGCGCCAGCCGCGCCGCCGCGGCCGGGACGCTCGCCTCGATCTCGGCCGCGGTCTCCGCCGGCCCGAGCCCGACCACGTCGTGCAGCAGCAGCACCCGCCGGTACGGGGCGGGCAGGCTCAGCAGGGCCGCCGCCAGCGCGCGGTCCGACGGCCCGGCGGCCGACGCGTTCCGCAGGCCGCGGGCGGTCCGCAGCCCGGGACAGAACCGGTGCCACGGCGTCAGCGCGTACTCGTACACCGCCGCCCGCACCCACCCCGCCGGATCCGGATCCACCGCGACCTCCGGCCAGCGCTGCCAGGCCAGCCGGAACCCCCGCTCCACGGCCCGGCGGGCGAGCCACGGCCGCCCGGTGAGCAGATACGCCTGCTGGGCCAGCGCCGCTGCGTGCCGGGTGTGGAGATCGTCGAAGGCGGTGGCGGCCTGCTCGCGCTGGGTCATACACAGCAGTGTGGAAAACCCGCCGCACCGGTGCGGTGCGACACGTCGGGCATTTCGCCAGTACATGGCGGAAAGGTGTCTTATTGGCAGCATGGCGGCGTGAGCCAGTTGATCGAGCGCGGCCCCACGTTGTCCTCGCACGGCCGGACCGCCGCCCAGCGCTCCTCCGCGATCGGCGCGGCCTTCCTCGGCGGGGTGACGGCGGCCGGTCTCGGCCTCGGCGCGCTGACGGTCGCCGTGCTGCTGCTCTGGGTCGCCTCCCCCTACCCCGACAGCGACCCCTCCCGGGCCCTGCATCTCGCCGCCGACCTGTGGCTGCTGGCACACGGCGGCGACCTCGTCCGCACCGCCGCCCACTCCGCCGCCCCGGTCGCCGTGCCCCCGCTGCTGCTCGCCGTCCTCCCGGTCTGGCTGCTCCACCGGGCCGCCCGCCACGCCCTGGCCACCTCGGCCGACGGCCCGCCCGGCCCCGCCCCGTCCACCGGCCCGGCCGCGGACGCCGCCCACCGGGTTCCGCCGCGCACCCTGCTCGGCGCCCTGCTCGCCGGATATCTGCTGATCGTGGCCGGTGCGCTGATCTACGCCTCAAGTGGACGGCTGCGGGCCGAGCCACTGAGCGTGCTGCTGTGCGTACCGGCCACCACGGCCGCCGTCCTCGGCGGCACGGCCTGGCGTCTCCTCCGCCACCCCGGCCCCGAGCTGCTGCCCGCCAAGGTCCTGCGGCTCAGGTCCAGGGCACCGCGCCGGCTGCGGGCGTTCCTCGGCGGCTCCCGGGTCGCCGCCGCCCGCCGGGGCACCGTGTGCCGGGCCGCCGGCACCGCCCTCGGCGCCCTGCTGGCGGCCGGCGGTCTGCTCACCCTGCTCTCGCTCGGCCTGCACGCGGGCCGGGTACGCCACGACCTCCTCCAACTGGCGCCCGACTGGGCGGGCCGCGCCACGGTGCTCCTGCTGTGCCTGGCCCTGCTCCCGAACGCGGCCGTCTGGGGCGCCGCATACGGCCTGGGGCCGGGTTTCACCGTCGGCGCGGGCAGTACGGTCGCCCCGCTGGGGACCTCGGCACATCCCGTGCTGCCACAACTGCCCCTGCTCAGCGGGCTGCCCGACGCCGGCCCTGGTTACCCGCTGACCTGGGCGGTGGCCGTCGTGCCCGTGGCGGCGGGAGTGCTGCTCGCCCGTGAAGTGGCCCGCTCCGCCACCGCGCCGAACTCCCCTGGCGCGCCCTGGTCCTGGTGGCCGACGGCCTGTGTGGCCGCCCTGGGGGCAGGCGCCTGCGGTGTGGTCATGGCCGCGCTCGCGGCCCTCGCCGGCGGCTCACTGGGCACCGGCGCGCTCGCCGCCTTCGGCCCGAGCTGGTGGCGTACGGGCCTGGCGGCAGCGGCCTGGACCGCCCTGACCGGCATCCCGGCCGCACTCGCGCTACGGGTCTGGTGGCTGCGGGTCCAGCGGCGGGAGGCCGAGGCCCCGCGGAACGAACCGGCCCCGCAGGAGCCGTCGAGCACGAAGGACGAGAACGGCGCCACGACGGACGCCGGAGACGGCACCGCGAAGGCCGACAGCGACAGCGGGAACGACAGCGACGCCGAGCCCGACAGTGGCACCCAGCACGACAGCGACGGCGAGGCCCCGCCCGGCAGCGCCCTGGCCGCAGTCCAATGCGGCACGCCCGCCCCCCTCAGGGGCGCGGGGAGCTGCGCGACCGGCCCCGACGCCCCCGCAGACGACTGACGGCCCCGAACTGGCACCCCCGGGCGCCCTCCGGGAACGCTCCGCTACTCCCGCGTCCCCAGCAGCGGCCGCAGCTCCTTGGGGAGCAGGTTCTCGCAGGACTTGCCGGCCGACTGCGTCAGGGCGTCGTTGACGCAGGTGAAGTAGTCGCGGTAGACGATCTGCACGGTGAACGTCGCGGCCACCATCATCAGCGCCAGCGACGCGGTCACCAGCCCCGCGATGGCGGAGGTGACCTGCGGCCGGGTGGAGCCCGGCGCGGACGGGGCACCGGGCCGGTCGCCGCGGTCGGGCTGCTCGGCGGCGGGCGCGGGCCGGCCCTCCATGGCGGCGGTGGTCGCCGCGGCGGAGGCCTTCGCGGGGCTCGGCTTGGCACGCAGCGCGCTGATGCCCCAGTAGATCGCCAGCGCACCCAGCAGCAGCGCGACCTCCGGCAGGCTGAACAGCACGAAGAAGAACGACCACATACCGGCGAGGAGTGCGTAGCGCGCCCGGCGCTGGGCCGGGTCGGTGGGGTCCCAGCGCAGTCCGCCCGGGCCTCCGGGACCGCCGGGACCACCAGGGCCGCCCTGCTGGCCGTTGCGTCCGCCGGGCCGGGTGCCGAAGCCGCCGTTCTGCCGCCCCGGCTGCCGGGGGCTCCACTGGCTGCCCCAGCTCGGCGTCGACTCGTCCTGCGGCTGCTCCTCGTCGCCGTCGCCGTCCTGGCCGGACCGGTGCGGGGCGGGGTGGCGCGGGCGCCAGGCCTGGTCGGGGGTGCCGGCCGGCGGCGGGGCGAAGGGGTTGTCCCGTTCGGTGTCCGGGGAGTCCGGGGTGGTGGGCTCCGACGACGAGGACGACGACTTGCGCTCCCGCGGCAGCAGCACCGCCCCGGGGGCGGTGGCGGGCAGCAGGAGCAGGAGGGCCGCGCGGCGGCGTCGGTCCGTCATCTGAGGTGTGTCTTCCCCTTGTCTCGTCCGCGCGCGGGCCTCGGCGGCGGGCGCGCGGTTACCACGAACTGCATGCAGTCTTACGCCTGACGCTACCTCCCGTGCCCGCCCCCGTCCCGTGGGGGCCGCGCGGTGTGCCGGTATCGTTGCTGACGGTCGGCGCCTTCGTAGGGTTCCCCGGATCTGCGGTACCCGCAGTCTTGTACGACCACACAAAGCACGCGAGATCGGAAAAGAGCCCCGCCGTGGCTTCCTCCCCACCCCCCGTCCAGCCCGCCCGACCCGGCCGCCCGGCCCGCATCGTCGCGCTCGTCTCCGGTTCCGGGACGAACCTTCAGGCGCTGCTGGACGCCATCGCCGCGCAGGGCCCGGAGGTGTACGGGGCCGAGGTCGTCGCCGTCGGCGCCGACCGGGGTGCCATCGCGGGGCTGGAGCGCGCCGCGGCCGCCGGGCTCCCGACGTTCGTCTGCCGGGTCAAGGACTACGACAGCCGTGCGGACTGGGATGCGGCGCTCACCGAGGCGACCGCCGCGTACGAGCCCGACCTGGTGGTCTCGGCCGGCTTCATGAAGATCCTGGGCAAGGAGTTCCTCGCCCGCTTCGGTGGCCGCACGGTCAACACCCACCCGGCGCTGCTGCCGAGTTTTCCCGGTGCCCACGGCGTGCGCGACGCACTCGCGTACGGCGCGAAGGTCACCGGATGCACCGTCCACTTCGTCGACGACGGTGTCGACACCGGCCCGATCATCGCCCAGGGCGTGGTCGGGATCCGGGACGAGGACGACGAATCCGCGCTGCATGAGCGCATCAAGGAAGTCGAGCGATCGCTGCTCGTCGAGGTCGTGGGGCAACTGGCCCGGCACGGCTACCGCATTGAGGGACGAAAGGTACGTATCTCGTGACCGCCACCGAAGGCACGAAGCGGCCCATCCGCCGCGCGCTGGTCAGCGTCTACGACAAGTCCGGGCTGGAGGAGCTGGCGCAGGGCCTGCACGCGGCGGGCGTCCAGCTGGTCTCCACCGGATCGACGGCCGCGAAGATCGCTGCGGCCGGGGTGCCGGTCACCAAGGTCGAGGAGCTGACGGGCTTCCCCGAGTGCCTCGACGGCCGGGTCAAGACCCTGCACCCGAAGGTGCACGCCGGCATCCTGGCCGACCTCCGCCTGGAGGACCACCGCCAGCAGCTGGTCGAACGGCTCGGCGTCGAGCCGTTCGACCTGGTCATCGTCAACCTCTACCCGTTCCGGGAGACCGTGGCCTCCGGCGCCACCCCCGACGAGTGTGTGGAGCAGATCGACATCGGCGGCCCCTCGATGGTCCGCGCCGCCGCCAAGAACCACCCGTCGGTGGCCGTCGTCGTCAACCCCGCCCACTACGGCGAGGTCCTCAAGGCCGTCGCCGACGGCGGCTTCGCGCTGGACGGGCGCAAGCGGCTGGCGGCGGAGGCCTTCCAGCACACCGCGGCCTACGACGTGGCCGTCGCCTCGTGGTTCCTCGACGGCTACGCGGACGACGCGACCTTCCCCGAGTTCCTCGGCGCCACCTACTCCCGCAAGAACGTCCTGCGCTACGGCGAGAACCCGCACCAGGGCGCCGCGCTGTACGTGGACGGCAGCGGCGGGCTCGCGGAGGCCGAGCAGCTGCACGGCAAGGAGATGTCGTACAACAACTACACGGACACCGACGCCGCGCGCCGGGCCGCGTACGACCACAGCGAGCCCTGCGTCGCGATCATCAAGCACGCCAACCCGTGCGGTATCGCGGTGGCCGCGGATGTCGCCGAGGCGCACCGCAACGCGCACGCCTGTGACCCGCTGTCGGCCTTCGGCGGTGTCATCGCCGTCAACCGCCCGGTCTCCGTGGCGATGGCCGAGCAGGTCGCCGAGATCTTCACCGAGGTCATCGTGGCCCCCGGCTACGAGGACGGCGCGGTCGAGATCCTCGCCCGCAAGAAGAACATCCGGGTGCTGCGCTGCCCCGAGGCGCCGTCGAACCCGGTAGAGGTCAAGCCGGTTGACGGCGGTGCGCTGCTCCAGGTCACCGACCGGCTCCAGGCCGAGGGCGACGACCCGGCGCACTGGACGCTGGCCAGCGGTGCCGCGCTGCCCGCCGCGGAACTGGCCGAGCTGGCCTTCGCCTGGCGGGCCTGCCGTGCCGTCAAGTCCAACGCGATCCTGCTCGCCAAGGACGGTGCCACGGTCGGCGTCGGCATGGGCCAGGTCAACCGCGTCGACTCCGCGAAGCTCGCGGTGCAGCGCGCGGGCGAGGAGCGGGCGCGGGGCTCCTACGCGGCCTCCGACGCCTTCTTCCCGTTCCCCGACGGCTTCGAGGTGCTGGCCGAGGCCGGCGTCAAGGCCGTGGTCCAGCCCGGTGGTTCGGTCCGCGACGAGCAGGTCGTCGAGGCCGCGCAGAAGGCCGGCGTGACGATGTACTTCACGGGCACCCGGCACTTCTTCCACTGAGCCGCACAAACGCCCCGAGGGCCGCACCCGCGCGGGGTGCGGCCCTCGGTCGCTCGCGTCCGCCGTGCTCAGTAACGCGGCCGGTTGAACCAGGCGTTGCCCTCGTCCTTGGCGACGAAGACCAGCACCAGGACACCGAGGACCGTGTGCACCAGGCCGAGCGGGAACGTGCACAGGCTCAGGATGAGGTTGGCGACACCGAAGACGATGGTGCCGACCCGGACCCCGCCGCCGCCGTTGGCGAACTGGAGGGCCAGCGTGATCGCGGTAGCGGTGAAGATCACGATGATCACGATCACCGCGATCAGCAGGCCCTTGCCGACGTTCATCGCCGTGATGTCGTCCGCGGCGGCGTACGTCGAGGCTTCGTGCGAGGCCTTGCTGACGCCGCCCAGCCCCATCACCGCGAGGACCAGGCCGATGAGGTTCAGACCGGACAGCACGAACAGCAGCACCCGGGCGGCCTTGACGCTGCCGGGCATCACCATGGGGTACTGCGGCTGCATCCCGGGCACGGGACCGCCCGGGTAGCCGCCGTACGGGGCCATCGGCTGCTGCGGCTGCGGCGGCTGCTGGGGATAGCCGTAGTTGGGCTGCTGGCCCGGCGGCTGACCGTAGGGATTCTGGTTGGGGTAGCTCACGAGCGGTGTCCTTCGGGCGACTTGAGGCGGTATCGGCGAGCGCCGCGAAGGCCCCGTTCGCGGTGGCGAGGGGGCCTTCGGGGGCTGTTCAGGGCGTCCGTGCAGCCCAGAGCGGGCTTACTTGACGCTCACGACCACGGTGCCGGCGAGCTTGTCCGCCCAGGTCTGGCTCTTGTCGTCCCACAGCGGCCACAGCCAGCCGAGGCCGCACAGCAGGCCGTTCAGGTAGCGGCAGAGGTAGCGCACGAAGGTCATACCGAAGCCGAGGGGCTGGCCGGTGGCCTCCTTGATGACCTTGACGCCCATCACCTTCTTGCCCGGGGTCTGGCCGGAGGCGCCTTCCTTGGCGATGAGGAAGAAGGTCCCGCCGATCATGAGCAGCCATGCCAGGGCCATGATGATGAGGGCGCCGACCGGCGTGCTGCTCGACGCGGCGGTGTCGTAGGCGTCGCTGATGCACTGCACATCGCCCGGCGGGCAGGACGAAGTGTCCGGGGTGGTCGACGCGGAGCCGACCATGATGCCGCCGATGATGTACAGGATGATCGGCACCGCGGCGATGATCAGGCCGTCGAGCAGGAAGGCGCCCAGTCGGGCACCCCAGCTCGCGTACCCCATGGGCATGCCCGGCATCGGCTGGCCGTAAGGCGCCGCCTGCTGCGGGTAGGCGCCGTAGGCCTGCTGCTGCGGCGGGACGGCCTGCTGCTGGGGGTAGCCGTACGGCTGCTGCTGCGGGGCCTGCTGGGGGTAGCCGTAGCCGGGCTGGCCCTGCTGCGGCGGGACCGGCGGCTGCTGGCCGTACGGGCCCTGCGGCGCCTGCGGCGGCTGCTGCTGCCCGTACGGGTTGTTCGGGTCACCAAAGCTCATCTGCTGTTTTCCTCCGTTGGGTCAGTGGGGGACACAAGGCGTGACGCGGAGGAAAAACAGGATTCACTGGCCACCCCCCGACGAAGCCTGCGGCACTGCGGCGTCAATCCTTCTAGTTGCGCATTCACTCTGTCCAGTCAAGGGGTCTCACCGTTGTCCAAGTGCAATGATCAATTCCGGCCATCGGGGACCCGCATGCCCTGATTGGAACGTCACCGCCCTCATCCGGGAAGATGGGGGGTATGACTGCCCAGATCCTGGATGGCAAGGCCACCGCAGCCGCTATCAAGTCCGAGCTCACCACCCGCGTCGAGGCACTGAAGGCCAAGGGCGTACAGCCCGGTCTGGGCACCCTCCTGGTGGGCGACGACCCGGGAAGCCGCTGGTACGTCAACGGCAAGCACCGCGACTGCGCCCAGGTCGGCATCGCCTCGATCCAGCGCGAACTGCCCGAGACCGCCACCCAGGAAGAGATCGAGGCCGTCGTACGGGAGCTGAACGAGGACCCCGCCTGCACCGGCTACATCGTCCAACTTCCGCTCCCCAAGGGCATCGACGCCAACCGCGTCCTGGAGCTGATGGATCCGGCCAAGGACGCCGACGGGCTGCACCCGATGAGCCTGGGCCGGCTGGTGCTCGGCATCGAGGGCCCGCTGCCCTGCACCCCGTACGGGATCGTCCAGCTGCTGCGGCGGCACGAGGTCGAGATCAAGGGCGCGCACGTGGTCGTCGTCGGCCGCGGCATCACCATCGGCCGCCCGATGCCGCTGGTGCTCACCCGCAAGTCCGAGAACGCCACGGTGACCCAGTGCCACACCGGCACCCGGGATCTGTCGTCGCACCTCAAGCAGGCCGACATCATCGTCGCCGCGGCCGGTGTGCCGCACATCATCAAGCCCGAGGACATCAAGCCCGGCGCGGCCGTCCTGGACGTCGGGGTCAGCCGTGACGAGGCCGGCAAGATCGTCGGCGATGTGCACCCCGGTGTCGCCGAGGTGGCCGGCTGGGTCGCCCCCAACCCGGGCGGTGTCGGGCCGATGACCCGCGCCCAGCTGCTGGTCAATGTCGTCGAGGCCGCCGAGCGCGCGGCCGGCTGAGCGCGGCCGGACCTGAGACCCTTGTCTGTGACAGACATATCCGGCGACCGGAAGGGACTGCCTGCCATGGGTGCCGATGCGCATTCGGATGGAGCCTCCGAGCCGCAGCGCTCCTCGCGCCGCTTTCCGACGCTGACCCGCGACACGGCCCGCCCGGAAGGCGGCGGGCGCGCCGCCGCGGGCGGCTACCCCGCGCCCGCCCGGCAGTGGCCGCTGCTCAGCGTCATGGGCGGGGTCGCGGTCGGACTGCTGCTGGTGGCGCTCGACGCGTTCCGTATCGGCGTGCTGGTGATCGGGCTCGCTCTCCTGGCCGGCGCGGTGCTGCGGTGGGCGCTGCCGTCGGTGGGCATGCTGGCCGTCCGCTCCCGCTTCACGGACATGACGATCTACGGTCTGCTCGGCTTCGTGATCGTGATGCTGTCGCTGATGGTGCAGCCCAAGCCGTGGATCCACATCCCGTTCCTGGACGACATCGTGCACTTCACGGTGCGCTAGCTGTATTGACCCGCAGCCCCCGCCCCTGGCGATGACGGCGG
Source organism: Streptomyces platensis (assembly GCF_008704855.1). Lineage (NCBI taxonomy): Bacteria > Bacillati > Actinomycetota > Actinomycetes > Kitasatosporales > Streptomycetaceae > Streptomyces > Streptomyces platensis. Next base: position 5,389,978 of record NZ_CP023691.1, read on the forward strand.
CCCGCCTCCTCCCCCTCGGGAGCAGGCGGGCCGCCGTCGTTCTGTGACGTGCCTTACCCGGTCGGCCGGGTCAGCGCACGCACCACTTGTTGGAGTAGATGGTCATGAGGTTGCTGCCGATGAACCGCCAGCCGGTGCCACGGTTCAGCTTCGCGTGCCCGCCCCGGTAGTTGGGCTTCTCGTAGACGGTCACGCTGCACTGGCTGCCGTTGTTGTACGCGGACAGCGGGTACCTGAAGGCACCGCCATAGGGCTTGAGGTTCCGGTTGTTCGACCTGACCTTCTTCGGGGTGCCCTGGAAGTTCGTCTTCGGGTAGACGCACAGGTAGGTGCGGGGGCAGTTGGCCGGCGCCCGCTGGACGGTGACCGAGCCGTGCTTGGCCGGTGCGGGGGCGGCGGACGCGCCCGCGGCGGGGGCCAGTGCCAGGCCGCCGGTGAGCGCCGCGGCGGCCGCGGCGAGGGCGATGCGCTTGCGGACGTTCATGGTGTGGGTTCCTCCCCGTGTACGGCGGAGGCGCGTCGGCCGCGCCACCCGCTGATTGCGCCACCGACTGTGCGCCCACCCGCCGTTGTCCGGCCACGGCAACCGCCCCGGTGGGGACGCCGTGGGATGTCCCACCCGCTGACCTGCGGGGACGTCACCGCCCCGGAGGCTTCGGTGGGACGGGGAGGGGGCGGACGGCGGCCCGGACGGCGGTCCGTGCGGCATCCGGAACGGCAAAGGGCGGAAACGGAGGGAGCATCCGCGCCATCATCGGCGCCAAAGGGGGCCATGGCCTCGGGGGAGAACGGACGCGTATGGGGTGGGACATGTCGCGTTGGAGCGGGCTGCCCGCATCGCTGGACCAGCGGATGCGGCAACTGGTCGTACAGCTACGGAGGTTGAAGGACCACAGCGGGCTGAGCCTGGCCGCGCTCGCCGCCCGTACCCCGTACAGCAAGTCGTCCTGGGAGCGCTATCTCAACGGCAAGAAGCTGCCGCCGGCCGGTGCCGTGGAGGCGCTGGCGCGGCTCTGCGGGGCCGATGTGACCCGGCTGCTGGCGCTGCACGAGGTCGCCGCGCAGACCTGGCGCGCCGGACGTCCGGCGCCGGAAGCCCGGCCGCCGGTACCGGTGGTCCAACCGGCCACGCCGGTCCAACCGGTCCCGCGGATCGCGCCGGTCCCGCCGGACCCGCAAAACAGCCGGAGCGGCCCGCCACCGCGCGCGGCGGGGGGCGAGGCGCCGCTCCCCGCCGTGCACACCGTTCCCGGGCGGCCCGGTCGCCAGGTGCCGCTCGGGCCGCTCGTCCTGGGCGCGCTGGCCGTGCTCGTCGTGGTGCTGCCGGTCCTGCGCCCGTGGCAGGACCAGCTCGCCGCCGGGCGCGGTACGGGCGCCGCGATGGCCGGGCGCGCCCTCGGTGCCGCACCGGAGTTCACGTCCCGGCCGGGGGAGACCTTCGACTGCCGGGTCCGGCGCCAGGGCGGCGCTCTCTACGCCGGGCACAGCCGTACGGGCAGCACGGTCCTGGGCGGCGGCGCGGAGGGCTGGGACGTCGTCGAGGCGCAGTGCCTGCTGCGCCGCCACGGGTACGACCCGGGTGTGGTGGACGGCCTCGTCGGCGGCCGCACGCTCCGCGCCGTCAAGCGTCTCCAGGCCGGATCGGGGCTGCCCACGGACGGGATCGTGGGCCCCGGCACCTGGAAGGCGCTGCGCCGGTGAGCGGGCCCGGTGGTGCGCCGCGGGGCGGGGTCGAGAGTTCCCGGCTGGCCGCGGGGCTGCGGGATTTACGGGCGCGCACCGGGCTGAGCCTGGCCGCGCTGGCCGCCCGCACCCCGTACAGCAAGTCGTCCTGGGAGCGCTATCTCAACGGCAAGAAGCTGCCGCCCCGGGACGCGGTCGAGGCGCTGTGCCGGCTGGCGGGGGAACCGCCAGGCCGGCTGGTGGCGCTGTGGGAGCTGGCGGACGCGGCCTGGAGCGGCCGGGGCCGGTCCGGCGCGGCGCAGGCCCGGGACGGCGGGAGCGCGGCGGCCCACGGGCCGGAGAGGGTAACTGCGCCGGGCCCGGCCGCGGTTGCGGCGGCCGGGCCCCCGGCGGACGGCGAAGCCACGCCGCGGACGGCACAGCGGCTGGCGGGCCTGGCGGCCGGTGCCGGGGCCGGCGGGGTGGCGCTCGCCGCGGCGCTGGCCCTCTGGACGGCAGTCGGCGCGGGCGGCCTGGTGACGGGCGCCGTGCCCGACGCTTCCGAGATGACCGGCTGCCGGGCGAGGGCGTGTGACGGCAAGGACCCGGAGTCGATGCGCTGTGATCTGCCGGACCTGGTGCGGACGCCCCTGGAGCGCACCGCGGCCGGGGGCGAGCGGGTGCAGCTCCTTTACGGCACGGTGTGCGGCGCGGCCTGGGGGCGGGTCCGGGACGGCCGGATCGGGGACCGGGTCGAGGTGGTGGCGCCGGGGGTGGCACCGCGGTCGGTGCGGGTGCTGGACCGGTTCGACGCCGAGGACGCGCTCGTCACGCCGATGGCGGCGGCCCGCGGGCCCGAGGGCGTCCGGCTGTGCCTCTATCCGGCGGGCGGCGGGGCCCGGGAATGCTTCTCGGCATGATGCCTGACCGCGGCCGATATTGATGCCATCTTGGCCGGTTCTTGTCAGGATTCGTACGGAAGTCGTCCGGACTCCGTCGGAAATGCCACACTGCTGGGGTCACGGGGCGCACGAACGGGTGAACTATGCCCGCATGTTCCCGTGTGCCCGTGAAGGGAAACGCCGTCCTGACCGGGGGCGTCCCACGGGGAGCAAGGAGGGCGGACCGGGGGGCCGCGCTCGGGCACGTACGCGGGGGGATAGGGGGAGGCAATGCCTCGCTGGAAGGCGCTGCCGGAGGAACTGGACCCGCAGGTGCGGGAGTTCGCCGGTCAGCTGCGCAGGCTCGTGGACCGCAGCGGCCTGAGTGTGGCCGCCCTCGCGGACGCCACGGGCTACAGCAAAACGTCCTGGGAGCGCTATCTCAACGGGCGGCTGCTGCCACCGCAGCGCGCCGTGGTCGCGCTCGCCGAGGCGACCGGCGCCCATCCCGCCCACCTCACCACCCTGTGGGAGCTGGCCGAACGGGCCTGGAGCCGCGACGAGATGCGGCAGGACGTCACCATGGAAGCGATCAGCGTGGCCCAGGCGCGCGCCGCGCTCGGGTGGGACGCCGACCAGGCCGAACCCCCGGCGAAGAGCGCGAGATTCACCAAGGCGACGAAGGCCGCACCGGCGCCGGGCACGACGCAGATGCCCTCGGTGCCCCAACAGCGGCGCACGGACAGCCCGTCGGCCGCGGACTTTCCCGAATGGGCGGCGGCCGCGGCCCCGTCCCCGGCGGCGCCCACGCCCCAGGGCCCGGCCCGGCGCACCCGCCGCGGCCGGACCCTCATGATCGCCGCCGGAGCGGCCGGTGTGGCGCTGCTGGGCGGCGCCGCCTTCCTCCTGCTCAACCCCGGCACCGACACGGCCAAGAAGACGGCGGCCTCCCGGCCCGCGGCCGCGCCGAGCGCGAAGCAGGTCCTGCCCGCCGGGGTGCGCTGCACCGGCGCCGGCTGCGTGGGCAAGGACCCGGAGGCGATGGGCTGCGGCGGCGCGCACGCCATCACCCCGTCCCGCGGCCGGGCGGGCCGGGCGGTGATAGAGGTCCGCTACAGCAAGGTCTGCCACACGGCCTGGGCCCGGATCAGCCGGGCGGCACCGGGCGACCAGGCCACCCTCAGCGCCGGCGGCCACAGCGCCACGGCACAGGCCGAGCGGGACGGCGCCGCCTACACCCCGATGGTCGAGGTGACCGGCGACCCGGCGAAGGTCGCGGCCTGCGGGACGACCGTCGCGGGCGTGAAGGGCTGCTCCCGTCCGGTTCCGGCCACGCCCGCCGGAGCACCCGCCCCCTCGACCGCCCCCTCGACCGGCGCCGCGGTCCGCTAGAGCGCCCCTGGCACGGGCGGCAACCGCACCGCGCGGGGGCCGCCCGGCCGCCCCGCGGACCCGGGAACACCGCCCGCGGAGGATGTCCGAAAGACGGGGGGCATGCCCTCCGGGATCGCGGGCAGGCGAACGATTACCCCCCACGGGTGTGGCACAACTCGGCGGCCGCCCGCACTCCCCCCTCCTTAGAGCGGGTGGCCGCCGCCTCTCGCCCACGGGGGCCCGCGCGGAGCGCACACCGGACCCCGCAAGCCCTGTTCCGGACGGCCGTACGGACGCCCCGGGCCACCCGGTGAGGTGTTGCACACCGGCCCGCCGCCTGCCCCGGGCAGGGGTCCGATAGCCTGACGACCGGGTCTCTCGATACCAAGAGACCTCGATAGCCGGGCAGGGACACCCACCGCCAACCATGGTGGTCCAGGGGCTTGCCCCCGGAAAACACCGCGCAGGAGATCGCCATGACCCGCACCCCCGTCAATGTCACCGTCACCGGCGCAGCCGGCCAGATCGGTTACGCACTGCTCTTCCGCATCGCTTCCGGTCATCTGCTCGGCGCCGACGTGCCGGTCAAGCTGCGCCTTCTGGAGATCCCCCAGGGTCTGAAGGCCGCCGAGGGCACCGCGATGGAGCTCGACGACTGCGCCTTCCCGCTGCTCCAGGGCATCGACATCTCCGACGACCCGAACGTGGCCTTCGACGGCGCGAATGTCGCGCTGCTGGTCGGCGCCCGCCCCCGTACCAAGGGCATGGAGCGCGGCGACCTCCTGGAGGCCAACGGCGGCATCTTCAAGCCGCAGGGCAAGGCCATCAACGACCACGCCGCGGACGACATCAAGGTCCTGGTCGTCGGCAACCCCGCCAACACCAACGCGCTGATCGCCCAGGCCGCCGCGCCGGACGTACCGCGTGAGCGCTTCACCGCGATGACCCGTCTGGACCACAACCGCGCGCTCTCGCAGCTCTCGAAGAAGACCGGCACCCCGGTGTCCGAGATCCAGAAGCTGACGATCTGGGGCAACCACTCCGCCACCCAGTACCCCGACATCTTCCACGCCACGGTCGCCGGCAAGAACGCCGCCGAGGTCGTCAATGACCAGAAGTGGCTGGCCGAGGACTTCATCCCGACCGTCGCCAAGCGCGGTGCGGCGATCATCGAGGCCCGTGGCGCGTCCTCCGCGGCCTCCGCCGCCAACGCCGCCATCGACCACGTCCACACCTGGGTCAACGGCACCGCCGCCGGCGACTGGACCTCGATGGGCATCCCCTCGGACGGCTCCTACGGCGTCCCGGAGGGCCTGATCTCCTCCTTCCCCGTCACCACCAAGGACGGCAAGTACGAGATCGTCCAGGGCCTGGAGATCAACGACTTCTCCCGCGAGCGCATCGACGCGTCCGTCAAGGAGCTGACGGAGGAGCGCGAGGCCGTCCGCGGTCTCGGCCTCCTCGGCTGACCCACCGCCGCGGCCGCCCCACCCGGGCGGCACCGCAGCCCCACGAGCCCGCACGGTCCGCAACGGCCGTGCGGGCTCGGTCATGTGGGTCCGGTCATGCCGGCTCGGCTCCCGGCTCCTTTTCGTCGGCCTCTTCGTCACCGTCCGCCGCCACGGGCAGCCGCGCGCCCCGGCTGTCGGCGACCCGCAGCACATCGCCGAAGGACTGCGTGGTCGCCCGCAGCGCCCGCCGCAGCGCGTGTTCCCCCGCCTTGCCGTCGTCCAGTACGGCCACCGCGCCCTTGAGCACCTCGGCACCGTCACACAACTGCTCCGCCTCGACCTCATCGGCCAGCCGCGACAGCACACCCCCGGCCCCGTCCGCCGACAAGAAGCACGGCTTCCCGCCCTCGCTCTCCCACGGCAGCAGGCGCAGCCCCGGCGCGGGTGCGAGGGCGGCATCCCGGTCGTAACTCATGCTCATTGACTCCCAGAAGTTGGTTGCGCGAGAAGGCGGCACAGCCGGCCGAACGACCCGTTACGTTGGGTGTGTTCAGCGTTGCGCCCCGTAGCGCGGGTCGCAACGTCAGACGCGTGACATTCGCCATCTGGCACCAAGGGGGATGCGGTGAGCCGACGACGACGCAACGCCACGAGTGGACCGGCCGCCACCAATGCCGCCGTGTTCGGGGAGGTGCTGCGGCACTTCCGGGAGGCGGCGGGCTTCACGCAGGAGAGATTGGCGAACCAAATCCCGTGCGACCGCTCGCACGTGGCCCGCGTGGAGGCGGGCACGCGCGTACCGCAGGACACGTTCGCCAAGCAGTGCGATGAACTGCTGGGGACGGGGGGAGTGCTGCTGCGGTTATGGGGGCGGATCGACTGGTACCCGGAGGTGCAGCATCCCGACTGGTTCGAGCGGCGGGCGGAGATGGACGCGAAGGCGGTGGCGCTGCGGGAGTATCAAGAGCAGGTGATCCCGGGACTGTTGCAGACGCCGGATTACGCGCACGCGCTGTTCAGTCGCCGCCTCACGAGCGCTGAAGCGGTGGAGGAGCGAGTCCGGGCGCGACTGAGTCGACAGCAGCGCTTCCTGGCGGCCAACGGCCCGTTGTACCTGGCTGTTCTGGACGAGAGCTGTCTGCGCAACGTCGTGGGCAGCCCGGAAGTCATGCGCGCCCAGTGCGCGCATCTGTTGAGCGTCGGGCGGTACGCCAACGTCCGCGTCCAGGTTGCCTCGGCCGACCGTGCCGAGATTCGGCGTCCCAAAGCCTCCATGGCCCTGATCACGCTGCCCGACGGGGAACGTTGGCTCTACTCGGAGTCGCTGGACCGTGGCCATTTCAACGGGGATCCGGCCGTCTACGCCCGCCACATCCAGACCTATGATGTGCTCCGGGCGGATGCTCTGTCAGCCCCCGAATCCGCCGCGCTGATCGGCGACTTCATGGAAGGGTACGGGGACCATGGACAAGCACCAGCTGAGCACAGCGATATGGACCAAGAGCAGCTACAGCCACGACGACGGCGGCAACTGCATCGAAGTGGCGCTCACCTGGATGAAGAGCAGCTACAGCGACAACAACGGCGGCAACTGCATCGAAGTAGCCCCCGGTATCCCCGACGCCGTCCCCGTTCGTGACAGCAAGGACCCCGACGGCCCCGTACTGGTCTTCCCGACGGGCGGCTGGTCGTCCTTCGTTACGGCCGTCAAGAACGGGGAGTTCCCCGCGGCCGTCTGACCTGGCAGCGACCTTCTGTTATCGCGCTGACACGGAGCGCTCCACTCCCTTATGCTGCGGTTTCCGTACCGCCGCGGCCGGTATCGGCAGCCCGACTGCCCAACGGGCCCGCAGCGACGGCTCGTTGGTCTTTTCGGGGGAGGTCGATGACTCGGATGAATGTGCCTGCGCAGCCCGGCGAGCCCGGTGGCTCGCCGGGGTTACGGAAGCCGGACGGTGGCGCTGCCCCGCCGACCCAGCCCCTCCCGCCCCCGGCCCCGCTCCTCCCGACCCCGCCCGGCGCCAGCGAGGCCACCCGGCTGCTGTGTGCGGGCACGTACATGGACGACAGCTTCCGTGACGCGGTCATCGACGAGCTGTACGTCCACGAGGAGCGGTTCGCCGCACCGTCCCTGGGCTTCGACGCCGCCCGTGTGCTGGCCCACGCGCTGCGTGCCCGGCGGCTCCAGCTCGGCTGGGCGGCGGGGATCCTGCTGCTGTGGATCGTGGCCCTCCCGCTGTCCTCGGGACTCGCGGGGCTCTATGTGTTCCCCGTCGTCCTCATGGCGGTGGCCCGCGTCGTCCGCCGGTCACCGGTCCTGCCGGGCCCGGCCCGCTTCCTCGCCTTCGTCCTGCGCTGGTACGGGCGGCTGACGCTCGCCTTCTTCTATGTGTCGATGCTGGTGGCGGCGTTCATCGGCGGGCTCGCGATCATGGGCCCGAACTGGCTGTTCACCACGCTGCTCCCGGAGGCGCTGGACTCCCTGACGCGGGACTCCTCGGACGAGTACGGCTCCTACGGCTCCGGCGCGTGGGACAGCTCCGACGGCAGTGACTTCGGCACCACCCACGCGTCCGGCCTGCTGGTCGGGGTGTGGATCGCGCTGCTGCTGCCACTGGCCCTGGCCCTGCTGGTCGGTCTGCAACGCGGGCAGTTCGCCCGGGTGATGGCGCAGGAACTGTCCAGGGAACGCTTCCCCGACGTCATGTCCGACCCCGCCGAGCGCTTCGCGGGCTACCGCTTCCTGCGGCTGCGGGACCGGGTGCGGACCGAGCAGCACGGGCCGCTGGTGATGTACCGGGCCGCCAACCCGTTCTGCGGTGCCGGACAGCCGTACAAGACCTGGTCGCTGTCGGTGGAGCTGAACCCCCGCGCCGACCGCACCGCCGAACCGCTGGACAACAGCGCCATCCTGGCCCGGATCGTGCCGCTGGTGGCGGCGCTGCGGGTGCCGTCGCCGCACGGTTCGCCGGCGGCCGCGGCCGCGGTCCGCGACCGGCTGCGCGCGCTGGAGATCGACGAGTGCGTCTTCCTGCCGGCCGAGGGGCTGCCGACCCGGGAGGCCGCGCCGTACGCCCCGGAGGCGTTCGAGGAGCACCGGGCGGCCGCGGTGGAGGAGGGCGGCGAAACCCGGCGGCACTTCCTGCGCATCCGGGTCGGCGGCTGGAACGAGGGCATCGTCACCACGGTCTTCGTCCGGGTGCACACCCAGGGCGGGATGCTGATGCTGGAGGTCGCGCCGCATGTGCTGTGGCCGCTGCGGCAGCCCTTCCAGGACGCCGACCGGCTCGCCCACCGCTACCGCCACCATCACCACTTCGGCAAGGCGGTCTGGGCGCTGGCCCGCACGCCCCGCTCCGCCGGACACGCCCTCGGCACGCTGGCCCGCGGCCTGTTGTCGGCCTGGCGGCTGGCCACCGCGGGACATGGCGCGGCGCTGCCCGAGGGCCCCGGTGCCGCCGTACGTGAACTGGGCTCGTACGGGGAGTCCTCGCTCTTCCAGGACATGGATGTCGCCCGCTATCTGAAGACCGTTCAGCAGCGGGTGGCGGCCGGGGTGGTCACGGCACTGCGCGAGGCGGGCTATCAGACCGACGAGTTCGAGCAGCGGATCGTGCATGTCGCCGAGGGCGGCGTCTATGTCGAATCCGCACAGGGCGCCGTCGGCATCGGCGACCACAACACGATCAACCACCACTCCGCACCCCCGCGCGGGACCGAGACGAAGGGAAGTGCCCGGCGTGGCAACGGCTGACGAGCGCGGAAACGGCATCCACATCGGCAGTGTCCGGGGTGCCTTCGCCATCGGCGACCACAACACGGTGACCCACCACGAGGGCCCGGCCGCACCGGCGGCGGACCCGGCACAGGAGGAACTGCTGCGCGCCGTCCGCGCCTTGCGCGACGATCTGTCCCGGGCCGTGGAGAGCCCGCAGATCACGGCCCTGAGCGGGGAACTCGCCGAAACCGAGACGGAGATCGCGGACCACGGCGCGGCGGGCCCCGGCCGTCTTTCCCGGCTCCGTACGGCGCTCGCGGACGCCGGCGCGGTGGTGGGCCTGCTGGCCTCCGGCGCCGCGGTGAGCCAGGCGGTCGCGGCACTGGCGGGAGGCTGACCATGAAGCGCGGTGGCCGGCCCCGCTGGAACAGCGAAACCCAGCGCTGGGAGAACGACACCCCCGCACCCGCCCCGTACACGGGCCCGACGCCGCCCCGGCCGTCGTTCACGCCGTCGGTGGGCGGGCCCGGGGACGGCGGGGGCGACGTGCCCCCGCCCGCTGTGCCTCCGCCCGCTGCGTCTCCGGCCGACCCGCCCCCGGCGGCCGCCGCGCCGCGCAGCACGTACCCCTACCCGCACCCCAGCGCGTACACCGAGGGCTTACCGGGCCCCGCCGCCGACCCATACCGCACCCCCGAGGCGGACGCCGGCTACGACCCCGGTGCCCGGCGCCGCACGGGACTGGTCGCCGGTGTCGCGGTGGCCGTGATCGTGGCGGCCGTCGGCGGGGGCTATCTGCTCTGGGGCCACGACGACGATCCGGCCGCCGCCCGCCCGGCGGCCCGCACCCAGTCCTCCGCCCCGTCCCGTACGGCCACCGGTCCGTCCACCGGCGCCCCGGACAGCCCCACGCCCGCCCCCACCCTCTCCGAGCTGCCCGACGGCTTCCGCCTCGCCCACGACAAGAAGAACTTCACGCTCGCGGTGCCCGGCACCTGGACGCGCAGCGAGCGCAAGACCGGGGTGTTCTACACCGCACCGGACGACCGCGGCCTGGTGCAGATCTTCGAGATCACGGACCCCGAAATCACCCCGCGCGAGGCGCTCCAGCAGGCATCCCAGGGCCTGTCCGCCAACCCTGGCTACGAGGAGATCAGCCTCGAACCGCTGGGTTTCCCGGGGCCGGGCATAGATGCCAACCAACTGGTCTACGCCTATGACAGCAAGCGGCTCCACACCCGCGTCAAGGTCGTCGACTGTGCCTTCACCGCCACCGACGGCCGCCAGTTCGCGGTCCTCGTCCTGGGCGCCGAGGACGACTGGCCGCAGCAGGAACAGACCCAGGAGATCGCGCTGCGGACCTTCGTCCCTCACACCTGAGCGCGGCGCGCGGGGTCCGGCTACCCGGGCAGCTCCGTGCGCTCCCACCACTCGTAGACGGGGAGCGCGCCCTCGGAGGTGTTCTGCTGCCGGCTGGTGGCCCGGAAGTGTTCATAGCCGTTACGGAACGGGATCTTCAGCTCCATCCCGGGCGGATCGATCGGCACGATCCGCTCCGGGAGTTCCTCGGGGCCGCCTTCGAGCACTGCTTTCGCCGCTGTGTCAGCCATGCCTGCATTGTCGTCACATCCGGACCTGCTCGCTCGTCGAAGGAGTGAAGGCGCCCACTCCCGGGCGCCGCAGCACACCGGAAACGAGGAGGCCCCGACATGGCACGGATTTCGCTCACCCCGCGGCGCACGCTCACCCTGCGACTGGCCGAGTGGTACTCACGGCGGGCCTACGGCGAGGTGCTCCAGCCCGCGCTGGCGATGGGCCACCACCCCAGGGTCCTGCGCTCCTACTTCTCCTTCGAGAGCAAGGTGGCGCGGTGGAAGGCGCTGGACCCGGCGCTGAAGACGCTGGCGGAGATGGCGTCGGCGGTGACGATCGGCTGCTCGTGGTGTGTGGACTTCGGCCACTGGCACGCCGACCGGCTGGGACTGCCGCTGGAGAAGGTCAGCAAGGTGCCCGACTGGCGGTCACACGAGGAGTCCTTCACCGAGCTGGAGCGGCTGGTGATGGAGTACGCGGAGGCGATGACCGCCACACCGCCCGCCGTGACCGACGAGCTGGCCGAGAGCCTGCACGGGCGGCTGGGCGACACGGCGTTCGTCGAGCTCACCACGATGGTGGCGGTGGAGAACCTGCGCTCCCGCACGAACAGCGCCCTGGGCCTGCACAGCCAGGGATTCTCCGACGCCTGCGCGATCCCGCCCCGGCCCCTCACGCCGGGCGGGGCGGCGTGAGGGGGCGGGCGGGCGCCGGCACGTGGGGTCAGTCCCGGGGGAACTCGTCGGTGGAGAAGGTGATTCCGACGATGGTGTGGGTGAGGTCCACAGGCGTGCCGTAAGCGATGGTGACGTCGATCTTGTAATCGCCGTCCTGCGGGTCGGTGAAGACGCGGCACCGGCCCAGATAGGGGTCGGCGATCATGTAGACCGGGACCTCGGCGAGGGCGTAGGCCGTTTTCTTGGGGCCGTAGTCGTTCTTGCCGGTGCTCTCGGAAATGACCTCGGCGACGAACTCGATGTCCCGGTAACGCGGGTGGCCCTTGTCGTTCTTGGTGGCGCCTTCCGCCAGCGCCACCACGTCGGAGGCGAACCCGTTCAGATAGCCGGGGAAATCGATGCGCACGTCGGACAGCACGCGCTTCTTCGGATACCGCGTACGCAGATGTTCGACGATGTCCAGGATCGTCTCCCAGTGCGTGCCCCGCTGCGGCGCCATGTAGATGGTCCCCTCGACGATCTCAGCCTTGTAGCCCTCGGGGATGTGCATCTGCTCGAACATGTCGTCCAGCTCGCTGCTACTGGCCATCTCGGTCCTGTCGGTCAGTTCGATGGTCACCGTGCCGCTCCTCCCCGCCGCCCGCGCGCCGCGGGCAGCCGCACGGTTCAACGATACGTATGTACGAACGGTTACGTACCGCGACGAGCAGGAGTCAGGCGCTCTGGGAGCCCTCGGAGCCCTGGATCCGGTCCTCCAGCACCGAGATGTCGGCCGTGTCGCCGGGGGCGGGGGTCTTGCTGGAGACCGGGGTGTCGTAGTTGCTGAGCAGGATGGTGCCGGTCTGGTGGTCGACCTCGGCGGTGAGTTTCAGCGGGTAGTGCTTGCCGTCGATGGCCACGTAGAGGGTCTGGACGGCGCCCTGGGCCTTCTTGACGACGGGGAGGACGCGGGTGCCCTCGTGGGTGGTCGGGCGGCCCTTGGTGAGGGTGGGGGTGGCCGAGGGGGAGGGGGCGCCGGAGGGCGGGTTCTCGGGGGGTAGGGCGGACTTCTGGAACGCCCTGAGGTCGCAGGCCGCGGAGAGGTTGCCGAGGAAAGCGTTCTTGGTGGTGCCGTGCAGGAACGTGTCCTTGTATTTCTCGGCGGCGTCGCGGCCCTCGTTCCCGGGCAGCTGGCTTTTCCAGAAGGCGGCGTCCGGCTTCATCCAGACCTGGTTCCCGCGCTTGACGAGCTCGACGCGGCCGAGTGAGCCCTTGCTGATGGCGCCGGTGCAATTGCCGGCGCGGTCGAGGGTGAGGTCGAGTTTGGTGGGATCAGCACTGGTCTGGGTGCGCAACCGCAGGGATTTCGCGGCGACCAGCTGGTGGAGGGAATCGTCGGAGATCTGCTGGGCCGATTTGTTGGCGAGGTCGCCCTCGCCGCCGTCCGGATCCTCGGCCGCCGCGGCGCCGGTGCAGGCGGCCCCGGCGATCAGGGCCGCGCCGCAGGTCAGGGCCGCGGTGGCGGTGGCGGCACGCCGTCTGCTGGTCATCTGGGTACCTCCGGTCCCGAGGGGAAATGCAGCCTGGGACATACGGCTATTCAGGGTACGTTCCGGGATATTCGGCCGCACGTTCAGTGAGTCGAGTCACTTTCCATGAATGTTTGGGCATAGGTCCGCAGCTTGGGGGGAGGGGTCCACGTTGCTGGTGACGCCAGTGGTTGCACCAGTGGGTACGAGATCGGTAACCGGAAGGCAGAACGACGTGTCGTCAATCGAGACCATTCACGTAGACGGGGTGTGGCAGGCCGCCGCAGCCGGCGAAACGCGGGAGGTCCTCGACCCCGCCGACGCGACGACGCTCCAGCTGGTGGCCGAGGGCGGTGCCGAGGACACCGACGCGGCGGTCGCGGCCGCCCGCCGGGCCTTCGACGAGGGCGACTGGCCCCGTACCGCCGTCGCCGAGCGCTCCGCGCTGCTCCGCCGGGTCGCCGACCTGCTCCAGCGCGACCGCGAGGAGATCGCCCTCATCGAGAGCCGGGACACCGGCAAGACGCTGGAGGAGGGCCGGGTCGACGTCGATGACGTCACCAACGCCTTCCGGTACTTCGCCGACCTGGTGATGAACGAGAGCGGCGGCCGGGTCGTCGACGCCGGTTCGCCCGACGTGCACAGCGTGGTCGTGCACGAGCCGGTCGGTGTGTGCGCGCTCATCACGCCGTGGAACTACCCCCTGCTCCAGGCCAGTTGGAAGATCGCGCCGGCCCTCGCGGCCGGCAACACTTTTGTGATCAAGCCCAGCGAGGTCACCCCGCTGTCGACCGTGCACCTGATCAAGCTGCTGGTCGAGGCCGGGCTGCCGGCCGGGGTCGCCAACATCGTCACCGGCGCGGGCCTGCCGGTCGGCCAGCGGCTCGCCGAGCACCCGGACGTCGACCTGTTCTCCTTCACCGGTGGCCTGGTCAGCGGGACGAAGGCGGGCGCGGCCGCGGTCTCCGGCGCCAAGAAGATCGCGCTGGAGCTGGGCGGCAAGAACCCGAATGTGGTGTTCGCGGACTCCTGCGCCACCGAAGAAGGCTTTGACACCGCTGTCGACCAGGCGCTGAACGCCGCGTTCATCCACAGCGGCCAGGTCTGCTCGGCCGGTGCCCGGCTGATCATCGAGGAGTCGGTGCGCGACCGCTTCGTCTCCGAGCTCGCCCGCCGGGCCGAGAAGATCAAGCTCGGCCGGGGCACCGAAAACGGTGTCGAGTGCGGTCCGCTGGTCTCCCAGCAGCAGCTCGACAAGGTCGAGGCCTACGTCGCCTCGGCGCTGGCCGAGGGCGCCCAGCTGCGCTGCGGCGGAGCCCGGCCCGAGCCGTCGGACGTCCGTCCGGCCGCCGGCTACTTCTACGCGCCGACCGTGCTCGACGGCTGCCACCGCGAGATGAAGGTGGTCCGTGAGGAGACCTTCGGCCCGATCCTGACGGTGGAGACCTTCACCACCGAGGACGAGGCCGTGGCGCTCGCCAACGACACCGAGTACGGCCTGGCCGGTGCGGTCTTCTCGGCCGACACCGCGCGGGCCCGCCGGGTCGCCGCGCGGCTGCGGCACGGCACGGTCTGGATCAACGACTACCACCCCTACCTTCCGCAGGCGGAGTGGGGCGGCTTCGGCAAGTCCGGCATCGGACGGGAATTGGGTCCCGCGGGTCTGGACGAGTACCGCGAGAGCAAGCACATTTACGAAAACCTCCGGCCGGAGCCGGTGCGCTGGTTCGCGGGCTGACCCCCGCCCTCCTTGGCACCACCCGCACCACGCACGTTGTAAGAAGGAGCACCCCCAATGCCTGTGTATGACTATGTCGTAGTCGGCGGCGGCACCGCCGGTTCCGTCATCGCCTCCCGCCTCACCGAGGACCCGGACGTCACCGTCGCCGTCATCGAGGGTGGCCCGTCCGACATCGACCGCGAGGACGTGCTGACGCTGCGCAAGTGGCTCGGCCTGCTCGGCGGCGAGCTGGACTACGAGTACACGACCACCGAGCAGCCGCGCGGCAACTCGCACATCCTGCACAGCCGCGCCAAGGTGCTCGGCGGGTGCTCCTCCCACAACACGCTGATCTCCTTCAAGCCCCTGCCGTCCGACTGGGACGAGTGGGAGGAGGCGGGAGCCAAGGGCTGGAACGCCAAGGCGATGGACCCGTACTTCGGCAAGCTGCGCAACAACATCGTGCGGGTGGCGAAGAAGGACCAGAACCAGATCGCCACCGACTGGATCGAGGCCACCAAGACGGCCCTCGGCGTCCCCGAGGTCGTCGGCTTCAACGACCAGCCCTTCGACGAGGGCGTCGGCTTCTTCGACCTCTCCTACCACCCGGAGAACAACAAGCGCTCCTCCGCTTCCGTCGCCTACCTCCACCCGCACATCGAGGCCGGCGACCGCCCGAACCTCACGCTGATGCTGGAGACCTGGGCGCACAAGCTGGAGCTGGACGGCACCACCGCCAAGGGCGTCCACGTCCGCACGAAGGACGGCGAGGAGGTCTATGTCGAGGCCGCCCGCGAGGTGCTGGTCTGCGCCGGCGCCGTCGACACCCCGCGGCTGCTGATGCACTCCGGTATCGGGCCGAAGAAGGACCTGGAGGCGCTCGGTCTGCCGTGCGTGCTCGACCTGCCGGGCGTCGGGGAGAACCTGATCGACCACCCCGAGTCGGTGATCGTCTGGGAGACCGAGGGACCGATCCCGGGCAACTCCGCGATGGACTCCGACGCGGGCCTCTTCGTCAAGCGGGACCCGGAGCACAAGGGCCCCGACCTGATGTTCCACTTCTACCAGATCCCGTTCACCGACAACCCCGAGCGACTGGGCTACGAGCGCCCCGAGCACGGCGTGTCGATGACCCCGAACATCCCCAAGTCCCGCTCCCGCGGCCGCCTCTACCTCACCTCCGCGGACCCCGAGGCCAAGCCGGCCCTCGACTTCCGCTACTTCGAGGACGAGGACGACTACGACGGCCAGACCCTCGTCGACGGCGTCAAGCTGGCCCGCAAGATCGCCCAGGCCGAGCCGTTCGCCAAGTGGCTCAAGCGGGAGGTCTTCCCCGGCCCCGAGGTCACCGACGACGCGGAGATCAGTGAGCTGGTGCGGAAGGCGGCCCACACCGTCTACCACCCGGCCGGCACCTGCAAGATGGGCGCCGCCGATGACCAACTCGCCGTCGTCGACCCCGAGTTGAAGATCCGCGGGCTGTCCGGCATCCGGATCGCCGACGCCTCCGTCTTCCCGACGATGCCCGCGGTCAACCCGATGCTGGGCGTGCTCATGGTGGGGGAGAAGTGCGCTGAACTGCTCCATAAGGCTCCGACCCAAGGAGGTGATGCGTGATGGCTACCACCTCCGCCGGCGCATCCGAGATACCCAACGCCCGTACGTCCAAGGACGCCGCCGCCACCGAGGCGTCCGACGGACGTGAGGTCGTCTTCTCCGTTCGCAACCTCTGGAAGGTCTTCGGCCCCAAAGCCGAGCGCATTCCCGGCGACTCCTCCGTGACGGAGCTGAGCGCCCAGGAACTGCGCGAGCAGACCGGTTGCGTGGCCGCCGTCCGCGATGTCTCCTTCGACGTCCACAAGGGCGAGGTCTTCGTCGTCATGGGCCTGTCCGGCTCCGGCAAGTCCACCCTCGTGCGGTGCCTGACCCGGCTGATCGAGCCGACCAGCGGTGAGCTGGAGATGGACGGCGAGGACGTCCGCGCCATGGACCGCACCACGCTGCGCGAACTGCGCCGCCGCCGCGCCGCCATGGTCTTCCAGCACTTCGGCCTGCTGCCGCACCGCACCGTCGTCGACAACGTCGCCTACGGCCTGGAGATCCAGGGCATGGGCAAGACGGAGCGCCGCACGAAGGCCAACGAGATGGTCGACAAGGTCGGCCTGGCCGGGATGGAGAAGCGCCGCCCCGGGCAGCTCTCCGGCGGCCAGCAGCAGCGCGTCGGCCTGGCCCGCGCACTCGCCGTGGACCCCGAGGTCCTGCTCTTCGACGAGCCGTTCAGCGCCCTGGACCCCCTCATCCGCCGCGATATGCAGGAAGAGGTCGTCCGCCTGCACCGTGAAGAGGGCCGCACCATGGTCTTCATCACCCACGACCTCGCCGAGGCGCTGCGGATCGGTGACCGGATCGCCCTGATGCGCGACGGCAAGATCGTCCAGCTCGGCACCCCCGAGGAGATCGTCGGCTCCCCGGCCGACGACTACGTCCGCGACTTCGTCCGGGACGTCCCGCGCGAGCAGGTGCTGACCGTCCGCCGCGCGATGCGCCCGGCGAAGGACGGCGAGGCCGACGAGGGCCCCGCGCTGAGCCCCGACACCCTGATCTCCGACGCCATCGAGGCCGTCGCCCGCTCCGGCGGCGCCGCCCGGGTCGTCGACGGCAAGCGCTGCCTGGGCATCGTCGACCACGCCTGCCTGCTGAACGTGGTCGCCCGGCTCGACAGCCCGCAGCACGGCGAGGTGGCTGCCTGATGTACGCCGCCACCACCCACCGCGGCGCCGTGCGCGCCGTCGGTTCCAGAGCTCCCGCGGCCACGCCGCGGGCCCGGCTGCGCGCCACCCTCCTGCGCCGCTGGCGCGAGGCCCAGCGCTGCGCCGCCCTGAACATCCCCACGGGCACGGTGAAGAGGGGGCGCGCATGAGCATCACGCCCCCCATCGCGGTACGCCCGCTGAGCGATGCCAAACGGCCCGGCCCCCTGCGGGCGGTGCGGCAGTTCCCCGCCCTGAGCAAGCTCCTGCTGCTCGTCCTCGCCGCGGCGGTCCTGGTGCCGCTGCTGGCCACCAAGTACGGCGCCACCTGGCCGTCCTCGCTGACCGTCGATGTCTCCGGCCCGCTCGGCAAGACCAGCGACTGGATCATCGACAACCGCGACAGCCACTGGCTGTTCGTCTACTTCCTCGGTCACCTCAGCAACGCCGTGGTGATCTCGGTACGCGCGGTCTACATGCTGCTGCTCGCGCTCGGCTGGACCGGTGTGACCGCCGGTGTCACGCTGATCGCCTGGCGCGTCGCCGGTCTCCGTATCGCCGCCATCTCACTGATCTCCTTCCTGGTCAGCGGCCTGCTGGGGATGTGGGTCCCGACCATGCAGACCCTCGCCCTGATGGTCGTGGCGGTGATCTTCTCGGTCGTCGTCGGCGCCCTGCTGGGCCTGGCCGGCGGCCTGTCCGAGCGGCTGTTCCGCGTCCTGCGCCCGGTCCTGGACACCATGCAGGTGCTCCCGGCCTTCGCCTATCTCCTGCCCGTGGTGCTGGTCTTCGGCATCGGCGTCCCCGCCGCGCTGCTGGCCACCGTCATCTACGCGGCTCCGCCGATGGCGCGGCTCACCGCGCTGGGTCTGCGCGGCGCCGACCCCGGCGTCCTGGAAGCGGTCTCCTCGCTCGGCGCCACCGGACGGCAGCGGCTGCTGACCGCCCGCCTGCCGCTGGCCCGTAAGGAACTCCTCCTCGGCGTCAACCAGTCGATCATGATGGCGCTGGGCATGGTCGTGATCGCCTCGATGATCGGCGCCGCCGGTCTCGGTGACCGCGTCTACCAGGCCCTCGCCTCGGTCGACGTCGGTGCCGCGCTCGCCGCCGCCATCCCGATCGTGCTGCTGGCCATCGTCATGGACCGCACCACGGCCGCGGCCGGTGAGCGTCTCGGCGCCGGTACCTCCGCCCCCGGCCCGGCGTGGCTGCGTGGCTGGCAGGCCTGGACCGGCATCGCCGTGGTCACCGCCGTGCTCGCGCTGGCCGGCCGGCTGAGCGGTTCGCTGGTGTGGCCGGGTGCCTGGGCCGTGGACCTCGCCCGCCCCGTCAACGACTTCAAGGAGTGGATGGTCGACCACCTCTACTCCGGCGTCCCGGTCATCGGCGGCACCGCCGACTGGGCCGAGCACTTCACCAACTGGGTGCTCAACCCGCTGCGGGACGGCCTGACCGCGCTGCCCTGGTACGGCACGCTGCTCATCGTCGCCGCGCTGGCCTGGCTCATCGGCACCTGGCGCACCGCGCTGACCGCCGTTCTCGCGATGGCCGCCATCGGTGTGCTCGGCGTGTGGAAGCCGTCGATGAACACCCTGTCCCAGGTGCTCGCCGCGCTGGTGGTGACCCTGGTGCTGGGCTTCGGCGTCGGCATCCTCGCCGCCGGCAGCAAGCGCCTGGAGGCGATCCTGCGGCCGGTCCTGGACGTCATGCAGACCATGCCGCAGTTCGTCTACCTCATCCCGGTGGTCGCGCTGTTCGCCGTGGGCCGCGCCCCGGCGGCCGCCGCGGCGGTCGTCTACGCGCTGCCCGCCGTCATCCGCATCACCACCCAGGGCCTGCGCCAGGTCGACCCGGGCGCCATGGAGGCCGCCCGCTCGCTGGGCGCCACCCGCTGGCAGATTCTGCGCCAGGTCCAGCTCCCGCTGGCCCGGCCGGCGCTGCTGCTCGCCGTCAACCAGGGCGTGGTCCTGGTCCTCGCCGTCGTCATCATCGGCGGCCTGGTCGGCGGCGGTGCCCTCGGCTACGACGTCGTCACCGGCCTCGCCACCGGAGACCTGGCCCTCGGCCTGGTCGCGGGTGTGGCCATCGTGTGCCTGGGCCTGATGCTGGACCGGGTCACCCAGCCCACGGAACGCCGCACCACGGGGAAGGGAGTCTGACCATGTCCCGTAAGCGCACCATGATCATCGGGACGGCCGCGCTGGCCGGCACGGCGGTCCTCTCCCTCTCCCTGTCCTCCTGCGGCAAGGCCGACATGACCAAGCAGGTCTCGCCGTTCGCGGCGGCCAAGGGCTCCAAGTCGGTCACGCTGTCGGTGCAGACCTGGGTCGGCGCCCAGTCCAATGTCGCGGTCGCCAAGTACCTTCTTGAACACAAGATGGGCTACCACGTCGACACCGTCCAGGTGGACGAGATCCCCGCCTGGGACGCCCTCAGCCAGGGCCGGGTCGACGCGATCCTGGAGGACTGGGGCCACCCCGAGCAGGAACAGCGGTACGTCAAGGACAAGAAGACGATCACGGCGGGCGGCGGCAACGGCGTCACCGGCCACATCGGCTGGTATGTCCCCAAGTACTGGGCGGACAAGCACCCCGAGGTCACCAACTGGAAGAACCTCAATAAGTTCGCCAAGCAGCTCCGTACCTCGGAGAGCGGCAACAAGGGCCAGCTGATGGACGGTTCGCCGTCCTATGTCACCAATGACAAGGCGCTGGTGAAGAACCTCAACCTCGACTACGAGGTCGTCTTCGCGGGCTCCGAGGCGGCGCAGATCACCCAGATCCAGCAGTTCGCCAAGCAGAAGAAGCCCTTCCTGACGTACTGGTACGAGCCGCAGTGGCTCTTCAATCAGGTGCCGATGGTGGAGGTCAAGCTCCCCAAGTACACCGATGCCTGTGCGGAGAAGGGCGCCAAGGACCCCACGTCCATCGACTGCGCCTATCCGACCACGCCCCTCCAGAAGTACTTCAACACGGAATTCGCCAAGAAGGGCGGCAGTGCCGCGGCGTTCCTGAAGGACTTCAAGTGGACCAAGGACGACCAGAACGAGGTCTCCGAGTCGATCGCCTCGGGCGGTCTGTCCGCCGACGAGGCGGCGAAGCGCTGGGTGGACAAGCACCCGGACGTCTGGAAGAAGTGGCTGACCAAGAAGTAGCCGCAGGGAAAGCGCGGAACCCCGCGGGCAGTCGCACGATGTGTGCGGCTGCCCGCGAGCGCGTTCCGGGGCCTTGCGCGCCGGCCTTACCCGTTCGGGTGGCGGGTGGCGAACCACCGCACGGCGCGGCGCCCGGCCCAGAAGGCTGGGCAGCCGTCACCGACGAAAGGCCCGTCATGCCGCTGCCGCCGACCTGCCCCACGCCCGACTGCGACGACCGGCTGTGGAAGGACACCGCGCACACCAGCACCGACTGGGACAACTGGCGCTGGTGGTGCTGCCGTTGCCGCAAGCAGTGGTACCCCACGGCAGAACAGCTCCAGGACTTCCGCTACGGAACGAGCCGGCCCGCCGCGGCCCACCGGGACCCGCGGGCGGCCCACCGGTAGGCGGGGTTTCGGGGTGCGTCAACCACGGCGGCGGAAGCGGATTGCGCTCGGCAGGACGCCCCGCCCCTCACCTCACCCCACCCGCAGCAGCAGCTTGCCGGTGCTCTGGCGGCTGCCGATCAGCCGGTGCGCCTCGGCGGCCTCGGCGAGCGGGAATTCGGCGGTGACGGGAAGCTCCACGGTGCCGTCGGTGACCGTACGGAAGGCCCGTTCGGCCAGCGCGCGCAGCGCGTCCGGTGCCGTCCTGGCCAGGGCCAGGATGGAGAAGCCCGCGACCGACCGTCCGCTCGGGTACAGCTCGGGCTGCCCCACCTGCCACGGCTCGGCGGAACTCGCGTTACCGAACGAGACCAGGCGGCCGAAGACGGCCAGGGAGCCCAGGCCGCGCCGGAAGGTGTCGCCGCCGACGGGGTCCAGCGCGAGGTCGACGCCCCGTCCGCCGGTGGCGCGGCGCACCTCCGCCGCGAAGTCCGGGCCCACGAACACCTCGTCGTAGCCGTACTTCCGTGCGTACCCGGCCTTGGCCGCCGTCGAGACGACGCCGAGGACGGCCCCCGCGCCCGCCGCCTTCGCCAGCTGGCCGACGACCGTCCCGATCCCGCCCGCCGCGCCCTGCACCAGCACGGTCTCGCCCGCCCGCAGCCGGCCCACCTCGTGCACCAGGGCATGCGCGGTGGGCAACACCGTCGGCAGGGTGGCCGCGCGACGGAGGTCCATCCCCTCCGGGAGCGGGAACACGGTTGCCGCGGCGGCGACGACGGTCTCCGCGTACCCGCCCCCGTCCGTGAGTGCCGCGACCTCCTGCCCCGGCCGCAGCCCCGTGACCTCCGCGCCGACCGCACGCACCCGTCCGGAGACCTCCAGGCCCGGCCGGAACGGCAGGGACGGGACGCGGTAGCCCTCCGCGCGGGCCTTGAGGTCCGCGAAGTTCACCCCGGCGTAGACGACATCGATACTCACCTGCCCGGGACCGGGCTCGGGCACGGCCCGCTCCACGGCCGTCAGGACTTCCGGGCCGCCGTACTCCTGGAACTCAACCGCACGCATGACTGCACACGCCCCTTATGAGTGTTCAATGGAAAGCGAACACTGCGACTGTATGATCGGCATCGAACACTTGGCAAGGGGGATCGAGACGTGCCGGACCGCAGCAGCCACCGCGCCGAGCCGGTGCACACCCACCCCGACGACGTCCCGATCGAGACCGCGCTCGCCGCGCTCGCCGATCCCGTACGGCTCCAGCTCGTCCGCGAGTTGGCCGGGTCCGCCGCCTGGACGCACAGCTGCGGCAGCTTCCGTGTCCCGGTCGGCAAAGCGGCCCTCAGTCACCACTTCGCGGTGCTGCGCGCCGCCGGTCTGGTGGAGCAGCGCGACCAGGGACCCAAGCGCCTCAACCGCCTGCGCCGCGAGGAGTTCGACACCCGCTTCCCGGGCCTGCTCCACCTGGTGCTGCGAGAGGAGGCGTAGGGCGTGTCCGCCCAGCTCGACAAGCTCCGCAGCGAGCAGTGAGTTCTGCCGGCGGTCCGCACGTCCGCTGAGCGCGACCACCAACTGCGCGCCGTGCGCTGAGCGCGCGACCGCCAACTCCGCCCCCTCCGCGGCGAATCGGCGCCGGGCGAACCCGCTCCGCCCGGAGCATTACGGCGAAGGTGACATTGCGGTACGTCCTGTCCCCCGCGGGTGCCGAACGGCCGGGACCTGGTTGCCCGGCGGGCCCGGCGTGACGGCATAGTAGGGCGCAGCCCGATGAGGGACATGACAATTAACGGTGGCAACGGTGCGCTGTTGCGCTCGGCGCCGCCCCGTACCAGGGGGACTCCCGCTCCATGCCATCCATCCGCCGCTCCACCGCCGCCGCCGCGGCACTCGTCGCACTGCTCGCGGGCACCGTCACCGCCTGCGGCCCGGACGATGCCGTCGGCGGTGCGGCCGCCGACCAGAAGGACCGGGCCGACGGGGGCTTCAAGCTTCCCAGTGGCGCGCCGACCAGCCTGGACGACCTGAAGAAGTGGAAGGACGGCGGCTGGCAGGACTGGGACAAGTGGGCCCGCGACGCAAAGGACTTCGCCAACCCGGTCATCAAGGACCACTGGAAGTCCGACCGGCTGGCCAAGGCGAAGACCTCGCCGGAGATCGGCGTCAAGGCCACCGGCACGGGGAGTGAGTTCGAGGGTACCGACCCCGAACCGCAGCCGGTCACCGCCGAGCAGGTCGCCCGGCCGTACCACCAGCACATGGCCCCGGTCGGGAAGATCTTCTTCGACAGCCCCAAGGGCCCGATGGTCTGCTCCGGCACGATCGTCGAGGACCCGGCGCACCCCGGGAAGTCCAACCTGGTGTGGACCGCGGGCCACTGTGTGCACTCCGGCAAGCAGGGCGGCTGGATGCGCAATATCGTCTTCGTGCCGTCCTACAACGACAACGGCGTGCCGATGAACCAGGTCAACAGCACGCCCGCCCAGCAGGTCACGCCCTACGGCCGGTTCTGGGCCGACTGGATCACCACCTCCGGTGAGTGGATCAACATGGGCAGCGAGAAGTCCGGCAACGGCGGCTCCGCCTACGACTTCGCCGTGCTGCACGTCAAGCCGGAGAACGGCAGCGGCAAGTCCCTCCAGGAGACCGTCGGCAACGCCGCCCGGGTCTGGTTCAACGCCCCCGCCGCGAACCAGATCGGCTCCCTGGACGCCTTCGGCTACCCGGCGGCTCCCCCCTACGACGGCGCGCGCATGATGAACTGCCCGGCCCGCCCCGGCCGCCTCGTCATGCAGCAGGGCACGCCCGCCATGAACCGCATCGGCTGCACCATGACCGGCGGCACCTCCGGCGGCGGCTGGTTCGTCAACCGCGGCGGCAAGCTGACCCTGGTGTCCAACACCTCCATCAGCTCCAACGCCCACACCTGGCTGGCCGGCCCCCACCTGGGCCCGGAGGCCCAGCGGGTCTTCGCCGACATCAGCCGGAAGTTCGCGAACCGGTAGGGGAGGACGGGGCGGCGGAGGCGGCTCAGAGCCCCTCCGCCGCCCCGCCCACGGCCGCTACCCCAGAGGCGGCAGCGCCCGGCACAGCGCCTCCAGGGCGGCGGGGAAGGCGCTGTCGCTGGGGGCCGCATAGCCGACGACCAGGCCGTGGTGGGCCGTCATGGTGGCCTCGGGGTGGCGGTAGCCGGACAGGCCGTCGAGGGCCAGGCCCTGCCAGCGGGCGGCGCGCAGGGCCGCTTGTTCGTCCGGCTCGCCCGCGCCGTCGGGGAGTTGGAGGACGGCGTGCAGACCGGCCGCGATGCCGGTGACGGTGAGGTGCGGGGCATGGTCGGCCACCGCGTCGAGCAGCTGGTCGCGGCGCCGGCGGTAGCGCTGGCGCATCCGGCGGATGTGCCGGTCGTAGGCGCCGTGGGCGAGGAACTCGGCGAGGGTGAGCTGGTCGGTGACGCCCGCCCAGGCCTCGCGCTCGCCCTTGGCCTCCAGTACGGCGTCGATGAGCCGGTCGGGAAGCACCATCCAGCCCAGCCGCACCGCGGGGGAGAGGCTCTTGCTGACCGAGCCGATATGGAGGACACGCTCCGGATCCAGGCCCTGGAGGGCGCCGACGGGCTTGCGGTCGTAGCGGAATTCACCGTCGTAGTCGTCTTCGAGGACGTACCTTCCGCTCTCCCTCGCCCAGTTGATGACCGCGGCCCGGCGGTCCGGGTGCAGCGGCACGCCGAGCGGGAATTGGTGCGCCGGGGTGAGCAGCACCGCCTCCACTCCCTTGGCTTCCGCCAACTCCGCACTCACGGCGCCGTGTTCGTCGATGCCGAGGGGGTGGGTGCGGAGGCCGGCGGTGGCCAGGAGATGGCGGTGGAACGGCAGGCCGTAGGACTCGACGGCGAGCGGCCCGGGGAGCACGGCGGGCAGCAGCAGCCGCAGCGCGTGGGCGAAGCCGGAGCAGATCACGATGCGTTCGGGGTCGGTGCGTACGCCACGGGTGCGCGCCAGGTAGTCGGCGAGGGCGCGGCGCAGTTCGGGGCGGCCGCGCGGGTCGCCGGGGCCGAACGCGTCGTGCGGGGCGGCGGTCAGCGCACGGCGCGCGGCGGCGAGCCAGGCGGTGCGCGGAAAGGACGCGGCGTCCGGCTGGCCCTGGAGGAGGTTGTGCGTGGGGCGGCTCACCGGGGCGCGGTGGGCCGGGGCCCGGGTGGGCGTCAGCGGCTGCGCGCGGTGGGCGACGCGGGTGCCGGAGCCCTGCCGGGCGCTGAGCCAGCCCTCGGCGACGAGTTCGGCGTAGGCGTCGGCGACGGTGTTACGGGCGATGCCGAGGTCGGCGGCGAGCGAGCGGTAGGGCGGCAGCCGCGTGCCGGGGGTGAGCCGTCCGGACCGTACCGCGTCCCGCAGCGCCCGGATGAGGACGGCGCGGCGGCTGCCGGGCCCGGTCAGCTCCAGATGCAGATCGGCGCCCAGGCTCTCCGCGAGATTGACCCATGATTCCGGCATGGAAATGCACCCTACAGCCGGTCGCCTGCTCTTCTAGATTCAAGGCATGACGAATGAAGCGCAGCTCAACACGGCACAGATCACCGCTCGGATCGACGAGGCGAACATGGCGGACGAGAGGGCGGGCCGCAGCCCCCGGGTCAATTTCGCGAAGGCCGCGCCGAAGGCCTTCAAGGCTCTGATCGGCTTTGACGCCGCGGCCCGTGAGGGGCTTGACCCGGCCCTGGTGGAACTGGTCCAGATCCGGTCCTCGCAGCTCAACAAGTGCGCGTACTGCCTGCACATGCACACCACCGACGCCCGCAAGGCCGGTGAGAGCGAGGAGCGCCTGCACATGGTCGCCGTCTGGGAGGAGGCCGCACACTTCTTCACCCCCAAGGAGCGGGCGGCCCTCGCCCTCACCGAGGCCGTGACCCTGGTGGCGCAGGGCGGCGTACCGGACGAGGTCTACCAGCGCGCCGCCGCCCACTTCGACGAGCCGGAACTGGCCCGCCTGCTGGCCCTGATCTTCACCATCAACACCTGGAACCGGCTCGCCCTCAGCACGGGGAAGGTGGCGGGGACGGACGAGCGGTAGGAGGGTGGGGCCGGGCCCGGCGTGGGGACGGGCCCGACCTCCCTCCCAAAGGCCCTCAGGGCCTCAGCCCCCCGCCGTCATCCCCCTCCCAGCTCCTCCCGCAGCCGCTCCGCCATCCCCGTCAGGGCCGCCATCGCCCGCTGCTGGAGGCCGGGGCCGAAGGTGACCCGGGCCGCGCCCAGGGTGCCGAGTTCGCGGGGTGCGGGGCCGTCGGGCGTCACCACGGCATTGACCGGGAGGCCGATGGCGCTGGCCAGGTCGGCCAGCAGGGGCGGCGGGGCGAGGATCGGGTAGACGCAGTCGGCGCCGGCCTCGGCGTAAAGGCGGCCGCGGCGGACCGTCTCGTCCCGGTCCGGGACGCCGCACAGGTAGGTGTCGATCCGGGCGTTGATCACCAGGGCGTCGCCCGCCTCGGCGCGTACCTCGGCCAGCCAGTCGGCCTGCTGGTGCGCGTCCCGCAGGGTGCCGGTGGCGTGGTCGGCGTCCTCCAGGTTGCAGCCCACCGCCCCCGCGTCCGCGAGCCGGCCGACCAACTCCCGGGCGGACAGACCGTATCCGGCTTCCACGTCCGCCGAGACCGGGATGCCGACGGCGCGGACGATACGGCGCACGGCGGCGAACATCTCGTCGGGCGGGGTCGCACCGTCCTCGTAACCGAGGGAGGCCGCGACGCCCGCGCTGGGCGTGGCCAGCGCCGGGAACCCGGCGTCGGCGAAGACCTGGGCACTCGCCGCGTCCCACGGTCCGGGAAGGACCAGCGGGAGATCGAGGCCGTGGTGCAGGGCACGGAGTACGGCGGCCGTCATGACGCACCTCCGACGGGGGTGCGCACCGCTTCGGTGGGGGCCAGATTCGCCCCCACCGGGATACGGGCCGCGACATTGATCCGGTTCCAGGAGTTGATGGCCGTGATCAGGGCGAGGAGGCGGACGATGTCGGTGTCCTCGAAGTGGGCCGCTGCCCGGTCGTAGACCTCATCCGGGACGCCGCTCCGGGGCAGCAGGGTCACCGCCTCGGTGAGGGCTAGGGCCGCCTGCTCCTTGGGGGAGTAGAGACCGGCGGCCTCTTCCCAGGTGCCGAGAAGGGCGATCCGCTCCTCGGTCTCCCCGGCCTTGCGGGCATCCGTGACATGCATATCGAGACAGAAAGCGCAGTGGTTGAGCTGCGAGGCCCGGATGAGGAGGAGCTCGACCAGGGCCGGGTCGAGGTCCTTCTTGGCGGCGCGGGTCAGTGCCAGCAGCGGACCGTAGATGCCCGGCGCGAGCCGGTAGAAGCGCAGCCGCGGGGTCTCTGTCGTGGTCATGCCTGCCCCGGGGCCATGCGGGTGGCGACGCCGAAGCGGTTCCAGGCGTTGATGGTGGTGATCAGGGCGATGAGCTGGGCGAGTTCGGTGTCGCCGAAGTGGCCCGCGGCGCGGTCGTAGACGGCGTCCGGGACGAAGCCGTCGGTGAGGAGGGTGATCGCCTCGGTGAGGGCGAGGGCGGCCTGTTCCTTGTCGGTGTAGTGGCCGGCGGCCTCCTCCCAGGCGTTGAGGAGGTAGACGCGCTGCTCGGTCTCGCCGGCCTTGCGGGCGTCCTTGATGTGCATATCGATGCAGAAGGCGCAGTGGTTGAGCTGCGACGCGCGGATCTTGACCAGCTCGACCAGCGTCGGGTCGAGGCCCTGCTTCGCCGCCACGTCCAGCGCGATCATGGCCTTGTAGACGTCCGGCGCGAGCTTCGCCCAGTGCAGCCGGGGGCCGTGCCGGTGCGCCGCGCCCTCCGCCGTCCCGGGGGCCGTGGCCGGTGTCGTCGTCTGTGCTGTCGGTGTGGTCGTCATGGCTACGACGCTACGGCGGCAATGGCACAGCTGTATGGTCCACTTCCATGGGGAATTCCTGGGCCACTTTCGGGCGCGATCTACACCTCGACCTCACCGGTCCCGGCGGACTGCGGGCCGCCCTGCTGCGCGCCCTGCGGGATGCCGTACGGTCCGGCCGGCTGGCCCCCGGCACCCGGCTGCCGTCCTCCCGCTCGCTCGCCGCCGACCTCGGCATCGCCCGTAACACCGTCGCCGACGCCTACGCCGAACTCGTCGCCGAGGGCTGGCTCAGCGCCCGGCAGGGCTCCGGCACCCGCGTCGCGGCCCGGGTGCTGCCGCGCGCCACCCCCGCCGCACGGCGCACCCCGGGCCCGGCCGGCCACGCCGACCGGCCGCGCTTCGACCTCACCCCGGGCACCCCTGATGTCTCCGCCTTCCCCCGCACCGCCTGGCTCGCCGCCGCCCGCCGCGCCCTGACCGCCGCCCCCAGCGAGGCCTTCGGCTACGGCACCGCGCGCGGGCGCCCCGAACTCCGCACCGTCCTCGCCGACTACCTCGCCCGCGCCCGCGGGGTACGCGCCGACCCCGACCGCATCGTCATCTGCGCCGGCTTCATGCAGGGGCTGGCGTTGCTCAGCCGGGCGCTGGGCACCGGGCAGCTGGCCGTCGAGTCGTACGGCCTGGACTTCCACCGCGCCGTCATCACCCGCGCCGGCCTGGGCACCGTCCCGCTCACCGTGGACGAACGCGGCGCCCGTACGGAGGAGCTGGCCGGGCTCGACGGCGTACGGGCGGCGCTGCTCACCCCCGCCCATCAGTTCCCCACCGGCGTGCCGCTGCACCCCGACCGCCGCGCCGCCGCCGTCAACTGGGCACGGTCCACCGGAGGTTTCATCCTGGAGGACGACTACGACGGCGAGTTCCGCTACGACCGCCAGCCGGTCGGCGCCCTCCAGGGACTCGACGCCGACCATGTCGTCTACCTGGGCACCGCCAGCAAGAGCCTCGCCCCCGCACTGCGGCTGTCCTGGATGGTGCTGCCGGACCGGCTGGTGGATCCGGTGCTCGCGCTCAAGGGCACCGGCGAATGGCAGTCCGGCACGCTGGATCAGCTCACCCTCGCCGAGTTCCTGTCCTCCGGCGCCTACGACCGCCATCTGCGCGGCATGCGGCTGCGCTACCGGCGGCGCCGCGATCAGCTGGTGGCCGCCCTGGCCGACCACGCACCCCAGGTCCATGTCTCGGGCATCGCCGCCGGTCTGCACGCCGTGCTGGAACTCCCGCCCGGCACCGAACAGTCCATCGTCCAGGGAGCCCGCTGGCAGGGCCTCGCCCTGGAGGGCCTGCGCCGCTTCCACGACCCCGCCGCCCCACCGGCCTCCCGCGACGCCCTGGTGGTGGCCTACGGCACCCCTCCCGACCACTCCTTCACCCACGCACTGGACGCCCTGCTCCGCGCGCTGCCGCCGGGGGAGCCGGGCGAGTAGGGGGAAGCAGGCGGGCCGGTGTGCGCCGCCGCCGCGACGCGCCGGCGTCTGTTCGCGGACGCGATGCGCCGGTCCGGAGCCCGCGCCGCCTCACAACTCCCGTACGAAGCACACCCGGTCCAGCCCCGGCCCGTCGTAGTCGCCGTGCACCGGGACACCGTCGTCGTCGATCCGGTCGCCCGGCTCCAGCCGGAATCCCATACGGGTGTGGTACGCGATGGAGTTGCGGTTGTTGGGGCTGGTGATGCAGCGGACCTCGCTACGGGCGGCCGCGCGGGCCAGGGCGAAGAAACGGTCGTAGAGGGTGCTGCCCATGCCCTTCCCCCGGCCCTCCGGGCACACGGCCGCGAAGTGGATATACGCGGTCCTGGGGTCCGTCTGGGACAGGAAGCCGATCAGAAAGGCGTACAGGGTCCGGTCCGGCCGTTCGACCAGGAAGCTGGTGTCGGCGAAGTGCTGAAGCCAGAGGCGCGGTACGAGCGACTGGCGTTGCCGTGCGCCCGCCTCGCCGCCCAGGCCGTCCCACCAGTCGGCGAGGGCCGCCCGCAGCCGCGCGTGATCCGCGGGCGCCGGGCGGCGCAACGTCAGCTGTCCGGGCAGCTGTTCCAGCACTCGGGCGTGCTCGGTCATGGTCTGGCTCCTCCGTCCTCCGGGGTGAACGGGATCTTGCCCCAATCCGTGGGCCAGCGTAGACGGCGGCCGTTCCGGGCGGCTGGCGAAAAGTCGCCTCTCGCCCGGCCAACTCTCTTGCGCTCTCTTGCGCGAACAGCTCGTTGCGGCGACAAAGGAGGAACCGCCGCACTGTTCGCCTGACCCTGCCGTGTGCGTTGCGCGGGCAAAGTGAGCGAATGGCCGACAGCTCTCCACCCCGCGTACGCCGCGCACTCAACTGCACGGTTGCGCAACGGCGGTTGAGGGTGGTGCCGTCACCGCTCCCGGCGACGTCCCGTACTGACCGTGTGTCACCAGTCCCGACCCGTGTCACATATACGCCCGATGGCGCGCGCCCCGCTGCGTCCCGGGCGCCACTACGCGCTGCGCCATTCAGGGTAATTGGGTGTGACCCCTATGGCGTGGCGGCATGATCGACGCGCCTACTGATGCTAACGACCGGCGGGTTGCCCACCTGGCGGATGGCGTAGGTATGCAGGTGCGAATCACCGTCGCCATCATTACCGAGCCTGCTCTCCAGGTTGATGCCCACTTCCCGCAGAACCACAAGCTCCGCGGGGAGCTGAACGGCCCGCCCACATCCAGCAACCGGAGGGCCATCACATGGCACCCACCTTCACTTTGGCGTCCGCGGCGCCGAACCCGGCTGTCTTCGGACAGCCGGTGACGCTGACCGCCACCGTCATTCCACTGGGCCTGGGGACACCCACCGGCACCGTGACCTTTGTCGTCGCCGGCGGACCCACTCTGACCGCCCCCCTCGTCGGTGGCACCGCGACCGTCACCACGACCAGCATCCCCATCGGTTTCCATACCTTCACCGCGAACTACAACGGCAGCCCCCAATTCTCGCCGTCCAGCGGCTTCGGGTCCGTGACGATCAACAAGGCGTCGACGTCCACCGTGGTGACCTCGTCGCCGGACCCCTCGAACTTCGGACAGCCGGTCACCATCACCGCCACCGTCGCGCCGGTCGCGCCCGGTGCGGGCACCCCGACCGGCACGGTCACCTTCGTCATCGCCGGCGGCGGAGGCGGCACGCTGACCGCCCCGCTGGTCGGTGGCACGGCGACCGTCACCACCAGCAGTCTCAGCCCGGGCACCCATCTCATCACCGCGACATACGGCGGCAATGCACAATTCAACGCGTCGTCCGGGACCGATACGCAGACGGTGCAGCAGGTCCTGACGCCGACGACCACTACGGTCACCTCGTTTCCCGACCCGTCGGTCTTCGGGCAGCCGGTGACCTTCACGGCCACCGTCGCACCCGTCCCGCCCGGTTCGGGCATCCCGACCGGGACGGTCACCTTCGTCATCAGCGGTACCGGGGGCGGCACGCTGACCGCCCCGCTGGTCGGCGGCACGGCGAGCGTGACCACCAGCAGCCTCGGTGTGGGCTCCCACACCGTTACCGCGACCTACAGCGGCAGCGGCAGCTTTGCGCCGTCGAGCGGTACGGACACCCAGACGGTCAACAAGGCGTCGACGACCACCACGGTCACCTCGGCGCCGGATCCGTCGGCGGTCGGCCAGCCGGTGACCTTCACGGCCACGGTCGCCCCGGTGGCGCCGGGCGCGGGCACCCCGACCGGCACGGTCACTTTCGTCGTCATTGGCGGCCCGACGCTGACCGGCACCCTCTCCGGGGGCACGGCGAGCGTCAGTACCAGTGCCCTTTCCGCCGGTACGCATACGGTCATCGCGGCCTATAGCGGTGATGCCAACTTCAACTCCTCTGTGGGCACGGACGCCCACACGGTGGGCCAGACCTCGACGACCACCACGGTCACGTCGTCGCCGGACCCGTCGGTGGTCGGGCAGACGGTGACCTTCACGGCCACGGTCGCCCCGGTGCCGCCCGGTTCGGGCACCCCGACCGGCACGGTCACTTTCGTCATCAGTGGTGGTCCGACGCTGACCGGCACGCTCTCCGGGGGCACGGCGAGCGTCAGCACGAGTGCCCTTTCCGCCGGTACGCATACGGTCACCGCGACCTACAGCGGCGACGCCAACTTCACCTCGTCGGCCGGTACGGACACCCAGACCGTCAACCAGGCGGCGACGACCACTACGGTCACGTCGTCGCCGGACCCGTCGGTGTCCGGGCAGACGGTGACCTTCACGGCCACGGTCGCCCCGGTGCCGCCCGGTTCGGGCACCCCGACCGGCACGGTCACTTTCGCCATCAGTGGTGGCCCGACGCTGACCGGCACCCTCTCCGGGGGCACGGCGAGCGTCACGACCAGCGCATTGAGCGTCGGTACGCACACCGTCACCGCGACCTACAGCGGCGACGCCAACTTCACCTCCTCGGTCGGTACGGACACCCAGACCGTCAACCAGGCGGCGACCACCACTACGGTCACCTCGTTCCCCGACCCCTCCGTGGTGGGCCAGACGGTCAACTTCACCGCCTTTGTGGGGCCGGTGTTCCCCGGTGGCGGCGTCCCGACCGGGACCGTCAGCTTCGTCATCACGAACGGGGTCACCACGGTGTCCCTCAGCGGCACCCTCGACGGCGCCGGCGTCGCGACCGTCAGCACCAACGGGCTGGTGACCACGGGCACTTACACCGTCACCGCGACCTACGGCGGCGATGCGAACCACACCGGCTCCAGTGACACCGACACCCAGACCGTGCTCCCGGCGCTGACGACCACCACGGTCATCTCGTCGCCGGACCCGTCCGTGGTGGGACAGTCGGTGACCTTCACGGCCACCGTCGCGCCGGTGGCGCCCGGCGCGGGCACCCCGACCGGCACGGTCACCTTCGTCATCAGCGGCGGTCCGACCTTGACCGGCACCCTCTCCGGAGGGACCGCGAGTGTCACGACCAGCGCGCTGGGCGCCGGCACGCACACGGTCTCCGCGACCTACAGCGGCGACGCCAACTTCACGCCGTCGGTGGGTACGGACACCCAGACGGTGAATCAGGCGTCGACGACCACGACGGTCACCTCGTCCCCGGACCCGTCGGTGTTCGGGCAGCCGGTGACCTTCACAGCGACCGTCGCGCCGGTGGCGCCCGGCGCGGGCACCCCGACCGGCACGGTCACCTTCGTCATCAGCGGCGGTCCGACCTTGACCGGCACCCTCTCCGGAGGGACCGCGAGTGTCACGACCAGCGCGCTGGGCGCCGGCACGCACACGGTCACCGCGACCTACAGCGGGGACGCCAACTTCACCTCGTCGGTGGGTACGGACACCCAGACGGTGAACCAGGCGTCGACGACCACGACGGTCACCTCGTCCCCCGACCCGTCCGTTGTGGGCGAGCCGGTGACCTTCACGGCCACTGTCGTGCCGGTCGCGCCGGGTGCGGGTACCCCGTCGGGAACGGTCACGTTCGTGGCGACGGACGGCGTGACGACAGTGACGCTGACCGGCACCCTCAGCGGCGGTACGACCAGCGTGACCACCAGCGGGTTGGTCACCGCGGGCGTCTACACCGTGACGGCGACCTATAACGGTGACGCCAGCTTCACCGGCTCGGTGGGTACGGACACCCAGACGGTGGGTCAGGCGTCGACGACCACGACGGTCACCTCGGCCCCCGATCCGTCGGTGTTCGGGCAGCCGGTGACCTTCACGGCGACTGTGGCGCCGGTGGCGCCCGGCGCGGGGACGCCGACCGGGACGGTCACTTTCGTCATCAGCGGCGGTCCGACCCTGACCGGCACTCTCTCCGGAGGGACCGCGAGCGTTACCACCAGCGCGCTGAGCGTTGGCACGCACACGGTCACCGCGACCTACAGCGGCGACGCCAACTTCACCTCGTCGGTCGGCACGGACACCCAGACAGTGACCCTTGCGCTGACGACGACCGCGGTCTCCTCGTCGCCGGACCCGTCTGTGGTGGGTGAGCCGGTGACCTTCACGGCCACTGTCGCGCCGGTCGCGCCAGGTGCGGGTACCCCGACCGGCACGGTCACGTTCGTGGCGACGGACGGCGTGACGACAGTGACGCTGACCGGCACTCTCAGTGGCGGTACGACCAGCGTGACCACCAGCGGGTTGGTGACCGCGGGCGTGTACGCCGTGACCGCGACCTACAGCGGTGACGGCAGTTTCGTCGGGTCGGTCGGTACGGACACCCAGACGGTGGGCCAGGCGTCGACGACCACGACCGTCATCTCGGCCCCCGATCCGTCGGTGTTCGGTGAGACGGTGACGTTCACGGCGACCGTGGCGCCGGTGGTGCCGGGTGCGGGGACGCCGACCGGGACGGTCACCTTCGTCATCACCGGTGGTCCGACCTTGACCGGCACGCTGTCCGGTGGGACGGCGAGCGTCTCGACGAACGCGCTGAGCGTCGGCACCCACACCGTCACGGCGACCTACAGCGGTGACGCCAACTTCACCTCCTCGGTGGGTACGGACACTCAGACCGTCAACCCGTCAGCGACCACGACTACGGTCACCTCGTCCCCCGACCCGTCCGTGGTGGGTGAGCCGGTGACCTTCACTGCCACTGTCGCGCCGGTCGCGCCAGGTGCGGGTACCCCGACCGGCACGGTCACCTTCGTGGCGACGGACGGCGTGACCACGGTGATCCTGACCGGCACTCTCAGTGGCGGTACCACCAGCGTGACCACCAGCGGGCTGGTGACCGCAGGCGTCTACGCCGTGACCGCGACCTACAGCGGTGACGCCAACTTCGCCGGCTCGACCGGTACGGACACCCAGACCGTGGGCCAGGCGTCGACGACCACCACGGTCACCTCGGCCCCCGATCCGTCGGTGTTCGGTGAGACGGTGACCTTCACGGCGACCGTGGCGCCGGTGGCGCCCGGCGCGGGCACCCCGACCGGGACCGTCACCTTCGTCATCACCGGCGGTCCGACCCTGACCGGCACGCTGTCCGGCGGGACGGCAAGCGTCTCGACGAACGCGCTGAGCGTCGGCACCCACACCGTCACGGCGACCTACAGCGGTGACGCCAACTTCACCGGGTCCAGCGGCACAGACACCCAGACGGTGACCCTTGCGCTGACGACGACCGCGGTCTCCTCGTCGCCGGACCCGTCCGTTGTGGGCCAGCCGGTGACCTTCACTGCCACTGTCGCGCCGGTGGCGCCGGGTGCGGGTACCCCGACCGGCACGGTCACGTTCGTGGCGACCGACGGTGTGACGACGGTGACGTTGACCGGCACTCTCAGTGGCGGTACGACCAGCGTGACCACCAGTGGGTTGGTGACCGCGGGCGTCTACGCCGTGACCGCGACCTACAGCGGCGACGGAAGCTTCGTGGGCTCGGTGGGTACGGACACCCAGACGGTGACCCTTGCGCTGACGACGACCGCGGTCTCCTCGTCGCCGGACCCGTCCGTTGTGGGCCAGCCGGTGACCTTCACTGCCACTGTCGCGCCGGTGGCGCCGGGTGCGGGTACCCCGACCGGCACGGTCACGTTCGTGGCGACCGACGGTGTGACGACGGTGACGTTGACCGGCACTCTCAGTGGCGGTACGACCAGCGTGACCACCAGTGGGTTGGTGACCGCGGGCGTCTACGCCGTGACCGCGACCTACAGCGGCGACGGAAGCTTCGTCGGCTCGGTGGGTACGGACACCCAGACGGTGACCCTTGCGCTGACGACGACCGCGGTCTCCTCGTCGCCGGACCCGTCCGTTGTGGGCCAGCCGGTGACCTTCACTGCCACTGTCGCGCCGGTGGCGCCGGGTGCGGGTACCCCGACCGGCACGGTCACGTTCGTGGCGACCGACGGTGTGACGACGGTGACGTTGACCGGCACTCTCAGTGGCGGTACGACCAGCGTGACCACCAGTGGGTTGGTGACCGCGGGCGTCTACGCCGTGACCGCGACCTACAGCGGCGACGGAAGCTTCGTGGGCTCGGTGGGTACGGACACCCAGACGGTGGGTCAGGCGTCGACGACCACGGCAGTCACTTCGGCGCCGGACCCCTCCGTCGTGGGGGAGACGGTGACGTTCACGGCGACCGTCGCGCCGGTGGCCCCGGGTACGGGTACGCCCACGGGCACGGTCACATTCGTGGCGACCGACGGTGTCACCACGGTGGCGCTGACCGGTTCGCTCAGTGGTGGTACGACCAGCGTGAGTACCAACGGGCTGGTGACCGCGGGTGCTTACACGGTGACGGCGACGTACAGCGGTGACCCGAACTTCGCCTCGTCGGTGGGTACGGACACCCAGACGGTGGGTCAGGCGTCGACGACCACGGCGGTCACTTCGGCGCCGGACCCCTCCGTGGTGGGGGAGACGGTGACCTTCACGGCGACCGTCGCGCCGGTCGCGCCCGGTGCGGGTACGCCCACGGGCACGGTCACATTCGTGGCGACCGACGGGGTGACCACGGTGACGCTCACCGGCACCCTGAGCGGGGGTACGACCAGCGTCAGCACCAACGGGCTGGTCACCGCGGGCAGTTACTCCGTGACGGCGACCTACAGCGGTGACGGCGACTTCACCGGTTCGGTCGGCGCGGACACGCACACGGTGGGTCAGGCGTCGACGACCACGGCGGTCACCCCGTCCCCCGACCCGTCGGTCGTGGGGGAGACGGTGACCTTCACGGCGACCGTCGCGCCGGGTGCGCCGGGTACGGGTACGCCCACGGGCACGGTCACATTCGTGGCGACCGACGGGGTGACCACGGTGACCCTCACCGGCACCCTGAGCGGGGGTACGACCAGCGTCAGCACCAACGGGCTGGTCACCGCGGGCAGTTACTCCGTGACGGCGACCTACAGCGGTGACGGCGACTTCACCGGTTCGGTCGGCGCGGACACGCACACGGTGGTTCAGGCCTCGACGACCACGGCGGTCACTTCGGCGCCGGACCCCTCCGTGGTGGGGGAGACGGTGACCTTCACGGCGACGGTCGCGCCGGTGGCCCCGGGCACGGGCACGCCCACCGGCATCGTCACGTTCATCGCCACGGACGGGGTGACCACGGTGACCCTCACCGGCACCCTCAGCGGCGGCACCACCAGCGTCAGCACCAACGGGTTGGTCACCGCGGGTACTTACTCGGTGACGGCGACGTACAGCGGTGACGCGAACTTCACCGGTTCCGTTGGCACCGACACCCAGATCGTCGGCCAGGCGTCGACGACCACCGCACTGACACTGGCTCCGAACCCGTCCGTGGCAGGGGAGCCGGTGACCTTCACGGCCGTCGTCGCGCCGGTCGCGCCGGGAGCGGGCACCCCGACCGGCACGGTGACCTTCGTTGTCACCGGCGGGCCGACGCTGACCGCCACTCTGTCCGGGGGGACGGCATCCGCGACGACCAGTGCGCTGGGGGCTGGTTCCTTCCCGGTCACCGCGACCTACAGTGGGGACGCCAACTTCACCGGGTCCAGTGACAGTGACACCCAGGTCGTGGGCCAGGCGTCCACGACCACGACGGTCGCCTCCGCGCCCGACCCCTCGGTGGTCGGGGAGCCGGTGACCTTCACGGCCACGGTCGCCCCGGTCGGACCCGGCTCCGGGACGGTGACCGGCACGGTGGTCTTCGTCATCGACGGCGGCGGGGGCGGAACCCTGACCGGCACCGTCGCCGGGGGCGTGGCGACCGTCACCACCAGCACCCTCGACGCCGGCTCCCACAACGTCACCGCGACCTACAGCGGGGACGCCGACTTCACCGGTTCCGTGGGCACCGACACCCAGACGGTGAACCAGGCGGCCACGGCCACCACGGTCACCTCGTTCCCGGACCCGTCCGGGGCCGGCGACACGGTCAACATCGTCGCGTCCGTGACGGCGGTGCCTCCGGGCAGCGGCACCCCGACCGGCACCGTCACCTTCACCGTCACCGACGGGGTGACCACCGTGACCCTCACCGGGACGCTCGACGGTAACGGTGTCGCCGCCGTCAGCACCCCGCTGGCCACCCCCGGCGACTACGTCATCACCGCGGTCTACGGAGGTGACACCAACTTCACCGGCTCCAGTGACACCGACACCCACACGGTCACCTGATCCCTTTCCCTTCTCCTGACCTGCGCAACACCGTCGGGCCGTCCTCACGAGGGCGGCCCGACGCCTGTCTGCTCCCGGTCTGTCGGCGCCCGGCCCGTTTGTACCGGCGCCGGACGGCACCTCGTTTGCGGCGGGCCCCTGGGTGCCGTCTACGCTGGCCCCGCTCAAACAGATGTCCAACGGGGGAAGGCACGACATGGCAGAGAAGGCACGCCGGCGGCTGCGGTCCAGCACGGTGATCCTGGGAGGCATGGGCGCGCTCGCCGCCGCCCTGACGTCCTGCGGCTCCGAGCCCGACAAGCGCTGCGTCGACCGCAACAGCTACGACACGCTCAAGGGCTACCGCGTCGTCGACTCCAAGAATTGCTCGGCGAGCGGCAGTTCGTCCTCCGGGAGCAGCGGGACCGGCAGTGGCGGCAGCAGCGGCCGCGGCAAGCAGCGGGTCGACGGCCAGTGGTACTACGACCCGAGCAACAAGGGCGGCTCGTACGCCGACAGCGGCACGTTCAGCAAGAGCACGGCCGTCAACCGCGGCGGCTTCGGCTGCTCGGGCTCGCACAGCAGCGGCGGCGGCCGGCACGGCTCCTTCGGCGGCTGAGCGGACCCGGCACGGCATGGAACGCCACACCATCGAGCCCCGCCCCGGCTGGCAGCAGACCGTCGAGGCGCAGGGCCTGATCTACCCGCTGACCCGCTACCCGGACGATTCGCTGCGCCCCTACTGGGACGAGAGCGCGTACTACTCCTTCACCCTCCCCGAGGTCGAGGCCCTGGAAGAGGTCGTCGAGGAGCTGCACGGCATGTGCCTGGCCGCGGCCGCGCACATCGTCGACCGGGACCGCTTCGCCGACCTCGGCATCGAGGACCCGCGACTGGCCGAACTCATCGCGGAGTCCTGGCGCCGCCGCGACGAACTCCCCTCCCTCTACGGGCGGTTCGACCTGCACTACGACGGCAGCGGCCCGGCCAAGATGCTGGAGTACAACGCCGACACCCCGACCTCGCTGGTCGAGGCCGCCAGCCCGCAGTGGTTCTGGATGGAGGAGCGCTTTCCCGGCGCCGACCAGTGGAACTCGCTGCACGAGCGGCTGGTGGCGGCCTGGAAGCGGCAGGCCCCGCTGCTGCCGCCCGGCGCACCGCTGCACTTCGCGCACTCCGCGGGCGACGAGCTCGGCGAGGACCTGATGACCGTCGCCTACCTGGAGGAGACGGCCCAGCAGGCGGGCCTGGAGACCGTCACGATCTCCATGGAGGACATCGGCTGGGACCAGCTGTCCGGCCGCTTCGTCGACCAGCGGCTGCGCTTCATGCGGGCCTGCTTCAAGCTCTACCCGTGGGAATGGCTGGCCACCGACGACTTCGGCCCGCACGTCCTGGACACCCTCGACAACGGCGGCGGCACCGGCTCCACCCTCTGGATCGAACCCGCCTGGAAAATGCTGCTCTCCAACAAGGCGCTGCTGGCGATCCTGTGGGAGCTCTACCCCGGCCACCCGAACCTGCTGCCCGCCTACCTCGACGGCCCCCGCGAACTGGCCCATACCCGCGGCTACGTCGCCAAGCCACTGCTCGGCCGCGAGGGCGCCGGCGTCACCCTCCACGAGCCCGGCGCCGACCCGGTCCTGCGCGACCCCGACGACCCCTGCTGCTACCAGGAGCTGGCCCCGCTCCCGGACTTCGACGGCAACCGCGTCGTCCTCGGCGCCTGGGTCGTCGAGGACGAGTCGGCCGGCCTCGGCATCCGCGAATCGGCGGGGCCGGTCACGGATGAGTATGCGCGGTTCCTGCCGCATGTGATCCGCTGAATCCGCCGGGGCGTCCGCTCGGGCACCTCGGCGGGATACAGCAGCAGGCCCCGCCCGGCGCACCGGACGGGGCCTGCGCGACCGGCCCGTAAGCAGGCGAGCCTTCTTCAGCTTTCGCGACTACTTGTTGTCGCTGTCCCCACCACTGGGCTGCGGGTCACGGGGGGCTTCCGGGGGCATGGGCCCGCCGTCGTGCCTACCGTCGTCCGCCGCCATGTCGGCCGGGTGCCGGAAAGGGACTCCGGGCCACCCTTCGGCGTCGGGCGTGCGCGTCTTGTACGTCTCAACGGCTGCGACGCTCATCTACCAACCTCCTCTTCCATGAGGGGCCATGCCGCCGTACCGTCGACGCATGGCCCGTAGGCCCGCAAGGGATTCCCTGCGGCGCTCACCCGCCCCGGCCGCTCGACCTGTCCGGGTATTCCGCAGCCGGGGCGGGAGTCTTGATACCGGCTATCGCCGACTGCTCATCGCCTTTCCGCCATCCCCTCCGACGTATTTCCGTATGGCGACAAACTAGGAATGCTGAAGAGTCGGCCTCAACGAACTTGCGTGAACTTGCGCGCGCTCATCCGAGGGAATCGATCGCTGCTGTGATCAGAGTCCGTGCCGGAGCCCCGTAAACAGCCAATTCGGCCAGGCCCGCGAAGGTATGGGCGTACATGCTGATCTCGTGCGGCTGCGTGATGGTGAGAAAGGCGGCCACCAGCTCAACGTTGACCTGGGCATCATCGAAGATCCAGAAGTCCTCCACCGGCCACAGCGCGGTCCGGTCCGCGTGCAGCGGGATCACCCCGAGGCTGACGTGGGGCAGCGCAGCCAGAGACAGCAGGTGCCCGAGCTGACCTGCCATCGTCGCAGGGCCGCCGATCTGGTGGCGAAGTGCGCTCTCCTCCAAGATCACGGCGAAGCGGCGCGGACCTTCGTGCAGGATGCGCTGCTTGTCCACGCGGACCTGGACAGCTTCTTCCAGGTCGTCAGGAAGTGCCCGCCGGTCACGAATCGCCCTGAGGAGTGCCTCAATGTATGCGCGCGTCTGGAAGGGCCCCGGGATCAGCCACGACGAGTAGGCGCGGAAGTGCCGCGTGCGTTCCCACAGCGGAAGAACCGACTCCTGTGCACGGCGGAGTCCGGAGCGCTCCAAGCGCCGCCACTCGACATACGCACCATCGATATTGCGTGCGGTGGCGATCAAGTCGGCCGTCTGCCCCGCCGCTCCACAGTGCAGCGCCCACACCCGTAGGTCATCGTCAGAAGGCCCGGTGCGGCCGTTCTCGATGCGGCTGCACTTGCTTTCATGCCAGCCGGCCCGGGCAGCCAACTCCCGTGCTGTCAGACCCGAATCCTTGCGCATCTCACGCAGGCGCTTGCCAAGGGCCTCTCGGGCCTGCCGGACGCTGGACGACGACGTCACGTTCGAGTGCTCCGAGTACGTACGGTCAGACCGGCCGGTACTCCTCGTGGGGAGTCGCCCGTTCCCAGATCGATTCAAACGCCGATACGCAGGCGTGGACCACCCCGGGGTCGGTCACCAGCTCTTCACCGGTCATCTCCCCGTCACCGTTGAAGTGGTTGAACAGCACCGACGAACGGTCGAAGACCCAGCAGTCGTTGCCCGGCAACAGCAAGGAAGAGGCTTGCCGACGGGGGAGCCAGCGCACCGACTCTCCGGCCTTGACGTTGTGTCCACCGGTGAGCGCGTGCTCGTAGCGGATGTAGGCGGATACGGGTTCCGAGACGACACGTGCTCGGCGCACGTCCACGCCGCGGGCCACCGAAGCCGAGACAAGGTCGATCCACCACGGCCATCGCTTGGCGGGGTCGAAGTGGTCACCGGCGATCCACTCCTGGTACGCCTCGTCCAGCGCGTAGGCGTCCCTGGCCTCGAAGTGCCACGCGCTGTGCCGGGCCGACCGGAACAGCTCCTCAAATGTCGGCTCCGCCGTCGCCACCGCTCACCTCCGGGAAGAACTGCATCATGCGCTTCGGGAACTCGATCACGGTCTCATGGCTGGGAACGTCCAGCTGTGCCAGGCGCTCGGGGTCCGTGACCCGCCAACCTTGCAGGACGTAGTTTCCGCTCTCATCGTCCAGGTACACAGTCGGGGAGCCGTTGTTCGGACTCTCGGGGTCCTTGCCCAGGCGGTGCAAAGCCATGGTGTCCTCCGTCGCCTCGGGTGACGATCAACATGTCCGAGCTTGTACTTGAGCCGCCGCGGCGCGCCAGCGACTTGCACGAACTTCTACGTAGGGGCCGATGCCTGCCCGAGCGCGGCCAGGCGCCCGCCCCGGCTCCTGGCCACCCGGCGGACATCGGCGAGGGTGGCGGTTAATTCCACGGCCAGCAGGTGCAGTTCGCCGGGCGTCCACGCGCGTGCAGCAAGCAGTTGGCGGGCTTCGTCGATGAGGTCGTCGGCTGAGCCGAGCTGCTCCTCCTCGATCCGGTCGGCCATGCGGGAGACATATCCGGTCCCGTCGCCCGCCAGGAAGCACGGTTTTCCGTCCGGGCTGGTCCACGGCAGCAGCCGGACGAAGACCTTCGCTGTAACGTCGGGCATGTCGTCAACTCCCTTGTAGTTGAGGGCCACGCCCCCGGGCCGTCCACCACGGTCGCGGGGGTCCTCTTGCTTGTCCGTAGCCAGGAGGGCCTTCCTCGCTCTAGGCAACCGCTCGGCTACACCCAGCGGTACGGTGGCAGAGGAAGCGGCTTTTAAAAGTTTTAAGCGCTCGTGCACAGCGGGGAGTTGAGGGCTGATGGGCACTCGGGAACCGAACCGGCACCTTGAACGGCTTTACCGGCAGACCGGCTGGACGCTGCGGCAGTTCGTCCAG
Organism: Streptomyces platensis; assembly: GCF_008704855.1. Classification (NCBI taxonomy): domain Bacteria; kingdom Bacillati; phylum Actinomycetota; class Actinomycetes; order Kitasatosporales; family Streptomycetaceae; genus Streptomyces; species Streptomyces platensis. The sequence continues at coordinate 5,432,464 of NZ_CP023691.1, forward strand.
GCCGTGAACCGCATCGGCACCGAGCGGGGAACCCCGCTCAAGTACCGCGAGCCGTCGGCCCATCAGTGGTGTCAGGGGCACCTGCCGAAGGAGCAGGCCAGACCGCTGATCGTGGAGGCCCTGGCGCGGAAGCTGGGACGTCCGGTCACGCATGCCGAGGCCGGATTCCCCGCACCGGTCAAGAGCTCCGGTGCCACTCCGGGCACGGTGGAAGGGCTGATCGATCTCGGTAGGGGAGATATGGACCCCTCGCGTCGTAGCGTTCTCGGTATAGGGCTCTTTTCCGTTGCGCTGACCGTGCCCAATTGGCCGGATGTGGTGGGACGGATGGAAGCCGTTCAAAGCGGACAGCCCCGGCGTATTGGCATGCCAGAGGTTGACATGGTTATTGCCATGACCGAACGAGTGTCAGAACTGGATGACCAATTCGGCGGGCGTCACGCCCGTCCGATGGCGGCGGCCTTCTTGGTGAACACGGTAGCCCCATATCTACGGGCTGACGCCTCCGAGTCGGTACGCAAAGCTATGATGTCGGCTGCTGCCGATTTGTGCTATCTCACCGGGTACATGGCAGTGGATGAAGGCGTTCACGGCCTTGCGCAGCAGTACTATCTCAAGGCGTTGGAACTTGCCGGAGCGGCAGAGGATCACTTGACGTACTGCACAACGCTTCGGGGGATGAGTGTGCAGGCTGTTGACCTACGGCACGGCAGGCAGGCCATGCGGCTCGCTGACGCTGCCGCTGCCGCGTCTCCGCAAGCTGGTCCGCGAATGCGAGCTTTCCTTGCCGGGCAGCAGGCGCATACCTCCGCGCAAATCGGCGACCACAGCAATGCGCTGATGTATCTGCGAGAGGCCGAAGTGGCCATGGAGAGGGCTGAGTCCAGGGGGAAAGCGTTCGGCTCGTATGATCCGGCAGCCCTGAATTACCACACCAGCCAGGTCCGGTACGAACTCGGCGATATTCCCGGCTCCATCAAGGCTATGCAGGACTCGGACAAGGTGCGCTTCAGCGTCTACCGTCGCGCTCGCGTACGCCACCGCGCCACCTTGGCTGAGCGGCGACTGGAAATCGGCCACCTCGAAGCAGCATGCGCGACATGGCATCTCGCCCTGGATGATTACCCTCTGGTGCAGTCGGGGCGTGCAGATCAGCGCATGCGAACAATGTTCAAGCTCATCCGCCCCCACCTAAAGAACCCCGCCGCCCGGGAACTCCACGAACGCGCCCGGCTCGTCACCCCGGCCGCGCTCTCCGCCTAGGGGGTGTCTTCAAATATCACGCCCACATCAGGAGCGAGGCGAGGGTGACGGCGGCTTGGTAGGACTCGGTGGTCTTGTCGTAGCGGGTGGCGATGCCGCGCCACTGCTTGAGGCGGTTGAAGCAGCGTTCGACCACGTTGCGCTGTTTGTAGAGCTGCTTGTCGAAGGTTGGCGGGCGTCCGCCGTGGCTGCCGCGCCGGAGGCGGTTGCGGATCTGGTCGGCTCGTTCGGGGATGGTGTGGCCGATGCCTCGTCGCCGCAGCCAGGTCCGGATGGCCTTGGAGCTGTAGCCCTTGTCGCCCAGCACGTGGGCGGGCCGGACCCGTGGCCGTCCGGGGCCGGTTCGGGGCACCCGAATCGCGTCCATCACGGCGGTGAATTGGGTGCAGTCGTTGGTGTTCCCGCCCGTGACGAGGAAGGCGAGCGGACGGCCGGTGGCATCGCAGGCGAGGTGAATCTTGCTGGTCAGACCGCCCCGGGAGCGTCCGAGTCCGGGGCTTTGGAGCCCCCTTTTCGGGCCCCGGCGGCGTGCTGGTGGGCACGGACGACGGTGGAGTCGACCGACACGAGCCAGTCGATGTCCCCCGCCTCGTCCGCCCTCGCCTGGGCGGCCTGCAGCATCCGCTCGAAGGTGCCGTCCAGGGCCCAGCGACGGAAGCGGGTGTGCAGCGTGGCCCACGGGCCGTACCGCTCAGGCACATCCCGCCAGGCCGTGCCGGTCCGGAACTTCCACACGATCCCGTTGAGCACAGTGCGGTCATCCAACCGCTTCCGCCCCCGCAACGATTCAGGCAGCAGAGGCCGGACGAACTCCCACTCGGCATCCGACAGTTCATGGCGACGTATCACCCCACCATGATCTACCACCCGAGATCATTTGAAGACACCCCCTAGGAGGACCGCACACGAGGGCAGCCCGCGTCCGGCACCGCCCCGGTCTCACCCCTCCAGCACGCCCCGCAGCTGGTCGAGCCCCCAGTCCAGGTCTTCCTTGCTGATGACCAGCGGGGGCGCGAGCCGGATCGTCGAGCCGTGGGTGTCCTTGACCAGCACGCCGCGGGCCATCAGCTGTTCGGAGATCTCCCGGCCCGTGCCGCGCGACGGGTTGATGTCCACGCCGGCCCAGAGTCCGCGGCCGCGCACCGCGGCCACCGCGCCGCCGGCCGCCAGCTGCGCCAGCTCGCTGTGCAGATGCTCGCCCAACTCCGCGGCCCGCTGCTGGAATTCGCCGGTCCGCAGCATCGCGATGACCTCCAGGGCCATCGCGCAGGCGAGCGGGTTGCCGCCGAACGTCGAGCCGTGCTCGCCGGGTGCGAAGACGCCCAGTACCTCGCGGGAGGAGACGACCGCCGAGACCGGCACCACCCCGCCGCCGAGCGCCTTGCCGAGCACGTACATGTCGGGCACCACGTCCTCGTGCTCACAGGCGAAGGTCCGGCCGGTGCGGCCCAGCCCCGACTGGATCTCATCGGCGATGAACAGCACGTTCCGGCTGCGGGTCAGCTCCCGTACGCCCGCCAGATAGCCCGGCGGCGGCACCAGCACGCCCGCCTCGCCCTGGATCGGCTCCAGGAGGACGGCGACGGTGTCGGCGTCGACGGCCGCCTCCAGCGCGGCCAGGTCGCCGTACGGGACGATCTCGAAGCCGGGGGTGTACGGGCCGAAGTCGGCGCGCGCCTCGGGGTCGGTGGAGAAGGAGACGATGGTGGTCGTCCGGCCGTGGAAGTTGTTGTCCGCGACGATGATCTTCGCCCGGCCGTCCGGGACGCCCTTGACCTTGTAGCCCCATTTACGGGCCGTCTTCACCGCTGTCTCGACGGCCTCGGCGCCGGTGTTCATCGGGAGCACCAGCTCCATCCCGCACAGCTCCGCCAGCTGGGTGCAGAAGTCGGCGAACCGGTCGTGATGGAAGGCGCGCGAGGTGAGCGTGACCCGCTCCAGCTGCGCCGTGGCCGCGTCGAGCAGCCGGCGGTTGCCGTGCCCGAAGTTCAGTGCGGAGTACCCGGCGAGCATGTCCAGGTAGCGGCGGCCCTCGACATCCGTCACCCAGGCGCCCTCGGCGGTGGCCACGACGACGGGCAGCGGGTGGTAGTTGTGCGCGCTGTGGGCTTCGGCGGCCGCGATGCCGCGTTCCGTGGACGTCACCGGTGACTCCGTTCGGTAGGCCGTACGGGCGCGGGCACTGCCGCGTCCCTCTCCATTGTCGCGCCCGCCCGGACCGCCCGGCCTGCGAAGATCCGCCGGACAGGGCCCCGGGGGGTGTCTTAGACTCTGCGGTGCGCACCGCGACTGGCGCACGGGGAAGCAACCTCGAGGAAGCGGTGTGCGGCAACCATCACGAGGTGCCGCCCCGCCTGGGCACCCCGGGACCACGACCGGCAACACCGATCGACCGCCCCGGAGGACGCCATGTCACAGCCCCGCATGTCCCGGTCCCTTTCGCATCCCGCGCTGAGCGTCGCCGACCCCGAACTGGCCGCACTGGTCGGCGCCGAGGAACAGCTCCAGGCCGACACGCTGCGACTGATCCCCAGCGAGAACTACGTCTCCGCCGCCGTCCTGGAAGCCACCGGCACCGTCCTGCAGAACAAGTACAGCGAGGGGTACGCGGGCCGTCGCTACTACGAAGGCCAGCAGAACATCGACCAGGTCGAGACGCTGGCCGTCGAGCGTGCCAAGGCCGTCTTCGGTGTGGAGCACGCCAACGTCCAGCCGTACTCCGGCTCGCCCGCCAATCTCGCCGCCTACCTCGCCTTCGCCGAGCCCGGCGACACCGTGCTGGGCATGGCGCTGCCGATGGGCGGCCACCTCACGCACGGCTGGGGCGTCTCGGCGACCGGTACGTGGTTCCGCGGCGTGCAGTACGGCGTACGTCCCGACACCGCGCTGATCGACTTCGACGAGGTGCGCGACCTCGCCCGCAAGGAACGCCCGAAGATCATCTTCTGTGGTGGCACCGCCGTCCCCCGCACCATCGACTTCGCCGCCTTCGGCGAGATCGCCCGCGAGGTCGACGCCGTCCTCGTCGCCGACATCGCGCATATCGCGGGCCTGATCGCGGGCGGCGCCCACCCCTCGCCCGTGCCGCACGCGGACGTCATCTCCACCACCACCCACAAGACCCTGCGCGGCCCGCGCGGCGCGATGCTGATGTCCCGGGCGAGCCACGCCAAGGCCGTCGACAAGGCCGTCTTCCCCGGCCTCCAGGGCGGCCCGCACAACCACACCACCGCCGCCATCGCGGTCGCACTGCGCGAGGCGGCCGCCCCGTCCTTCCGGGACTACGCGCACGCCGTCGTCGCCAACGCCAAGGCGCTCGCCGAGGCGCTGCTGGCCCGCGGCTACGACCTGGTCTCCGGCGGCACCGACAACCACCTGGTGCTGATCGACCTCACCTCGAAGGAGGTCCCCGGCAAGGTCGCCGCCAAGGCGCTGGACCGCGCCGGCATCGTCGTCAACTACAACACCGTCCCCTTCGACCCCCGTAAGCCCTTCGACCCGTCCGGCATCCGCATCGGCACCCCGTCCCTCACCTCCCGCGGACTGGGCACGGACCGGATGCCGCTGGTCGCCGAGTGGATCGACCGCAGCGTCCAGGCCGCGGCGAAGGGCGACGAGGGCGCGCTGACGGTGATCCGCGGCGAGGTCGCGGAGCTGATGGCCGCCTACCCGGCGCCGGGGCTGCCGACGGCCTGAACGGGCGGTGCGGTGGGGTTCGCCCGGCGGGGCGGCTTCGTGCCCCCCGCCGGTCCGGCGCACCGGCAGCGGGACCCCGCCCTCCCGGCGCACCGGTACCCCGCCCGGCACCCCGCCCGACGCCGGGCTTCCTCGGAGACCGGCTGTCCGTCGGTCATCCGACCCGCGATTCCCGCTGCCGCCCGCCCCGAACAGAGCGCCGCGCACCGGCGCTGCGGCGCCGACGGCCGCCGGCCCCGTTGCCGCATGCGCCACCACAGGCCGGGCCCCCCTTGCCGACCTGAGACAATCAATGGCATGGCTCTCGATCGCCCGCCCGTCGCCCACCACCACCCCCAGGGGAATGGCTCCGCCATGCAGCAGCGTCCACGTGTGCTCTCCGGCATTCAGCCCACTGCCGGCTCCTTCCACCTCGGCAATTACCTCGGTGCGGTACGCCAGTGGGTGGCGCTTCAGGAGTCCCACGACGCCTTCTACATGGTGGTCGACCTGCATGCGATCACCATTCCGCAGGACCCGGCGGAACTGCGCAGCAACACCCGGATCGCGGCCGCCCAGCTGCTGGCCGCCGGTCTCGACCCGGAGCGCTGCACGCTCTTCGTCCAGAGCCATGTGCCCGAGCACGCCCAGCTCGGCTGGGTCATGAACTGCCTCACCGGCTTCGGCGAGGCGTCCCGTATGACCCAGTTCAAGGACAAGGCCGCCAAGCAGGGCGCCGACCGCACCTCCGTCGGCCTGTTCACGTACCCGATCCTCCAGATCGCCGACATCCTGCTCTACCAGGCCCACCAGGTCCCGGTCGGCGAGGACCAGCGCCAGCACATCGAGCTGACCCGCGACCTCGCCGAGCGCTTCAACAGCCGCTACGGCGACACCTTCACGATGCCGGCGCCGTACATCCTCAAGGAGACGGCGAAGATCTACGATCTCCAGGACCCGTCGGCCAAGATGAGCAAGTCGGCCGCCAGCCCCAAGGGCCTGATCAACCTCCTCGACGAGCCGAAGGTCTCCGCGAAGAAGGTCAAGAGCGCGGTCACGGACACCGACACGGTGATCCGCTACGACGCCGAGAACAAGCCCGGCGTCTCCAACCTCCTCACCATCTACTCCACCCTCACCGGCACCTCGATCCCGGAGCTGGAGCAGAAGTACGAGGGCAAGATGTACGGCGCGCTCAAGACCGATCTCGCCGAGGTGATGGTCGATTTCGTCACACCGTTCCGGGACCGTACGCAGGAATATCTGGACGACCCGGAGACGCTGGACGCCATCCTGGCCAAGGGTGCGGAGAAGGCTCGCGCGGTAGCCGCCGAGACCCTCGCCACCACCTATGACCGGCTCGGATTCCTGCCGGCCAAGCACTGACGCCACCCCCTCGCGCGGCGGGCCACGGCCGGCCGCGCGGACCCCGCCGAGCCAGGGGGCCCCGCCCGTGGGCCCCTTGTCCGCTCGCAACAGGACCGAGGACGCTCCCCGAGAAGGGCGCGCACCCGGCACACTAAGAGGGTGCGCGAGCGCGCCGTACACACGTCAGGAGGGAGAACGCAGTGGGGACCGTAACGCTGGGCGTTTCGATCGCGGTCCCGGAGCCTTACGGCAGCTTCCTTCAGCGGAAGCGCGAGAGCTTCGGGGACCCTGCCGCACCCGGCATCCCCACGCATATCACCCTCCTCCCGCCGACGGAGGTAGGGACCGAGGCGCTCCCCGCCATCGAACGCCACCTCGCCGAGGTCGCCGCGGGCTGCCGCCCGTTCCCGCTCCGCCTCGAAGGCACCGGGACCTTCCGCCCGCTCTCCCCGGTCGTCTACGTCAAGGTCACCGACGGGGTCGCGGGCTGCACCGCCCTCCAGGCCCGGATCCGCGCCGCCTCCGGCCCCTGCGCCCGTGAGCTCCAGTTCCCGTACCACCCGCATGTGACCATCGCCCACGGCATCAGCGAAGAGGACATGGACCGCGCCCAGGCCGGGCTCCGGGACTTCACCGCGACGTGGACCATCGGCGGCTTCGCCCTCTACGAGCAGGGCGCGGACGAGGTGTGGCGCCTGGAGCGGGAGTACCCCTTCGGGCCCCGGACGGCCGCCGTCCCCCGCCAGGCCGCCGATCTCTCCCGCCCGCCGGCGACCTCCTGCTGACGGCTGCGCCCCCGCCCCGGCCCGTGATGGCCGTACGGCACGTATGAGTGTGCGCGTTTCCGGGGTACCCGGACGCTAGTGTTCCGGGACCGCCGGAACTTGCCGGAACACCCGGAGCGCCGGCCGCCACCCCTGCCCGACCCGGCGGCCGACCGGGCACGAGGGGACTGCCATGAACTGGTTGAGCACACTCCCGGTGATCGGACCGGCCGTCCGCCGGCTGATGACCACGCACCTCTGGCGCGCCTACGAACGCATGCTCCGGGTGCACTGGACCAGGCTCGCCGCCGCGATCACCTTCACCAGCTTCGTCGCGCTCTTCCCGCTGCTCACCGTCGCCGCCGCGATCGGCGCCGCGCTCCTCAGCGACGCCCGGCTGCACACGCTGGAGAACAAGCTCGCCGAGCAGCTCCCCGGCCTCTCGGACCGGCTCGACATCGCCGGACTCGTCGACCACGCGGCCACCGTCGGCCTGGTGGCCGGTGCCGCGCTGCTGCTGACCGGCATCGGCTGGGTCGAATCGCTGCGCGACTGCCTGCGCGCCGTATGGGAGAAGCCCGACGAGGACATCAACTTCTTCCTCGGCAAGCTCCGGGACGGCGCGCTGCTGCTCGGCGTGGGCGGCGTCGCGGTGCTGTCCCTGGCCTGTTCGACGTTCGCGTCCGCCGCGGTGGGCAAGGTGGCGGAGGCGACCGGCCTCCCGGAGGGCGGCATCGGCAGCGTGCTGCTCTCCGTCGCCGGATTCGTCATCGCCGTCCTCGCGGACTTCCTGCTGCTCGCCTACATACTGACCAGGCTGCCCGGCGTCCATCCGCCGCGGCGCGCCGTCGTCGTCGCCGGCCTGCTCGGCGCGATCGGCTTCGAGCTGCTGAAGCTGCTGCTCAGCGGCTATCTCCAGGGCGTCGCCTCGCGCAGCATGTACGGCGCCTTCGGCACCCCGGTCGCCCTGCTGCTGTGGATCAACTTCACCGCGAAGCTGCTGGTCTACTGCGCTTCCTGGACGGCCACGGACGGGGAACGGCACAGGGAGGGCGAGGAGCTCAAGGTGCCGGAGGGGCCGAGCGGGGGAGATGGGCAGGAGCGGCAGGCCGGGCCGGAGCGGCAGGCCGGGCCGGAGGGGCAGGCCGGCCCGGGGAGGCCAGACGGCCCCGAGGGGCGGGAGCGCCCCCGGGCGGCGTAGCCGTATCCGTATCCGTAGCCCCGGCTACACCCCCTGCCGCGCGCTCTCATCTCCCGCCCGCCGTCGCCCACTTACGGACTCCCGTACGGACTCCCCTACGGGCTCCCTCACGGGCTCACTTACGGGGCCGACGCCCCCGCACCAGCTCCGGCAGCGGCCAGCGGCGGTGCACGGCGAACGCCACGACGCCGAGCAGCGCCAGCGCCCCGGTGGTGAGCCCCAGCGCCGTCCAGGCGCCGCTCTTGGCGCCGGCGCCGTCCAGCGCGGCCTGGGTGCTCCGGTCCGCGTCCTTGCCCTTGCCCTTGTCCTTGGCGTTCTCCGCGCCGCTGCCGTCGTCCTCGCTCAGCGGGCCGACGAGCCGGCCGACCGGCTCCACCTTGCCGGCCGCCGCGAAGCCCCAGTCGAGCAGCTTGGCGGCCTCCCGGTAGGCCTCGTTGTGCTCCTTCTTCTCCGGGTTCATGACGGTGACCAGGAGCTTGCGGTCGCCGCGCTGGGCGACGCCGGTGAAGGTCGAGCCCGCGTTCGTCGTCGAGCCGTTCTTCACCCCCGCGATGCCCGGATACGGCTTGATGTCGTAATCGCCGCTCAGCAGCCGGTTGGTGTTCTGGATGCCGAACGAGGCCCGCTTGCCGTCCTTGCCCTTGTCACCGGGGAACTGCGCACTCGCCGTCGAGCAGTACTCCCGGAAGTCGGGGTTCTGGAGCCCCGACCGGGCGAACAGGCTCAGGTCGTACGCGCTGGAGACCTGGCCCGGCGCGTCATAGCCGTCCGGGGTCACCACATGCGTGTCGCGGGCGTTGAGCTCCTTCGCGTGCCGCTGCATCTGCGTGACGGTGGCCGCGGTCCCGCCGTTCATCGCCGACAGGGTGTGCACCGCGTCGTTGCCGGACCGCAGGAAGACCCCCAGCCACAGGTCGTGGACCGAGTAGCTCAGGTTCTCCCTTATCCCGACGAGGCTGCTGCCGGCGCCCATCCCCGCGAGGTCGGCGGGCTTGACCGTGTGCTTCTGGTCCTTGGGGAACTTCGGCAGCACCGTGTCGGCGAACAGCATCTTCAGCGTGCTGGCCGGCGCCAGCTGCCAGTGGGCGTTCTTGGCGGCCAGCACCTTGCCGGACTCGGCGTCGGACACGATCCACGAACGGGCGGTGAGGATGTCCGGGCCCGGCAGCTTCGGCGCGCCGGGCGTCTGGGACACCTGGACGCCGGGCGTACCCAGCCGGTCCCCGCCGATCTGCGACATCTTCGCCGGCGGCTTGGGGGCCTTGGGCCCCTTGGGGTCGGCGTGGGCGGTGCCGGCCAGGAGAGGGGTGGCCAGCAGCCCGGAGGAGGCCAGTGCGGCGACGGTGCGCAGGGGGAAGCCGTGTCGCGCCGCACGTCCGGCGTTGCCGGTCGTGGCCGAGGCGTTCGGGGCGGTCGGGTCGGTGGAAGCCGTGGAAGCACTGAAGGTCGTCGGCACGTCGGTGAACGTACCCGCCTTTGCCCGGGACGCCGACAGCACCCCACGGAAGAGTGCCCCTGCCGACCGCCGGATGGAGCCGCTGCCCATACTGGGACGTATGAAGCTCTCGCGCCCCGTGTCCTGGTTCCTGCTCGCCTTCGGGGTGTGGAGCTGGTTCATCTGGATCACTTTCGTCAAAAACCTCTGGCAGGACGGGAGCGGTCTCGCCTTCGACGATGCGGGTGACCCGACCGCCTACTTCTGGGTCCATCTGCTGCTCGCGGTGGCGTCCTTTCTTTTGGGGACGGCGATCGGGGTGATCGGGTTCCGTGGTGTACGGGCCTTGCGCCGCGAAGCCGCCGCCCGCACGCCCGAGCCGCCTTCCTCCTCCTCGTCCGCCTCCTGAATCACAGGCACGGGGAGACGCCGTGATCTTCGCGCTGATCGTGGTCCCGGTCCTCGGACTCTTCTTCGGCGTGCACCGCTACCTGTGGTGCCGACTCGTCCGTGACACCACCACCCCCGGCAGCCGGCCCCGCCGTACGGGCACCGTCGCCGCCTTCGTCCTCCCCCTGACCACCCTCGCCGCCCTGCTGGCCGCCCGCGGCGGCGCCCCCTTCCCCCTCCAGCAGGCACTGGCCTGGCCCGGCTATCTCTGGCTGGCCCTGGTGCTCTATCTCACACTGGCGCTGCTGGTAGGGGAAGCGGTCCGCGCCATCTGGCTACGGGCCCTGCCCGACCGTGAGGCCCCGGAACGCACCCCGTCACCCACCGCCCCGGCACGCGGGACCGGCCCCCAGCCCCCGCCACCGTCGGCCGACCCTTCCCCCAACCCGGCCCCTGGCTCGTCCCTGAACCCGTCCCCGGAACTTCCCCTCACGTCGACCCCCACTCCACCCCCCACCCCATCCCCATCCCCTTCCCCCACACTCCTCCCGCCCCGTACGCCTGCCCTGCCGCCGGTGGCCACCCCGCCCCGCCGCCTCTTCCTCGCGCGGGCGGTCGCCGCAGGCGCCTCTCTCGCCGCCACGGCCGCCGTCGGCTACGGCACCGCCACCACCCTCCGCGGCCCGGTGGTCAAGCGCGTCACCATCCCGCTGGCCAAACTGCCGCGCACCGCCCACGGCTTCCGGATCGCCGTCGTCAGCGATATCCACCTGGGCCCGATCCTCGGCCGCGCCCACACCCGGCGCGTCGTCGAGACCATCAACCGCACCCACCCCGACCTGGTGGCCATCGTCGGCGACCTGGTCGACGGCAACGTCACCGACCTCGCCCCGGCCGCCGAGCCGCTGCGCGAACTGCGGTCCCGGCACGGCGCCTTCTTCGTCACGGGAAATCACGAGTACTACTCCGGCGCCGACCAATGGGTCGACCACGTACGCGAGTTGGGCATCCACCCGCTGGAGAATGCCCGCACCGAACTCCCCGGTTTCGACCTCGCCGGCATCAACGACGTCGCGGGCCAGACCGAACGCGCCGGCCCCGATTACGACCAGGCACTCGGCGACCGCGACCCCGCCCGCGCCGTGGTTCTGATGGCGCACCAGCCGGTCACCATCCACGACACCGTCCGCTACGGCGTGGACCTCCAGCTCTCCGGCCACACCCACGGCGGCCAGATGTGGCCCTTCACCTACATCGCCGACGCCACCAACCCCACCGTCGCCGGCCTGGAACGCTACGGCGACACCCAGCTCTACGTCTCCCGCGGCGCAGGCACCTGGGGACCGCCGGTACGCCTCGGCGCACCGCCCGACGTCACCGTGGTCGAACTCGCCTCCCTGCGCGCTTAGATCGCTACGCTGATCACCGCGCGCAGGGGTTGCGCCGCGAAGGTAACAACCCCTCTACAAAGTCCGGCGCAATCCTGCGCTAAATCGGACAGATCCCGACTTTCGATCTTGCAACACAGGGGTGCAACTCCCTAGTATTTATTGACTTTACGTTGTCCTTACCGTGCCGGCTGTGCGGGCGCACGAGGGGGACGAGCGGGGAACGGGGAGGGTGTCATGGGCAAGCACTTCAAGGTTGATCTGGACGAGCTGGACGGCGTCGTGCGCCAGCTTCGGCATCTTCAGCACGACATGAATGAAACCGGCCAGAACGTCGAGTACGGCACGAACATTCCGAAGTCCGCATTCGGGATCAACTTCGGCGAAGCGGAGGAAGTCTCCCACGCCCATGACCGCATGCAGACGTATCTGAAGGACGTCGTCAAAGCACTCCAGGACCTCACCCACAAGTTCGGCGAGAAGACGGAATCGAGCCGTGGTGCTTACGAGGACCAGGACCACGAGACCAAGGTCTCGATGAACGGCTGACCTTCCACGGCGACGCAGGGATGAGGACGAGAGGGATGAAGATGAACGGGGGCAGCTGTGGTTAGTCCCATGGAAGCTAACGACAGCCGGCGGGCCAGCGAGAGGATGCAGAAGGAGGCGGCGGAGCGCGACGCGCATGAGCGGGACAACAAGCTGAAGTCCTTCAAGGGCGAGCGCTTGACCCCACACTCTCCTTCCGACTTCCACCACCACGGCATCAACGAGCTCCGCAAGATGATCGAGAACGCCAAGCCGGAGACGCTTGAGACGGCTGGCGACCACTGGCGCAAGTCCGCCGATCTGCTCGGCGGGCACGACGGACACGGCGGGGTCCGTAAGAAGTTCATGGATGCCGTCGATCACGCGACGGCGCACTGGGAGGGCTCGGCGGCCGACGCGTTCCGCAAGGAAGCCATCAAGGTACTCGGCAAGATCGACAAGACGTACCAGCATGCCCGGAAGGCCGAGGCGTCGTTGATCGGCTCGCGTGAGTCGGGCCCGCAGGTCGGCCTCGCCCACAATCTCCGCCAGGCGATGACCGCCATGTCGAAGATCCATGACCCGGGCAAGTGGGACCGCTTCACGGACGACAGCGGCGACGACGCCCAGTTCCACCGGGACATGGCGAACCCGAAGATGGATGCCCGCCAGGCACTGGAGCTCAACCGGGACAAGCTGTCCCTGACCAAGGAGCGCCAGGTCGAGGCGGTCATCGTGATGGATGAGCTGGCGGACCACTACAAGGGACGCACCAAGGTCTGGATCGAGGACGGCGACGACGGTCTCCACGGCGACTGGCCGAAGGAGCCCTCGAACACCCCGCATCCGCCGCCGGTTCGGATGCCTGACACGGCCGACAGGTACCACCCGGACCCGTCGTCGGTCACCCCGCACCAGCCCAACGGCGCGGGCGGTGGAGCGGTCCCGTCCGGATTCGACGGTCCCAAGGTCAGCCGTCCGGACGTCCCGGTCCAGACCGGGCTCGACAGCGTGCAGGGCGGCACTATGACCCCGCCCTCGGTTTCCGGTGGACATCACGGTGTCCCGTCCGGTGGCGGACATGGCGTGGTCGGTGGTCCCGGCGGAGCTCCGGGCGGCGCGATGCCGCCGGGTCCCATGGGTGTACCGGGGGGTGCGCTGCGGCCTGGTGGTGGTCGCGGTGCGCCTGGTGCCGGAGGGATGCGCGGAGGCATGCCGGGCGCGGGTGCGGCAGGCGGCGCCAAGGGCGGCAAGGCCGGAGTGGCCGGACGCGGCGGTGCGCAGGCGCGTACCCGTGGCGGCTTGATTGGCAAGCCGGGTGGCCCGGCAGGCGGCGCCAAGCAGGGCGGCGCGGGCCTGCACCGCAGCCGTGGCGGCCAGCAGGCCGGCATGGGCGCCGCCGGAGCCAAGGGCAAGGACAAGAAGGAGAAGGAGCGCACCACTGGTCAGCGCCCCGACTACCTGGTCGAGGACGAAGAGACGTGGACGCCGGAACGTAATGTGGCGCCCCGCGTCATCGAGTAGGACGCCGGCGCCGTCCTGCGGCGGCTGGTAAGGAGTGGCCCCGCACCCGAGGGTGCGGGGCCTTCTCTTCTGATGGAACACTTCCGCCGGACAGCACAGCGAGAAGGAGCCAAGCATGAGGGTCACCCGAACACTGCGTGCGACGGTGGGTGCCGCGCTGACCGGCGCGCTGCTCATCACCGCGAGCGGTACCGCCTCCGCGGATCAGACGCGCAAGGATCTGTGGCCGTTGGAGGCGTTCGGGGCCGAGCAGCTGTGGAAGGAGGCCACCGGTAAGGGCGTGACGGTGGCCGTGCTCGACACCGGCTTTCGGCAGACCCATCAAGATCTGAAGGGCCAGTTCCTTCCTGGGCCGGATTTCGGGAAGGCGACTCAGGAGGAAGGCGCCCAAGACCTCAAGCCGGGTGAGAGCGTCCTCGACCACGGGACCGGCATGGCGGCGATCATCGCGGGCCACGGCCACGGCCCGGGGGGCTCCGAGGGCGTCAAGGGGCTGGCACCCGACGCCAAGATCCTTCCCGTGCCGGAGTACAAGAACTCTGGGTTGGCCACTCGCTGGGCCGTGGACCATGGCGCTGATGTCATCAATATGTCCTACACCGAGGGTCGTTCGGCGGACACCTGCGATTCCATCCACTACGCCATTTCAAAGGGTGCCGTGGTGGTCGCCGGTATGGGCAACGAATCTGTGACCGATAAAAACTATCCGGTGGGCTGCCCGGGTGTGATCGGTGTCGGTGCGGTCGATGAGTACGGCAAGTCGGCTGAGTTCAACAACTACAACTCCGACATGGATCTGCTCGCGCCTGGCGTCAAAATCCCGGCCGCGACGGGGAAGAACGACACGAGCTACCACACGGAAAACGGCAACTCGGGCTCGACCGCCTACGTCTCCGCCGCAGCCGCCCTCCTCAAGGAGAAGTTCCCCTCCCTCACTCCCGGCCAGATCGCCAACCGTCTGGTGAAGACAGCCGGTCTGCCCCAGGACCAGAAGGGCCTCAAGCTCCCGGACGCGCACTACGGCTACGGCTACATCCAGCCCGGCCCCGCCCTGCGGAAGAACATCCCCGCAGGCTCCAAGGAGGGCCCGCTGCCGATGCCGAAGGGCAAGGCGTCCGCGCAGCTGGACGCCGGCGCGCAGGACGCCGACCCGCCGATGGGCGGCAAGGAAGTGATGAACAAGGCCCTGCTCTACGGCGGCATCGGCGTCGGCGCTCTGGTGGTCATCGGGGCCGTCGTCGCCATCGTCCTGGTGTCCCGTCGCCGCAAGAACGCCAGCGGTCAGAGCTGGGGCTGAGCCGCCTTCCGCAGCCCCACCGCGAAGACCCCGTGCGGCCGCCCGTGGCCGTCTCGGGAAGAGTCAGAAGGAGAAAGCCGTGGCCCACGGCTCGCAGACTTCGGCGCCGCCTGAGGTACCGGACGTGGCGCAGATACTGCGAGCCAATCGGCTTGCGCTGGTCCGGCTCATGGCGGTGCGTTTGCTGATCGCCGGACTTCTGGTGGCAATTCCGGTGGTGTTCTCCCGTATGACGGGGGTGAACTCGTTCTTCGCGGTCCTGCCCATTCCTGCCGGTGTGGGCGTGCTCATCCTGACGGTGTGGCGCGCCGTTTACGGAATCCGTGTCTTTCAGTGCGCGAAAGTGCTTCGTCACTACCCGCTGGAGTTCCATCCCCGAGTGATCATGAAGCGTGCGAAGTGGACCAAGTACGGCGATGTCCACCAGATCCGCGTGACGACGCGAGGGCAGCACGGGGCGCCGCTGATGCTGGCGATCAATGCGGCGGGGCGTCGGCGGTGGCCGGAAGGGGCGGAAGAAGGCGCGTGGTTGGCGGGTGACCTGCCCTTCGGGGGTGTCCTGGTGGTGCCGGGGAGTAACGCCATGCTGTTCCTGAAGCCGGCGGACTGGGACAAGACCGCGCGGAAACGGGCGGAGGCCGGCGAGCAGCGGACCGCAAGGGCCCAGCAGGCCGGGCTGCACCTGATGACCAACCGGTCGTGGATGATGAGGATCGGGAAGTGAGGCGGCACCGAGGCCGGTCCGGGCGCCGCTTCGACAGTGCGCTTCCCGTCCCGCCCCGCCCGGAGATAAATCGGGCGACGGCTCCCAGGGCCCGCTGTTAGTTTCGGGCATCATGGAACCCGTAGGTGAAAAAGAAATACGCTCCTCCTTCGTCAATTGCTCGAAGGGTGAGGCGAGCCGGATCAATTTGCCCGTGGGGCTGGCTGAACTCCCTTGGGGGGATCTGGACTTCCTGGGGTGGCGGGATCCGGGGGCGCCGGACCGGAGTTATCTGGTGGCGCCGCGGGACGGCGGGATCATCGGAGTGACGCTGCGGCGGCCGCAGGGGGTGCGGCGGAGTTTCACCAAGACGACGGTGTGTTCGGTGTGTGTGACCGGGCATCCCGGGTCAGGCGTCAGTCTGCTCGCCGCGCGGCGGGCCGGGCCGCTGGGGCGGCAGGGGAACACCGTCGGGACGTATCTGTGCGCCGACCTCGCGTGCTCCCTTTACGTCCGCGGACGCAAGCGGTCCCAGCTCGCCGGGCGGCATGAGGAGACGCTGCCGCTGGAGGAGCGGATCGCCCGTACGGTGCGGAACCTGGATGTCTTCCTGGACAAGGTTCTTGAGGGGGAGTGAGTGAGCGGCGCGCCCGCCACCGCCGTGGCGCCTGGGCCAAGCCCTCCCGCCACCGCCGTGGCGCTCGCGCCAAGCCCTCCCGCCCCCAAGCCGGCCGCCCCGTTGCCTCCCGCCCCGAAGCCTCTACCCCGTAGCCCGCGCTGAAGCCCCACCAAGATCCCCCGCACCAAATCCCCCACCCTACCCACCAGTTCCGGTTGCGGCCCGTCCGCCGGCGGCAGATCCTCGGTGCACGTCGCAGGGGAGGCGGCGTGGAACCAGGGGGACGAACGTGCTGCGAGTGCACTTCACCGCGCAGGATCTGGCGCGTACGCGAGTGGCCGAAGGGGCCGACCCGTTATGGGAGACGGTGCTGAGTCTGCATGCCCTACGGGAGAGCCGGACCGAACCGGCGCTGGCCGCCTGGCGGCAGCATGCCGTACGGCACGGTCCGGGGCCGCTGCGGACCTTGCTGCCGCTGGTGCCGCGGCACGGCTACTTCCCGGACTTCCTCACGCCGTTCGCGGGGCTGGACGGGGTCGAGCCGGGGCTGGAGGCCGTGATGAGCACCCCGCGGGAGCGGCTGCGGTCCGAGCTGGTGCTGCTGTCGGGGCACCGGGCGCTGCCGGGCTGGGCGCGCGGGATCGCGGAGGGGGAGCCGGCCGCGCTGCGCCATCTCGCGCGCAGTCTGCGGACGTACCACCACCGGGCGGTGGCGCCGAGCTGGCCCCGGATCGCCGAACGGGTCGGCGCGGACCGGGCGTTGCGCAGGCATGCGCTGGCGCAGTCCGGGGCGGAGGCGATGCTGCGGACCTTCGGGCCGGTGATGCGCTGGCGGCCGCCGGTGCTGGAGGCGGGCTATCCGGTGGAGCGGGACCTGTTCCTGGAAGGGCGGGGGCTGGTCCTCGTCCCGTCGTATTTCTGCCGAGATGTGCCGGTGGCGCTGGTGGACGAGGCGCTGCCGCCGGTGCTCGTGTATCCGGCGAAGGAGCGGGAGAGCGGACATGCCGAAGGGCCCCGCCCCCGGGGATACGGAGGCGAGGCCCTTCGGGAGGTGCCGGCGCTGCTGGGCGGCCGGGTCGGGACCCGGATCGCCGCAGGGCTCAGAAGCGGCGGGTGATCAGCGCCCGCTTGACTTCCTGGATGGCCTTGGTGACCTCGATACCGCGCGGGCAGGCGTCCGTGCAGTTGAAGGTCGTCCGGCAGCGCCAGACGCCGTCCTTGTCGTTGAGGATCTCCAGGCGCTGCTCGCCGCCCTCGTCACGCGAGTCGAAGATGAAGCGGTGCGCGTTGACGATCGCCGCCGGGCCGAAGTACTGGCCGTCGTTCCAGAACACCGGGCAGGAGCTGGTGCAGGCGGCGCAGAGGATGCACTTCGTCGTGTCGTCGAAGCGCTCGCGGTCCTCGGCGGACTGCCGGCGCTCACGGGTCGGCTCGTTGCCGGTCGTGATCAGGAACGGCATCACATCGCGGTACGCCTGGAAGAAGGGCTCCATGTCGACGACAAGGTCCTTGAGCACCGTGAGGCCCTTGATGGCCTCGACGGTGATCGGCTTCTCCGGGTTGATGTCCTTGATCAGCGTCTTGCAGGCGAGACGGTTGCGGCCGTTGATGCGCATGGCGTCGGAGCCGCAGATGCCGTGGGCGCAGGAACGACGGAAGGTCAGCGACCCGTCCAGCTCCCACTTGATCTTGTGGAGGGCGTCCAGGACGCGCTCCTTGGGGTCGATCTCCAGCTGGAAGTCCTCCCAGCTGGCGTCCTCCGAGATCTCCGGGTTGAACCGGCGGATCCGGAAGGTGACCGTGATCAGATGCGAAGCGCCGTCCTCGGCCGCGTCCAGTGCCGCGGAGTGCTTGTCGAGAGTCGGGGTGCTCATCAGTACTTACGCTCCATCGGCTGGTAGCGGGTCTGCACGACCGGCTTGTAGTCGAGGCGGATCGACTCGACGCCGTCTGCGCCCACCTCGCGGTACGCCATGGTGTGCCGCATGAAGTTGACGTCGTCGCGGTTGGGGTAGTCCTCGCGGTAGTGACCGCCGCGGGACTCCTTGCGGGCCAGCGCGGACACCGCCATGACCTCGGCCAGGTCGAGGAGGTTGCCCAGCTCGATGGCCTCCAGCAGGTCGGTGTTGAACCGCTTGCCCTTGTCCTGGATGGACACGTTCAGGTAGCGCTCGCGCAGCTCGCCGATCTTCTCGACCGCGGACTTGATCGTCTGCTCGGTGCGGAACACCATCACATTGGCGTCCATGCACTCCTGGAGCTCCTTGCGGATCTCGGTGACCCGCTCGCTGCCCGTGGAGTTGCGCAGCCGCTCGACCTGGTCGGCGACCTGCTGCGCCGGGTCCTCGGGCAGCTCGACGAAGTCGGCCGTGGCCGAGTACTCCGCCGCGGCGATGCCGGCCCGGCGCCCGAAGACGTTGATGTCCAGCAGCGAGTTGGTGCCCAGGCGGTTGGCGCCGTGCACGGAGACACAGGCCACCTCGCCGGCGGCGTACAGGCCCGGCACGACGGTGGTGTTGTCGGCCAGCACCTCACCCTCGACGTTCGTCGGGATGCCGCCCATGGCGTAGTGCGCGGTCGGCTGGATCGGGATCGGGTCCGTGTAGGGCTCGATGCCGAGGTAGGTCCGCGCGAACTCGGTGATGTCCGGGAGCTTGGCGTCCAGCTGCTCCGGCGGCAGGTGGGTCAGGTCCAGGTAGACGTGGTCGCCCTCGGGACCGCAGCCGCGGCCCTCACGGATCTCCGTGTAGATGGAGCGTGAGACGACGTCACGCGAGGCGAGGTCCTTCATGACGGGCGCGTACTTCTCCATGAAGCGCTCGCCGTCCTTGTTGCGAAGGATGCCGCCCTCGCCGCGCGCACCCTCGGTCAGGAGGATGCCCATGCGCCAGATGCCCGTCGGGTGGAACTGGAAGAACTCCATGTCCTCCAGCGGCAGCCCGCGGCGGTAGGCCGCGGCCTGGCCGTCACCGGTCAGGGTGTGCGCGTTGGAGGTCACCTTGAAGAACTTGCCGGTGCCGCCGGACGCGAAGATGATCGCCTTCGCCTGGAAGACGTGGATCT
Organism: Streptomyces platensis; assembly: GCF_008704855.1. Classification (NCBI taxonomy): domain Bacteria; kingdom Bacillati; phylum Actinomycetota; class Actinomycetes; order Kitasatosporales; family Streptomycetaceae; genus Streptomyces; species Streptomyces platensis. The sequence continues at coordinate 5,451,682 of NZ_CP023691.1, forward strand.
CGCCGGTGGCCAGCTCGTACGCGACGACGCCCGCGGACTTCTTGACGCCGTCGACGTCCTGGAGCAGCAGGTCGAGCACGTAGAACTCGTTGAAGAACTCCACGCCCTCCTTGACGCAGTTCTGGTACAGCGTCTGGAGGATCATGTGGCCGGTGCGGTCCGAGGCGTAGCAGGACCGGCGGACCGGGGCCTCACCGTGGTTACGGGAGTGACCGCCGAAGCGGCGCTGGTCGATCGTGCCGTCCGGCGTGCGGTTGAACGGCAGGCCCATCTTCTCGAGGTCGAGGACCGAGTCGATGGCCTCCTTCGCGAGGATCTCGGCGGCGTCCTGGTCGACCAGGTAGTCGCCACCCTTGATCGTGTCGAAGGTGTGCCACTCCCAGTTGTCTTCCTCGACGTTCGCGAGGGCGGCGGCCATGCCGCCCTGGGCGGCGCCGGTGTGGGAGCGGGTCGGGTAGAGCTTCGTCAGGACCGCGGTGCGGCTGCGCTTCGTGGACTCGATGGCCGCGCGCATGCCCGCGCCGCCGGCGCCGACGATGACGGTGTCGTACTTGTGGATCTTCATGGTTCCAGTCAGCCCCGGCTTCAGGAGATGTTCGGGTCGAAGGTGAAGATCACCAGCGTGCCCAGAAGGACGGTGAACACCGTCGCGGTGTACAGCAGCATCTTCAGCCAGAAGCGGGTGTTGTCCCGCTGTGCGTAGTCGTTGATGACCGTACGCAGGCCGTTGGCGCCGTGCAGCATGGCCAGCCACAGCATCAGCAGGTCCCAGACCTGCCAGAACGGCGAGGCCCAGCGGCCGGCCACGAAGGCGAAGCCGATCTTGGAGACGCCGCCGTCGAGGACCAGCTGGATCAGCAGGTGGCCCAGGACCAGGACGACCAGGACGATGCCGGACAGCCGCATGAAGAGCCAGGCCTGCATCTCGAAGTTGCCACGGGAGGCGCGCCCGGTCTTCTTGGTGCGCTTGCGCGGCGGCTCGATGACCGGGGCCGGGTGGTCCACGTCGTAGAGCGAGACGCCGTCCGGCCCGCCCGCCGCCGTGGTCTCTGCGGAGGTGGTTTCAGACATCTCGCGTCAGCTCCCGAACAGCGTGCGCAGGGTGTGCTGCAGCACGGGGTAGAAGGCACCGGCCATCAGGACGACCCAGATACCGACAACGGTCCACAGCAGCTGCTTCTGGTACTTCGGGCCCTTGGACCAGAAGTCCACGGCGATGACCCGGAGGCCGTTGAGCGCGTGGAAGAGGATGGCGGCCACCAGGCCGTACTCCATCACGTTGACGATCGGCGTCTTGTAGGTCGCTACGACGTCGTCATACGCCTCGGGGGAGACGCGGACGAGTGCGGTGTCGAGGACGTGAACGAACAGGAAGAAGAAGATGAGGACGCCGGTGACTCGATGAGCCACCCAGGACCACATGCCTTCCCGGCCGCGGTACAGCGTTCCAGCCGGCACGGAAAAACCCTCCGGGAGCGGGGATTGGGGCCAGCCGGCTTCTCTGTCGGTCGGGCCCGGCCGGGTACGGTCCACCGGCCCTGGCCATCGTAGCGACGTGTTGTCGGTTCCTTGCGCCGGGGTCCTCAGGTGTGATCAAACAGGCACCAACGGGCTATCACACAAGCACGAACCGTCATGTTCCCGGCCACAAGCCGCGATCCGTCACGAGCCGGAGGCCATGAGCCGGGCCAGCCGCCCGCGGGTCAGCCGGCGCAGTTCGTCCGCGGCGACCGCCCGCTCCTCGTCCGGCTCGTTGCCCAGCCGGGTGCGGATCCCGGACAGCACCTGGTCGAGCAGCTCCTCGTCGCGGTAGCCGTCCAGGCAGATGACGAAGACATGGCGAAAGCGCCGCTCGTACTCGGCGTGCGCGGCGCGCAGTGCGGTGTGGGCGGCCAGCGTCCCGGGGCCACGGGCGCCGACCAGCGGCTGCGGCGAGAGCGACTCCTCGGCGAGCGCCTCGTCCAGCTCGGCCGCCGTCAGGTCGTAACAGGCCTCGTCGGCCGCGGCGAGCAGGGACTCCGGATCGGGATACGGGCGGTGCGCGGCGACCCGCTCGGCCCAGCGGCGGCTGCCGCAGCAGCTCAGGAGCGTGGCCAGGGCGTCCTCGCGGGGCAGGGTGTTGAAGCGGAGGAGCCCGATGCCCTCGGTGCGGGGGTGCGGCAGCGCGGCGCCGCCGACCCGTGAAGATATGCCGCGCCGCGGGGGCTGCGGCGGGCGCAGCGTCGTCGGCCGGGCGGCCGGGATGTCACCGGACAGCGTGGGCCTCCTCGGACGGATGCGAATAGGTCGGTTCGACAGGTGCGGGACGGGCGACTGAAGGAAGCTGGGGGAGGAGCGGACCGAAGCCGGGATACGTACCAAGCGGCGACGGGTAGGGCGGTGGTGCGTGTGCGACGTCCCCCCGGCGGTATCCGGCGGACCCGGGAGAGCCCTGTGATGGGGGTGACGAACGGAGACGCCACGCTAACGACGCTTGGCGACCACTGTCCGACGGATGCGCGAATTTCACCCGGATGGGAGAGCTTTCGCGCGTCCCATGGACGACCCGCTCCGCACACCTGGCAATGCCTTCGCCCCGAAAAGTGAGGATTGCACGATGTCGAACCCGATGCGGCCGCCGCGCGCCCCGCGGCCCTCGGCCTCCCTGCGCCCCGCGACGACGCCGACGCGGCGCACGGGCCCGGCGGCCCGGTCCGCGCTTCCGGCCGCGGCGCTCGCCGCCGCCCTGCTGCTCGCCGGCTGCTCCGGCACCGCGGACACCGAGACGCCCGGGAGCACCAGCGCCAAGGTCAACCCCACCTCCGCCCGGGCCACCCCGACCTGGGCGCCGGTGACCGGGACGCCGCAGGTCATCCCCGCCGTCCGGGACTTCCGCCGGGCCGACGGCCGGGGCTGGCGGCCCTCCAAGGGGGCCCGGGTGGTCGTACCGGCCGGCGAGAAGAGCAATGTCGCCGACGAGGCCCAGCGGATGGCCCGGGACCTCGGACTGACCGTCGTCTACGGCGACCAGACCGTGCAGCCGGGCGACATCGAGGTGAAGATCACGGGCAAGGGCGGTGCGCAGCAGGCGAACAACGTGCCCGTCCAGGGCGCCGCCGACGAGGCCTACACCCTCACCGCCGACGGCACCCGGCTCACTCTCACGGCCCCCACCGACGCCGGAATTTTCTACGGCACCCGCACCGTCAAACAGGCCGTCCGCGCGGCCGGCGGTCTTCCCGAGGGCACCATCCAGGACCGGCCGGGCCGTCCGCAGCGCGGCATGTCACTGGACAACGCCCGCAAGCCGTACACCCAGGACTGGATCGAGGCCCGGATCCGGGAGATCGCGGATCTCAAGCTCAACCAGTTCCAGCTGCACTTCTCCGACGACCAGGGCTTCCGCATCCAGAGCGACACCCACCCCGAGATCGTCTCCGCCGACCATCTCACCAAGGCCCAGATCCGCCAGATCGTCGCGCTCGCCGGCAGCCTGCACATCTCCGTCGTCCCGGAACTCGACTCACCCGGCCACCTGGGCGCCGTCCTGGCCCACTACCCCAACCTCCAGCTGCGCAACGCCCAGGGCCGGGTGATCACCGGCGCGATCGACATCTCCAACCCCAAGTCGGCCCCGCTGATCGACTCGCTGCTGAAGGAAATGAGCGAGCTGTTCACCAACCCCAAGGGCGCCCCGGCCTACTGGCACCTGGGCGGCGACGAGTACCAGGCGCTGATGTCGTCCTCCCCGGCGACCAAGTACCCGCAGCTCGCGCAGGCCGCACGGCAGAAGTACGGGCCCAACGGCACCATCGAGGACCTGACGACCGGCTGGCTCAATGACCGGCAGAAGACCGTGGAGGCGAAGGGCAAGAACCGGATCGAGGCCTGGAACGACGGCTTCTTCTCCAGCCCGCGGGTGTCCCCGGACAAGAACCGGATGGTCGACTACTGGACCGGCAAGGAGGGCGGACACCGCGACCCCTCGTCCTTCCTGCGCGAGGGCCGCAACGTCATGAACTTCAACGACGAGTACCTCTACTACGTCCTCGGCGAGCCCAACCAGTTCGTCTACCCGACCGGCCAGCGGATCTACGAGACCTGGACCCCGCTGGTGATCCGCGGTACCCAGCCGGTGTCGGTGCCCGCGAGCATGACCGGCCCGGACCGGATTCCCGGGGCGCGCTTCGCGATCTGGAGCGACCGGGCGCAGGCGCAGACCCAGGCGCAGGTGGCCGCCGGAATCCGGCTGCCGCTGGCGGCACTGGCGCAGAAGACCTGGGACCCGCGGACGCCCGCCCTGTCCTGGACGGGCTTCAAGGCGCTGGCCGACCGGGTGTGAGCACGCCGACCCGGTAAGAAACGGGTGAGAGTACGAGGACGGCCGGGGCCGCCACCCCCCACAGGAGAGGCCCCGGCCGTCGTTCGCGAAGGGCCGGTTACGGCCCCTACCCGATACAGCGCCAGGCGGTGCGAAAGCGTCACACGGGGTACGGGCAGGGGTACGGCCAGTGGTCTGGACGCGGGCCCGGACAGGCCCGTAACGTGCGGATCCGCGCTGGTAGGCGCACTGTTCGCGCCGCTTTGCGCGGTCCGGAAAGCCGTCCTCCCCGGGAGTGCCCGATGGATCCGTGCACGCACGTCGCCGGAGCACCGGCGAAGCCGTGCGCGCCCGCGTTCCCGGCCCCGCCGGAGCGGTCGGTGTGCCCCTCCCGGGTGCGGAGCGCAGTGACGCACGCGTTACGGTCAGCAGGAACAACCGGGTTACCGGGGGTTTCCGGCCGACCAGTGGCCGACGGCAGGCGATAGCCGGCACAGCTCCGGCGCCCAGGCGGAGCCGGGCCGGTGACGTGGCCGGGTAAGCGAGAAAGCAGCAAGGACCGGGCGGCGGACATTCCGCGTGCGACAGGATGGACCCGTGCGAGGGGACGACATTCAGCCGGACGACCGTCGGCTGACGGTGGCCGTGCAGGCGGCGCAGGACGGCGACGAGGCGGCGTTCCGTACCGTCTACCGGGCCGTACATCCCCGACTTCTGGGATATGTACGGACCTTGGTGAGCGAACCGGACGTAGAGGACGTCACCTCCGAAGCCTGGCTCCAGATCACCCGTGACCTCGCCCGCTTCAGCGGCGACGCCGACCGCTTCCGCGGCTGGGCCGCCCGTATCGCCCGCAACCGCGCCCTCGACCACATCCGGATGCGCGGCCGCCGCCCCGCGATCGGCGGCGACGAAAGCGAACTGGCCGACACCCCCGGCGCGTCCGACACCGCGGGCGAGGCACTCGAAGCCCTGGGCACCGGCCGCACCATGCGGCTGATATCCCGGCTGCCGCAGGACCAGGCCGAGGCCGTGGTGCTCCGGGTGGTGGTCGGGCTCGACGCCAAGAGCGCCGCGGAGGTGCTCGGCAAACGGGCCGGGGCGGTACGCACCGCCGCACACCGCGGACTGCGACGGCTCGCCGAACTCCTCGGCGAGGAACCGGGCGGCGGCCCAGGCACCCGGCAGGACAGCAGTCAGGACGGCGGCGAAGGCGGCGCCGGCCAGCAGGAAGGCACCCCCACCGGCCGGCCCGCGGCGGGCCGGCGCCGAGGTGGTGGAACGGTGAGTGGGGTGCCCGTACAGGGCAGAAGGCGCCGCGACGGCATGGCGGAATCGTACGTACCAGGTGTGACGGAAACGGCCGCACGAACGCAGAAGGACATGTGATGGCCGACGACCGGTACAACTGGCTCGACAAGGACACCGCGGAGCGACTGCTGCGCGGTGAACAGGTCAGTGCCCGGCACGGTGACGACGCAGGCGAACTCGAACAGCTCCTCAAGGCCGCCGCCGCGGTCGGCGCCAAGACGCCCGGCACCGCCGAACTCCCCGGCGAAGAGGCCGCCGTCGCCGCGTTCCGGCAGGCCGCCCGCCGCGGCGCACACCACCGCGCCGCCGCCGAACCGCTCCCGAGCGGCCGCACCGCACGCGCCACCGGATCCGTCGAACGCACCCGCCTCGGCCGCCCCTTCCGGCGCGGCTTCGCCGTGGCCCTCGCCGCCTGCGCCATCGGCGGCGTCGCCGTCGGAGCCGGCACCGGCGTGCTGCCCAGCCCCTTCCGCGGCGCCGAACCCCACCCGGCCTCCAGCGTCTCCGCCGCCAAGAGCCCCGGGCCGCTCGACACCCGCCAACCCGGCGCCCAGACCGACGGCACCACGGGGCATACCCCCGACCCCACCCCCGGCGGCAAGTCCGCCGGGCCCACCGACACCCCCGCACCCGGCAGCAGTTCCGGCGCCACCAAGCAGCCCGGCCGCGGCACCCCCGGCGGCGGCACCGGACGCGGCGAGAGACCCGGTCACAAGAGCACCGGGCTTCCCGGCAGCGGCGACCGGAAGAACGTGCTGCTCGCCGTCTGCCAGGCCTATGAGTCCGGTAAACGGGACGGCCTGGACCGCGACACGCTGCGCCGCCTCGAACGCAAGGCCGGCGGCGCCGACAAGGTGCACCTCTTCTGCCGCACCTACCTGGCGCGCTACCAGGACGGCGGCAGCTCCGGCAGCGACGACGGCTTCGGCGCCGGCACCGGAGGCACCGGCGGCACCGGACAGAGCGGCGGCTCGGGTGGCGACGAGGACGACGACGCCCACCCCTCCCAGACACCCGGCAGCACACCCGGCTCCGGTACGTCCACCCCGGCTCCGACGCCCTCGGTGACCACCACGGACCCCGGAGACGCCGCCCCGAGCGACACCGTCACCCCGTAGGTGTGACGTTTTTTGAGCCGGTGACGCAGTACTGAATGAGCCGACTGGTCATCGGCTGCGCGAAGAGCCGGGGTTCCCCCCGTACCCACGGCTCAGCGCATCTGGCGCGGGCGGGGCACGTTCCCCCGGCCCTGCCCGCGCCGCTCCCTCCTCCTTGCGCCTAAGCCGGCGCCGCTCTCGCGGATGTGGTTGCGCGGGGTGGGGGTGGAGCAATTTTCGCTTCGGTCAAAGAAATGCCATTGCCCTTGGTTGAGTGCGGGTCAGTGGTAGATGACCACCTTGGTGCCTGGTCTGACCGTGTTGAAGAGGGGGGCCAGCGCTTTCTTGTCGCGGACGTTGACGCAGCCGTGGGAGGCGCCGCGGTAGCCGTGGGCGGCGAAATCCGCGGAGTAGTGGACGGCCTGGCCGCCGCTGAAGAACATCGCGTAGGGCATGGCCGTGTGGTAGAGCGTCGAGAAGTGATGGCGGCTCTTGAAGGTGATGTGGAAGGTGCCCTCGCGGGTGGGGGTGTACTGCGAGCCGAAGCGGACATCCATCGCCGAGACGACCCGGCCGTCGACCACCCAGGCGAGCGTGTTGCTCCGCTTGCTGATGCAGATCACCCTGCCCCTCATACAGCGCGGATCGGGGACGCCGATCGGCTGTGCGGTGGGCGGGTGGAGGTGTGTCCGTGACGGCCGGCCGGTCTGTTTGCGCAGGGCACGCCAGGTCGCGGGCTGCACGGTGCCCGTACGGGGCAGGCCCTGCCGCCGCTGGAAGGCGCGGACCGCGGTGGTGGTGACCGAGCCGTAGTAGCCCGTCGGGGTGCGGCCGAACAGGCCCAGCTGGGCCAGCCGCGCCTGGAGTTCGCGGACCTGCGCACCGCGCGAGCCCGGCGCCATCAGTGGTCTGGGGGTTCTTGCGGGGTGCGGGGTGTGGGCGGGGCGCGGCTTGGTGGCGTGCCGGGCGGGTGGCATGTGGCGGCCGAGGGGTGGAGGAGCGGGAGTGGTGGGGGCGTAGCGGACGCCCTTGCTGTCCGGGGCGCCGGCCCCGGTCACCGTCACCGGACGGCAGCCCACTGCGAACGCCGCCACCACCAGCACCGCGGCCACCGCCGGCGCCGTACGTCTTCCCCTGCTCCGCTGCATGCGCAACCCCCGGATCTCGGCGGCCCGACCGGCCATCGGTGACTCTTCCCAGTGCTGCGCGGCGGCGAACCTGCGGGCATGCTGTGAGCAAGGCGTAAACCCGGACGAACCGGTCACCCACTGGGAGGCGTACCCCCATGGCGCACGAGTCGGGCAGTGTGCGGCACAACGAGAGCGGTCTGCCCATCGAGCCTGTGTACGGGCCGGCGGCGCTGGACGGCTGGGACCCGGAGCGCCGGCTCGGCGCGCCCGGCGCCTACCCCTTCACAAGGGGGGTCTATCCGTCGATGTACACCGGGCGGCCCTGGACGATGCGGCAGTACGCCGGCTTCGGCACCGCGCGTGAATCCAACGCCCGCTACCGGCAGCTGATCGCCCACGGCACGACGGGGCTGTCGGTCGCCTTCGACCTGCCGACGCAGATGGGGCACGACTCGGACACCCCGATCGCCTCCGGCGAGGTCGGCAAGGTCGGGGTGGCCATCGACTCCGTCGAGGACATGCGGGTGCTGCTCGGTGGCATCCCGCTGGACAAGGTGTCGACGTCGATGACGATCAACGCACCCGCCGCGCTGCTGCTGCTCCTCTACCAACTGGTGGGGGAGGAGGAAGGGGTGGCGGCCGGTCAGCTGAACGGGACCATCCAGAACGATGTGCTCAAGGAATACATCGCACGGGGCACCTATATCTTCCCGCCGCAGCCGTCCCTGCGGCTGACCGCGGACATCTTCCAGTACTGCCGGGCCGAGATCCCCCGGTGGAACACCATCTCCATCTCCGGCTACCACATGGCCGAGGCGGGTGCCTCGCCCGCGCAGGAGATCGCCTTCACGCTCGCCAACGGCATCGCCTATGTACGGACGGCCGTTGCCGCCGGCATGGATGTGGACGACTTCGCGCCCCGGCTCTCTTTCTTCTTCGTCTCGCGCACCACGCTGCTCGAAGAGGTTGCCAAGTTCCGTGCCGCGCGCCGGATCTGGGCCCGGGTGATGCGGGAGGAGTTCGGGGCCACGAACCCCAAGTCGATGATGCTGCGCTTCCACACCCAGACCGCGGGCGTGCAGCTCACCGCCCAGCAGCCCGAGGTGAACCTCGCCCGGGTCACCGTCCAGGGGCTCGCCGCCGTGCTCGGCGGCACCCAGTCGCTGCACACCAACTCCTTCGACGAGGCCATCGCGCTGCCCACGGACAAGTCGGCCCGGCTCGCGCTGCGGACCCAGCAGGTGCTCGCGTACGAGACCGATGTGACCGCCACCGTCGACCCGTTCGCCGGGTCCTACGCCGTCGAGTCGATGACCGATGACGTGCAGGAGGCCGCCGTGGCCCTGATGCGGCGGGTCGAGGACATGGGCGGCGCGGTGGCCGCCATCGAGCGGGGCTTCCAGAAGGACGAGATCGAGCGCAACGCCTACCGCATCGCGCAGGAGACGGACGCCGGCGAGCGCGTCGTGGTCGGCGTCAACCGCTTCCAGCTGGACGAGGAGGAGCCCTACGAGCCGCTGCGCGTCGACCCCGCCATCGAGGCCCAGCAGGTCGAACGCCTCGCCACCCTGCGGGCCCGCCGCAACCAGCGCACGGTCTCCACAACCCTCGGCGACCTCCGAAAGGCCGCCGAGGGCACCGACAACGTCCTCTACCCCATGCGCGAGGCACTGCGCGCCCGGGCAACGCTGGGCGAGGTGTGCGAGGCGCTGCGGGGGGTGTGGGGGACTTATGTGCCGACGGATGCGTTCTGAGCGGCGTCGGGCAGCACGCCGGAGATCCGCCACAGCTTGCCCTGCCGGTTGCTGACGTAGATCAAGCCGTGCTCGCGGTCCAGCCCGAGGCCGCAGACCGTGCCGAGCCCCTCGGCCACCACGCGCTGACGGCCCTTGGCCTCGCCGTCAGCCACGACGACCTCATGCAGCTTGCTGCCGCTCGTATCGGAGACGTATGCGTTGACCGCGCCGTCCAGCGCTACGCGGACGCTGTACCCGAGATTGGTGGCCACGGTCTGCGGTGCGTTGCCGTCTGCCGTCAGGTCGACCTCGTACAGCCCGTTGCGGTCGTACTGGCCGACGTACGCCTTGCCCCCGTTCAGCGCTACTCCGGCGGCCCTCGGAACGTCCCAGGTGCGCAGCTTCTTCGCCGGTTCGCTGTTCAGGTCGTACTCGATCAGCTTCCCGCCGTCGTAGTCGGCGACGTAGGCCTTGTTGCCCTGGAGGTCCAGCGCAACGCCGTACGCTCCGACGCCCTCGGTGCCCGTGACCGGGGAGGTGGCGCGGTCGGACAGGTTCACCCTGATCAGGCGCTTGCCGCTGTAGTCGGCGACGTAGGCCTTGTTGCCCGGCAGGTCCAGCGCCACATCGTTGACTTCGCCCAGCTTCTCCAAGACCCAGTCCGGGTTGCCGTTGGCGAGATTCACCTTGTGCAGCTTGCCGCCGTTGTACCGCTCGGTGACGTACGCCTTTTGGTTCTCCAGGTCCAGCGCGAGGCCATCGGCCGTCCCCAGCCCGGTGGCGAGCGCGAAGGGAGCCTCTTTCGGGCTCTCTTGCTCTTCGCTGCCGCCCTTGTGAAGAGGGTGTTGCTTCATATCGAAGTCAAGTTTTTCAAGCTCGAATACCTCGTGCACCCCGGCGAGGGTGGAAACGAGCTCGGCTTCCCCTTTTTGCGTAAACGGCTTGCCTTTATCGGTCAAGTCGAAATCCTCCGTAGCGGTAGCGGTCTCAGTCCCGCCGAGCTTCCATGCAATCACCTTGGAGTATTTCGGTTCCTTGGCTTGTGGGCCCTCTGGACTGGTCTCCTTGACCTCTACTGGCTCGGGGTAATACAAAGCGACCCACCCGCCAAAGGAGATAGGGAATTCGTAGTCGAACCTCCGCACCTGACGTCGTTGCGTGGCCAGGACGTCTACCCGGCTGCCGATTTTCCCACTCAGCGTGGACGATGTTTTGAACGCAGTGGTCAACGAACCGCTGACAGAAGCAGTGATCCCAAGCATCAGCTGCGCCGACAATTCCCCGGTGCCCGTTGCGGTACTCGTGGCTGTTGTCGTACTCGTCGTTTGTGACTGAGACTCTGCGTCAACGCCCTGATTGTCTTTGCTGTTCTTCAGGGTAGTCTTCTCGGATTGGTTCATCGCCATGCTCTTCTGCAGTTGCTGCTGCAGTGATGCAGTGGTTTTCGCCCCGAAAGTGAGCTGCACCTGCCCCTGGAGTGACCAGCTGATGGTGTTCGAAATCGAGAATTCGACAGTGTGCGACCAATCCATGGGGATGGGGTCGGTTCGATTGACGTACGTTTGCTTGGAGATCACGTCAGGAGGGGGCTGTGCAATGTCGCTTCGTTCTTCGATGAGCGGTACACCCACCGTCATATAGGCGCGCCACCCGCGTTGGTGTGCCGCATCCTCCCCATCGGGAAAGTCGCCGAATCGGCCCTTGTTCAAGGAGAACCCGGTGGGGGCGATATACCGGTCCTTCCCCTCTGCTGTTTTCTTCTCGGCCTTCCTCATCAGTTTGTCCTTGTTCCGCTCCAGGATGGCAGCGGTCTTGTCGGCGATTTCGAGCTCCTTCAGGTTTCGCCCGGTCAGTGGGTGGCGGATGAACCGTTCGCCCAGATGAGTGGTACTCACGTTGTTTTTGGTGGCGCCGCCCATGTCTTCCAGCCTCCCTGCGTAGCAGAACTCAGTGATTTTTCAGTGATGGTGTGTGAGTGGTTTCCAGCCTGGCGTGACCGAATGAGAAGTCGTCAGGCTGCCGAGCGGGGCCGTTGCTACTCGGCCCTCACCACTCGACCGAACCATCGCTACGCCGTTTGACGTTTTTGGCCGACTTTTGGTTTTCCTTTTTCAGTTCTTCCAGCCTTTCGTCGCCGGCCTTTGGCTGGTCTTCGTCCCTGATCTCCACCTCCACCTTCTTGAATGCCTCATCCTTGGCCGAAGACGCCATGTCGGATGTCGATTCGGGGTTTTCGCTGGCTTCCCGCTGCTTGGTGGCTGCCGTCTGGGTGTTCTTGAACAGGGGGGCGAGGAAGTTGTTCATTACGGCGAGTGCCTCAGGCGATGTCTCGCGGATAATCTTCGGGTCGCGCGCGGCTTCGGGAATTCCGTCGTAGAGCTCCGGATCGACGCCTTCTCGCTCGGGCCAAGCGCCGGGAATTTTTTCATTGACATTTTGTGCGGAATCTTCGGCGGACTTGGCTTCATTCCCGCCGCTGTCGAAGATGTTCTTGAAGGTCATGAAATTCCCTCCGGATCCTTTTGGTGTGCTGTGTGCACCAAGATCTTCGCGTGCCTGCCTACCCCTGCGGTGATCGGTCTATCCGGCTCGGTGCTGCGGTTTCTCGCCCGTCATCCGACGGTGGGCCGGCAGTGACGTTTTTCTGGAACGCCGTGACGGCTGGAACTGATCGCCGCTTGGTTTTACATTGAACGATGCTCTGAAATGGCCTCGCCTATGACCTGCAACGACCAACTTGGAGGGGCCGCTTCAGTACGTCATCGAACTTCAGATGACGTTGAGTCCTGGCCAATTCGGTGGTCCCCCACAGGGGGCCGAAACTGGTGGGTCTCCTGCTTATTGGTCGGGTGCGAGTGCCGAAAGTGGGGGACACGCGTCGCCGGCGGCCGCGGTGCACCCGGAGCCCGGCCCGCTCGCCCCGCAGGCGCCGGCAGCCTGTGAGTCCCGGGGCGGGCTGCGTCAGACTGTGGGCATGTTGTCACCCCGCCGCGCGTGCCCCATCTGCACCCGAGAGATCGCCGTCGTCGGCGGGCGCTTTGCCCGCCATGACCCGCCCGGGCGGCGGACGGTGCTGGAGCTGATTTCCTGTCCGGGCTCGCGGCGGATCGCGCCGATGATGGCCCCGGCGGAGAAGCTCTTCGATCCGGAGGAGCCGCCGATGCCGGGTCAGCAGCCGTTGTTCTGAGGCAGGCAGGCAGGCAGCCGGCCGCGGGTGGTAATTACGGCGCCAGGACGTCCAGTTCGGCCATCGCGCCGGCGGTGATCTCGCGGGTGAGTGACTCCGCGCGTGCCGCGTCGCCGGTTCGTACGGCCTCCGCGACCTGTACGTGGAGGGTGACCGCGGCCGGGTCGGGGTCGGTGAACATCACATGGTGCTGGGTGCGGCCGGTCAGGACGGCGGCGACCACATCGCCGAGGCGGGCGAACATCTCGTTGCCGGAGGCGGTCAGGACGACGCGGTGGAAGGCCGTGTCGTGGACGAGGTAGGCGTCGAGCTGCTGGCCGCGTGAGGTGGCGACCATGCCCATGGCCTGTTCGGTGAGTTCGGCGCACTGCTGGGGGGTGGCGTGCCGGGCGGCCAGGCCCGCGGCGACCGGTTCGATCGCCGAGCGCAGCACGGTCAGGGACCGCAGCTGGCGGGGGCGGTCCCGGCCGGCCAGCCGCCAGCCGATCACCCGC